>DAOUAM010000117.1:0-16772 GCA_034433305.1 Dehalococcoidia bacterium | reverse complement strand
GTCCACGGCGCCCACGGAGATGGTGAGCACGCCGGTGGGCCTGGCGGCTGGCTGAGCTGAGGGGGCGGTGGGAGAGGCAGTGACCGGGGCGGCTGTGGGCGCCGGCCTGGGGGTAGCCTGCGTCTGCGGGGCTTGCGCCGTTGGCTGCTGCTGAGGCGCAGGGGCCGCCGTGGGCGCGGGCTGTGGGGTTGCCGGCGCGGAGGGTGTGGGCGCCTCCGCCGCGCCACAGGCCAGGGCTAATGTCAGAACGCTCATCATAACCAAGACAGATACCACCCTGATTTTGACCGAACTGGGCCACATACTCAGTCCTCCTTCCACTCTAGATATTTACGCGGCCAAACGGAAGGGTTTAGAAAGCTTGAAGATAATCAAACTGGGAGGTTTATGGGTTTATACCATAGAGATTTTTAGAAGTCAATACCCTTATGCCAATTGGAAATAACCAGAATTCGTAGCCTTGATAAAGAAAAAGTCACTACATTGCGGCTCTCGCTTTCATCGCGCTCCAGGCGAGACCGAGGCTGTGCGGGCTGCCCCAGCCAGGCGTAGCCGCGAGGCCCCGGCGTGTGTGGTACAATACTCACACCAGTTGGCCCACCCAGAGTTGTACTCAATCTGTACCGAGGAGAATGAGAATGGCAGACTTTGGCGGCGTGTACCCTGCTATCATCACGCCCATGACGGCGGAAGGAGAACTGAACGAGGCAGCCTTCAGAGAAGTAGTGGAGTTCAATATTCAGGCGGGGGTGCATGGCTTCTGGGTGGCGGGCGGCACTGGCGAGAGCGTCCTGCTGGACGACGAGGAGAACATGCGCATTGCCGAGATCGCCGCTGACCAGGCGCGGGGCCGCATCAAGAACATCATGCACGTAGGCGCGCCCACCACCAGGCGGGCCGCCAGGATGGCCGAGCGCGCCGCCAGGGCCGGCGTGGACGCCATCTGCTGCGTCCCGCCTTTCTTCTACAGGTACAGCGACGAGGCTATCGTCCAGCATTACAAGACGGTGGCCGCTGCCGCAGACCTTCCTCTCTTCGTGTATAACCTGCCCCAGTCCACGGGCGTGGAGATCACCCCTGAGCTGATGCTCAAGATTAAGGAGGGTGTCCCCCAGTTGAAGGGCCTGAAGCACTCGGCCCTGACCTTCTCCAACGTGCGCGCCTTCGCCAGGATGGGGCTGGACTGCTTCATCGGCAACTCCATGCTCATGCTGCCGGCGCTGACCATAGGCGCCACGGGCTGCATAGATGGGCCTCCCAATATCGCCCCGGAGCTCTGGGTGGAGGTCTGGAACGCCTACAGGGCTGGTGACCTGAAGCGGGCCGAGGCCGCCCAGGACAGGGCCAGCGAGGTAAGCCTCCTGTGCCGCAAGTACGGCATACACGCCACGGCCAAGGCCGTCCTCAGCGAGCGCCTGGGCATAGACTGCGGCGACCCGCGCCTGCCAGGGCTGCCGCTGACGCCCCAGCAGCGCGCCGAAATCCTGCGTGGCGCCTCCAGGCTTGGCCTCACCCGGGTAGCCATGGCCCCGGCGGACAACTAGTCGGCCAGTCCTGGCTGCTTCGCGACAAAGGCAAGGTGGCATATACGGGGGCGGGTCTCAGGCCCGCCCCTTTTGTTGTTTGCACTCGCGGTAGCGGCGCTGTACCCATCCCTCGTGGCATGGGGCCTTTGCAGGCTGCTCCAGATTCCTTGCCCGCGCGTGGTGAGGGGACAGAGGCTGGCGGGGCCGAAGTGTGGCTGGGGACTTGGCCGCCACTTTCACCCAGACCTGGTATTGGACTCGTACAGCCGCTCCTACACCTGGCGGGCTTGCCGAGGCTAGAGTTTGGCCCTACAATGCTAGGCGCCAACTACCGGGGAGGAGAGCCATGTACCCCATTGACCTGGCAGGCAAGACGGGCGTCATCTTTGGAGTGGCCAACCACCGCAGCATTGCCTGGGCCATCGCTCAGGCGCTGCACAGGGCCGGCGCCAGGCTTGCCATCGCCTACCAGAACGAGCGCGTCCGGGACGGCGTGGCCAGGCTGGCCGCCACCCTGGGCGACGTGCCCCTCGTCCAGTGCGACGTCACTTCCGACGAGGAGATCGCCGCCGCCTTCAAGAAGGTGGGTGAGGCCTTCGATGGCCGCCTGGACATCATCGCCCACTGCATCGCCTTTGCTCATCGCGAGGACCTGGGTGGGCGCTTCGTGGAGACGCCTCGGGAAAGCTTCAGGCTGACGCTGGATGTCAGCAGCTACTCCCTGGTGGCCCTGGCCCGCCACGGCGCGCCGCTGATGCAGGCCAGCGGCGGCGGCAGCATCGTCACCCTCACCTTCCAGGCATCGGAGCGCGTGTTCCCTGGCTACAACGTCATGTCCACGGCCAAGGCCGCCCTGGAGAACGAGGTCCGGCTGCTGGCCTATGACCTGGGCCAGCAGAACATCCGGGTCAACGCCATCTCGGCGGGGCCGGTGGACACCCTCTCCTCGCGGGTCATAAGCGGCTACCTGGACATGAAGCGCGCCCACGCTGAGCGTTCGCCCATGCGCCGCAACATCACCGCCGAGGAGGTGGCCGGCACGGCGCTGTTCCTGTGCAGCGGCCTGGCCAGCGGCATCACCGGCGAGGTCATCCACGTGGACGCGGGCTACAACATTATGGGGATTTAGGGACATGAGTGACACACCCCGGCCGAAAATCACGGATGTCCGCCTCCTCCAGTTCCGGGTGGTCAAGGACGTGGGCGAGCTGGAGCCGGCCTGGAACCCGGGCGGCAGGATGAGCATTCAGGTCGGGGGTGGCTCCTGCGTGGAGGTCCACACCGACCAGGGACTGATGGGCGTAGGCCCCGGCATGGACCCATCGCTGCTGCCCGCCGTCCGGGCGCAGCTTGTAGGCAAGGACCCCTTCGATGTGGAGCAGCACGCGGCCAGCCTGCGCTACTACGCCCAGGGCCTGCCCTACCGTGGCGTCGCCGGCGTGGACATCGCCCTGTGGGACATCATCGGCAAGGCCTGCGGGCAGCCCCTCTACAAGCTCTGGGGTGGTGGCAGGGACAGGGTCATACCCTATGCCAGCCTGGTGCGCCTCTCCACGCCCGAGGAGCGGGCAGACCTGGCGGTGCAGCTTATGGAGCAGGGCTGGCGGGCCATCAAGCTACGCATTCACTACGAGACCATGCAGGAGGACATCCGGCTGGTGGAGCGGGTGCGCCAGGCCGTGGGCGACAGGATGACCATCCTGGTGGACGCCAACCAGGCCCAGTCCTCGGGCAACTGGCAGCCCGGGGTGCAGTGGGACTTCCGCCGCGCCGTGGAGACGGCCCGGGAGCTGCAGCAGCTGGGCTGCTACTGGCTGGAGGAGCCTCTGCCCAGGTACTACTTCGACCAGCTTGCCGAGCTGCGCCAGCGGGTGGAGCTGGCCATCGCCGGCGGTGAGAACAACGTGGGCATTCACGAGTTCGTCCAGATGCTTCAGCAGGGGGTGTACGACATCCTCCAGCCTGAGAGCATGGTGCTCAACGGCGTGACGGCGCTGCGCAAGGTCGGCGTGCTGGCCGAGGCCTTCGGCAAGCGCGTGGTGCCGCACCACGGCGGCGGCAACCTGGGCGTCATCGCCCACCTGCACCTGGTGGCCTCCTGGCGGCACGCCCCCTTCCTGGAGCTATTGCACGACCCGCCCATCGGCGACTACCGCCACCGCTTCTCCATCATGCAGGCCCCGCCCCTGGTGGACCGGGACGGCTACATCGCGGTGCCTCAGCAGCCTGGCCTGGGCGTGGACATAGACCGGGGCCTGGTCCTGCGCCAGTAAGTGCCTGTCCAGCCCCTGGCGCGAGGGCCGGAGGCTACCTGCCCCTGGCTGCGGCCTCCACGTACTCCAGGCGGACTCTGGCAGCCACGGTGCCGATGACGTAGTGGCCCACCGAGATCCTGCCCACCTGGGTGCAGAGGTTGAAGCCCTCCCAGCGGGGGATGCCGTACTCCTGCTCCATCCACAGGATGAGGTCGGCGTAGGCCCGCGCCACCGAGCGCTCCATGGGGGTGCCCGTGGCGACGGTCATAAGCTCCTGGGGCGAGCGGATGCGCGGCCGCTCGATGGTCTTGCCCTTGAGCAGGTCCACCTTGATGGTCACCGTGGCTGGCATCTCCAGGGCCGTGCCGCATAGCTCGCCGTCGCCCTGGGCCGCGTGGACGTCGCCCAGGTGCAGCAGCGCTCCGGGGATGAACACCGGCAGGAACAGCGTGTTGCCCTCGGTAACCTCTTTGATGTCCATGTTGCCGCCCCAGGGGCCGGCCGGGCCTGTGGTGGGCACGCCCATCTCTGGCGCCGTGCCGATGGTGCCGATCATAGGGGCATAGGGGACTGCCACGGTGGAGCTCCACCACACCTTGCCGTCGCGGACGGGGCAGATGCGCGTCCCGTGGGGCACATCCAGGCCCAGGTACTCGCCTAGGCCGCCGGGGCCGCCCGTCCTGCTGGCCGCCTGGCCCAGCCGCGCCTCGATCTTCTGGATGTGGACGGCCAGCGAGTCGCCCTTCTCGGCCCCATGGACATAGATAGGCCCCGACTGGGGATTGCCGTAGGGCATCTTCTTGGTATCGCGCCGGTCGCCCTCCTTGCGTATCTGGCCGGAGAAGGCGTCCTCGGTCTCCACCGTCACCGTCTCGCCCGGCTCGATGGTCAGCGCCGGCGGGTTATGCCTGCTGATCTCGTAGTACAGCTTGCCCAGCTTGAGGTATTTCATGTGGTGCTCTCCGACTTCATTCCATTGTCCTGAACCTTGGTGCCACCAGATCCCTGAATTCCCAGGGACTCATTGTGACTACACCATATGACGTAGCTGTTTCTTTGGCTAGCTTGTCATCGGAAACGAATGTAAGCCCTCTCCGATAGGCCATGGCGATAGCGCAGCGCTCGCCCTCGCCGAGACGCCAGCTACTCTTTATTCCTAGCTCCAAGTATAGCCTGTGCTCCTCAATAGCCTGGAACCGCTTAATAACATGCGGGTTCCGCCTGAGCCAGTCCCTTACGAGGCTTCGGCCACGGTACCGCCTCAGTTCTTCGTCCACCTTGAAGGGTACTATGATAGTCTGGTCATCGGTGGGCACATGCCGAAGCCAACCTGTGCGAGCCAGTTTAATAATACAGTCCGAATCCAGCACGAAGGGTAACCTGTAGTGGACTTTGGCCACCTGGAAGGCTCACCTGGTCTTTTCGACAAATTCCAGCGCAGTTTCAGGATCAACGTCCAGGTACTCTGCCAGTCTGCTCAGGGATATCAGTCCTTTTTTGTAGGCTGTGCTGGCAAGGTCCAGATAACGCTTGCCCAGGCGCCGCCTCCAGCCGGGCACGCGCCGGGCGTGTGTCGCCGCCTTCGGCTCTTGTGGCATGGCCAGCACCTTGCCTATCAGAGTTGTGCTGGCCATCCCAAGCTCCACCAAGCGCCTGGCTACGGCTTCTCGGCTTACCCTAAAGTACCTTACCAGGGAATCCAGGTCTTCAGGCTCAGGCGAAGGAAACTGCTCAGGGAACTCCCAAAGCTTGGAGTTATGTTGGGGTATCAGAAATGCCGCCGCTGCCTGGTTGGCAAAGTTTTCATCTTGCTTGTCCCAGTCCAGGTCGCACACCGTAGGACCATTAGATGGGCCAGACGCAATGACCAGGTGGATGTATTCATGGCAAAGCGTGAACCTTCGTCTGTAATAGGGATCGTCAGACTTCACCAGAATTGCAGGGCCTAAATGGGCATCCCATACCGATAAGCCAGAGAACTCTTGTCCAGGGACATCCAGATGAAAGACTTTTATGTGCTGCTTGAACAGTACATCCTCAACATTCTGAATTGGACCAATGCCAAGGCCTAGCTTGGACCGAAGGTATTGTGCCAGGTCCTCGGGTTGCTTTGTGTTAGTGGTCTGCGGGACTGCCTGCTCTTGCTTGCGGCCAAGCAGATTCTCTAGCTCGTCTTGATAACGGCATAACTCATAAAATCTGACAACGGTCTTACGAGTTCCCTGGGAAAGAACTGCCCTCTGACGCTGTCCAGCGCTTCTAAAGTATACCCCTGCAGGGATAGGGGGAGTTTCCAGGAAGAAATACTCGGTCTTCAGGCCCGTGATTCTTGCCAGATTTTCCAACTGCTCGAAGGTAGGTGAATCTCTGCCCTTCTCCCAGTTGATGACATCTTCTGGTTGAACGCCAAGCAAGCCTGCTAATGAGTCAGCGTCAAGCTCCAGCGCTCTGATGGCTTTGCGGAACTGGTCTGGCTTGAATAGTCCTTCTAGCACCTTCTCTTCCATGGCAGGCACATCTTAACCACCGTGTGCAGTAGAGTCAAGTAACGTGTCAGGACTATCGTTTTCTGGGTGGACTGCAACAGTCAGGGCAAAACTAGCCATGTGTTGCAGGAGATGCCATCTCCTTCTCATACCCCCGGCATGCCAGCACGGGCAGGCGCGGGTACCGGGGGTAGGAGGCGTCGCTGAAGTGGCGGCGGCACTGCCAGAAGGTGGAACCTTTGCCGCTCCTGATGGCCCTGGCCCAGCGGCAGTCGGCGCACAGGCCGGGGTATACGCTGCGGGGCTGCATGGGCCGGCGCCTACACTGGCAGGCTCACGACCCGGTCCAGGCCGGAGTCGGCCAGTGGCTTGCGGGCCTCAGGAGGCGGCGGCGTGGTAGGCAGGCGCACCCTGACGGTGGTCCCCTGCCCCACCTGGCTGCGTATCTCGAACTGGCCGTGGTGCAGTTCCACGATCTGCTTGACTATGGCCAGGCCCAGCCCGGCGCCGTTCTCGATGGAGCCGCGCCGGCTGTGGGCCTTGTAGAAGGCGTCGGTCACTCGCAGCAGGTGCTCGGCGGGAATACCCTCACCCGTGTCCGAGACCTGCACCACGGCCCACTGGCCCTCCCCTTCGGTAGATAGCGCCAGCTCGATACGCCCTCCCCTGGGCGTGAACTTGATGGCGTTCTCCACCAGGTTCAGCACCAGTTGCTTGAGCATGTCGTAGTCGCCATAGGCCGTCACGTCCTCGGGGGCGGCAAGCTCCAGGTCCAGGTCCTCGGCCAGCACCCAGATGGCGGCGATGGCGTCCTCCAGCAGCGCCCGCAGGTTGACCTGCTCGATGGCCAGCGTGGGATTGGCCTGCAACTGGGCGTTGAGCAGCAGCTTGTTGGTCATGCGCACCAGCCGGCGCACCTCCCTGGCCATGCGCTCCAGGCTCTCCCGTACCTCCGGGTCCAGCGATGGCTGCATCAGCATGACCTCTATCTGGCCCTCTATGGCCGTCAGGGGCGTGCGTATCTCGTGGGAGACGTTAGCCACGAACATCTGCCGGGTGCGGAAGGCGATGTCCAGCCTGTGCCACATGGTGTTGAGGCTATCGGCAAGTTGTTGCAGCTCCGGCGGGCGAGGCTCGTCGGGCAGCCCCGAGCGCAGGTTGCTGCTCTCTATCTCCTGTACACGCTTGAGGATGCTGCGCAGGGGCCGGAAGCCCTTGTGCAGGATAAACATGCCCACGGCCAGCGTCACCAGGCTGCCCACCGCGGCCTCCATGATGGTGTACAGCCAGAGCCTGTCCCTGGCGACGGCGGTCTGGGACAGGCTCTCGCCGGTCTGGACGATAGCTACCGTCTGCTGCGTCTGCGGGTCCTTGACCCTGGAGGTGTACACCCGCAGGGTCTCGATGCCCCGTATCTGGATGGTGTCAAAAATGGCGTCACGGTCCTCGATGATGCGGAATTGCCTGTCCAGGCTGGGCAGGATGGCCTCCGGCGTGTTGCCGAAGGCGACCAGCACCCTGCCCTGTGGGTCGGCTATGCGCAGCAGCAGGGGGATGGACGGCGAGTCCTGGGAGATAAGCTCGGCTATAACGTCAGTCCTGTCGGTCTCGCTGAGGCCGGAGGTGATGGTCTCGGCCACAGCCTCGGCCTGGTGCTTGAGGGCAGCATCCAGCCCCGAGTCCAGGTTCAGCACCATGACTTGCTGGGCCGTGAAGGCCAGGATGAAGATGAGGGTCGGGATGGCGATGGCGTACCATATGGCCAGCCGGCCGTGCAGGCTGAGTTTCACACTGCCTCCTTGAGGACGTAGCCGAAGCCTCTGAGCGCCTGGATCAGGTCGGCGTCCCCCGGGCCGTTGAGCTTGCGCCTGAGGTAGTTGATGTAGACCTTGACCGGGTCTGCCTCCCCCTCGAAGTCGTAGCCCCAGATGCGCCGCAGGATCACCTCGCGGTGCAGGGGCTTGCCGACGTTCTGGGCCAGCAGCTTGAGCAGCTCGAACTCGCGGGTAGTAAGCTCGATCTGCCGGCCGCCCCTGCGGACCTGGCGGCGCTGGATGTCTATCTCCAGGTCGCCCACGCGGATAAGGCCGTCGCCGATGGCCGAGCGCCGGCGCAGCACCGAGCGGATACGGGCCAGCAGCTCCTCGAAGGCGAAGGGCTTGGGCAGGTAGTCGTCGGCGCCGGCCTCCAGGCCGCGCACCCGGTCGCCCACCAGTTGCCGCGCCGTGAGGATGACGATGCCAACACTGCTGTTGGCCCGGAGCTGCCGGCACAGGTCTATGCCGTCCACGTCCGGAAGCATCAGGTCCAGCACAATGAGGTCCGGGCTGTGGTACTCCGCCGCCTCCAGCCCTTCGCGGCCCGTGTAGGCCGTCTCCACCTCGAAGCCGTTGCGTACCAGCCCACGCTTCACGAAGTCGGCGATGTTGGGTTCGTCCTCTATGACCAGTATCTTAGGCATGCCGGCTACTGACATTCACCAGGACTATAGTCCCTATTGTCTCTGGCGATATTGTACACACAACGGGCCGCCGGCGGGTAGTCGTCCGCCTTCGATGCCCATGGGCGCGAGATACTCTAACCATAATTTAACCGTCATCCAACTTGGCTTTAACCCCGGCCTGGTAGGTTAAAGCTGAGAGTACCTGCCGCGCCGCCGCGTGGGTGGAGGCCCCGTGAAGGCTTCCACCAGGCCAGCAGGTAGCGGCCTCAGTCAATTCTTTTCTGGTCGGGAGGTCAGACATATGGACTGGCAATTCTGGAAGAGGTCCAGTGGCGGTGTGTCCGACAGTGTCAGGAAGGCGCTGGTGGGCCAGTACAAGCTGGACGAGGGGCTTATCAGCCGCCTGAGAGGCGTGGAGAAGGGTGGGCACTACGCGGGAAGAGTGGTCCGCCACGTGCGCGTCTTCGACCCGACGCTCCTGGGCAACGGTAGTACCGTGCGCAGGTACGAGGACCTGGACGCCCACAAGGCGGCCATCCTCTTCGAGGGGCACGTCGAGAAGGATGGCGCCGTGTACCTGGCCGACAGAAGGGCCACCATTCGCTAGAGTACCCAGCGCGGAGGTAGGCGAGACGCCCGCCCCGCACGTGTCCAGTGCATTCATGGTGGGGCCGCTCCAGGCCCGGCGCCCATCAGGGCGCACTTCATGGCGACAACTTCCAGGGTCCGTGCTGGCTGAAGCAGGGCGGCCTGCTCTAACAACCGCATGGGGAGGCCAGAGATGGCCTCCCCATTTCTTTGTCTGAAACGTTGCCGTGGCCTAGCTTATCTCCAGCAGCTCTATGTCGAAGCTGAGGTTCTTGCCGGCCAGCGGGTGATTGCCGTCCAGGGTCACCTCCGCGTCGGTGACGCCGATGATGGTGAAGTCTATGACGCGGCCGCTGGGTTCGATGCCCCGCAGGCGCATGCCGACCTCTGGCTCCAGGCCCTCGGGCAACTGCCGGCGGTCCACGTCAATGACCTTCTCGGGACGGTAGGGGCCGTAGGCCTGCTCCGCCGAGATGGTGATGGTCTTGGACTCGCCTGGCTCCATGCCTATCACCCCTTGCTCGAAGCCGGGGATAAGCTGCCGCTGGCCTATGGTGAACTCCAATGGCTCGCGGTCGTAGGAGGAGTCGAAGACCGTCCCGTCCTCCAGCCTGCCCACGTAGTGTACTTTGACCGTGTCGCCGTTGTTCGCCTGTACCATAGGGGTTGTCTCCTTTCTTTGCTCTGTCCCTGACCAGATATTGGGAGTCAGGCCGGCATCACTCCCGTCGGCGGACACGGCCGGGCGCAGTCGGTCTACCAACAGAACGCGTGCTTTCGGGATGCTCCCTCCAGATATATGCGGTCAATTAACCATTATACCGCAGCCAGACGGGACTTGGCTCTAACGGAAGGGAGCAAATCTCCTGCTGTTGCTGACAGATGACGTCGTCAGTGGAGGCTGGCGTGGCGTGACAGGCATGGGCCAGGGCTGTGGGTGGGCCCTGAGGCCTTAGCCACGCTTGCGGGGGCTAGCCTGCGGCTAGTCTGCGGTTAATGGAGTGCTGACGGGCCGCTTCTCGCTCCCTGCGTCGCTTCTCCCTCTCCCAGCCGCTCAGCGGCGGCTTTCCGGTGCCGATGTGCCGGTGTACGTAGCGGTCTTCCAGGAAAGGCTTGCCCATGTGGGCATCTACCTCGGCCTGGATCTCCGGGGAGATTTCGGGGCGACGCCATCCGCATGTGAGGCAAAGCGGGCTGTCCGCGAAGGGAGAGCCGTAGTCCAGTACGGCGCCGCCACACCTGGGGCATGCTTGCAGGGTAATCATAACGCCGGCTGCTTTCTCGTCACTCACGTTGGCGTCCGTGTACCTTTGTGGCCCAAATGGCCGATGGCGCGGGAGTGCGGCGCCATCAGCGGCTCAGTTACGGATATGGACGCGGACGCCTCTGGTTAAACGCCTGGGTGTGGGCACCCAGGGCGCTGGTGCGAATTGCAGCGTTGCGGCGGCTGTGGTGCTGCTCCTGGCTGGGGGATAGCCCCTGGAGGGCTGCACGGGGGCAACGGCTGTCAGGGCCATGACTTCCTGGCGGGTGGCCCTGGGCAGTGGGAGGCGTGGAGTGTCCGGGCGCAGGTGGTCGGGCGTCGGGTCACGTGGGCAGGCGCTGCCTGGCCTTCTCCATAAGCTCCAGGACCTCCTCGTCGCTTACCGGCGAGAAGTCCTCGTACCAGAAGCCGACGGCGTAGAAGTCCTCTGGCTCCAGGAGGCAGACCATCTCGTCCACGTAGCCCCGCAGCTCGGCGCAGGTCTCGCGGGGCGCCACCGGCACGGCGATGACGGTCCTGGCGGGATGCTGCTGGCGCAGGGCCACGACGGCCACACGCATGGTGGAGCCGGTGGCAAGGCCGTCGTCCACCAGGATGACCGTGCGGCCCTCCAGATCGGGAGGAGGCCGCCCGTTGCGGTACCTGTGCTCGCGGCGTTCCAACTCCATCTGCTCGCGCCGGGTCACGCTGTCCACGACCTCCCGGGGGATGTCCAGTTGGGCGATAACGTCCTCGTTAAGGACGCGCACGCCGCCCGAGGCGATGGCGCCCATGGCCAGCTCTTCCTGGCCTGGCACGCCCAGCTTCCGCACGATGAACACATCAAGGGGGACCTGGAGGGCGACGGCTACCTGGAAGGCCACGGGCACGCCGCCGCGCGGCAGCGCCAGCACAATCACGCCTGGCCGTCGGGCGTAGGCGGTGAGCCTGCTGGCCAGCGCCTGGCCTGCCTCACTCCTGTCGCGGAACGCGCGCGCCACGCTTCCACCTGCCTTCCGTGGGCCTGGTAGTCCCCGTGTCCCTGGGCGCCCTGGCATGTCCTTGCCAGGCACCTGCTGAGGCCGCTGGCCGGCAGCGAGCAGTCCATGATTAGCAAGTATATTCCGCCGTGGTGCTTTTCGCTATGGCTCATGCCAATTCAGCCAGGACCCAGACGCTCTCCCCAGTTCAGTCCTCTTACTACACGACAGTTTTTTTGAAAAATGGAGCGGACAGTTACCTTCATGCAGACCTGGTATTACACCCTGACGGGACGTCGGCGGCCAAAGAGGTGCTGGTAGATGATGGACGGTATGCAAAAGTGGGTGACGCTGACCAGGAGCGCCACCGCCGTGAGGACTCCTCCCAGCAGGTAGCCCGGCCATGCCGCTCCGGACTGGAAGGCGGAGGCAGTCGCTGTGAGCCAGACAGCGGCGACCCCGCAGGCGAAGCGCCTTGGCGCTCCGTTGCGCGGCAGCGGTGGCGTGCCTGTGATGTGGCGCAGCCCAAGGTTGTAGAGAAGGTCAAAGGGATGCCTGGGGAAGACCGCCCCCAGCAGCGCAATGGGCACCAGCGCCCACAGCAGCGGCGCCAGGGCCAGGGCTGTGCCAAGTCCCATGAGGGCCGTGCAGATGGACGGAGTCAACCGCAGCCATGGCTCTAGCTGGGCAAAGCCAGGACTGTCACACAGGAAGCCCTGGGTCTCGAGACGCTTTCGGGTTGCCGGCGAAAGAGGCATTCTCCTGTCCTCCTCAGAGTTAGCACAGGCACGGGACCCGCAGCGGGGCTCGTGCCTGTGCCAAAGTCTCTTGCCAACTCTGGTTGAAGTGACTGTAAAGCCCCTTCTCCCCTGGCGGGCTGACCGGGGTTGCAGACCGCCCACCCCATGCTTCCGTGGACTGCCACCCCGTCTCTTTTGAGCAGCAATGGTACTACACCTGGTGCTGCTGGCTACCGTTCGATGACCAGCTTGGAAGAGAACCTGACGGCTCTCAGGGAATGGCGAGTGGGGGAGAGGTCCTCCGACACCCTGGCTAGCTGCTCAAGCTGCTCCTTCGGGGCCTGGCTCTTGACGTAGTAGGTCGCCCTGATCTCCTGGAAGCCGGGCGGCACGGCCCCTGGTTCCGGCAGGGCCAGCATACCCTGGAGGTCAATATCGCCCTCCACTTCCACTCTGAGCCTCTCCACCTGGATACCCATGTTGGCGCCGTACACGGCCCACCCCGAGGCCAGGCAGTGCCCCAGGGCAGCCAGGAGCAGCTCGACGGAGGTCGGGCCTTTGTTGGTGCCCAGGAGCTCCTGGGGGTGGTCGCCCACGATCCGGAAGGGCTGTGTCCGCGAGGCGTCGTTCCTGGCGCCGCCCAGGGAGAAAGGCTTGACGGTGGCCTCGTTGTGGAACCCGCTCTTCCAGAGGGTGGTGGCATAGAAGACCGCCCTGGCTACCTGGGGCTGTGCCTTCACCACGTCCACCATGCCCTGGATTCCCTGGATGCTCAGTCCATTGACGATTGTTGCCGTTGCCATGTGCGTACCTCCTTCTTGAAGTTAGTCCTATTCTGAAGTGCGCACAGGGCTGGCACATCTGACGTTCGTCAGATTTTTTAGGGGAGCAGCCCATGCTCTATGGCAAACAGGGTAGCGGCGGACCGGTTGGAGACCCCGATTTTGCCGTATATATGCTCCAGGTGGGAGCGGATGGTCCCCTCGCTCACGAAGAGGGCCTCCGCCGCCTGTCGCCTGCTGAGGCCCCTGGCCATGAGGCGGAGGACCTCCACTTCGCGGTCGGTCAGCCCGGCGGGCCAGTCCTGCCGGCGTGCCCGGGCCTGTGGTGGGCCGGCCTCCCCGTGGATGTCCTCCACCAGCGCCTGGAAGGCATGGGCAGAAAGGCCAGGGCCTGCCTCCTCGCTCATCACCCTGATGGCCTCCTCAGGCCCAAGGGCTGGCTGGCCGGGCCTGTCGTGGGACAGCTCGTCGAAGCGGTCAGCTACGGCGATGATCTGGGCTTCTGGCGGTACCTGTATGCCAGGAAGCCCCCGGTGGTAGCCTTTGCCGTCCATGCGCTCATGGTGCGCCGCCACAATGGGGATATCGGCCCTCAGCGCGGGGATCTTCGACAGGATGCGCTCCGAGTAGTAGGGATGGAGCCTTACCTGCTCCCACTCCGCGTTGGTGAGTTGGCCCTGCGGCTTGTTCAGCACAAAGGAAGGGACAGCGACTATCCCGATATCGTGTACCAGGGCGGCCCGGTGGGTGACAGCTACCTGCCGCCGGGAGAGCGACATCCTGCGGGCGATGCGCTCCGCCAGCTCGGCCACTCTGCGAGAGTGGCCGGCCATGAAAGGGGACTTCAGGTCGGCGTAGTCGGCCAGGGCCAGCGCCACATCCAGCAGCTTTTCTTCTCCCATTTGCTGGTAAGGGGACTCCTCAGGCTCCATGGAGACCACGGTGTCCCACACCCTTTCATCCTCCAGCCCCCTCCAGAAGCTTTCCTTCTGGGCCAGGGACAGGAAGGTGTCTATCACCGAGGGGTCGAAGGCCTTGCCGCGCCGTGCCAGGGCCACCTGCTTGGCGGCGTCGCGGCCCTCCACGCGATGGAAGACCTCCAGGAAGCTGGTCACCAGTACGATGCGGGAGACGATGGGGATAGCGTCGCTCCTGGTGCCTTGGGGCATGCCGTGGCCGTCCCACTGCTCAAAGACCTGCAGCAGCGCGTCCTGGACCGCCTGGGGCATGCCCAGTCGCTGGGCGACACGCGCGGCCACAAGGCAGGTGCTCTCGAAGCCCTCCCTCATGAACTCCCGGCCATTTACCAGGAAGTCCAGGATATGGGAGGCCCGGCTCATTACTGGCGCTCCCGCCGCTACAAACTTCATGAGCCAGGAGACCACGTCCAGGGGGTTGCGGGCATTGCGAAAGAACTGGAGGTCCCGCTTGGCGGCCAGTTCGTCCACAAGCCAGAAGCTGGCCAACTGGCTGGTCCAGGTAGTGCAACCGGCGTCCTTCAGAAGCTCGGCGTAGTACAGATGGGTGCATTGCTCCGGAGAAAGCCCCATCTCCCGGGCGATGTGCATGCCAATGTAGCAGGAGCGCGCCCCGTGCTCCATGTGCAGCCCCATGGCGAGGTCGCTCGCCAGGGAGAAGGCGCCCAGCAGGTCAGCGGTGCGGAGGGAGTCACCTTCAGGCATTAGAGGAGCGCACCATCCAGGCGAAGGCCCGCCTGGTCGAGCAGGCCCATGAAGCTGTACTTGCGGGAATAGTGGGCGAGGAGTCCTGTGGGCAGCCGGAGCATCAACTGGTGCGGGCACCAGTTGGCGACGTAGAGGAAGGCGTCGCAGTACTGCTTCACCAGTTCCAGGGGGTCGCCCTTGAAGTCGCTCCAGTGGCAGACGTTGACGGACCGAGTCGGCGTGATGGCGGCCCGCGTGGAGAGGGCGTGGACCTCGGCCATCTCCTCCCTGGTGAGAGGGTGGTCCAGGGCCTGGGACTTGTAGTACTGGTACTCGCTCATAGTCATACCCCCGGGGCGGAAGTACAACGCCATCATATGGGGCTGGGCATAAGGATGCAAGGCCTGGTCGAGTTAGCGGCAGGCTTCCAGGGGGCGAAGTCGCGGAGTGCTGGGGCATGTTCACGTTCGGGTCTCAGGAGGAGGGCTTCTTCTGGAGCGCCGGGGAGGACAGGAACGAGTCAGCCAACATTTGGGCCGGAGCTAGAACTAAGCAGGTGCCGGGAAGGGTACGGACTTCTGTATTTCAGTGGGGTATCCTGCCCCATCCTGACCTTCTCCCATGGGGAAAAGGACCGTTCTCTTCTTCTACGGTGACGTGAAGCACATTATCAAAAAGAGGGCTACACTGGCATTCCGGAGGATATTATGGCATCAGCTAAAGTTTCACCCACTCTGACTCTCCCCATCAAAGGGGGAGAGTCAGGGCATCAGACTGGTGCTGCTGGCGGAGCATCGGTAGCAGCACGCAGCAATTTTTACTTGACATCGCCCGCTACTGTAAGTAGTGCCATTTGGCACTCTTGCTTTAGCAGAAATTCTGAGTGATATAGACTTTGTCGTCTTTTGATATGGCTACGCCTGTACCAACCCGGTCATAGGAGCGGTCCAGGATGTTTTCACGGTGGCCGGGGCTTGCCATCCAACCGTCCACGGTAGAGGCGGCGATTTCCTCAGGTGACATGTAATTTTTGGCTGGAATTGGACCTATGTATGTCCTAGAAGAGTAAAGCCAGTTCTGAAAGATGTTCTCGGCCACTCCCTCTGTGTAGTATGAGCCATAGTCCTTTCTGCAGGTGTAACCCTGGCGCGCAGCGCGCTCAGGCGGTCCCTGCCCTAGCAGGTCTTCGTGAGCAAAGTAGTCTCTCATGGCCATGTCCTCGCTATGGGCTCTGGCGATCGCCGACAACTTTTGGTCCTGGAGAAGAGGTGAAATTCCTCGGCGCTGTCTTTCCTCGTTTACGAGGTCATGGACTAATCTCTCTACTTGTTGAATTGTATCACCCGTTACGCTGATCGGCGTGGGCCCGGAGGCCTGCGCACCTCTCGGCGCTCTTGTTGTTGAGGCCTGCAGCGCGCTGTCGTCACTCGCCGTGCGTGAGCGAAAAGCCTCTCTTACGTGGTCTGCTCGGTCGGTCACTTTGCTCTGCCATGTTGTAATCCAGTCCTGGGCTTGCTGCGGAAGCAGCGGGACAGCAAACAGACCAAGCCCACCTCCAACTAACAGAGTTAGCAACAGGCGAAAGGCCTTCATCAGTGGTCCTGGGGCCAGGGTGTAAGCTCGGCAATCTTTTGCTGTACCTGCAGGACCTTGGCCTGGGTGCCATCAGGAAGAAGAGGGTACACTATAAGCACAGCCAGGGCAGCACCGATTGCAAGCGTTATCAGGACCGAGAAAACACGAGGACCTTGCCCTCGTTTTAGTCCTTTCCATCGCCGTTTTGCTGAGTAGCAGTACTTGTTGCCAGACCAGTCCCTGGGCTGTGATTGGTCAGCATGCTGAGGAGTTACGTCCGCGCCCCGCCATACCTTGCGGCCTTCCTTATAGCCAGACCGTCTGGCTACGCAAGAAACACAGGTGCAGGCTGGGGGGTGCCAATCTCGGTGCCCAGTGCCAGCGGGTCTGCTCATGTAGAGTTACCTACCGTGGCTCCAGTCCTGTCAGCCGCAAGTGTTTGTGAAACGAGAAGGAGACAATTGAATGCAACTGGTGGAGCTGGGGGGAC
>DAOUAM010000116.1:0-32983 GCA_034433305.1 Dehalococcoidia bacterium | reverse complement strand
CGGGCTGGCCCCTGGCGTGGGCGTTCCGGCACCGGCCTGCTCGGCAGGCGGGGTGGGCGTGCTGGTGGGCGACGGCGTCGGTGTGGCCGTGGGCGACGGCGTTGGCGTGGCCGTTGGCTCGGGCGTGGGCGTGCCGGTGGCCTCCGGCGTCGCCTCTGGCGTGGTGGACGCCGCTGGTGTAGGCGTCGCGGTGGGCGTCGGCTCAGGCAACTGCTCCAGCGTGACGCTGACAATCTGGCTGTTGACGTCGGGCAGCGGCCTGGGCACGTTCACCATGCGGTGCTTGAACTCCAGTCTGGCCGTCTGACCCACGATGGCCTTGGCCCTCTCCAGGTCGCGGACGCCCGGTAGCTGCACCAGCAGCCGGTCGTTGCCCAGGACCTGGATGTTAGGCTCGCCAAGGCCGGAGGTGTTGACGCGGCGCTCGATGTTCTTCTGAAGCGCGTCCATCTGCTCCCTGGTCGGCGGCACCGGCTGGCCGGTGTTGGGGTCCCTGGCCGCGGCCTGGTACACCAGGTGGCTGCCGCCCTGGAGGTCCAGGCCCAGGGTCAGCCCAAGGGGCGTGTCACCCCCCCGCTCGAAGCCGCCGATCTTGATGTGCTGGAAACCCAGGACTAACCCGGCCAGCAGGACGACTAGGCCAATGAGAATGAGAGACCGAGTATACCTACGCAAAGTTGCCTCCGACTTCCCTGTGTTGCCGGCGCAGATGGGACCTCACCAGCGCCAGGGCCTCCTCCCTGTCCTTTACCTCTCCACTGCCCTGGGCCTCGCGCACCAACTCCAGCAACTGGCCGACCTGTGGCCCCGGACTCAGCCCGAAGACCTCCATGATGTCGTGACCGTCCAGGAGCCTGGGCGTTGTTGCCGTGGGCTTGCGCTCCGCGCCCTCCCGCAGCACGTGGGCTATGACCCTGCAATGCTCGGCCCATTCCTCTGGAGATAGCAGAGGGCCACGCGCCGCCAGATAGTCGGCCAGGTTCAGGTAAAGCGTGTCCACTGCCACATCGCCCAGGTCGCGGTAGTAGCGATAGACGGCCCTGGGAGTAGGCAGTTCTCCCCTCTGGGCTAGCTGCCTGGGGCGCAGATGGTATTCTACCATACGCGCCACCATATCCACGCCGCGTCGGCTGAACCGCAGCCGATGGAGTATGTCCCGGCACTGCCGGGCGCCCTCCATGTGGTGCCCCAGGAACCTGATGCGTCCCGACCGCTCCACGGAGCGGGTGGCCGGCTTGCCCACGTCGTGCAACAGCCCCGCCAGCTTTAGCAGGGTCAGGCGGGTGTGGCCATCGCTGACCACAGCGCCGAAGTAGTCGCCCATGCCCTCGAACCTGGGCGCCGCCTGGGCCACGAAATCGTCACCAGCCGAGGCCACCACCAGCCGCTCCACCTGGCCTGGCGTCTCCAGGCAGTGCTGGAACACGTCCCAGTGGTGCTCTCTGGGCTGCGTTACGCCCCGGCCTGCATCCAGCTCCGGGAGCAGCCGGGAAAGCAGCCCCAGGCTGTCCAGCAGCCTCAAGGATGGCGTGGGGCCTGGCTGGGCCAGCAGCTTCAGGAACTCGTCGCGGACGCGCTCGGGCGCGGTGGTGTTCACCAGGGCCGCGTCGCGCCGCGCCACGCTGGCAGTGCCTTCCTCGATGCGGAAGCGCAACTGCGCCGCCAGCCGAGGGCCACGCACAAGCCTCACCGGGTCTTCCAGGAACACCCGGTCGTTCAGCGCCCGTATAACCCCCGCCTGGAGGTCAGCCTGGCCGCCCAGGGGGTCAATCACCCTGCCTGCGCCGCCGGCCAGCAGGTCAGCCAAGGGCACAGCCATGGCGTTGATGGTGAAGTCGCGGCGGGCCAGGTCGTCCAGGATGTCGCCCGCCATGCGGCCCAGGTCAATAAAGGCATTGCCAGCTTCGCCGGCGACCACTACCCTGACCAGGCCGCGCTGCGCGTCCAGGGGCACCAGGTGGCCAGATAGGGCCTCTGCCAACTCCCGCCCGATCTCCAGGACGTCTCGGGGGACGGCGATGTCAATGTCCCTGGTGACACGGCCCAGCAGGGCGTCCCTGACCAGCCCTCCCACCAGGTAGGCGTCCACCCCCCTGGAGGCAAAGAACTCCCCCAGTACCCTGGTCAGCGCTGGAAGCTGGGACAGCCCGATAATAGTAGAGGCTGAGCGAGTGTTGGAGAGCCAGCTCATCAAATTAGCGCTACTTGATCTTGAGAGAAGCTGGTGTCTCTCTGTCGTCTAGCGCCACTTCCGAGAAGCTGGCCTGGGCTTTGAGCTGGCCGAGGTGTGCCTCCAGCGCCGCCACCAGCTCGCTGGACGGCGTGACGACCTTGACTTCAGGGTGGTCAGGGTCTGCCACTGGCTCCAGCTTCATGAGCTTCTCGTGGCTCTTCAGGTGGTCAACGTAGAGCACTCCGTTGAGATGGTCAACCTCGTGCTCCAGTGCCTGGGCCAGCAGGCCGTCTGCCTTGAGCTTCACAGTCCTGGCAGAATCGTCCAGCGCTCGGAACTTGAGCCATACCGAGCGGGTGATGAACCCTCTGTAGCCCGGGATGCTCAGGCACCCCTCCTCTACCTCTCGCTCACCTTCGCGGTAGATGATCTCAGGGTTGATATAGACCCTGGCGTCTTCTTCCTCGGGAAGCTGGATGACGATAATCCGGCGCAACACCCCCACCTGGTTGGCGGCGAGGCCAACGCCATTGGCATCCCTCAGGGTGTCCACCATGTCGCCAATCAGGCGCTTGAGGGACGAGTCTATAATCCGGACCTTCCTGGCCTTCTGCCGCAGCACAGGATGCGGAAAGTGGAGTATCGGCAGGACTGCCATCTAGTGTCTCCTTCGCAACGTCTGGCCATCAAAACACACAGTTTCTCACTGTGATTATATCGGCAGGGGGTACGAGTGTAAAGGCTGTGTGCAGCCCTGCGCGGCGAAAAGCTCCCGCTGGGCTGGAGGGCCTCACACCCAGTCTTTGACGGCACAGCATTGGCCAAGCTATGGCCCCCTCTCCAGCCTGCCCCGAGCCTGTCGAGGGGGCAGGCTGGAGAGGTCTTGCGGCGCATGCCTCGACAGCCGTGGCTGGAGTGGTCGCGCAGGAAGGGGCACGTCAACCCTGGCCGACTGCCTGACGCCAGAGCGCACCCCGTCTGTCCATGATGTCCAGCAGGCCGCAGTTGATGCTGTGGGCCACGCCAGGGCCGCGATAGACCAGGCCGGTCAGGAGCTGCACCGTGGTAGCCCCCGCCTCCAGCGCTTGCCAGGCGTCCTCCGCCGAGAAGATGCCGCCGCAGGCGTTGATGGCCAGCCCTTGGCCGACCTCGGCTTTCACCTCCCGCACCATCCGGAGCATGTCAGGGAACACCAGCCGGCCGCTCAGCCCGCCGGCGCCCACGGCCAGCCTGGCGTCCCGGGTGGGCCGGGTGTTGGCGATGGTCAGCGCGTCCATGCCATGCTCCAGGCACACCCTGGCCAGCCCCAGCACCCTGTCCCGCGCCTCGTCGTCGCCGGCCGCGTAGGGCGGCAGCTTGACGAATACGGGCTTGCGGCGCTGCTGGTTGAGCCGGGCCAGCAGAGCGGCCAGCGCCTTCGGCTCGTGGAAGACCCGCAGGCCAGCGGTGTTGGGCGAGCTTATGTTGACCTCCACGGCGTCCACCAGCGGCTCCAGGCGGCTATGGCAGCGCAGGACTTCATCCTCGGTGACGCCGGACACGCTGACGAAAACGCGGGTGTCGCCACACTCCTGGCGCGCTCGCTCCAGCCGCCTGGCGGCGGACTCCAGGCCCCGGCTGGGAAAGCCCAGCGCGTTGATAAGTGACTGCTCCCTGGTGTACCGCAGCACGCGCGGCCTGGGATTGCCCGGGCGCGGCGACTCCACCACCGTGCCACCCACCAGGTAGCCAAAGCCCAGGCGCGCCAGAGAAGGCAGCAGCTCGCAGTCCTTGTCGTAGCCTGCGGCCAGGCCCACCGGCGACTTGAGCCGGATGCCACACAGCTCCACCTCAAGCCGGGCGTCCCGCACCTGGAATAGCGGCGACAGGGCGCGCCAGACGGGACGCTGCTTCAGCGCCAGGTCGGCCAGCTTCTGGGCGCGCTCGGGCGGCAGGCTGAACAGCAGGGGCCGAATGAGGAGGCTGTAGGCCTCTGGCCTGATTACCAGCATGTGCCTCGTTTCCGTCTTTCAGTGCGTTAATGCCCCCGAAGATTATAGCAGCAAAGGAGGCCCGGCTTTCAGCGGCATGACGGCGGTCAGTGACTTATAATGATAGAGAATGGGAAACGGAGCACCCGATGGACATAGTCTTCGACCGCGGCAACAGGGCCCAGCCCAAGGGCCACGCCCTGCTCTACTTCAGGGACTCTTCAGCGCCCCAGGAAGTTTGGGCGACCTACCTGGTCATACTGCCCATATCTGTTGACGTGGCCAAGTACGTGCCGCCGTTCCTGATGAACCAGATGGCGGGCCTCAGCCCCAAGGACCTTTCCGCCTTCGCCTTTCCCCCAGCGCCGGAGAAGCTGGAGAGCTACGAAAGGCTCCTCCAGCTTGCCGAACTGCGCGATGACGACGTCGTCTTCGCAGGCCAGCTAAACCCCGGCGACGTCCCCTCGGCCATGATGGCCATCACCGAGGTGGTGCAGCGCTACGCCGACTGGTACGCTGAGCACGCCTCGGCCCAGGCCGCGCCAGCGCCCGCCGAGGGCGAGGAGACCTCTGGCGTTGGGGTCAACGAGGTGCTGTACAGCTTGATGAGCGACTCGGACAAGCTGGCGGAGCTCACCAAGCTGGTGGGCAGGCTGCGCTTCGCCGTGGAAGGCGGTGAGTCCGGCCTGGCCCGCGAAGCCGAGGAGGACATCCTGTCCCTGGCCAGGCACTTTCCTGAAGGGCACGAGATCCCCCGGCTGGTGCAGGCCGTGAAGGCCAGGGACAGCCGCAGCGCCAGGCTTGCCGACCTCTACCTTCAGCGCTGCTTCCATCTCATCAGGCAGGAGTTCGCCAGGCTGGGCGAAGTGGAGAAGGAGATAGAGGCCCTGGAGTCAGAAGGCCACTAGGACGCCTGCTCCGGCGACACCCTGGGAATGAGATGGGGCGGCCGCTGGAGCAGCGTGATGCTGGCCGTCCTGCCTAGCTCGGCCTCGGCGGCCTGGATGGCCTCCTCCACGGTGGCGAAGGCCTCGAAGCCCAGCCTCCGGGCCACGTCCACGTCCTTCACTCCCGCGAAGAAGGTCCTGCTCAGGTACCGCCTGGGGATGCCGGTGCTGTTCCACATGAAGAACGGGTGCGCGCCATGATAGGCGTGGCCGTAGCGGTAGCCATAGATGAACTCCGGCCGGTGGGCGAACTCTTCCACGTGGTTTTCCCACAGCCAGTAGGGGTCCGTGGCCTGGGGCAGCAGCTTCTCGTAGAACTCGATGTACGGCCCAAAGCGGCGCCGGTCGAACTGGGCCGTCAGCGGGTGGGCGATGATGGCGATGCCGCCCTCCCGGACAAGGGGCATGCCCTGGAACTGCATGATGGTGTTGGCCATGGCCTGGTTCACCACCAGCAGCGGGTTTATGACCGAGAACTTGGAGTAGCACTCCGAGTTGTTGTACACGCCGGCGATGAGGATGTCCGACTGGCCCTTCACGTCCACCACAAGCTGCTCCTCGATAGCCCTGAGGGTGTGGGGATGTACCTCGGTGGGATGGCCGGCGTGGATAGCGATGAGGTCCTTCTTGGGCTCGGCGTTATTGTACACCGTCTCGATGGTGAATATGCGCCGGCCGCGCTCCTCCAGTGCCTTCTGTATGACGGCGCCCTGCTCCCACACCAGCTTCTTGAAGGACGAGTTCTTGGGGTCGTCCACCGACTGGCCGCTGGCGATGGGCCAGGGCCGGTGGTGGTGTCGGATGGCCCGGAAGGTGCCCAGCCCGACGGCTGTGGACTTCCAGCCGCCGTTGAAGGGCGCCCACATGGCGTTCAGGTAAATGAACTGGTCCGAGTCCAGGATGAGCCGGTTGACCTCCACGTCGAAGCCGCGCTGGGTATAGCCCAGATGGACAAGCTGCGCCGGGTCCTCGGCATCGTGGCAGAAGAGGTTGTTGTAGCCGAACTGGAGCACCAGCCTTCGGCCCAGGAACGTCTCCATCTCGGTGCGGCTCAGCTTGCGGTGCAGGCCCTGAGAGCACAGCAGCGTGATGTCCCGCAGCTCGACGCCCGCCTTCCGTAGCTCCTCCACGATAATCTCTATGGCGACCTGCCGGAAGTCGGTGCGCTGCGTCTGGAAGTAGGCGCCCGAGGCGTCGTCGAAGGCGATGGTGACTTTTGCCTTCGGGCCGACCAGCCTGTGCAGCGGCTCATGGGCGATGGGGTTGTTGATGGCCTCTCTCACCGCCTGCTGGATGTCCGGCACGCCGGGCAGCGGGCGCCTGGCCGTGATGGTGCGCGTGCGCTCCGGCACCTGCACTGGCAGGAAGCCGTCCCCGTATGCGATGTACTCGGTGCGGGTGTCAGGCATGGTGCGCCTCCTTACTGTCCAGCACTTTCCTGAGCTGCGCCAGCATGATATTCCCCCCGCTGGCCACCAGCACGACCTTCTTGCCCTGGAGCCTGTCCTTGAGCTTCAGGGCCGCGGCCAGCGAGGCGGCGCCGGCGTACTCCACCAGGTTGTGGGTCTTCTCCAGGTGCAGCACTATGGCCTGCTCCATCTCCTCCTCGCTGACCAGGATGAAATCGTCCAGCAGGTCCCAGAGGATGCCCTGGGTAAGCTCAAAGCCAACCGTGGTGGCAAGGCCCTCGGCGGCGGTCTGCATGGTGGACTTCACCAGCCGGCGCTCCTTCCAGGACAGGTAGGCCGCCGGGGCCATGGCCGCCTGCACGCCGATGACCTGGATGCGCGGGTTGACGCCCCTGGCGACGATGCAGCAGCCGCAGGCCCCGCTGCCGCCTCCCACCGGCACGATGATTACGTCCACATCGGGCAGGTCCTCGATAATCTCCAGGGCGTAGGTGCCGACGCCGGCGATGAGCATCGGCTCGTTGACGGCGTGGATGTAGCGGTAGCCTTCCTCCCGGGCCAGCCGCTCGGCGTGCTCCCGCGCCTCGTCGAAGTTCTTGCCGTGGAACAGCACGCTGGCGCCCAGGTTGCGCATGGACTCGACCTTGTCGGCGTTGGCCCCCTCGGGCACGGCGACGATGGCCCTGACCCCGAAGGTGCTGGCCGCGAAGGCGATGGACTGGCCATGGTTGCCCGTGGAGGCGGTGATGACGCCCCGGCGCTTCTCGTCCTCCGTAAGCTGGGACACCAGGTTCACGCCGCCGCGCACCTTGAAGGCCCCCAGCCGCTGATGGTTCTCGTGCTTGACGTACACCTCCGCGCCCAGCAGCCTGTCCAGCCCCAGGTAGTGGTGCAGCGGCGTGCGCACCACGTAGGGCGCAATGCGCCGCCTGGCCTTGTAGATGTCCAGCAGAGTGGGCCTTTCCATAGCCAGTCCCCTTCTGTGAGAGTATTACCTGGCAATAGGATACTCCCTCCAGCACCGTGCTGGGAACCCATCAGGCCGAATCAACGACGACCGGCACTGTAGCGGCCAGGGGCGTTCTGCCGCTATGCCAGGCTAGAGCGCCAGCTCCTGGAGCCTGGATGGAATGATTTCCAGGCCGAGGCCGGGTTTGTGAGGTATGGTGATGTAGCCGTCCCTGAACTCCAGCGGCTCCTTGAAGAGGGCGTCCAACTCTGGCCGCTGGCCGGTGTACTCGTGGGGCCGGGTGCAGGTCTCCAGGGTGCTGCATACGTGCAGGCTGGCCAGCGTGCCGATAGTCGGCTGGGTCTGGTGCGGCACGAAGTGCTTGTTGTAGGTGTCGGCCAGCACGGCGATCTTCTTCATCTCGCTGATGCCGCCACACTTGACCACGTCGGGCTGGAGGATGTCCGGGTTGGCCTGGGTGATGAGGTCGCGGAACTGCCAGCGGGTGTACTCGTGCTCGCCGGCCGAGACGGGCACGTCCAGGGCCTGGGCCACCTGGTTGATGCCGGCGTAGTCGTACTGGGCCACCGGCTCCTCGTAGTGGAATATGCCTAGCTCCTCGAAGCGCCTGCCCTGGGAGATGGCCACAGGCGCCGAGTAGCCGTTGTTGGCATCGAAGCTCAGGGGGAAGTCGTCGCCCACCAGCTTGCGGACGGCCCTGAACATGGCGTAGTCCTTGGCCGGGTCCGCGTCGCGGCGGTGCGGGCCCCAGTCCATGCGTATCTTGACGGCCTTGAAGCCCTTCTTCAGTGCGTCCTCCACCCGGCGGACCATGTCGTCCGGCTTCATGGCCGCGCCGCCGCCGATGGAGGCATACATCAGGCTCTTCTGGCGATAGCAGCCGCCCAGGAGGGTGCACACGGGCTGCCTCGTCGCCTTGCCCAGTATGTCCCACAGGGCGATGTCCACGCCGGCGATGGCCTCGGGCTGGGCGCCGTGCGGCCCCAACTTGTAGGTGCTGAACATCATCCTGCTCCACAGCTTGTCTATCTCCAGCGGGTCCTGGCCCACCAGCAACGGGGCCAGGGCCTTGTTGACGAAGTGGGCCAGCACCTCGATGTTCATGGGGCTGCACTCACCAATACCTTCAATGCCCTCGTCGGTGGAGACCTGGACAAAGACCGAGCGAGTCTTCAGCGCAGTCGCCTTGACCTGGGTGATCTTCAAGAGTCTGACCTCCTGTTGGTTTTCGCCATAGATGTTATAGCAATCTCGCAAAAAGGTGAGTACCCTCTCTCACCGGCTCACAGGGGTATGTATTTGCCTGAGCGGGTATGTCCGAAGGTATATTTCACCCCTTACCAGAGGGCGTGATGCCCATTGGCGCCGCGCCGGTGGTAAGGCCAGCGTCCGGCCCTGGATTTCATACCCCGGTCAGCCTACAGGGGCGAAACCATAGCCCCTTCCCTTTTTGTGAGTCCAAAAGCGGACAGTCTTTGAATACCGGGGTGAGGTCAGCCGCCAGGGGAACGGCCCGCCAGTTGCGCCCTCAGCAGCGCCCGCTTCTGGTAGTACTCCCTCTCAGAGACCATGCCGGCCTCGAAGCTCCTGTCCAGGTCTTGCAGCATTCGCAGGATGACCTGGCGCTCGTCGTCCGGGGCTTGGGACGCGTCGGCGGCCAGGATGGCCCTTCGCCGCTCGGCGGCGCGGCGCCAGAGGGCGAAGCCTATCGCGCCTGCCGCCACGAGTCCCAGCGCGGCGGGCGCCGCGTACTCGTAGGGCATGCCTTTTAGCTGATTGAACTGGCGGCGCAGCCTGTCTGTGAAGGTCGCCCTGGGCAGGCCCGACAGGTCCAGGGTGAGCCTGAAGTCTCGCGGCAGGCCCGAGGCCTCGATGACACGGTACGTGCGACCGCCGATGTCCACCACTTCCTGCTTCTGCGCCTGCATGCTGGCGAGGCCCATGGACTCCTGCGGGGCCAGCGCCCGGAAGTAGTCAGCGCCATAGAGCAGCGACCTGGTGATGGACATTTCGCTGCCGGAGTAGGGGAAGGTGTAGCCGTACATGACCTCGTGCTCGCCGGGTGGCACGCTGGCAATGAGGGCGAAGCCCCTGTCCACCTGCATGACCTCAGCACCAGGCAGGCCAGTGTCCACCTGAAGACTGGCGGCTCCGGCGGGCAGGCCGAACCTCAGCAGCTTCATCGGCTCCGGCCCGGGCACGTAGGTGCGGTCGGAACTGTTGACTATCCTGGCTATCTCCAGCGCCCAGACACGCTGCGAGACCCTGTCCACGTCGGCCAGCAGCAGCGACAGCGACGCCACCGAAATCACTTCGTCGCTGTCCGTCGCCTCGTACACGGTAAGCGACACCGGTGAGGGCGCACCCGCCGACAGGTCCAGGTCCTGGCCGTAGAGGGCACCTTGATAGCTCACGGAGACGCCGTAGAACAGGTCTTGTCTGTACTGGACGCCATCGAAGCGGAAGCGCCCCTGGGCGTCAGTGGTCGTCTCCAGGTCCTGGTGGAAGCCCTCGCCTTCCTGGTGGAAGACCACCTTCAGCCCTGAGACGGCGGCGCCTCCGGACGTGCCGTTGGACACCTGGCCCTCCACGCTGCGAGGCTGCTCCTGGGCCTGGGCGTCCTGCCCCGGCAGGTGCCATGTCCACAGCAGCGCCACCAGAAGCAGCGCCAGGCCCAGGCCTGCCCTACTCACCTGCAGCCTCCCCCGCTGGCTGCGCCTGTTCCCCTAGGGCGCGCAGCCGCACCTGCTGGACCTCTCGCTGGATGCTGGCCAGCAACTCTCTCTCCTGCTCCTCCTCCAGCTCCATGGCCTTCATGACCACCGCCGCCTCGTTCATGTACTGCTCCCTCAGCCAGCGGTAGTCCTCCGCGGACAGGTTGCCGATGGCGTGCTCCAACTCCGCACTCCTCAGGCCGGCGATGGCCGCTTCCCACCGGCGGGCCAACTCGGCCTGGGGCGAGCTTTCATCTTCAAGTAGGTCAACTGCCCCGGAGCGTCGCAGGAAAGGGTAGAGGATCGCCACGGCGGGCACCAGGGCAAGCAGGACGGCAAAGAGTATCAGCATGGCTCACTCGCAGCAGTCAGCACTGGCACGGACGACCTCTCATGCCCTGGCAGTCCGCGCGCCGGCAGGTAGCCTGGCCGTCGCAGGCGCAGGCTGGCGCTGTGGCCACAGGGCAATGAGCGTGCCCAGCACCAGCAGCGGGCCGGAGGCCCACATCCACCATACCAGCGGGTTGATGAGCACGCGGAAGACCGCCCGGCCGTCCTCGTTGAACTCGGAAGGGACAATGTAGAAGTCCTCCATGGGCGTGCTGCGGATGGCCCCGCGCGTGGCAGCGATCCTGAAGTCAGGGTAGAAGGCCCTGAAGGGCCGCATAATGCCGACATGGGAGTCGCCGGCATAGACATCGAACAGCGCCACGGATTCCTGCCGGTCGGAGTACTGGGATTCCTCCACGTCCACGTACTGGAAGGTGTACTCTCCCAGGGATGCCGTGTCGCCGGGGCGCATGACGAAGTCCCGCTGCACGCTGTAGAAGGAGGACGCGATGGCACCCACGCTCAGCAGGACGATGGCCAGATGCACCATGTAGCCGCCATAGCGTGGCCGGTTGCCCGCCACCAGCCGCGCGAAGGCCACCGGATAGCTTTCGCCCTTGCGGTGGCGCGAGCGCGTCCCGCGCAGCCACTCGTGGACAACTGCCGTGGCTACCAGGGCGCAGACCGCGAAGCCCAGCACCGCCGCCGGCTGACGTATGCCGGCCGCCGCCAGCACTACCGCCACGGCGGCCGCGGCCAGCAGCGGGTACCTGAGTATTCGCAGCACGTTGCTGGCCGAAGCCCGCCGCCAGGGCAGCAGCGGCCCCACGCCCATGAGGAACACCAGCGCCAGCAGCAGCGGCCCGTTGACCCGGTTGAAGAAGGGCTGCCCCACGGTCACAGTCACGTCCTGGGCGGCCTCGGAGAACACGGGATAGACCGTCCCCCAGAGGGTGACAAAGGCCACAGCCAGGAACAGTACGTTCTGGGCCAGGAAGGCACTCTCCCTGGACAGCATGGAGTCCAGGCCCTCGCGACTCTTGAGGGTGTCCATGCGCCACAGGAACACGGCCAGGGAGCCAATAAGGGTGAAGCCCATGAAGAAGAGGAACAGCCAGCCCATGGTGGACTGGGCAAAGGAGTGGACCGAGGGCACCGGCCCACCTCGGTTGATGAACATGCCCAGCTCGGCCAGGGTGAAGGCTACGATGATGAGGACCATGTTCCACATACGGAACATGCCCCGTCGCCGCTGCACCATGATGGAGTGGACAAAAGCCGTCATGGCAAGCCAGGGCATCAGCGCTGAGTTCTCCACCGGGTCCCAAGCCCAGTAGCCGCCCCAGCCCAGAATGGTGTAGGCCCACCAGCTTCCCAGCATGAGGCCCAGCGTGAGAACGAGCCAGGACACCAGGCCCCACGTCCGGCCCAGGTCCACCCACTCATCGCGGCCTCCGCGCCGGGCCAGCAGCGCGCCCATGGCTATGCTGAAGGGAATGGCCACCGACACCAGCCCCAGCATCTGCGCCGGCGGATGTATGAACATTCCAAAGTGGACCAGCAGCGGGTTGATGCCCTGCCCGTCGGGCAGCGCCACGGGCAGCCGGGCCAGCGGGTTGGCCAGGAACACGATGACGGCCAAGAAGAAGGCCAGCACCAGGGCCATGACACCCGTGGCATAGGGCGCGGTGTACGGCAGCCTCTTGCGGATGCTCAGCACCGCCAGCACCGTCAGCGCGGAGAAGGCCAGGGCCAGGTAGAGCAGCGAGCCTTCATTTCCCGCGTAGAATGCCACCCAGGTGTACACCGAGGGCATGGCCAGGTTGCTGTGCTCCGCCACGTACCGGACGGAAAAGTCGTGTGCCACGAAGGAGTACACCAGTGCCAGGGCGGAGACCAGGAGCAGCAGTGGCACCGTGAGCAGGCCATAGCGGGCACTGGCGACAAGCTCCGGGACTCGCTGCCAGGCCCCCACCAGGGAACCTATGGCCGCGTAGGCGACCACCACCAGGGCTATGACCAGCGATACGCTGCCGATTTCGGCCATCAGCGCTCCCCTTTCCCACCGCCGTCACGACTAGACTCGACGGCGGCCTCGATGGCCCGGAAGTAGCGGCTGCGCTCGTCATCGGAGAGCTGGGCCACTTCTGAGAGGTCCTCGGCCTGGCTGGAGGGCGGCCGGCGCATCATACGGAGCACAAAGAACAGGGCTACCACGGCGCCAGCCACGGCCACGGGCGGCACGACCCAGGCCATGAGGTTGAAGCCCTGGCGAGGCGGCTCCAGCAGCACCGATGGGCCGTACCGCTCCACAAAAAAGGCCCTTATCTGCTGGTCAGTCCAGCCCTGCTGCACCTTCTCCATGACTATGTTACGCATCTGGACAGCAAGCTCGTTCTGCGACTGGTCAATGGACTCGCCGGGGCAGACCGGACACATGATGGTCTTGCTGAGGGCCTGGACACGCCGCTCCAGTGGCGGTACGTCCTCAGCAGGCGTGCAGGCCACCACCAGCGCCAGTATGGCCGCCAGCGCGGCTGCCAGCGCCCACCAGTCCGGCCTGTGTGCCCTGTGGAAAGCTCCCGAAGCATGTGTCATGGCTTGTCCTGGTCCCATACAAGTATAGCAGGAGCAGGCATGCGTGACCGCCCCTGAAAGTCTCGCCTCCCTGAATAGTGGCCAGATACACCGGGACTGCCGTAGCATTTATAATTGTATGAATAGCCGGTGAATGCCAGAGAGCATGAGTGAAGGACGGTCTCCGTGAAAGTCTTGAGAAGCCTGTCCCTGGCCGTCGCGCTGGCGCTGGCCCTTGCCGTAATGGCGGCCTGCGGCGGAAGCGCGCCCACGGCGGACAAGTACGACGCCGACGTGCCCACGGAGTGGTTTGACCTGTACATGCGGCTGGTCCGCGACACACCCGGCTTCAGCCCTCCGGTGGCGGCGCGTGTCTTCGGGTATGCCGGCGTCACGCTGTACGAGGCCGTGGTCCCCGGCATGCCGGGCTACCAGTCGCTGGCCGGACAGCTCAACGAGCTTCAGTCCCTGCCCCAGCCGGCCGCCAACGAGGAGTACCACTGGCCCACGGTCGCCAACAGCGCCCTGGCCGTCATCACGCGCCGCCTGTTCCCCAACGCCTCCCACGGCCACAAAGTAGCCATTGACGAGCTGGAGGCCCGCTTCGCCCGCGAGTTCCAGGACGACCTGGACGCTGAGGTCTTTACTCGCTCGGTGACGCAGGGCCGCGTGGTGGCCGATGCCATCTACATCTGGTCGCTGGGCGATGGAGGCTTCGAGGCGGAGCTTCGCAACTTCCCGGACGAGTATACGCCCCCTTCCGGGCCGGGGCTATGGGAGCCGACGCCGCGCCTGTTTTCCCAGGGCCTGCAGCGTCCTCCCCTGCCGGCGCTGCAACCCTTCTGGGGCTACAACCGCCCCTTCGTCCTGCCGACCGGCCAGGAGTGCGACCCCGGCCCTCCGCCGGCCTACTCGGAGGAGCCAGACTCCCCATTCTATAACGAGGCCAGGGAGGTGTACGATACCGTCCGCAACCTGACACCTGAGCAGCGGGCCATTGCGCTGTACTGGGCCGACGACCCGGTCAGGACAGCTACTCCCCCCGGCCACTCCGTATCCATTCTGACTCAGGTAATCAGGGACAGGGACTATTCGCTGGCCGTGGCGGCGGAGGCCTATGCCAAAGTGGGCATGGCCGTGTCCGATGCCTTTGTGGCCTGCTGGTACACCAAGTTCCAGTACAACCTGCTGCGGCCCATCACCTATATCCAGAAGGTCATTGACCCCAACTGGAACAGGCCGCGCGTCACCGACCCGGTGGAGACCCCACCCTTCCCCGAGTACACTTCCGGCCACTCGGCGCAGTCGGCCGCGGCGGCCCAGGTGCTCACCGACATGTTCGGCGACGTGGCCTTCGTGGACCATACCCACGACAACCGAGGCTTCGCTCCACGGGCCTACAGTTCCTTCTTCGAGGCCGCCCAGGAGGCAGCCATGTCCAGGCTCTACGGCGGCGTCCACTATCGCTCCGCCATTGAGAACGGCCTGGAGCAGGGCAAGTGTGTGGGGAAGAGGATCAGCGCCCTCAAGTTCAGGAAGGACTCGTGAAGCTCCACGCTGGCAGCCGCATTTGCTATAATCAGTTGCCACACACGCAGCCACTGGGGAGGAGCCTGAATGACCGTCCTGTACGTCGCCTCTGACCAGCCAGGGGCGGGCAAGACCGCGCTGTGCGTCACGCTGGCCCACAGACTGGCCAGGCAGGGCAAGAAGGTAGCCGTCTTCAAGCCCATCGCTGGCGCGGGCGACGGCGCCGACCCGGACGCCGCCATTTACCAGGCCCTCCTGGGCCAGCCCGGCCAGGACTGGCCCTTCGCCTCCAGCGGCGCCAGCCTGTCGCCAGACCTCCTCAAGCGCGTCACGGGAGCCCTGAAGAAGACAGCCAAGGGTAAGGATTCGGTGCTGGTAGAGGGCTCTTCGGCCCTTTCACCCGAGGAGTCCAGCCGGCTGGCCGGCGCCCTGGAGGCCCGGGTGCTGGCAGTTGCCCGCTACCAGCCAGACCTGGACGTGTCCCGCCTGGGCGCGCGGCTCTCGACCTTCGGCGACCGGCTGGTGGGAGTGGTCATTAACTGCCTGACGCGCTACCAGGGCACCGCGGCCAGGGCCAGGCTGCTCCCGGCACTCCAGGCGGCGGGCATCCGCTGCCTGGGCCTCATACCGGAAGACCGGCGGCTCGTGGCTGTAAGCGTGCGCCAGCTTGCTGAGCACCTGGGGGGCAGGTTCATCGTGTGCCAGGACAGCCCCGACAGGCTGGTGGAATACCTGATGGTCGGGGTGAACAGCCTGGACAACACCGAGCTTTTCTTCGGGCTGCGGGAAAACAAGGCTGTCATCGTGCGGGGCGACCGGCCAGACATCCAGATGGGCGCCCTGGCGACTTCCACAGCCTGCATGGTGCTTACCAGGGGCGTCGAGCCAGTGGAGTACATCAGGTACGAGGCCGAGCAGGCCGAGGTCCCGCTGGTAGTGGTGGACAGCGACACTCAGGCCACCATGTCCGCAGTGGAGACGCTGCTGGACAGGACACGCTTCGACCACCCGGACAAGCTCAAGCGGTTCTCTGAACTGCTGGAGCAGCACTTGGACCTGGGCCAGCTCCTGGCCAGCCTCGGCTGACGCTGACAGCGCCATAGCTTCCGCCCCTTGCGCCATGCCATCTCGCAGACTGCCTCCTCCAGCGCCCTGGCCCAACCCCCGGGCAACACCTGAGCGGTAGCCATCGTGTGGGCCGTTCCAGGCGCGAGCGGCCTTCATGTGACCTGTCCACAAGGCTTCGGCGGCCTACAGGCCCGCAAGGGAAAAGTTGGTACTCCGTCACAATATACTGTATAATAACTGTTTGTCGAAATCTTGACCAAAGCGCCGGACCGTCATGTCCGGCGGTCCCGTTCCAGCCCCATCGCTTGCCGTGGGGAAAGACCGCCTTGAGGCCGTCCGCAGGCGCAAAGTAGCCAGAAACTGGCACAGCAGGAGGGTAGGTGATTGAATGCACTAGGTACACACCTGATCCTGGAATTGAAGGAGTGTAATCCCGAGCTCCTGGACAACCTCAACTACATCAAGCAGGCGATGCTGGGCGCGGCCTCCGAGGCTGGCGCCACCATCATCGGCGAGTCGTTCTACAAGTTCCACCCCATCGGGGTGACCGGCATAGTCGCCATTGCCGAGTCGCACCTGTGCATCCACACCTGGCCGGAGTACAGCTACGCCGCCGTGGACATTTTCACCTGTGGCGAGAACTTCCGGCCCAGGAAGGCCGCGGACATGATTATAGACAGGCTACAGTGCAGGGAACCCGCCATCACCGAAGTGATGCGTGGGGTTTTGCCCGAGCTGACCCGCTCGGCTGTCTAGGAGCGAGGCTTGCCATGACCTCCCTTGACGGCATATGGCACTACGAGACCATCACACCTGACCTGGTGCAGGGCGAGCGGGTCAAAGAGGTCCTCTTCGCCGGCAAGACCAGGTACCAGGATGTAGTGGTGCAGGAGACAGCCTGCTTCGGCAGGACGCTGGTGCTGGACCACAAGACCCAGTCCACCGAGGCGGACGAGTTCATATACCACGAGGCGCTGGTCCACCCGGTCCTGATTGCCCATCCCTGGCCCCGCACGGTCTTTGTGGCCGGCGGCGGCGAAGGCGCCACCATCCGCGAGGTGCTGGCCCACAAGTCGGTGGAGAGGGCCGTCATGGTGGACATTGACCGCGAGGTGGTGGAACTGTGCCGCCGTTTCCTGCCCGCACACCACCGGGGCGCCTTCGACGACCCGCGCCTGGAGCTGCACTTCGCCGACGCCCTCAAGTTCCTGGAGGATACCTCAGACAGGTTCGACGCCATAGTCATAGACGTGCCAGACCCGCTGGAGCAAGGCCCTGCCTATCTGCTGTTCACCCAGGAGTTCTACGCCCTGGCCCGCGACCGCTTGAGTCCCCAGGGCCTGCTGGTCGCCCAGTCTGGGCCGACAGGCGCGCCCTTTTACGAGCAGTGCTTCTCGGCGGTGGCCAGGACCATGGGCACCGTGTTCCCCAAAGTAGCCCTGTGCGAAGCCTTCGTGCCGTCTTTTGGCTCCACCTGGGGCTTCGTCATAGGCTCCCTTGGCCCTGACCCGGCGGCGCTCTCACCCGAAGAGGTTGACAAGCGCATCGCCCAGCGCGTGGCCGCTGAGCTGCGCTTCTACGACGGCCTGGCCCACAGGGGGATGTTCTCCCTGCCCAAGTTCCTGCGTGCCGCCGTCGCCAGGGAGACCAGGGTCATAACCCGCGCCAGCCCTCTGTTCGTGACCTGAAGACCAGGCCACACTGCCCATTCCATAGCTTCCTGCCCGGCTTGCCCACCGTTTATAATTGCCCCAGGGGCAACGCATGACCAGCAACATAGTCGAAGGGCTTAATCCCAGACAGAGAGAGGCCGTGGAGACGGTAGAGGGGCCTCTGCTCATCATCGCCGGCCCTGGCAGCGGCAAGACGCGGGTCATCACCCACAGGGCAGCCTACCTGGTGCGTGTCTGCGGAGTAGCGCCCCAGCGCATCGCCGCCGTGACCTTCACCAACAAGGCGGCCCGCGAGATGCGCCAGCGCCTGGCCCACCTGCTGGGCCCGGCGGCCGAACACATCACCGCCGGCACATTCCATGCCTTCTGCGCCATGGTGCTGCGCCGCGACGGGCAGCGCCTCGGCCTCGGCCCCGACTTTGCCATCTACGACGACTCCGACCAGATAGCGCTGCTCAAGCGCGCCATGAGCGATGTGAACGTTGACCCCAAGCGCTTCGCCCCCAGGGCCATTCAGTCGGCCATCTCGGGCGCCAAGAGCCAGCTTTTGACAGTCGAGGGCCTGGGACTGAAGCGCGAGAACTACTTCGACGAGATCGTTTACCGGGTATACCAGCAGTATGACCACCTCCTGGCCCAGGCGTCGGCGGTGGACTTCGACGACCTGCTGCTCAAGACCTACCTGCTCTTCGAGGGCTTCCCGGAGGTGGCCAGCAAGTACCAGGAACGCTACGTCCACTTCATGATCGACGAGTTCCAGGATACCAACGTCGCCCAGTACGCCATCGCCCGGCAGTTGGCCCAGAAGTACCGCAACCTGTGCGTCGTGGGAGACCCTGACCAGTCCATCTACTCCTGGCGCCACGCGGACATCAGGAATATCCTGAGCTTTCAGGGCGACTACCCCGATGCCAGGGTCATTACCCTGGACCAGAACTACCGCTCCACCAGGACCATCCTGGCCGCCGCGCAGGACCTTATCGCGCCCAACCGGCAGCGGGTGGAGAAACGTCTGTGGACGGAGAACGGCCAGGGCGTGCCCATCGTCGTCGCCGAGGGCTACAACGAGGAGGAAGAGGCCCAGTTCGTGGTCAAGGAGGTGCTGCGGCTGGTGCGCAACGAGGGCTATGCCCTGGGCGACATCGCGGTGATGTACCGCGTCAACGCCCAGTCCCGGGCGCTGGAGGAGGCGTGCCTGCGCTACGGCGTTGCCTACCAGGTCGTTGGCGGCATCAAGTTCTACCAGCGCCAGGAGGTTAAGGACCTGGTCGCCTACCTGCGGCTGGTATCCAACCCCCACGACGACGTCAGCCTCAGCCGCGTCATCAATATACCGCCCAGGGGCATAGGCCAGCGCACCCTGGACGAGCTTACCCGCATGGCCAGGTCATCAGGCATGTCCATGTACGCCGCCATTGAGGCCCTGGCCCAGGGCAAGGCCGATGGCCGGCAGCAGGCCGGGGCGCTGGCGCCTCGGGCCACCCAGGCGCTGGTCCACTTCCACAACCTCATCAAGGGGCTTACGGAAGAAAGCCAGAGCGTGGACCTGCTGGAGCTTATTGACTCGGTGGCCGAGCGGACGGGCTACAAGCGCCACGTCCTTGAGGAGATGGAGCAGGGCGAAGAGCGCTGGGACAACATCCTGGAGTTCCGCAGCGCCGCGCGGGACTACGTCAGCCTGGGCGCCCGGGCGGGACTGGCGGCCTTCCTGGAGAGCGTGAGCCTGGTCAGCGACGTGGACAGCTACGAGCAGAAGGTGGACGCCCTTACCCTGATCACCCTGCACCAGGCCAAGGGCCTGGAATTCCCGGTGGTCTTCATCGTGGGCATGGAGGAGGGCCTGCTGCCCCACATACGCTCCATGGAGGACTCTGGGGGTGTGGAGGAGGAGCGACGCCTCTGCTACGTGGGCGTGACGCGGGCAAGGGAGCGGCTGTACCTGGTCCGGGCTTTCCGCCGTGGCTTCCGGGGCGGCTCCGAGCCGTGCGAGCCATCGCGGTTCCTGGCCGACATACCCCTGGAGCTTATCACCTCGCCCGACGCCCTCAACGCCAGGTCCAGGCCTTCGGCCGAGCGTGGGCCGGGCGCGAGGCAGCAGGCGCCCGCCCCTGCCCAGCGTCCGGCATCCCCCAGCCCGGTCAGGTATGCCAGCGCCCCCGCCCCCAGGCGGCAGCCCTCCGATGTCAAGCTGGAGGTCACGGCCGGCGACAAGGTGCGCCACCCTGTCTTCGGCGAGGGCATAGTCATGAGCTGCACCCCCTCCGGCGGCGACTTCGAGGTGGTCGTGGCCTTCAAGGAGAACCACGGCATCAAGCGCCTGCTGTACAGCTTCGCCAAGCTGGAAAAGCTCTAAGCAGGCAGCCGTGGCTGATATGGACCTTTGTATTTCGGCGGGGTATCCTGCCCCCTTCCTGACCTTCCCCCACAGGGGGCAGGGAGTGTCCTCGCCCCCCTCTGGGGGAGAGTCAGACCCGTCCTGAGCTTGTCGAAGGAGAGGGGGCAGACGCTGGCACCTGAAAGTGCATCCACCCGCTTGGGCCGCGCACCCTTTCCCACCAGGGTATTCCAGGCCCGGCCAGGGATTCTTGACACCCCCTACCTCCAGCCGTACACTGACGCCGTAGCCGCACCTGAGCACACCCAGGAGTACCGGCATGGCTGAGGAAACGGTCATCACCCCCGAGATGCGCGCCGCCATCGGCGTGGAATCAGAGCCGTATGTGAACGAAGTCGAAAAGGGCGCCATCATCAAGTTTGCCGAGGCCATCGGCGATACGAACCCTATCTTCCACGACGAGGAGGCAGCCCGCAAGACGCGCTACGGCGGCCTCATCGCTCCACCCACCTTCCTGCGCTCCATGAAGGCCGGCAGGCCCAGGGCCGAGGTCAAAAGCCCCTACCCGGCGGCCCTGGACGGCGGCAGCGAGTGGGAGTACTTCGAGCCTGTGCGTCCAGGCGACAGGATTACCGTGACCACCTGCATATCGGACTTGTATGAGCGCAAGGGCCGCCTGGGGAACATGCTGTTCATCATCCGGGAGACGCGGTACGTGAACCAGTTCGGCAAGCTGGTGGCCATACAGCGCAGCACGGGCATCAGCTACCAGCCCCCTGGCAGCGCCACCCGGCAGCCGACGGCCACGCAGCAGGCCCCGTCCTAGGAAGTCTTCCCTTCAGCTATTATGAGGGTACCTACTGACGGAGTCGCAGCACATGGGCAAGCAGGTGTACTTCGAGGATGTAACAGAGGGCATGGAGCTGCCCACACTGGTCAAAACGCCCACCACCCAGCAGCTTGTCAGGTACGCTGGCGCATCGGGGGACTACTACCAGATCCACTACGACCTGGAGTTTGCCCGGGCCAACGGCCTGCCCAACGTCATCGTCCACGGCGCGCTGAAGGGCGCCTTCATGGGCCAGCTTATGACCGACTGGCTCGGCGAGTGGGGCACACTGAAGAAGCTCAGCGCCCAGTACCGTGGCATGGACATCCCCGGCAGCCCCATCCACGCCAGGGGCATCGTCAGGAAGAAGTACTACAGGGACGGCGAGAACTTCGTGGAGTGCGACCTGTGGCTGGAGAACAGCAAGGGCGAGAAGACGACGCTGGGCTACGCCGTCGCCACGTTGCCTTCGAGGAACACGCCGGTGGGACAGGCCTGATGTGGCACTTTATGCGGCCCCAGCCAGCCCCTTGAGCACCCAGCCCACCAGGTAGGCCAGGCCGGCCACAATGCCGCCCACGGCCAGCGTCTCCAGGCCCGACAGGTACCAGCGCTGCCCTACGAACCTGGACTTGAGGGCGCCGATGGCGAAGAAGCCGGCGCCGGTCACCACGGCGCTCCACAGGAAGGGGTCCGCCACGTCCGCCGGGGACAGGGCGTTGTAGAAGTAGGCCAGCAGGGGCAAAAGGCCCGCCAGCACGAAGGCGGCGAAGGTCGCCAGACCGGCCCGCAGTGGCGACGGGCCACGCGCGGCAAGGCCATGCTCCTCCCGCAGCATGGTGTCCACCCACCGGCCCGCGTTGGAGGTTATCACCTCTACCACCCGCTCCAGGTCTGGCCCGGAAAAGCCCTTGCTGGCGAATATCTGACGGACCTCCTCCCGCTCGCCCTCGGGCAAGAGCTGGACGTGAAGCTCCTCTTGCCGGCGAGTGCGCTCCCGGCCCTGTAGCTCGGCGCGGGAGCCAAGGAAGTTGCTGGCCGCCATGCTGAAGCCGTCGCCCACGATATTGGCCACGCCCATGATGATGACGATGGCTGGTGCGAGTTGCGCACCCTGCACGCCCGCCACCACGGCGAAGGTCGTCACGGTGCCGTCTATGGCGCCGTACACAAAGTCGCGCAGGTAGGAGTAGCGCGGCCCCGCCTCCAGGCGGCCCCGCACTGCCTCCGGCGTGTGCTCCTCCCGCAGCCGGTCCAGGTCTCTATCAGACGACGGGCACATGGGCCTCCATCACCCCATGCTCTAGCCTACCAGACCAGAGGCCCTCCCGCGACAGAGCGCAGGGCACCAGCCTCAATAGCTTGACGAAAGGGTAGCTCAGCGCTACAATACAGGCCAGACCCCTACCCAGGGGGTATGGATAGGCAGCCGAGGTGGGAGATGGCAACACACGTAGAGCATTCCCAACTGCCCGAGGCCAAGCAGGACGCCCTCAAGCGGCTGAGCTACATCGAGGGACACCTGGCCGGCATCCGGCGCATGATCGAGTCCGACCAGTACTGCGTGGATATACTGAAGCAGACCTTCGCGGTCCGACGGGCCATCCAGAAGCTGGAGTCCAGGCTACTGGAGGGGCACCTGCACTCCTGCGTCCTCCAGGGCATCCGCGAGGGCCGTGAAGAACTGGTGCTGGGCGAGCTCCTGGAACTTTACACGCTAGCGGACAAGAGGTAGGACGTATGACGACGGAAACCCCACAGAGGACTGGCACCGACAGGGGGCCAGGCGGGCTGGTCACGCTGCCCGTGACAGGCATGACCTGCGCATCCTGCGTTGCCCACGTGGGCCACGCCCTCAAGGAAGTGCCGGGTGTGGACGATGTCACGGTAAACCTCGCCACTGAAAAGGCGACGGTCAGGGTGCGGCCTGACGCCGATATCAAGGGCCTCATCCATGCCGTGGAGGACGCTGGCTACGGCGTGAAGACGGAGCAGGTAACCCTGAACGTGGGCGGCATGACGTGCGCCGCCTGCGTGGGCCACATCGAGAGCGCCCTTCGGGGGGTGACTGGCGTACTCTCCGCCAACGTGAACCTGGCCACCGAGCGCGCCACCGTCAAATACGTGCCGGGCATCAGCAGCATCGCGGACCTGCGCAGGGCCATCGAGGACGCCGGGTACTCGGTCACGGGCGTAGCTGGCGAAGAGGACAGCGCCGGGACCGGCCCCAGGGAACTGCGGCGGCTGAAGCTGAAGGCAGCCTTCAGCCTGGCCGTTGCCGCGGTCATCATGGCCTTTATGTTTGTCCCCTGGCTGTGGCCGTGGTCGCCCTACTGGCAGAACTTCCTCCTGATGGCGCTGGCGACGCCGGTGCAGTCCTGGGCTGGCTGGCAGTTCTACACCAGCGCCTGGAGCGCCCTGAGGCACCGCACCAGCAATATGAACACCCTTATCGCTGTGGGCACCTCCGCCGCCTACCTCTACAGCGTGGCCGCCACCCTTTTCTACCACTCGACTTTCTTCGAGCGGGCGCACGCCTTCCACGCACATAGCTTTTTCGAGCATGCCAGTGGCACCTACTTTGACACCTCGACGGCCATCATCGGCCTGGTGCTGCTGGGGCGCTACCTGGAGGCCAGGGCCAAGAGCCGGGCCTCGGGCGCCATCAAGGCGCTCATGGGCCTCCAGCCCAGGACGGCGCGAGTAGTGCGCGACGGCCAGGAGCAGGACGTTCCCATAGACTCCCTGGCCGTGGGCGAGCTGGTGCTGGTGAGGCCAGGCGAGCGGGTGCCCATGGACGGCGAGGTAGTTTCCGGCGCCTCGGCGGTGGACGAGTCCATGCTGACCGGTGAGAGCGTGCCGGTGGAGAAGTCGCCAGGAAAGGCCGTGTTCGCCGGGACCATGAACGCCACTGGCAGCTTCACCTTCCGGGTCACCCGGGTCGGGCAGGACACCATGCTTGCCCAGATAGTCCGGCTGGTGGAGGAGGCCCAGGGTTCGAAGGCGCCCATCCAGCGGCTGGCAGACCTGATATCCAGCTACTTTGTGCCAGCGGTCATCGCCCTGGCCGGAGCAGCCTTTGTCATCTGGCTCTTCCTGGGGCCTGAGCCGTCCTATGTGACGGCCATCATGGTGGCCGTGGCCGTGCTGATCATCGCGTGCCCCTGCGCCATGGGCCTGGCCACGCCCACGGCCATCATGGTGGGCACTGGCAAAGGCGCCGAGGCCGGCGTCCTGATCAGGAGCGCCGAGGCCCTGGAGCGCCTCCACAAGGTCCAGGTGGTGGTGCTGGACAAGACGGGCACCCTGACCAGGGGCAGGCCCACCGTGACGGACATCGTGGCCGACGGCACGGGCCAGGAGGCGCTGCTCAGGCTGGCGGCCTCCGCCGAGCGAGGCTCAGAGCACCCGCTGGGCGCGGCGCTGGTGGCAGCCGCCAGGGAAAGGGGCCTGGCCCTGGACGATGCCTCTGAGTTCGAGGCCATCCCCGGGCACGGTGTCCGGGCGCGGGTCAACGGCACCGGCGTCCTGCTGGGCAACCTGGCACTGATGCAGCGGCTGGGCCTCTCCCTGGATGGCCTGGAGGCCAGGGCCGCCGCGCTGTCCCTGGAGGGCAAGACACCGCTCTATGTAGCCATCAACGGCAGGCCCGCCGGCCTGATCGCCGTGGCAGACACCCTCAAGCCCGAAGCCAGGGATGCGGTCAGCGCCCTGCGCAGGCAGGGCATCGAGGTAGCCATGCTCACGGGCGACAACCGCCGCACCGCCGAGGCCATCGCCCGGGAAGCTGGCATAGACCGCGTCATAGCCGAGGTGCTGCCCGCCGAGAAGGTGGAGCGCGTCCGCGCGCTCCAGCAGGAGGGGAAGGTCGTGGCCATGGTGGGCGACGGCATCAACGACGCGCCGGCGCTGGCCCAGGCCGACGTGGGCATCGCCATCGGCACGGGCACCGACATCGCCATGGAGGCCGGGGACATCGTCCTGGTGCGCGGGGACCTGAGGGGCGTGGCCAGGGCCATCGCCCTGAGCAGGGCAACCATGCGCACCATCCGGCAGAACCTGTTCTGGGCCTTCGCCTACAACGTGGCGCTTATACCAGTGGCGGCCGGCGTGCTCTATCCTTTCTTCCACGGAGGGCGCATGCCCGACTTCCTGAGGCCGGTCTTTGGCGAGGTAGGCTTCCTGAACCCCATCCTGGCGGCCGCCGCCATGGCCCTGAGCTCGGTCACGGTGGTAACCAACTCGCTGAGGCTCAGGCAATTCAAGCTCAGGTGACCTGCAGGACGCTGTCGCACTTTGGGGCCTGACGCGGAATATAAAAACGGGGAAACAGCCCCTTATCTAATGGTGGCAGCCGCTTCAGGAGGTAACAGGCCAGATGACGACACATGCACACCTCATTCTCGATATGACCGGCTCCATGATGTCTCGCAAACAGGCGACCATTGATGCCATCAACGAGTATATCGAGGGCTTGAAAGCAGACCCGGCAACGGCGGACTTCAGGTTCTCCCTGAGCATCTTCAACAGCAATATCGGCGTGGAGAGGATTATTGACGCCCGGGGAATTGGGCAGGTGCGCCCCATTGCCCATGAGCAGTACAGGCCAGATGGGGCAACTCCGCTGTACGATGCCATTGGCAGCGTTATTGATGCCATGTCGCAGGAAGACGGGGCGAAGCTTGTCATCATCCAGACCGACGGCGAGGAAAACTCGTCGCGCCATTACAAGAAGTCCGATATAGTCCAGATGGTGCAGGAGAAGACGAAGGAAGGCTGGCAGTTTGTATACCTTGGCTGCGAGCTGGATGCGATGCAGGCCGGCGCCGAACTCGGCATTGCCCCCGGCAACACTATGATGTACCTGGCCAGTAATGCAAGGCCGGCCTTCAGCAGGCTGGGGCTCATGTCTGCGCGTTACGCCCGCTCCGGCTCTATATGCACGGACTCATTTTTCGAAGAAGCGGAAGGAGGAACCCATGCGGATCCCACTGGGCAGAAGGAAGGGCCCGACGGCCATTGACCCCGTCTGCCATATGGAGGTAGACATGGAAAAGCCCTCGGGTGGCACCTATGAGTACAAGGGGCAGAAGTACTACTTCTGCGCCCCCGGCTGCAACCGCGCCTTCCAGAAGGACCCGGAAGCCTACCTCTCGGGCCAGAAGAAGGTCGAGATGTAGCTGGCCTTACCGGCCAGGACGCCCGCCATGCTCTGCGGGCTGAGCATGTACTCCAGTGCAGCCCTGTAGCCTCGGCACCGCAGAGGTACGGGCCACCGTAGATAGCCGGAACAGCAGACGGGGCCAGGGCTTCATCCCTGGCCCCGTCTGCCTTAAAATATTGCCGACAGGGCTGGCCCTTCCCTTGTCAGTGCCTCAATACCCATGCCGAAGTGGCGGAAAGGTAGACGCGACGGTCTCAAAAACCGTTGGGGCTTGCGCCCCGTGTCGGTTCGACTCCGACCTTCGGCACCAGAATGGCCCAATGTGCAGCCCAGGCCGGCGCTCCGTGGTGGCAGCCGCGCTGGGCCTTCCACCGCCGACGCTATACCGTTGTCTCCCCCGATACCACCCTGCGGAAGAGGTCGGTGCCGGCGGTCAGGCCACCGTCAACCACCAGCACGGCGCCGTTGACGAAGGCCGCCTCGTCTGAAGCCAGGAACAGGGCCGCGTTGGCGATGTCCTCGGGACGGCCCACGCGGCGCAGGGGATAGAGCCGCGCCACCCGCTGAAAGACATCCGGGCTGCGTTCCGCTGTCCGGCGCCAGGCCTCGGTCTGGACGGTGCCGGGGCAGATGACGTTGGCCCGCAGGCCCCTGGGGCCGTACCTGACGGCGATGTTCTGCGTCAGCGACACGACCGCGGCCTTGGCGGCGCTGTAGGCGTCCTGCCCAATGGCCGTCAGCCCGTTGACCGAGGAGATGTTGACGATGCAGCCGCCCTGGCCCTCCAGCAGCCTGGGGATGGCGGCCCTGGAGCAGAAGTACACGCTCTTCAGCACCAGGTCGAAGTTCCAGTCCCAGGTGGCTTCGTCTATCTCCTCCAGGCTGTCGCCGGAAGCGCCACCGGCATTGTTCACCAGAATGTCCAGCCTGCCAAACTGCGCCAAGGTCTGCTGGACCAGCGCGCTGGCGTCCGCCTGCCTGGTCACGTCGGCATGGACGAAGCTGGCCTTCCCGCCCTCGGCCACGATGGTTTCCGCCACCTGCTTGCCTCCGGTGTCGTTGATATCCGCCACGGAGACAGCGGCGCCCTCGCTGGCGAAACGGCGCGCCGTGGCGCGGCCTATGCCCGAAGCGCCGCCGGTCACTATGGCAACCTTGCCCTGAAGCCTCACGTCAGACCTCCGTCTTCGCGGCCAGCACCCTGCCCATATCCTGGCCGACCAAAACAGGGGCGTCGCGGTACAGGTAGCACGCCACGGCCCGCCGGTTCGCCGTCTGGTACAGGGGCGGAGGCTGCTCCAGGCACATGGGCATGCGGAAGGGGCAGCGGCCGGCGAACTTGCAGCCCCGGCCGGCCACGTCGGCGCCGGACGGCCCGTTGCCGGCAGTATGCATGGCCCAGCGCAGCTCCGGGTCTGGCAGCGGGATGGACTCGATGAGTGTCTGGGTATAAGGGTGCTGCGAGCCCTTCACCACCAGGCCCACGTCGCCCACCTCTGCCACCGAGCCCTGGTACAGCACAATGATGTTCTCGCTGATCTGGTAGGCGGTGGTCAGGTCGTGGGTGATGTACAGCACCGATATGCCGAAATCGCGGTTGAGCTTGCGCAGGCTCTCCAGCACCGTGGCGCGCAGCGACGCGTCAATCATGGACACGGGTTCATCGGCCACTATGAGCTTGGGCCGCAGCAGCAGCGCCCGGGCCACCATCACCCGCTGCCGCTGTCCCCCGCTGAGCTCGTGGGGGTAGCGGCCCAGGGTCTCCTCGGGCCGCAGGCCCACGCCCCGCAGCGCTTCCTCTATCAGTTGCCTGGCCTCGGCCCTGGATGCGGCCAGCCCGAACTTGCCCACAGGCGCCGTGAACGCGTGGTCGACCTTGTAGAAGGGATTGTACACCTCGAAGGGGTCCTGGAAAATGCTCTGCACGTCCTTGCGGAACTGGCGCCACTCCTGGCGCGAGAGCACGCGCAGGTCCTTGCCCCGGTAGAGCACCTCGCCGCGCGTGGGGAAGACCAGGCCCAGCAGGATGCGCGCCAGCGTGGTCTTGCCGCTGCCGCTCTCGCCCACCATGGCGGTGATGGAAGGAGGCTCTCCCCGGATGGACAGCGAGAAATTGTCCAGGGCGACCGTCCGCTGGCGGCTGAACAGGCCGCCGCCGAAGGCCTTTGTGACGTTGCGCGCCTCCAGCAGGGGGACCATCTAGGCGCTACCTCCATCGTACAGGTGGCAGGCTACCCACCGGCCAGGCGACACCTCCCGGAAGGCAGGCTCTTCGGCGATGCAGCGGGCCATGGCCTTGGGGCAGCGGGGGTGGAAGGGGCAGCCCATGGGCCGGGCCAGCAGAGAGGGTGGCAGGCCCGGGATACCTCGGAACTCGCCCCTGGCCCGCAGCGAAGGCAGGCTCTCGATGAGCAGCCTCGTGTACGGGTGAAGCGGCGCTTTGAAGATGTCCCGGACAGGGCTGACCTCCACCAGCTTCCCAGCGTACATGACACCCATGCGCTCGGCGAACTGGGCCATAAGCCCCATGTCGTGGCCTATGAGGATAACTGACGCCTGCAGGTCTTCCTGCACCTTGACCAGCGTCTCCATCACCTGCCGCTGCACCACCACGTCCAGCGCGCTGGTCGGCTCGTCGGCCACAATGACCTTGGGGCGCAGGCAGATGGCAATGGCGATGCACACGCGCTGCTTCATCCCGCCGCTCAACTCGTGGGGGTACATGTCGGCGACTTCCGGCCTCAGGCCCACCCACCTCAGCAGCTCCCGCACCCAGTCCTCCAGCAGTCGCCTGGGCCGGGGGTCGCCATGGTCCTTGATGCCATCTATGATCTGGTCCTTGACGCGCATAACGGGGTTGAGGGAGTTCATGGCGCCCTGGGGGATCATGGAGACCTCGGCCAGCCTGACGCGACGCATCTCCTCGTCGGACAGGGAAAGGAGGTCGGTGCCGTCCAGCAGCATCTGGCCGCCCACGATGCGGCCAGGAGGCTTGATGGCACCCAGCAGCGCCAGGGCCGTGGTGGACTTGCCGGAGCCAGACTCGCCCACCAGGCCAAAGCGGTCGCCCCGCTGGAGAGAGAAGCTGACACCGTCCACGGCCTTCACAGGCCCCAGCCGGGTCTGGTAGTACACACGCAGGTCGCGGACATCTAGAATAGCCTGGCTCACGCGGCCCTCCGCAGCCTGGGATTGGCTATCTGGTCCAGCCCGGCCGAGATGAGGAACAGCCCCAGGAATATGATGACGATCATGGCGATGGGCGGCGCCCACCACCACCACAGGCCGCGAATTACCGTGGTGTAGTACAGCGCCCAGTAGATGGTCATGCCCAGCGTCGGCTCATTCTGTGGCCCCAGGCCCAGCGCCTCCAGCCCAATGGAGGCCAGGATGGCCGAGGCCACGGCAGCCACGAAGCTGGCCGCCAGGTAAGGCAACAGGTTGGGCATGAGTTCCCGCACGATGATCTCGGGGCCGCTCATGCCCGAGAGCTTGGCCACGTGGACATAGGCCCGCTCCCGCATGGACAGCACCTGGGACCTGATGGTCCTGGTGGGCCAGGTCCACGCCAGGGATGAGACCACCAGCGCCTGGGTGTTGGCGTCCACCGCGCCCTGGATGGCCGAGGCTATGACGATGAGCACCAGCAGCCCCGGGATGGTTATGAAAACGTCGGCGGCACCTCTGAACAGGTTGTCCCAGAAGCCGCCAAAGTAGCCCGCCACAAACCCGAAGATGATGCCCACGCCCAGGCCAATGGAACCGGCTATCAGCCCGATGCGCAGGGTCAGCGGCGTGCCACGGATGATCACGGGCAACATCTGCCGGCCCACGGTGTCAGTACCCAGGGGGTACTTCCAGGAAGGCGGCTGGTCTGGCAGCGCCGAGCCTACACGCGTGCCCCTGGGGTCTACAAAGTAGGGGCCGATGAGGCCCAGGAGCACCACGGCCAGTATGATGGCGATGCCGGCGGCCAACTGGGGATTGGTCACCAGCCCTTCTGACAGCCTTCTAGTAGATGCGGCAACCGCAGTGACCATGCCACATGCCCTCAGTCAGCGGACAGGCCTATGTCCTGCGATAGCTTATACGGGGGTCCAGCAACGGGTACACCAGGTCCAGCACCAGGGTTGTCAACCCTATGGATATGATAACCAGGAACACGATGCCATAGATGACGAAGTAATCGAAGCCCCGGATACCCTGGTAGAGCAGCGTGCCCACCCCAGGGTAGGAGAAGACCACCTCCACCAGCACCGCGCCGGAGACCACGTGGCCCAGGGACAGCGCCAGCGCCGTCGTCTGGGGAAGCATGGCATTGCGCAGGGCGTAGCGCAGGAACAGACGGCTGGACTTGAGGCCCTTCACCTCGCCCAGGAGCATGTAGTCCTCGCCCTGCACCGTGACCATCATCCCGCGCATGGCCAGCGCCCAGAACCCCACGGCGGAAACGACAATGGACAGGGCAGGCAGAATGGAATGGTGCACGGCGTCCCAGAGAAAGGAGATACTCAGGCTGGGCACAGAGCCTATGTCGTAGCCGCCTCCCAGGGGGAAGACGCGAAAGGTGAAGGCCAGAACGAAGATGAGCACAATGCCCAGCAGGTAGTAGGGCACCGACGAGAAGGTCATCATGGGGCCCATGAGGTACTTCAGGGCGCCCGGCGCCCTGGGCCACGCCATCAGGGCGCCCACCAGCGTCCCCAGGGCAAAGGCGACCAGCGTGGCCACGGTAAGGAAGACCAGGGTCCAGGGCAGCGCCTTGAGGATCATGTCCGAAACGCGGTTGGGAAAGCTGCCAATGGAGTACCCGAAGTCCAGCCGGGCCATGTCGCCCAGGAAGCGCAAATACTGTTTCCACAGGGGCTGGTCCAGGCCAAACCTGGCCTCGTAGGACCTGACCACTTCCTCCATGGCGCCCTGCTGCACGCCCCCCTGCCCCACCATCTGGAGCAGGCGCTCACGGACGGGATTGGCGCCTGAGAGCCGTGGGAGGAAAAACAGCAGCGTGGCCGCTACCCACACCACCAGGAAGAACAACCCTACGCGCCGCACGATGTAACTGGCGTCCATTCCCGACCTTACCTCCCTCCTGGCGACAGGCTAGTTAAATTTAAGTCCTTGGCTCTAGGGCTGTCAACATGGCAAAGGATACTCCGACTATGTCAAAGTATGTTCCGGGACTATATTACAAGAAATAGATAATCAATACTGTAATTCACTGAATTGACATATATAGCAATTGACGGCCATGGTCAAAGAGAATAATATACGTGACAAAGTTGATGAAGGGAGCGACGCTCTTGAAATGGCCCCCGTGCCGGTGGTCCCCGGGCCCACGGAGGCCGAGGGAGGTCTCCAGATGCACGCCAAGAGGCTAACGTTGCTGCTTGCATTGGGCTTTGTGGGCATGCTGTCGCTGGCTGCATGCGGCGCCGCCGAGCAGCAGCCGGCGACATCCCGCCCCGCGCCCAGCCCGCCGTCAACTCCTACTGCTGCTGCGGCGGCTGCCCCCACCACGGCACCCACGGCGGCGCCATCTCCCGCCACCGCGCCGCCACCCGGGCCACGGACTGTCGCCCGCGAGCGGACATTCATCGTCATGCAGGGGGGCGCGGATGGCCGCAACCCCGACTACGATAACTTCAACCTGTTCGTGCCAGGGTCCAACAACGGCTGGCACTCCGGCCCTCTTCAGACGATGAATGAGCCTCTTGTCATGTTCAACGTGCTCACCGGCGAGCACGAGAACTGGCTGGCGTAAGACTGGGAGTACAACCAGGACTTCTCCGAGATCACCATGAAGCTCCGCGAGGGCGTGCAGTGGGGCGACGGCACTCCCTTTACTGCTGAGGATGTCGCCTTCACCTTCACCCTGGTGCGCGACCACCAGGACAAGATGATCAACACGGCGGACATCCGCTTCTTGAAGGAAGCCGTGGCGGTAGACTCCCGGACGGTGCGGTTCGTCCTCAAGGAGCCCAACCCTAGCTGGTGGGTCACTACCCTCACCAGCAACCACGGTGTCACCGAGCAGTTGCTGCCCAAGCACGTGTGGAAGGACGTACAGGACCCACTGACCTTCAAGTTCTACGACCCGGCCAGGGGCTGGCCCTTCGCCACTGGCCCCTACAGACTCGTATCCACTTCCCCTGAGCAGAAGGTGTTCGAGCGCCGGGACGACTGGTGGGCCGTCAGGCAGGGCTTCAAGCAACTGCCGGCCATCGAGCGCGTCATCTACATCCCCACTCGTGACGAGACGACCAGGGCGCAGATGATTATCCGCAATGAGCTGGACGCCGCCGCCCTGGTGACGGTGCCCACCCTGAAGAGCATCATCGCCCAGAACCCCAAGGTCATTACCTGGAGCGTCCATGACCCGCCTCTGGGCTACCTGGACTGGTGCCCCATCGGGCTGGGCTTCAACACCAGCGAGGCGCCCTGGAACGACCGGGACCTGCGCCTGGCCATCAACTACGCCCTGGACCGCCAGAAGCTCATTGATATAGCCGAGGCAGGCCAGGGCATGCTGGCATTCCATCAGTTCACTCCTTATGAGTGGTGGGCGCCCTTCGAGGAGGCCCTGAAGCCCCTTTACGCCAAGTACTCCATTGATGCCACTGCCCACCTGGACAAGGTGGAAGAGATCATGAAGGGCAAGGGGTACACCAGGGACAGGGACGGCTTCTGGACCAAGGACGGCCAGCGGCTGACCATGAATATCTACGTGCCCGAGTGGCTCAAGGCCTACGGGCCGCCCCTGACTACCCAACTCCAGGATGCCGGCTTCGATGCCACCTTCGACACTTCACCTGGCCTGGCATCGCTGGTGCAGACCGGGGAGCAGAAGGTACACTTCCACTGCAAAGGCCCCGCTGGCGTTAAGGGCATGGACCCCCAGTTCATGCTGGGCATCTACACCAGCCAGTACTTCAGGCCCACGGGACAGCCAGCGCCCATCTGGTGGGCCACCTCACGCTACCAGAACCCCGACTACGATGCCATCGTGGAGAAGATGTTCCTGCTGTCGCCTGAGGACCCCCAGACCAGGAACAGCCTGGTGCAGGCCATGGACGTCTGGTTCAGGGACATGCCTGACATTTACGTGTCCCAGCTCATCATCAGGCACATGGGCAATGAGACCTACTGGACCGGCTGGCCTACCAAGGAAAACAACTACGGCTTCCTCCATCCCTGGCAGCAGGAGTTCCTGAAGACGGTCATCAACCTGAAGCCTGCAAGGTAGTATAGCCTCGCCGGCAGTGCGCCGAGTCAGCCCGTCGGGCCGGGACTG
>DAOUAM010000115.1:0-34200 GCA_034433305.1 Dehalococcoidia bacterium | reverse complement strand
CCAGGACGTTTTCCACCGGCACGCGGGCATCGTTCAGGTAAACGTTGCAAGTCGAGGAGCCGTGCAGCCCCATCTTGCGGGACTCCGGGCCGACGCTGACGCCGGGGAAGCCGCGCTCCACGATGAAGGCGGTCATCTTCTCGCCGTCCACCTTGGCGTAGAGCACGAAGAGGTCGGCGAAGCCCGAGTTGGTTATCCACTGCTTCTGGCCGTTGAGGACGTAGTACTTGCCGTCCTGGGACAGCCGCGCGGCGGCCTTGCCGCCCAGGGCGTCGGAGCCGGCGTCTGGCTCGGTGAGGGCGTAGGCGGCCAGCTTCTGGCCCGAGGCCAGGGCCGGCAGGTAGCGCCGCTTCTGGCCCTCGTTGCCGAAGAAGACGATGGGCAGGGTGCCGATGCCCGTGTGGGCGCCAAAGCTGACGGCGAAGGAGGCCCCACGGGCCAGCTTCTCGGTGATGAGGGTGCTGGCGACCTTGCTCAGGCCCAGGCCGCCGAAGGCCTCGGGCACGTCGGCGCCCAGCAGGCCCAGCGCTCCGGCCTGGCGCAGCAGGGACACCGTGACCTCGTGGTTGCCGGCCTCCATGTCCTTGAGCCGGGGCCGCACCTCGCGCCGGACGAAGTCATCGGCGGCGCGGGCCATCATCTGCTGCTCTTCGCCGATGTCTTCGGGCGTGAACACCTGGCCGGGGTCAATGTCGGCTATCAGGAAGCCACCGCCCCTGGTGGCAAGCGTCCTGTCCTGCATGGTTGGCAACCTTTCATCAGTGGGGGAACTCGAAGACGCCGGCGGCGCCCATGCCTCCGCCGATGCACATGGTCACCAGGCCGTGCCTGACGCGTCGCCGGGCCGCCTCGTGCATCATGGTCACCGTCTGGCGAGCGCCGGTGCAGCCCAGGGGGTGCCCCAGGGCGATGGCGCCGCCGTTGACGTTCACTATTTCGGGGTCCAGCTCCAGGTCGCGCATGACCTTGAGGGCCTGGGCCGCGAAGGCCTCGTTAAGCTCGATGAGGCCGATGTCCTGCAAGCGGACGCCCGCCTGCTCCAGCGCCCTGGGCACGGCGCAGACCGGGCCGATGCCCATGACCTCCGGGTCAACGCCGGCGACGGCGAAGGAGCGGTATATAGCCTCAGGCTCCAGGCCCAGGGCGCTGGCCCGCCTGGCGGACATGACCACCACGGCAGCCGCGCCGTCGCTCATCTGGGAGGAGTTGCCGGCGGTGATGCTCCCCGCCACGTGGAAGGCCGGGCGCAGGTCTCTGAGCTTCTCCAGGGAGGTATCGCGGCGCACGCCCTCGTCGACCTGAAAGACGATGGACTCGCGCCGGACCTGGCCAGTGGCCTCGTCCACCACGCGGCGCTCCACCTGTACGGGCACCGTCTCCTGGGCGAAGCGGCCCGAGTCTATGGCGGCCGCGGCCCGCTGGTGGCTGCGCAGCGAGAAGGCGTCCTGGTCATCGCGGCTGACCTCGTAGCGCCGGGCCACCTCCTCGGCGGTGAAGCCCATGCCCATGTACACCTGCGGGTACTCCTGCACCAGGACGGGATTGGGCGCCGGGCGGAAGCCCATCATGGGCACGCGGCTCATGCTCTCCACGCCACCGGCGACGATGACCTCGGCGGCGCCCAGCATCACCCGCTCGGCGGCGATGGCGATAGCCTGAAGCCCGGAGGAGCAGAAGCGGTTGACGGTGAACCCAGGCACGCTGGTGGGCAGCCCGGCCCGTATGGCCGCGATGCGGGCCACGTTCAGCCCCTGCTCGCCCTCGGGCAGCGCGCAGCCCAGGATGACATCCTCGATTTCCGCCCTGTCCAGCCCCGGCGTGGCCTCCACCACGCGCCGTATGACCAGCGCCGCCAGCTCGTCGGGGCGCACGTCCTTCAGTGAGCCGGTGAAGGCCCGGCCAATGGGCGTCCGTAGCCCGCTGACTATGACTGCCTCTTCCATATTGCAACTCCTTTAGCTGTCAGCTTTCAGCCATCGGCTTTCAGCACCCCACCCCCGGGTGGGGAGGGGGCTGACGGCTGATAGCTGAAAGCTGACAGCTAATTCCTGAGCGGCCTGCCGGTGTCCAGGATGTGGCGCATGCGCTCCTGGCTCCTGGGCTCGCCGCACAGACTCAAGAACGCCTCCCGCTCCAGGTCCAGGAAATACTCCTCACTGGCCCAGCTACCGGCTGGCCGGTCGCCGCCGGTCAGCACGTAGGCCAGCTTGCGGGCGATCTTCTGGTCGTGCTCGGTGGCCTGGCCGCCCCAGACCAGGTGCTGCACCCCCAGCTCCAGCAACGCCCGGCTGCCCTCGCCCAGCACTGGCACGCGGGCGGGCGCTGGCGGCCTGAAGCCCTGCTCGTCCAGGGCGATGACGGCCTCCCTGGCCACGTGCAGCAGATGGTCCAGGTTGGGCACCACGACGTCTGACGGGCGCAGGAAGCCCAGGCCGCGCGCCTCCTCAGCGTTGCCCGACACCTTGGCCAGGCCGATGGTCTCGAAGGCCCTGGCCAGGGCCGGCGCCGGGTCGGGCGGGGGCGCCAGATCCAGGGGGCTGCGCCGGCCGCCGGCGATGAAGGCGCCCAGCCCACCGGGGTGGCCCTCCAGCGCCCTGATGAGCATCTCCTTGCAGCCGCCGCCGGCGGGGATAAGGCCCGCGCCCGTCTCCACCAGGCCCATGTAGCACTCGGAGGCGGCCACCACCTTGTGGGCCGCCAGGGCCAGTTCGGCGCCGCCTCCCAGGGCGAAGCCGTAGGGCGCGGTCACCACCGGGAAGGGCGCGCGCTTCAGCCGCAGCAGCCCGTGCTGCAAGCGGCGGACCAGGCGGTCAATCTCGTCCCACTCCTCCTCCTGGGCGGCCAGCAGCACTAGCATGAGATTGGCGCCCACGCAGAAGTTGGGCAGGACGTGGCTGCCCAGCACCAGCCCTCGGAAGTCCTGGGGCACGCGCTGGGCGGCGACCTCCAGCATCTCCACCATGTCCGGGCCGATGGCCTGCTTGGGCGAGTGGAAGTCCAGGAAGGCGACGCCATCGCCCAGGTCGAAGAGCGTGACGCCGGGACGCTGGGCCACGCGCCGCCCGAGGGCCAGCAGCCGCTGGAGGGGTATGGTGCGCTCCAGCTCCGGCACGGGCACATACCGCCCGGCCGGCGTCGCCTGGTCCGACGCCTGGGCGCCGTGCCTGTAGAAGCCCTGGCCGCCGTCGGCCAGCGCCTTCACCCAGCCGGGCGTATCCAGGCCGTCGGACTCCATGCGCCGGGCCGTATCGGCCACGCCCAGGGCGTCCCACGTCTCGAAGGGGCCAAGCTCCCAGCCGAAGCCCCAGCGCATGGCCCGGTCTATGCTGGCGATGTCGTCGGCTACCTCGCCCACCTTGCGGGCGGAGTACACCAGGACCTGGGACCGCACACGCCAGGCGAAGCGGCCCGCCGGGTCGTCGCTGCCGACCAGCGTGCGGATGCGCTGGGCCGCGTCCTCCAGGTTGCGGGTCGCGGCCAGCGAGGGCGCCTGCAGGCGCCGGCGAGGGCGGTACTCCAGCTTCTCCAGGTCCAGGGTGATGATCTGGGACTGGCCGCCCTCCTGTACCCGCTTGTAGAAGCCCTGGCCTGCCTTCTCGCCCGTCCAGCCGCGCTTCACCATCTCCCGCAGGTAGGCTGGCACTTCGAAGGCGTCGCGCTCCCACGGCTCCAGGGGGTAGCCGCGCATGTTGTCGCAGATATCCACGAACACGTCCAGGCCCACCAGGTCCAGGGTGCGGAAGGTGGCGCTGTTGGGCCTGCCCATGGCCGGGCCAGTGATGCTGTCCACCTCGTCCGGCCCCAGGCCGGCCTCCTCCATGGCCCTGAGGGTGACCATGAGGCCGTAGCAGCCGATGCGGTTGGTGATGAAGCCGGGCACATCGTGGGCCACCACCACGCCCTTGCCCAGCACCTGCTCGGCGAAGCGGGAGATAGCGGCGACGGCCTCGGTCGCCGTCCCCGGCGTCGGTATGACCTCCAGCAGCCGCAGGTAGCGCGGCGGGTTGAAGAAGTGGGTGCCCAGGAAGCGCCGGCGCAGCTCCGGCGGCAGCGCCTGGGCGATGGAGGCGATGGGTATGCCCGAGGTGTTGGTGCTGGCGATGACGTCGGGCCGCAGGTGTGGCGCGGCCTGCGCCCAGAGCTGGCGCTTGGCGTCCAGCTTCTCGATGACCGCCTCGATGACCCAGTCGGCCTCCCGCAGGCGCGGCAGGTCGTCGCGGAAGTTGCCCGGCCGGATGAGGTCCAGGACGGCAGGCCCGTACACCGGCGACGGCCTGAGGCTGAGCAGCCGCTTCTTCGCCTCCTCGGCCCGCCTGCTGGGGGCGCTGCCCTCGGAGGGCAGGTCCAGCAGGTCACAGGGGATGCCCTGGTTGGCCAGGGCCGCCGCGATCTGCGCGCCCATGGTGCCAGCGCCCAGCACGGCAACGCGCCGCACCAGATGGCGGGCAGAAGTCCCTCTGCTATGTCCAGCGCCAGTCACGGCCTGCAACGGTGTCCCTTCCTTTCCCGACGTAGCGAATGGTCAGTGTCCAGTCCTCTGGCATCACCCGCCATGCAGGGATGCCTGGCCCCCTTCCTTGCCTTCCCCCAAAGGGGGAAGGGATGATTCTCGCCCCCTTTGGGGGAGAGCCAGAGAGGGGGCTACCGGGGCGAGGTCACGGCCCGGCGGGCTGCTGGGCCTGGCGGGCGCGCTCCTGCTCCACCAGGACGCGCCGCAGCACCTTACCCACCATGGACTTGGGCAGCTCGGCCACGATCTCCACCTGGCGGGGCACCTTGTAGGCGGCCAGCCGCTGCCGGCACCAGTCTATGATCTCGCTGGCCGAGCACTGCACGCCGGCCTTGAGCACCACGAAGGCCTTCACCGTCTCGCCCCGGTACTGGTCCGGCACGCCGATGACCGCGGCCTCCTTCACCGCCGGGTGCTGGTACAGCGTCTCCTCCACGTCGCGGGGGTACACCTTGAACCCGGAGGCGATGATCATCTCCTTCTTGCGGTCAACGATGTAGAAGTAGCCGTCCTCGTCCATGCGGGCGATGTCGCCGGTGTGGAGCCAGCCGCCTGCCAGGGTGGCCGCCGTCTCCTCAGGCCGACGCCAGTAGCCCTGCATCACCTGGGGGCCGCGCACCAGCAGCTCGCCCACCTCTCCGGGGGGCAGCGGCCTGCCCGTGTCCACGTCGGCGATGAGGCAGTGGGTGTCAGGCATGGGAAGGCCGATGCTGCCAGGCTTCTGAAGGCCCTCCAGGGGGTTGCTGTGGGTCACAGGCGACGCCTCGGTGAGGCCGTAGCCTTCCACCAGCCTTCCGCCGGTCAGGCGCTCGAAGGTCTGCTTGACCTCCAGGGGCAGGGGCGCCGCGCCGCTGACACACCACCTGATGGAGTCGAGCCTGAAGCGCCCGGCCTCGGGGTGGTTGTTGATGGCCACGTACATGGTGGGCACGCCAGGGAATAGCTGCGGCCTGTACTTCTGGATGGCCCTGAGGACTCCCTTTACCTCGAAGCGGGGGAAGAGCAGGAGCCTCGCGTTCACCATGATACCATAGTCCATTACGGTGGTCATGCCGTAGGTGTGGAAGAAGGGCAGCACGCCCAGTATGGTCGGCTGGGCGTCTTTCAGCGAGGGCGTCCAGGCCCTTAGCTGCGCAGCGTTGGCCACCAGGTTGAAATGGGTGAGCATGACGCCCTTGGGCGTGCCCGTGGTGCCGCCGGTGTACTGGAGCAGGGCCAGGTCAGACTTCGGGTCCACGGCGACGGGCTGTTCCAGGGGGCTGCTGGCTGCCAGGGCTGCATAGCGCAGCACCCGGGAGCTATAGGGCACCTCTATACTCTTGCCTTCCCGCCTCAGCTTCAGGGGGTAGAGGATGTTGAGAGGGAAGGGCAGACGCTCCTGGATGCCCGTAACGAAGGTCTTCTCGGTGCCCGCCTTCTCTGCGGCCTCGGCGGCCCTGGGGTAGAGCTGGTCCAGCACAACGAGGAAGCGGGCGCCCGAGTCCTCAAGCTGGAACTGGAGCTCGCTGGCTGTGTACAGTGGATTGACCATGACCACGACGCCACCGGCCCACAGGACGCCAAAGTAGGCGGCCACCAGTTGCGGACAGTTGGGGAGCATGATGGCGACGCGGTCGCCCTTGCGCAGGCCCAGCCTGGCAAGGCCGCCGGCGACACGTCTGACCTCGTCCAGCAGGCCGCCGTAGGACGTGGTGCGGCCAAAGAAGACCAGCGCGGTCTTGCTGGGGCCGGACCTGGCGGCATCGGCCAGTACACGGTAGAGCGGCACCTCAGGGTAATCCAGCCCATGAGGAACGCCCGGCGGGTAGTGGCGCAGCCACGGCTTTTCCTGGTACACCTGCTCAGCGGACTTCATGGCGCTTACCTTATACCAATTCTCTCTGGTGAGACCGTACCGTAGGGGCACCCCTCGTGGTTGCCCAGGGCCAGGGCAGGCACAAGGCCTGCCCCTACCAGATTGGCCTTCCCTTTACGGCATTTTCAAACAGGACCGGTATAAATACGTCCTACCATCACTACGCTTGCCGCGCGATAACGGCTTCACAACTGGCCCTGCAAGCCGACGAGGCTTGCAGGGCCAGCAGATTCCCCACCAGTGCCGGAGGTGTGCCGCTAGACCGTGGCCTCCAGAGCGAGAGGCTTGCGGCGCCGCGCCTGCGCCACACGGCGCTCGGCCAGGCGGTCTGCCGCCACGGAGGTGGGGATGTCCTCGGCGCGGGAAATCCGGATGACCTCCCGGGTTGTGTCGTAGATGCGCTCGACCATAGCCCTGGCGCGCTCGTGGTCATAGGGGCCGTCAATCTCGCAGTACACCTGGATAATACCGCCTGCGTTGACAATGTAGTCTGGCGCGTAGAGAATGCCCCGGCGCTGGAGCGCCTCGCCGTGTCGCGCCTCCAGGAGCTGGTTATTGGCGGCGCCGGCCACAATAGCGCAGCGCAGGCGAGGTATGGTGTCGTCGTTGAGCACGCCGCCCAGGGCGCAGGGCGAGAAGATGTCACAGGGCACGTCATAGATGGCTTCAGGCTCCACAATGGTGGCGCCAATGCCGCGCGCCCGCTCCAGTGCCTGCTCATATATGTCGGTGACGACCAGGCTCACGCCTTCAGCCACGAGGTACTGGGCCGTCTGGCCGCCAACGTTGCCGAAGCCCTGCATAGCCACGACGCGGCCTTCCAGGCTGTCGGTGCCCCACGTTGCCCTGGCGCATGCCTTCATCCCCAGGTACACCCCCAGGCCGGTGAGAGGCCCGGTGTTGCCGCAGCCTCCCATGGAGCTGGGCAGGCCCACTACATGACGGGTCGCCTGGGAGATGTGCACCAGGTCATCGGGGGTGATGCCAACGTCCTCGGTGGTGATGTACCTGCCGCCCAGGGTGTCCACGAAGCGGCCGAAGGCCTGGAGCAGGGCCTCGCTCTTGTCCCTGTGGGGGTCGCCCCAGATGAGGCCCTTGCCGCCGCCCAGGGGCAGGCCAGCCGCCGCCGACTTGTAGGTCATGGCCCGCGAGAGCCTGAGCACGTCCATGATGGCCGCTTCCTCGCTGGGATGAGGCCAGAAGCGCACGCCGCCGCACGCCGGGCCGAGGGTCGTGTCATGGATGGCAATGAGCGCCCTCAGCCCCGTGGCGGGGTCGTGGTACATGGCCAGTTGCTCGTGACCAGACTGCTGCATATACTCGAATAGCTTCATCTGCACTCCTTCTGAGATAGCTCGGGCCGTACATCGGCCCGCCTGCTGACGCCCTTTCAGGCGTTGACCACTAACCTCTTACCGCAAAGATGCCTTGCCAGTCTATCCCACCCCCATCTCTCCCACCGCCAGCGCCGGAGGGCTGGCGCCTAGTAAGCCGCAAGCTCTCTCATGGCCTTTTCGATCCTGTCCACATTGGGAAGGCAGAAGTCCTCCATGTCGGGCGCGTAGGGCATAGCCGGGACGTCCGGAGCGGCCAGGCGTGCCACAGGGGCATCCAGGTACTCGAAGGCCCTGTCGGCGATGCGGGCCGCCACCTCGGCGCCCAGGCCCAGGTTACGGTTGTCCTCGTGGACCACCAGCACCTTGCCCGTCTTCCTGGCCGAGGCCAGGACAGTCTCCTCGTCCAGCGGGGCCAGGGTGCGCAGGTCAATCACCTCGGCCTCAGTCCCGTCCCTGGCCAGCCGCTCGGCGGCCTCCAGGGCCAGGTAGAGCATCATGCCGTAGGCTATGACTGTGATGTCGCCGCCGGGCCGGCGCACCTCCGCCTTGCCCATGGGCAGGGCGTAGTCCTCCTCCGGCACCTCGCCGCGTACAAGGCGGTAGAGCTTCTTGTGCTCCAGGAAAATCACCGGGTCTTCGTCCCGGATGGCCGACTTGAGCAGGCCCTTGGCGTCGTAGGGCGAGGAGGGCGCCACCACCTTGAGACCGGGGATGTGGCACAGCAGCGCCTCGATGCTCTGGGAGTGGTAGAGGCCGCCGTGGACGCCCGCGCCGTAGGGCACCCGCACCACCATGGGGCAGTGCCAGCCACCGTTGGAGCGGTAGCGCATCCTGGACGCCTCGCTGATGAGCTGGTCCAGGGCGGAGTGGATGAAGTCGGCGAACTGGACCTCGGCCACGGGGCGCAGGCCGTTGAGGGACATGCCGATGGCCACGCCGACGATGGCCGACTCCGCCAGGGGCGAGTCAATGACCCGCTCCGGGCCGAACTCCTTCAGCAGCCCCTCGGTGGCCCGAAATACACCCCCCATCACACCCACATCCTCGCCCACCACCACCACGCGCGGGTCACGGGCCATCTCCTCTCTCAAGCCCTCGCACACGGCTTCCAGCAGCGTCTTACGCGCCATAGCCGCCTCCTGTCACACCTTCCTGCCAGGGCGTGTCGCTGGCGAACACGGGGCCGAGGGCGTCCTCCGGCCTGGGCGGTGGGCTGGCTTCAGCGAAGGCCTCGGCGTCGTCAACCTCGCGGGCCACCTCAGCCCTCAGTTCCCTGTCCCGCTCCTCGGTCAGAATGCCCTGCTCCAGCAGGCTGCCCCGGAACAGGCCGATGGGGTCGCGTCGCCGCCAGGCCTCTACCTCCTCGCGGGAGCGATAGAAGCGGTCGTCGTCGTTGCTGGTGTGGGGTGCGAAGCGGTAGGTCAGCGCCTCGATGAGGGTGGGGCCTTCACCCCGCCGCGCTCTCTCCACAGCCTGCCTGGTGACCTCGTAGACCGCCAGCAGGTCGTTGCCGTCCACCGTCACGCCCGGAAAGCCGTAGGCACAGGCGCGGTCGGCCACGTGGGGCACCGGCACCTGGCGGGACACCGGCACCGAGATGGCATAGCCGTTGTTCTCGCAGAAGAAGACCACAGGCAGGCGGAACACGCCTGCCCAGTTCAGGCCCTCGTGGAAGTCGCCCTTGCTGGTGGAGCCTTCTCCGAAGTAGGCCATGGCTACCGTATCCTCGCCCTTGATGCGCGCCGCGTGGGCTATGCCCACCGCGTGAAGGATGTGGGTGGCCACCGGGCTGGACTGGGAGACGATACGCAGGCCGGGATGGCTCCAGTGGCCGGGCATCTGCCGGCCGCCGCTGTTGGGGTCTGCCGCGCGGTGCAGGGCGTTGAGCATCACCTCCCGGGCCGTCATGCCCAGGGTGAGCACCACCGCCATGTCGCGGTAGTAGGGCAGGGCGAAGTCGTGGCCCGGGCGCAGGGCGCAGGCGCTGCCTACCTGGGCGGCCTCGTGGCCCTCGCAGGTGACGATGAAGGGCAGCTTCCCCGACCGGTTCATCAGCCACAGACGCTCGCACAGCGCGCGGGTGAGGAGCATGATGCGGTACATTTCCAGCAGGTCTTCATGGCTGAGGTCGGCGGCGGCTCCTCCCCTGGTCCTGCCCACCCGTGTCGCGTGTACCATAGGCACCTCCAGACAGGCCAGCTACCAGGAGGGAGTGGCGACACAGGCGTGGAAAAGGAAGAGGACTGTGGAAGCGGGCCGATGGTTGCCACGACAGGCCAGCCATACGTGGATGAAAGCCCGCTCTTCGCCTTTGCAGAGCAAGGAGAGGGATTTCACGCAAGCCCTGGGCTGGCCCAGGCAGGTGAGAGGACTGGGCAACCGCAGCATGGCCGCCTGCATGGGGAAACCGTGGGCAAAGAGACCTGCCCTTGACTCGCCGGCGTGGCCTGTGCTAGCATAGCCCGCAGCACTGGTGTAAGTCCGCCTGGTGCGCCTGAGGTCTCAATGGCCGCAACCCATTGAGACCTTTTTTTTGCCCTCCTTGGTCTGTTACCTGTCACCTCCTTGACGTACTGCCAAAAACACAAAACGCTGCTCCATGTACTTCATGGTAGCAGCGTTCTCATCATACCTGTGACCCCGGACCACATTCCCGCCAGCGGCGCCATAAAGCTGCCCGCAACCCTTTCCCCATCCGGCGTTCTGGCGGATTTCATCACAACATCATAATATGACCACGACTCTCGTTAGCCTGTTGCAACCTCAATTTATCAGAGGCCCTGGCTCTCGTCAACATTGCGCAGCAAATCACGAGCAGGCCCGCGCCCTGGCCATGAACGCCTGGAAGGGCCTTGTGCATACCTGGACTGCCACAGTCCCCTTCCCACCCGGCTGCTTGCCACACGACACTCTTTCAGATGGAGTGGAGATGTCAGGGCAGCGCCGCTGTCCGCTCCATCTCCAAAAACTGTCGCGTAGTAAGAGCTCTCCCCCAAAACGCGTGATGCACATTAGCGCCGCGTCGTGGGGGACGTAACGCCTTCAGCCCCTTCCCCTCGGCAAGCTCAGAGCCAGCCGAGAGGAAGGGGCATGATGCCGCCCTGGATTACCCTGAGTTGTTTATCATCATTGGGCGGGGCTGGGCCGCCGAAACTTCCCCGGGTGAGAGGGGGATAACAGGCACCCTGGCCTTGCGGCGTCGCCCAGTACAGGCGTCACTGGTGCTCGGCCACTGGAGCGATGAAGCCGCATGGTCCTGGCATCAGGCAACCAGCAGGCCCCGGATGGGCGGCAGCCCACCGATGAGCAGTTGCCAGGTGTTGCCACAGTCGCGCGTCCAGTAGATGTCGCCCTCGGTGGTGCCGGCATAGACCGTGTCTGGCTCATGGGCGTCCACAGCCAGGGCGTACACCATGCCCTTGAAGGGGCTGGGCAGCCCGTTGCTGACAATCTCCCAGCTCCGGGCGCTGTCGTCGCTGCGGTAGATGCTGGCCGCGGCGCCCTCGGGGCCAGCCCAGGAGGGCGGCGGGCCTTTGGCCGCGGCGGTGAACACAATCTGCGGCTCCCGAGGGTGTACCGCGATGGGCACGGTGTAGGTATACTTCATGCCATAGCAGGCGCGCTCCCAGGTGGCGCCGCCGTCATGGCTGCGGTAGAAGCCCGCGCCTGTGGCCGCATAGAGGACCTGGGGCGCTGATGGGGCGATAGCAAGGGTATGCACGTCCTCATAAATGCCCTTGTTCAGCTCCTCCCAGGTCTGGCCACGGTCCAGGCTGCGTATGACGCCGCCCACCTCCACACCGCCGTAGATGGTCTGCGGGCTGCTGCTGTGGGCCGCCAGAGTCCTGACGTGCGGGAAGTGGGGAGGAGCGGGGAAGCTCCAGCTCGGCGCCGAAGGAAGGCTCCTGACCGAGACGAGGTCGTCCCACTGGCCGCCCGCGCCGCGCAGCACGCCGGCCGGCTCCACGCCCACATAGACAGTGCCATCGCCATCGGGCGCCGCCAGCACCGACCAGACGTGGGCCTTCACCACCAGTCCCCAGGTGTGGCCGCCGTCCTGGCTCTGGAACACGCCTTCCTGGAACACCCCCGCGTATACGCGCCCGGGGTCCTTCTGGTCCAGCGACAGGGCGCTTATGTCCTTGCCTTTGAGGCCCCAATCGCCCTGTTCCCACGCCTCACCGTTGAAGTAGAGAGTTACCACTCCTGACCTGGTGCCTGCGTACAACATCTCCTGGCCCTCCTCCTTATAAATGCCCTGCCCACCTTCCGCGCCATATCCAGGTCGCGCAGGTGCTCCTTGTCAGCATCGTAACAGCCACCTGGAGGGGGGTCAATCCACCATTTATACAGGTCTGGGGAAAAGGCCCGTGAATCTGGCGCAACCGGACGCGGGCATGCGTGACTATGCCTGTCACCTCGTTGGTCCGCTTTATATGACCGGCCTGGCACCGGGTTGGGACAGGTTGCCGTTGCGCCGCCTGGCAAGCCTGGCAGCGAAGCAGCCATAGTCCTCTATGGCTACGCCGTCAAGGGCCGCGACTACTTCTTTAGCAAACTCCCTGTCAGCACGCGGGCTGACCAGGGCGATGCGGCAGACCTTCATCAGTTCCAGGTCCATGAAATCGTTTCCCAGCACGGTGCTGTCCTGGAGGGACAGCGAGGGGTCATAGGTCCTGATCATCCGCTCCGCCGCTTCCCGCTTGTCCCTTGCATCCCTGATGCCTATAACGACACCCTTGGCGGTGCCGTTACGGCAGAGAAGCTCATTGCCACTGTCACCGACACAGCCAGGGTACGGCCTGCTGATGGCGCCCGCCTGGCCCTCGCCGTTGACACAAGCCCTCATCTCCTGGGCCTCCACCCGCAGCCCGGCGGTGCTGATGAAAGTGGGCATGACAGAGCCCATGTACCTCATCATCTGGATGGCGTTGGGCAGCACGTGGCTCTTGATGTAGGCCCTGGCATAGGCGCGAAGGTCGGCGACGGACACACAGCCCCGGCTGTAAACGAGGGTGAACAGGTCGCTGAGCCTCTCGTGCTCTTCCGACCAGCGGTCGCCGCGAGCCATGAGGAAGAGCTTCTTCAGGCCGTACAGCCCGGCGCCCAGCAGGTGATGAGGATGGGGCCACTCCAGCGAGACAAAGTACCTGAACAGGCTGCCAGCCGCTCTGCCGTCTATGAGAGTCGCGTGCAGGTCTGTGATAAGGCAACGCGAGGCGTAAATGCGCGCCAAATGGCTATCGGTGAGGAGGGGAGCTTGGTCCACCTTCTTTCTGGCTCCTCAAGACTGGAGAGCGCTACCTGGACCACTCTGGCCTCTCCATGACTTGCGTGAAGGGCTAGCCGAGACGCGGCCAGCGCACCTCGGCTAGCCCTTCACCATCGCTTGTCTATCTGTGAGTTATAGTACGACCATGAGGTGAATACGCAGCCGGATAAAAGGTGAATAAAGGGTCTAAATCGCTGGAACAGTTGGTGATAATTGTCTGACCATTGCAGTGGGGCGTCAGGCGGTGCGCCGGCCGGGCCTCGGCCCCAAAGCCCGGAGAACAGCAACAGCATGGAGGCGCAGAGCCGGTATTATCGGCATGGCGGGCCAGGCAGCCGTCCAGAAGGCAGGTTGCACACTCTGTGGACAGTGGCGGGCGCCCGTGGCGTCCTTACTGCTGGCCGCACTGCTCAGCCACGTAGGGGAGCAGTGTCCCGAAGACCCGGCCATTGAAGAACACCTCGGCACTCAGTGGCTGGGGCAGGTTGACGCTGAGTACCCAGTGGCCCTGGTTCCTGGTGGCCTCGGCGTACCCGATGATGTGCAACTGCCTGTCCAGGACTTCAGGGCTGGCGCTGGCGCAGAGCTGGCGCACCTCATCCTCAAGCAGCTTGCGGGCCTTCGTTTCCGGGAAATCCCTGGAGTTGGCCTGCAGGGCGCAGGCCATCAGGGCGCAGACCAGTACAAGCATTGATGTCAGCAGTAAACCGGTCCTGGCCATCCGCGCACCTCCACCGCAACCAGCATGGAGCGAGGCCCTCATACCGGCCAGGTCGTGCTCGTGTGTACCTTATAATAAGCGGATATCCCACCTTGTGCCAATAGAGCGCCGTGGGAATCTTTCGTTCAATTTCAATATGGGTGACGCCGTCCCCTGGCCCCACCTGGAAAGCTGGCCGTCTCGCGACTTGAGAAAGCCACTGCCTGCCGTCAGCACTGACGCTATATGCGCTAACTGGCTAGCACCATGCAGGGAATCGGGCGATGGCAAACTGTCCATGCGCTCCTTCACACTACCGAGGTATGCCAGTGTGGGGTAGTGTGACAATTTCTATACGTTGACAACCCTGGGCCCCTGTGCTACTGTCTCGCGGAATGAGGCCTGCCGCACGTCTATGGCCCCATCCCTTCACCATGGCGGCGCGAGGACTTTACTGAGGTAGAGGGCTGTATGAACAGGGTCTTGTACACACTGGTTATGCTGGCCGTGAGTGCCGCACTGGCCGCGGCGTGTTCGTCCCCGGCGGCGCCGGCCCCCACGGCGACCTCCGGGCCGTCATCGCCCTCGGCCACGTCAACGCCGGTGCCGCCGCCCGTATCGGCCACGGCGACCCCGGTGCCATCGGCGCCAACGGCCACGGCCAGGCCCGCCAACACGCCGGTGCCCCAGGCCCAGCCCGAGGGGACGCTGGTGGTGGCGCTGAGCGACATCGCGTTCCCCGCCATGGTGCCCAGCGTGCTGCCAGTCACACCGGGCGGCCTCATCCACCGCTGGCGGGTATATGAGACTGCCCTGGTATGGAGCGCCGAGGGCAAATTCCTGGAGCCACGCCTGGCCACCTCCTGGGAGGCCGACCCATCGGGCACGGCCTATGCCCTGCATCTGCGCAAGGGCGTCCAGTTCCACGGCGGCTGGGGCGAAATGACCGCCGAGGACTTCAAGTGGAGCTTCGAGGACGAGATCAGAGAGGGGAGCATCCACTCCAGCATCGCCCTGGCCCGCGAGACGGGCGCCCAGATGGAAGTCGTTGACCCGTACACCCTGCGCGTCAGCATCAAAGGGCCTAACGCCTTCTTCTTCGAGGCCTACTTCGCCAACGTCGGCGGCGCGGCCACCAAGGTATTCAGCAAAAAGCGCATCGAGGCCCTTGGCGCGGAGAAGGCGGCGCTGGACATCTCCGGCGGCACAGGCCCCTTCAAATTCACCAAGTGGCAGCAGGGCGAAGAGGCCGTGCCGGGCTACTACGGCAGGACGCCCCAGTTCCAGACCGTCCGCATCGTGGAGATCAAGGAAACGGCTAGCCAGGTGGCGGCCCTGGAGACGCATGAGGTGGACGCCAGCATCATCCCGGCGCCGTCCATAGACAGGGCCAAGGGCGCTGGCCTGGACGTGCGGCCCTTTGGCGTCCCTGGCTCCCAGCGCCTGTACCCCCAGGGCTGGTTCTGCACGAAGGAGACGCTGGACGGCCAGCCGGTGGACCCGTACCCGCGCCCAGGCTATGACCCCACCAAGCCCTGGGTGGGCGAGTGTGACAATCCCCAGTCCCTGGAGCGGGCGCGCCAGGTGCGGTGGGCCATGTCCATGGCCATAGACCGCCAGGCCATCGTGGACAACATCCTGGCGGGCTTCGGCAGGCCCAGCTACCTGCCCGAGGTCACCCAGCCGCTGCTGGACCGCATCTGGAAGGACAAGTGGCTTATCCCCTACGACCCTGCCAGGGCCAGGCAGATGCTGGCCGACGCCGGCTACGCCAATGGCTTCGATGCCCTGATGCGCATCACCACCGGCGACCACGCCCTAGAGGTGGAGATGGGCCAGGCCGTGGCCCAGTACCTGCGGCAGGTCGGCATACGGGTGACCACCGAGATTCTGACCTACTCGGCTAACCGACCCGCCGTGGTCGCCCGCGAGCGCAGCGACCTGTGGTTCCGCAGCGGTGGCGGCGGCAGCGCCGAGCCTCCCGAGCTGGTGCAACTGCGCCGCAACCCTGAGAACGCCTTCAACCCCGGCATGGAGGTCCGCGAGCCGCTGGAGATCATCCGCAAGATGGACACGGCCCGCTCCGAGGCTGCGGCCGACCAGATACGCGAGGAGCTTTATGACTGGCTGCACAACAGCCAGATGATCATACCTGTGGTGCTGGCCGATGCTATAATGGCAGTCAACCCGGAGGCCGTCGGCCAGTGGCCCATGTCCACTGGCGTGGGCAGCATCGGCGACTTCGAGTACGCCGAGCGAGTAAAGTAGGGATTGTGCTGAGGTTCATCGGGCGCCGCGCGCTAACTACCCTGGTCACTCTGCTGGCGGTGACCCTGGTGGTCTTCGGCCTGTCGCGCCTGGGGGGCGACCCCAGAGTCGTCCTGCTGGGGGAGGACGTCACCAGAGACCAGTGGGAGGCCTTCGGCAAGCAGCTTGGCCTGGACAGGCCCCTGGTGGTCCAGTACTTCATCTACATAGGCCGGGTGCTCAAGGGAGACCTGGGCAAGTCGGTGCTGCAGCGCAAGTCCGTGGCCCTGATACTGCGCGACAGGATCCCCAACAGCATTCAGCTCGCCCTGGGGGCCTTCGCCTTCTCCGTGCTGGCAGGGGTGCCCCTGGGCGTGCTGGCCGCCGTGACGCGGGGCAGCATCTGGGACTACCTGGCCCGCGCCATGGCGGTGGTGGGCCAGTCCATGCCCTCCTTCTGGGTGGGCCTGATGCTCATGTTCATCTTCGCCGTCACCCTGGGCTGGCTGCCCAGCTCCAGAAAGACAGGCTTTTCTTCCTACATACTGCCGTCCCTCACCCTGGGGCTGTTCGCCACCTCCGGGCAGTTGAGGATACTCAGGTCGTCGCTGCTGGAGGTGCTGGACTCGGAGTACATACGGCTGGCGCGGGCCAAGGGCGTGCCACGCTGGCTGGTCATCTGGAAGCACGCGCTGCGCAACGCCCTCATCCCGCCGCTCACCTACGCCGGCCTCACCCTGGCCGGCATGATTACCGGCTCCGTCATCGTCGAGACGGTCTTCGCGTGGCCGGGCCTGGGGCTGCTGGCGGTGCAGTCGGTGTACAACTCGGACTACCCGATACTTCAGGGCGTCATTCTGCTGGTGACCCTGGCCTACGTGGTAGCCAACTTCATCGTTGACATCCTGTACAGCTACGTGGACCCCCGGATACGCTACAGGTAGCCAGAGATGGAATCTGCCAGGACGAGCGCCCTACCGTTGCCCGCAGGGCTGGCCCGACGCGGCCTGTGGAGCAAGCTGCGACGCTGGCCCGTGTCCTCCACCGTCATCATCGGCCTGGTGGCCTTCGCCGCCATCTTCGCGCCGCTGCTGGCGCCCCATGACCCGCTGACCGGAAACCTGGCCGACAGGAACCTGCCGCCCCTCTTCTTCGGCGGCACCTCGGAGCACGTCCTGGGCACCGACCCGCTGGGCCGGGACATCCTCAGCAGGCTCATCTACGGCGCGCGCGTCTCATTGCTGGTGGCCGTGGTGACGCTGGTCAGCGGCGGGGCCTTCGGCACGGTACTCGGCCTGGTGTCCGGCTACGCCGGCGGCTGGGTGGACGAGGTGATAATGCGCATCACCGACATCAAGTTCTCCCTGCCGCTCATCCTGATAGCGCTGGCCCTCAAGGTGGTGCTGGGGGGCAGCCTGGGCCTGCTGCTGGGGCTGCTGGCCTTCCTCATCTGGGGCAGCTTCGCGCGGCAGGCCAGGGGAGAGGTGCTGAAGCTGAAGGAGATGGACTACGTCAAGCTGGCCAAGGTGGCTGGCGCCTCTCCCACGCGCATCCTGTACAAGCACATCTTTCCGGGCGTCTTCAATACCCTGATGGTGATCGCAACGCTCCAGGTGGGCTCGGTGATCCTGGCCGAGGCGTCGCTGAGCTTCCTGGGGGCCGGCGTCCCGCCGCCGACGCCGTCCTGGGGCTCCATGGTGGCCGAGGGCCGGCTGTACATCAACACCGCCTGGTGGGTGAGCCTCATCCCCGGCCTGGTCATTGGCCTCTCGGTGCTGAGCTTCACCTTCCTGGGCGACTGGCTCAGGGACAAGCTGGACCCCAGGCTACGGCAGCTCTAGGGCGTTTTCAGGCCGGGCAACGCCGGGGCGGGTTTGAAACCCGCCCCTACGCTGCGGACGCGGCCGCGTCGGTCATAGAGAGCAAGGCACTGAAGGAGGGCTTTCATGGGTGAGCCAAAGAGAGTGCTCCACTATCTGAACCAGTTCTTCGGGGGCATGGGAGGGGAGGAGAGGGCCAACCTGCCGCTGAAGGTCGTGGAGGGCGCTGTCGGCCCAGGCAGGCCGCTTCAGCAGGCCCTGGGGACCGAGGGCAAGGTGGTGGCGACGGTCACCTGCGGCGATAACTACTTCAACGAGGAGAAGGCCACCGCGCTGGCCGGCCTCCAGGAGGCTTTTCAGCGCTTCAAGCCTGACGTGGTGGTGGCAGGCCCGGCCTTCAACGCTGGCCGCTACGGCGTCGCCTGCGGCGAGGTGTGCAAGGTGGCGCAGCAGCAGGGCATCCCCGCCGTGACGGCCATGTACCAGGAGAACCCCGGCGTCGCCGAGCACCGGCTGGAGGTGTACATCCTGGAGACAGGCGACAACCCTGCCGAGATGGGGCAGATTACGGGCAGGCTGGCCCGCTTCGCCCTGCGGTTGGCCCGTGGGGAGGCCATCGGCGCCGCCTACCAGGAGGGCTTCTTCCCCAGGGGCGTGCGCCGACACACCGAGGCCGCGGAGCCGGGCTACAGGCGGGCCGTGGACATGCTGGTAGCCAAGCTCCAGGGCAGGCCCTTCCAGACCGAGATACCCATCCTGGTGCCCGAGCGCGTGACGCCAGCGCCGCCGTTGCGCGACACCAGCAAGGCCGTCATCGCCATGGTCACCACCGGCGGCCTCATACCCAAGGGCAACCCCGAGCGCCAGACGGCGGGCAACCCGGAGCGCTTCTTCAAGTACTCCATCGAGGGCCTCAAGGACATGGAGCCCAACGACTGGGAGGCCTTTCACGGGGGCTACTACAACGCGCTGGCCAGCGAGAACCCCAACTACATCCTGCCCCTGCGGCCCATGCGCGTCCTGGAGTCCCAGGGGGTCGTAGGGCGCTTACACCCGTGGATATTCACCATGCCAGGGGTCGGCACGCCCGTGGTCAAGGCCAGGCGCTTCGGCGCGGAGATCGCCGAGCAACTGGCCGAGGCTGGGGTGGACGGCTGTATCCTGGTGGCTACCTGAGGGACCTGCAATCGTTGCGGCGCAACGATAGCCAAGGAGATCGAGCGGCTGAGCATTCCCGTGGCCATGATTTCCGCCATCTACGAGATACCGCTGACCACCGGCGCTAACCGCGTGGTGAAGGGCGCCCGCATCGAGCACGTCTGCGGCGACCCCACCCTGGGGCCTGAGGCAGACCTGCAGTACGGCCTGCGCATCGCCCGCACGGCCCTCAAGGCGCTCCAGACGGCGGTGACCGGCCCGACGCTGTTTGACCCGGCGGAGGGGTAGCAGTCAGCGGTGGCCCCTTCTCTAGCTCTCCCCCAAAGGGGGCGAGAACTGGCCTTCCCCCTGTGGGGGAAGGCCAGGAAGGGGGCGCTGACTGCTGATAGCTCATCAGGAGTAGTCCAATGCGTCTTGAACTGGGGACCTTTCCCGTAAAGGATGTGGTGTTCGGCAGGCAGAACCGCTGGCGGAATGGCGTGCTGGAGATTGACCGCGACGCCCTGGTGGCGGCGGTCCGCAGCGACCCGCGCATCGCCAGCGTCAGCATAGAGCTGGCCAGGCCGGGCGAGTCGGCCCGCATCTGGCCGGTGCGCGACGTCATAGAGCCGCGCATCAAGGTGGAAGGGCCGGGCGTCGTCTATCCCGCCATCTGCGGCAGGCCCGTCGCTATGGTGGGCGAGGGCAAGACCCACCGGCTTTCCGGCGTCTGCGTGGTGGAGGTCTCGGAGACGCCCTGGCACGAGGCCGGCCACGACTGGGTGTTCATGTACATAGACATGGCCGGGCCGTGGGGCAAGATGCTGCCCTATAGCTCCCTGTTCAACGTGTGCGTGGTGGTGGAGCCAGACCCCAGGCTCCACGTCAACGTCAGGAACCGGGCCGTCCACCAGGCCTGCCTCACCGTGTCCGACATGCTGGCTGCCGCCACAAAGGGCCTGACGCCGCCCCAGCGAGAGGTCTTCGAGCTAAAGCCGGTGGACCCGTCGCTGCCCAGGGTGGTGCATATCATGTGCCTGCACTCGTCCCAGGCCACCTCGGGCGACCCGGATACCTTCTGCACCTCCATCTACGGCTGGACGCAGCTCACGCCGCCTTACCCGCTGCACCCCAACGAGGTGCTGGACGGCGCCATCTGCGGCCCCTACCGGACAGGCTTCGCCACCTCCTGGATACTGGTGAACAACCCCATCCTGCTGGAGCTTTACCGGCGCCACGGCGTTGACCTGGCCCTGGCCGGCTGCATCACCATGCGCACCGAGTGGACCACTCAGCCAGAAAAGGACCTCATAGCCCAGCAGACCGCCAGGATGGCCTGGATGCTGGGCGCCCAGGGCGCCGTGGTGACCTGGGACGCCGGCGGCAACGAGGAGGTAGAGGTAGTCCTGGCGGCCAAGGAGTGCGAGAAGCTGGGCATCAAGACCGTGTGGCTCACCAGCGACGACCACATCCCCTCCAACGGCGTGCCCACCGTCCTGGTGCCCACGCCGGAGCTGGACGCTATCGTCAGCACGGGCTGCTTCCGCACCGCCGACACGGGCATGGCAGAGGTCCCGGCCGTGGAGCGCGTCATCGGCTCGCAGCAGCGCCTCATAGGCCGACTGCGGGACCGGCTGGTGCCTACCGGCGGCCCACTGCCCCCGCCCAACATGTTCGACGACCATTACGGCTACATGCGCTACACCTGCGCCGAGTTCTGACCTGTAGCCTGACTCAGCCCCTGGCGCTCTGGGCTGCCGGCCATCAGCCCAGGGCGCCTTTTTTTGCAGACAGGCCGGAGCGCCGCGCCGGCGCCCGACATGCACAGCCTCCAGGAGAACCTGTACCAGATTAGTAGGAAGTGCTGACCCCCTGTGGTCCACCTTGCCAAGGGGGAGACCAATAGGGGGGCGCGAAGACGGCACCTGCCGACTCGTTACAGGCTGCCTCCGGGGCCGGGCCTGGACTTTTGTTTCGAACAGTATTAGACTATCCATGTTTGGTCGTGTTTCGGAACATTCGTCAGGAATGTTACTGTAATGGCAGCAACCGGAATGGGACCTTCAAACACCATAGACGAGCAAGCGCTGCACAAGCGCCTCCTGGAAGGGGACCCCACGGCGCCCCCGGACGTCTTCGCGGCCTTTTACGAGCACCTGGCGTGCTGGCTCAGGTCAAAGTACCCGAGCCTTGCCCCCGGCATTGACGAGGACGTGTACTGGCAGGCCGCGTTCCGCGCCATACACGACTACGTCACGGCACCGCACAAGTACGACCCCTCCCGTCGCGGGCTGAAGGGCTACCTGCACATGGCCGCGGACGGCGACCTCAAGAACCTTCTCCAGCGAGAGCAGTACCGCCGCAGCCGCTCGGTGCCCATTGAGAATATCGCGGATCCGCCCCTGTACCGGAATGAGTCAATGGAAGAAGGTGATGAGGATGTACGCCAGAGACTTCTGGCAGACCTGAGCAAGGGCCTGCCGCCAGAAGAAATCGAAGCACTCCCGCTGGTGCTCAACGGGGAACGCAGCACCGACGAACTGGCCAGGGTGCTGAAGGTAGACCATCTGCCCAGGGAGGAGAGGGAGAGAGCGGTGAAGCGGTTCAAGGACAAGGTCAAGAGGCGCGCCCAGCGTCGAGGAGCTGAGAACTATGGTCTTTGACCATCCACTGGATGCCCTCAGAGACGCGGCAGCGCGGGCGAAGGATGACCCGTTCTACCTGTCAGGGCTGCTGGAGGCTTACCGACAAATGGAGAATATGTCCCAGAACGAGCTGGCAAGCTACCTGGGCTGCCTGCCTGATTTGCTACCCAGCATAGCTCTGTGCAGGAGGCCTCACCACTCGCGCTTTCGCCAGGATATCGAGCAAATTGCCTCAAGGTTTACCATCAGTCCCGACCGGCTGGCCAACCTGGTCCGGGCGGCCGAGGCGTACCAGGCATCCGGGGCGGCCAAGTCCCGGCGCAGGCCCAAACAGGAGGCTGCCCTCTTTTACTTATCTACCTTGTCGCCGGCCGGCGACTTGATGGCCGCCCGTGACCGCGAGGAGGAGCCGCCCCAGCCGCCCGAGGAGCCAGAAAAGGCGCAGGAGTAGCAGCAGTGGACGGGATGCTTGTATGGCAAGCCAGGGACTTCTGGGAGAGGGCAGGGGAGGCCGGCCCGTTCCCGAGGGACATCGCCCGGGCGGCGCTGTATGCCCTGCCCATGAGCATCTTCCCCATTGAGAGGCTGACCCTGGGAAAGGCGGCCGAGTGGCTCCGCCGTCGCAGCATAGACCTGTCCCCCACCGGCCCCGACAGGCCCCTCAGAGGCTACCTGGTCGCCCACATGGGCAACGCTCACGTGCTGGTGGAGGCCCTGGACCCTCCCGACGAGCAGCGCTTCACCGTAGCCCATGAGGTAGCCCACTTCATCCTGGACTATTGGCTGCCCCGCCAGCAGGTGCAGCAGCGCCTGGGCAAAGCAGCCCTGGAGGTGATGGACGGCCTCAGACCGCCCACGCTGGAGGAGCGCCTGAGCGCTGTGCTGGCGGGCGTCAACATCGGAGTCCACAGCCACCTGCTGGAACGCGGGCCGGATGGCGGCCTGCCCTGCAGCGCAGTGATCAAGTCCGAGTGCCAGGCCGACCTGCTGGCGCTGGAGCTGCTGGCGCCCCGGGCCGCTGTCATGGCCCGCCTGAAGCGCTACGACGGCCAGCCTTACGCCGCGCTGGTCCGGCACGCCACCGACACCCTGGAGAGGGACTTCGGTATCCCACGGGACATCGCCAGGGACGGCGCCGCCCGGCTGGTGCGGGACTGGAAACACAGCCCGTCCATCCGGGAGCGCCTGGGACTTGCATGAGGCTGTCGCAGTTGGCGGCACCTCACGGAATTGTACAGCATCGCGGGGAAGCTTGAAGCGGGGGAAAGTCCTTTCTCCCTTGAGGTACGAGATAGCAGGGTAAGGGAGGGGTGAACACATGGTAGAAGAGAGAGGGGCCTTCCAGTGGGACGGTGAAGGCACCACCGAGGACTTCCTCGCGGGGGTACCGGACCTGGTGGACGCCGAGGAGTACCAGAAGGCCTTCGGCGAGCCACTCAGCCACACCCTCGACCTGGACAAGTGGATGCCAGGCACGGACCTGGCCGATACCTACGCCCGCCTGGAGAACGAAATCCTGGAGGCGGTGAAGCAGGACCAGCGCATCCGGGACGAGATCAGGAAGACCATCTTCTCTATGCTCTGGAATGGCCCCAACGCCTTCAAGGGCAGAGGGGTCTACCGCGTGGAAACCAAGGACCTGGAGCACATCCACCGGGGGCTGCTGTTCAATGGCGCGGTGGAGGCCTGCGACGGCATCAGCATTCCCCACGACACCATCCCGCTCACCATAGTGCAGCTCGGCGTGTGCCTGGTGTCCTACCGGGGCGACCAGGGGTCCTGGGTGCAGCGGCTGTACCGGCGCGACCTGCGAGTCAGCACTGGCAACCTCGTTGACGACATGATAGCAGTCCTGGACCAGCGCAGGCTCAGAGGCAGCACCGACACGCCTGACCGGCGGGACCAGCTCAGCACCCTGGCAAGGCGCGGCATCATGACCTACGCCGAGCGGGCCGCCCTGGCCTACAAGAGCCAGGCCCCCTGGCGCATGGGCCACGGCAACCCCGTCTCCTACGAGTTGCTCACCGGCGCTGGCGTCGTGCAGAAGGCCAGCAACGGCCAGGCCAGCCACTACCCGCTGCTGCGGGCCTCCCTGGACGTCCTGCGGAAGCTGCTGCTGGAGCACAAGCGCTTCGTTTTTGTGCCCAGCGCCCCCGGCGACCGGGTGCTGCTGACCGTCGGCCACGCCCTGTACCCGCTGGAGTTCGCCGTGGTGGAAACGCTGGAGGAGCGCATCCTGGGCATCGTGAAGGGGCGGCGCGGCCATTACCCCGCCAGCGAGGCTAAACTGGTGGAGGAGTTCGCCCACGAGGTGGGCCAGCAGGTAGTGGTGGGCATTTACAGGGCCAGCAGCCTGGGCCCGCCCTACATGTTCTACGCCCACAGGGACTACGCCTGCCAGGCCGCCCAGATCGCCATGGCCGACAGCGTCCTCCAGGAGCACCGCAGCTTCCCCACGCTGCTGGACCTGGCGGATACCGTGTGCCGCACCGTCTTCGGCGTGGACAGCTTCCTGCCGGCCGTGCGCCTGGCCTACGTGGACGCCCGCGAGCCCTGGCGCTACGAGAGCGAGCGCGGCACCCGCAGGTAGCCATCCTTCAGAGGTACAGGAGGGCACAATGAACAACTCGCAAGACCGACACAACCAGCAGCCTGAAGACAACGTCCGGCCCGTGCCTGCCGACGTGCTGGAGGACCTGGGAAAAGACATCGCCCAGGCCGGGGGCGAGTGGACGCTGCCGCCGGAGCACGAGGGCTGCATCGGCTGGACCATGTTCGACACGCCCCAGGCCACCGATGGCACCGTGGTCGGGCTGCTGCCCCGGGAGCAGGTGGGCAGGATACCCAACCGCGCTCTGGTGCGCATCAAGAGCATGGACGAGAAAGGCGTCATGGACAGGCGGTACCTGGGCATAGTCCAGACGGGGCCTTTCGCCGAGCCGGACGGCCTGCGCGCCGACGCGCCGGTGGTCGTCACCACCACGGTGCGCGGGGGACGCATCTTCATGCCGCGCTACCACGGGCGCATCAGCATCGAGCTACTGGGCGAGGAGGTCAACGGCGCGCTGGTGCCGCCGCGCTTCCGCCCCTTCCCCAACAGCACCGTGTTCCTGCTGGACGCCCAGGAGACGGCCCAGGTGATGCACTGCGGCGGCGACGTGGCGCTGGGCCGAGCCATCGGCCACGATGACCTGCTGGTGGGCATCCCCAGCGACAGGAAGGGCGTGCTGCCGCGCCATACCGGCGTGCTGGGCACCACCGGCTCGGGCAAGTCCACCACCGTCTCGCGCCTCATCCACCAGGCGCAGAAGGCGGGCATGGCCGTGGTGCTGCTGGACGTGGAGGGCGAGTACACCGAGACCAACCAGCCCGCCCGGCAGGAGGGCATGCTCAACGCACTCAAGGCCAGGGGCATACCGCCCGAGGGCGTCAGCAACACGCACATCTACCACCTGGTGGGCTGCGAGACCACCAACCCCAGGCACCCCTCGCAGACCACGTTCACGCTGCCCTTCTCCCGGCTCTCCCCCTACGCCGTGGTGGAAATCCTGGACATGAGCGATGCCCAGGCCCACCGCTACTGGCAGGCCTACGAGGCCACCAAGGCGCTGTTGCGGGAGTTTGGCATATTCCCGTCCAGGGTGATGGGCAGGGTAGACCAGGGAGAAGACAGGCAGGCCCTGGAAATCAACGAGTTCGAGTCGGGCTACCCGCGCATGACCCTGTCCCATTTGCTGGACATCGTCAATGCCTGTTTCCACATGGTGAACAAGGACGAGGGCACGCCGGACCTGTATAACAAGCCCTTCAAGGACAACATCCAGAGGGTGATGGAGCGGGTGCGCAGCGCCGTCCGCAGCGACAACCATCCCGTGAGCTGGCGCTCGCTCCAATCGAGGCTGTGGCAGCTACAGCGCCTGGGCGTCTTCGATGTGCAGCGGCAGGGCGTCACGGCCATCAAGTACAGCGAGATGGTGCAGCCCGGCAGAGTGTCCATCGTGGACCTGTCAGACACCGAGTCGCCGGACCTGCGGAACCTGGTCATCGCCGACATGCTCCGTGGCGTGCAGGAGGCGCAGGAGGAGCGCTACAACCAGGCGCTGAGGGACAAGAGGCCTCTGCCGCACACCCTGGTCATCATCGAGGAGGCCCACGAGTTCCTGTCGGGGGAACGCATCAGCAAGATGCCCAACCTGTTCCAGCAGGTGTCGCGCGTCGCCAAGCGCGGGCGCAAGCGCTGGCTGGGGCTGGTCTTCGTGACGCAGCACCCGCAGCACCTGCCCAGCGAGCTACTGGGCCTCATCAACAACTACATCCTGCACCGCATCAACGACGCCGAGGTCATCCGGAAGCTCAGGCACTCCATCGGCGGCATAGACGAGGGGCTGTGGGACAGACTCACGGCCCTGGCGCCCGGACAGGCCATCGCCAGCTTCGTCCACATGGCCCGGCCCCTGCTGGTGGCCGTGGACCCGACGCCCTGCAAGCTCCGCATGGCGGAGGAGTGAGTCGGCGGCCCGCTGACCCCCATGTTTTGTCCTCGCCTCCTGCTGGTTAGCTATCAAGTGCGTGGCCGAGGAGGCCGCCAGGCCCCACACCCCCGGCACACGCACTGCCAGCAGGAGGCATCGCCATCGGAGTCCAGCGTTCCAGGCTGTGGGGGGCCGTCCTGGCGTCCGCCCTGGCCTGCTGCCTGCTCTTCGGCGGCACCGCCCGGGCCGAAGGCCCCAGCGCGCCACCAGCACCGCCAGTCAAGCACCCCAGGTTTGACTCCATCATCGCCAGGCTGGCGGAGGCCGCGCAGGAGGTGCCCCTGGGCGTAGCCTCATCCAGCCAGGCCCCTGTGACGGTCCGTCCGCCTGTAGATGCCTACGTCCGCGCCGGCGTGCTGGACGTGGACTCCCGGGGGCGCGTACAGGTGTACATCACCACCCTGGCCTCTGGCCCGCAGGTGCTGGAAGGGCTGGAGTCCCTGGGCGTCGTCATCGAGCGGCAGAGCGAGTCCGGCGACCTGCTCCAGGCCAGGGTAGCTATCCAGGACCTGCCCCGGCTGGCGGAGCTGGACTACGTGCAATCGGTGACGCCGCCCGTTTACGGCCGCGCCAACGCCGGCTCCCGGATGACGGAGGGCGACAACCTGCTGGCCTTCGACGCCCTCAGGGCCACCCTGGGCGTGGACGGCTCGGGCGTCACGGTGGGTGTCATCTCCGACGGCATCGCGGGCCTGGAGGAGGCCATAGCCTCCGGCGACCTGCCGGCCACGGCGCTGTCCCGCGACGGCACCGGCAAGCTCGTCTCCACCTCCGGCGGCGTCATCGCCACGTCCTTCCGCGCCGATGGCGACCTGGAGTCCGGGGCCGAGGGCACGGCCATCCTGGAGATTGTCCACGACATCGCGCCCGGGGCGCAGCTCCGCTTCGCCAACTTCAGCACCGGCCTGGAGTTCATGGCCGCGGTGGACTTCCTGGCCGCCAACAGCGACATCGTCATAGACGACATCAGCTTCTTCGGCGGGCCTTACGACCAGAGCAGCGTTATCTCGGCCAACACCGCCGGCGAGCTTAACCGGCCCGAGAACCCCATACGAGGCTACTACACCTCCGTCGGCAACCTCGCCCTGCGCCACTACCAGGAGCAGTACCTGGACTCGGGGGTTGACGGGCTTGACCTGGTAGGCTCGGCGGGGCACTTCCACCAGTTCCAGGCGACCGCCAGGACCACGGACTGCCTGGGCCTTGGCCCCAGCGCCACCAATCACGTCCTGCTGGAGCCGGGCCAGACGGTGCTGGTCATCCTCACCTGGGACGATGTCTTCGGCGCAGCGACCACGGACTACGACATCTACGCCTTCAGGAACGACACGGGCACCCTGGTGGACTCGGGGATCAACGACAACATCAACGTGACCAGGGAACCGGTGGAGCAACTGGTCATCAGCAACACCAGCGACACCACGAACCTGTACGACATCTACATCCACAACTTCGAGGACGCCTCGCCGCCCGTGACCTTTGACATGTTCGTGCTGGGCGATGGGGTGCCATGCACCACTGACGCGCTGCTGAACTACAACACCACGGAAAGCAGCGTGCCCATGCAGAGCGACGCGGGAGGCGGCGTCATCTCGGTGGGCGCCATCGCGGCCGGCGACCCGGGCCTGGACACCATTGAGCCCTTCAGCAGCCGTGGCCCCACCAATAACGGCGCCGTCAAGCCCGACATCACGGCGGTGGACGGTGTCTCGGTCACTGGCGCCGGCGGCTTCTCCAATCCCTTCTTTGGCACATCGGCGTCAGCGCCCCACCTGGCCGGCCTGGCCGCGCTGCTGCTGGACCTGAAGCCAGAGCTTATGGCCGGTGAGCAGGGCGATGACCCCGCAGCCGACCGGGAGGCGCTGCGCACCGCTATCCTTACCACCGCCGTTGACCTGGGCGCGGCAGGCACGGACAACACCTACGGCGCTGGCCGGGTGAACGGCCTGAGCGCCGGCCAGGCCCTGGCATCCCCCGGCGAAGGGCCGACGCCAACGCCCACGCCTACCCCTACACCCACGCCTACGCCCGTGCCTTCCCTGTCCACCTGGGGGCTGCTGGCCATGGGCGCGGCGTTCCTGCTGCTCCTGCTGGCGCGCATGGGCAGGAGCGCCTCAGCCAGAGGCGGATAGGCGCTCACAGCTCTAGCTGCTCCAGCAGCGGGACATCGCCTAGTTGCTGGAACAGCCCCCACAGGTCGGCTTGCACCCTGGTGGAGATAACCCTCGCATCACTGATGTAGCAGATGCATATGCCAGTTACAGTCACACGGTTCCCTGTGGCGGGCATTCCCATCCACTGGCCCTGATGTGTCCCGGCCATGGTCCAGGCCACGACGGCCTTGCTATTGACGATAATCTCGTCTTCTATAGTGAAGCGGGCGTCTGGAAAGGTGGAGCGGAACAGGACAAGGGGACGCTTGAGGGCCTCGATACCTGTTATAGGCCTGGGCAGGCCCACAACATGGGCGACATAGCCAGGCGCGAGGATTTCGTCCAGGACTGCCAGGTCGCCACGGCCCAGGACTTCGTCGAAGAACCTGTGTACAATGGCCCTGCTGTAGTCGAGCATGACACAGCCCTCCCATGGACGCTGGGGGCGGGGCGACCAGATCGGGGTTGGCCGCATACCACAAACATATGATGCCACATTCCTATTAATGAAGAAAACATTGTGAAACCGCTAGTATAATCTATAAATTATGCGTAACCACGTGAACGGAAACGTCACTGAGAGTAACCAGATATGTGGCAAAGCCCCAGGCAGGCACCTGGCACCAGCTCTCTTATGGGACCCCAGGTGAGGGTGAGATCTGGACGTCTGCCCTCAACCCACATCCCCTTTGCTCCAAAAACTGTCCGCTTATGAGCCTTCTCCCGCCAGGGGAGAAGGGACTTTACCGACACTTTCAGGCAGAGTAGGGGCAACCCTCGTGGTTGCCCAGGTCGTGGGCCATCACAGGGGTTGCCCCTGCTTTTGTAGCGTCTGCAAACAGGAGCGGCACACGGCCGGCGAGGCAGGCCCTAGAAGCCCTGCACTATCTCGCTCACGCCCCTGCGGATGAGCTGAATGGCGATGGCCGCCAGCAACAGGTAGGCCACCTTGGCGAAGGCCTGAAGGCCGCCCTGGCCCAGGAAACGGGCAATGCGTCCCGACTGCCAGAAGACAAGCCACGCCACCACCATGTTGGCCAGGAAGGCCAGCACCACCAGCCACACGCTGTAAAGCCCACTCAGCAGGATAAGCATGGATATGGTGGCCGGGCCGACCAGCAACGGCGTCCCTATGGGCACCACAGCCATAAGCTCGTTGGGGGCCACCGGGGCTGTGGTCTCGGAGGACAGAAGCTCCCGCAGCGCCAGCGCCAGCAGCACAACGCCGCCCGCCACCAGGAAGTCCGGGACGGTGATGCCCAGCACGATGAAGATGCCCTTGCCCAGGGCCAGGAACAGCAGGCCCACGGCCATGCCAGTCGCCAGCGCCGTATATAGCACCCTCACACGGCGGCCTGCCGGGATAGGGCCAATGAAAGGCACCCAGAATGGCAGGACGCCCAGAGGGTCCATGGCCACCAGGAGCGGCAGGAACACCAGGGAGAACTCCTTTAGCTGGTCAAGCAAGGCCGACATATGCCCCCCGTGAAAAAGCGGTGCGCAGGCACACACTGCCCGCGCACCACCACACCAGTCCACTACCGGTCCTGTTTGAAAGTGGCGATGGACTCCCTTCTTCACTGGCAGACTGACAGGTATCCAGGGCAGCCTGCCTAATGGCCCCTTGAGGTCAAAATGGTATACCAAAAGGGCCGGCACCGCAGCCGGCGCGGCGTCAGGCCCGGCCTAAGCAGGTGGCCACGTAGGATATGGACTTTTGTGCTTCGGGGGGTGCCCTGCCCCCTTCCTGGCCTTCCCCCACAGGGGGCAGGGACTGTTCTCGCCCCCTCTGGGGGAGAGTTAGACCTGTCCTGAGCCTGCCGGCCGAAGGAGAGGGGGCTGACGCTGGCACCTGAAAGTGCATATCAATTCAGGCTACCGGCCTAGACCTGGGCGCCAGAGCGGACGTAGGTAAAGTATGCCGCGCGCCGCCACAGGTCCACGCCATGCAGCCGCAGCGTCACCACCTCGCCGGGAAGGTGATTGCCGGGAAGCTCAGCCCTGACCCGGAAGGGGTAGTCCAGCAGCTCCAGCAGCCCGGTGCGCCCGGCCGAGTTCTCCAGCACCATGGCCCGGAACAGCTCCCTTCCGCTGCCCGGAGGCCCCAGGTGACTCTGCTGGAGGTACTTCAGGAACCAGTAGCGCTCCCGCTCGTCCTCTATGCGGGCCAGCTCTCGGAGTTGCACCTCGGCCCGCTGAGCCACGGAGGCTATGGCCTCGAAGGAATAAAGCGGTCTGCCGGTGTCCAGGAAGTGGCTTATCTGGCGTTGCATTACCAGGTCGGGGTAGCGCCGCAGAGGGGACGTGGCCTGGATGTAGGCTGGCACGCCCAGCCCGCCGTGGGGCTGGGGCACTGTGTCCAGGCTGGCCGGAGGCAGGCGCTTCATCACCAGGTACCAGCGCAGCGGCGTCTCGGCCATGGCGGCCTCACGGGCAAGTCCGCCTGCCGCCTCCTGGGCTATGCCGCTCAGGTCTGGCACCGCCTGGGAACGGTAGGCCGCGGGCAGGTCCTGGCGGGCGCAGAACTCGGCCAGCAGGGCGTTGCACAGTATCATGAACTCGGCCACAAGCTGACGCGACGAGGTGGCGCGGCGAAGCACCCTCACCTCTACCTCGCCCGAAGGCAGCGCCTTGATGGTCATCTCGGGCCGCTCCAGCACCACGGCGCCGGCGGCCTCGCGTCGGCGTCGCAGGCCCAGGGCTATGCGCTCCAGCGTAGCCAGCGCCTGGTGCCAGGGGTGGCCATTCTCGGCCAGGGCGCGGTCGGCCTCCTCGTAGCTCAGCGCCGCCTGGCTGCGCACCACCGACGGCACCACCTCCCAGCCCTGTACCTCGCCCTCCTCGCTCATGCGCACCAGCAGACTGAGGGCCACGCGTCCCTCGCCAGGCTCCAGACTGCCCATATTGTTGGACAGGGACGGCGGCAGCATGGGCACCTTGCCATCGGGTACATAGAGGGTAGACATGCGGCGGTCCGCCTCCTGGTCCAGCGCGCCGCCGTGGGTGACCAGCGCCCCCGCGTCGGCGATGTGTATGCCTACCTGGAAGGCAGGGCCAGGCAGCGCCTCCAGGGACAGCGCATCGTCCCTGTCCTGAGTGTCCGCGTCGTCAATGGTAATGGTGGGAATGCCGCTCAGGTCCCGACGGTGAGGCTGTGCTAGCAGTCGGGCCAGGTCCACCGCCCGGGCCTCGTCCAGCGCCTCGGCGGAGAACTGCCGGGGGATGTTGGCCCGCTCCAGCTCCAGAGGCTCGTCTGGGGAGAGGACGCCCGCCGACACCAGCAGCTCGAAGCCCAGGCGCTGGAGGTCGCGCGCGCCGCCGTTCAGCCTCTCCAGCAGGCCCCTGGCCACGCCGCTCCTGGGGTAGTCCTCGCCATGGATGACATAGCCCCGCAGGTGCTCCAGCAAGGCAGCCTGGGGACGAGTCAGCTCATCCGGCAGCCTGCCACTGGCCAGTGAGGCCACCAGGGAATCGGCGGCCTGGGCGTTCTCGGCCTCCCGCCTGCGCCGCTCGTGTATATCGGCGACGGCCTCCCTGGAGCGTGGCGCGTAGCCCTCCCTGTCGGCCACGAAGTAGGTGGAGTCCCGGTCCAGGTGGAGCACACAGGCCGCGCGCTGGGCCGCGTCGGGCGCAGTCCCCCAGTAAAGCTCGGCCAGGTCTTCGAGGCTGAGGTGGGATGCCTCGTCCCTGGCAACCTCCCAGACCTCGGCCAGGTCCATGGCGGAGGCCAGCTCATCGCACCTCCGGCGGAACGCCTCCACATCCTCCTCGCGGGAAGCCACAAGGCCAGTGGAGAGCAGGACGCGGTCCACCGGAAGGCGCGCCTCGCGGTTGCGGCCCAGGGCGATGCGCACCCGGCTGTCCTTGCCTGCGGAGGACGCGCCATCCCCTTCCAGGCAACGCACGATGCTGGCGCCCCCGCTGACTCTGGCTACAAGTATCTCCCCTGGCTTCATCTGGCCCTCGATGCCACGGCTATGTCGCCGCCGTCTTCAACGCTCGCGCCCAGGCCCACTGCTGGGCGGGCACTGGCCATGCCAGTGCCCCATGCTCAAATTATAGGCAATCTGTGGCCCTGCTGACCAATAAAGCAGGCCAAAGGTATGGATAGAAAGTGCTCCAGGGTACTCTGGGCACTGGACAGGGCAGGGCATGGCGCATGTTGACGGCCTGGGCAGGCAAACGTACAATCACGTTGCCTGTGATTCAGTCAGGAGGTAGAAGACCAGTGGCAGTAGTTGGATCGGGAGACTTCAAGTACGAGCGCGTGCCATCCTGGCCCACCATGCCCAGGTACTGGGCCTTTGGAGCGGCGTCGGATGCCGCGGTCAACTCCCATAACGAGATATACGTGTTCAGCCGGGGCGACCACCCGGTAACCATCTGGGACCCGGAAGGCAACTTCATCTCCTCCTGGGGTGAGGGCACCTTCTCGGCCAACCCCCACGGCATATTCATCGCGCCCAACGACAACGTCTGGCTGGTGGACCGCGACTACCACATCGCCACGGAGTACACGCCCGGCGGCAAGCCCCTGCGCACCCTGGGCAAGAAGCTGGCGCCGTCGCCGTCCTTCCAGGGCCTGCCCTTCAACATGCCTTCGGGCCTGGCCATCGCCCCCGACGGCAACATCTTCGTGTCCGACGGCTACGGCGGCCACCGCGTCCACAAGTTCAGCCCGGACGGCAAGCTGCTCCTGTCCTGGGGCAAGGAAGGCACCGGCCCTGGTGAGTTCGCCCTGCTCCACAACATCTGGGTGGACAAAAACAACCGCGTGTTCATCTGCGACCGCGAGAACAACCGCATCCAGGTCTTCGACGCCAATGGCAAGTTCCTGGAGCAGTGGACCGACCTCAAGGCGCCTGGCGACATCTGGGTCCACAACGACATCGTGTACGTCTGCGAGCAGGGCCGCGAGTGCGGCGTGAGCATCTGGACCCTGGAGGGCGAGCTCATCACCCGCTGGCGCGGCAACGAAGGCCCTGGCAAGGGCACCCTCATCGGCCCTCACGGCATCTGCGTGGACCTGGACGGCAACATCTACGTCACCGAGATCGGCCAGGGCAACCGCGTGACCAAGTTCCAGAAGGTATAACGGGGCATTCCGCTGGTGGCGCGGCCTGGTGCCAGGCCACGCCGCCAGGCCCCAACCCCAGGGCCATCATGCCATGTCGGCAGCCAGGACAATACGCAAGGCCATAGCGCGTGCCGGCGGCCTGGCGCTGGACCTGTTGTTGCCCATGAGCTGCGTGGTCTGCCGAAGGGAGGGCCAGTACCTCTGCCCAGGCTGCCAGGCGCGGCTCCCCAGGCTCCAGCAGCCCTATTGCAGCCTGTGTGCCGCGCCGGGCCAGCGGCCAGTATGCCTTCGGTGCCAGGCATCGCCGCCCGCCTTCGACGGCGTCCGCGCGCTGTACCTGATGGATGGCGCCGTGAGGGAGATGGTCCACGACCTGAAGTACCGCAACCTGAGGGCCACGGCGCCCCACACCGGGCGGCTGCTGGCCAAGTTCGCCGAGGCCGCCGCCATGCCGGCCGACGTGCTGGTGCCGGTGCCCCTCCACGGCCTGCGGCTGCGAGAGCGTGGCTACAACCAGTCGGAGCTGCTGGCGCGGGAGGTGGGGAGGAGGCTGGGCCTGCCGGTAGTGCCTGGCCTGCTGCGCCGCACCAGGCCCACGCCGCCGCAGGTGTCCATGGCCAGCCACGAAGAGCGCGCCCGCAACGTCCAGGGCGCCTTCCAATGTACGGGCGACGTGTCCGGCCTGCGGGTGCTGCTGGTGGACGACGTCTGCACCACCGGCAGCACGCTATCGGCCTGTGCCAGGGCGCTCAAGAACGCGGGCGCAGCGTCGGCCTGGGGCCTGGTGCTGGCCCGCGAGCCATGACGCTGACGGGCCTTGGCCGCGCGAGGCCCCGGAAGTCTTGCAGCGCCTATGGGGATTTGGTATATTTAGCTGGTGCCACCCCCGGCACACCATAGCCGCGTCCATTAGCG
>DAOUAM010000114.1:0-16186 GCA_034433305.1 Dehalococcoidia bacterium | reverse complement strand
CGGGCGGGGCCTGGCCGGCGCCGGGCGCGGCGCTGGAGGCGGCCGGCCTGGTGGCCTTTGTCCTCGCCGTCCGGGTGCTGGAGCCGAAGGCCCACGCCCGGAACTACATCCCCGGCACCTACGCCCGCTACGAGCTTTTCGTCCGCGCGGCCTATTGCTGGCTGCTGCTGGGGGCGCTGCTGGCCCTGGCGCAGGCCGTGGACGCTGGCCTGGGCCTCCGGGCCTTGCCGGCGCAGGTGGCGGCGCCGACGCTGCACGTGCTGGCGCTGGGCTTCGTCAGCATGCTCATCATGGGCATGGCATCACGCATGCTGCCCCTGTTCGAGGGCGCCGAGCTCCCCCACCACCATCTCATGGACGCCGCCTTCGCCTGTCTGAATCTCAGCGTGACGCTGCGCGTGCTCTTCGGGGTCTGGCACACGCCCATGGCCGACGCGGGCCTGGGGGCATCGGGCATCCTGGGCCTGCTCGCCCTCGCGTCCTTCGCCTGGCCGACGTGGAAGGTGCTGCGTCCCGCCGCCCGCGAGGCCTACCGCCGAAGGGCCGAGGCCGTCGCCCGGACACACCTGGAGCGCCTGGGCATGCTGGAGGCCGGCGAGAAGGGCCAGCAGAGGCCCTCCTGAGCGCCAGGGCAGGCGTCGGCCCATCCGGGCGGCATGCCTTCCTGGCCCTTCAAGGCAAGGCGCGACTACCGGCCCAGTGCATCATCTGCCAGCTTCCATGGGATGCGCTGCATCTGCCTTCAAGGCATGCGCAAGCCCCTGGGGCGGGTCTCAGACCCGCCCCTACATTAGTGCATGCCATCCGGCATTGGTGAATGGAGCACTTGGACAACCCAGTTCGCACGCGCGATGCACCATGGAGGGACGGCGACGCATGGCCTGCCAGCCCCCTTCCTGGCCTTCCCCCACAGGGGCAGAGAGGGTCCTCGCCCCCTTTGGGGGAGAGCTAGAGAGGGGCCGAAAGCCACCATGTGCGCCTGCCGGACCACGAGTTGTCGGATAGGCGCTTAGGATGGAGCAATAATTCCCTGGGCCGCTCCACTTTTCAAGGCCGGCATTACGTGTCGGGCGAAAAGCTCCATGGAGCGCATCACCTTGCTGTGTTCCAGTTTGCCTATCCTCATCCATGCCAGCCAGTGGTTAGTGAACACCCGATTGGAATAGGCACGCATGGACTCGATGACTCGCTCAGGCGACCCGAAGCACGTCCCCCACTGCCAGAGGTTGTCCGCCGCAAGCTTGGCCACCGCTTCGGGGTTATCAGGGTATTGCTCATACCCGGTCTGAGGCTTTGGCCTTCCGGGCGCCCCTGGCAGGAACCTGGACAGCGCGTTGTAGAACCACTGGGCGTTGGGCCTCACATCGCGCTCAGCCTCCTCATCGGTGGGGGCAACATAGACCTTCACAGTGAGCGGAAGGTCTATGTTGTGCAGGCCATTGCCAGCGCCGTCGAGCTGGGCAGCATAGAGCTTTGTCCCTTCTTCCACCGTGTTCAGGGAAACGAAGTTGAGGGACCGAATGATGGGATAGCCCAGGCGGCCCGCCAGTTCATAAGACCCGGGGGTCACCACCGTCCAGTAGATGGGGGGATGGGGTTTCTGTACAGGCTTCGGGAAGACTGTGGCATCCTGGAACTTCCAGAACTCGCCTTCGTGGGAAAAGCCATCTTCAGTCCATGCCTTCTTGATGATCTCCACGCTCTCCATGAACATGGCCCGAGAGGCGCTCTGGGGGACCTGAAAGACCTGGAACTCTGGCACCTGCCAGCCCCGGCCGACGCCCAGCAACAGGCGGCCGTTGCTCAGGACGTCCACCAGGGCCGCGTCCTCGGCGATACGCAACGGGTGCTGGAAGGGCAACACCACTGCGGCAATGCCGATTTTGATGCGCCTGGTGCGCTGACTGACGGCCGCGGCCAGAGTCAGGGGATTGCCCAGCAGGCCAGGCGTCGCGAAGTGGTGCTCCGGCAGCCAGACTGAGTCGAAACCCAGCTCCTCCGCGAAGTCTATCTCCTCCAGCACCTCATCGAACACCCGCTTCTGGGGCATATTGCTGAACTCGCTGAACAGGAACATCAGGCCTACTTTCATATAACTTCCTCCTTGAAGTACTAGAGGTCTTACCTGAAAGCTGCGAGGCCCGGTCTCACGCCACGCAGCCCCATGCTTCGCGGGCCTCTTTCAGGTGCTGAAGCACTCCGCCGTTGCGGGGGCCGGCAACGAGAACACGTGACTCCATTTGAAGCAGGTGAGCGTTACATGAATATTACATTCCTGCCTGACAGGGCCATCAGGAGGCGGGTACACACGCCCAGCCTCGCGGGGCCAGGACGGCAGCGCCTGTCAGCCCTGGGTGCGGCTGTCCCTTGCGGGCGTGGCCAGCGCTGGCGTTATGGGGGTATAGTAGGCGCCCACGGCGCAGGGCCGGCAGAGTGTCCGCCCCTGGCGCTGGACCTCGCGTCCGTCGTTGATGCCTTCGCCGCAGAGTTCGCACGTCACGCGGCGCAGCGGGTGGCCGGGAAGGTCGGTGGCGGGGATGGCCAGGTGGACGGCCATCACGCTGAAGAGCCTTTCCTCTGGCATGACCCTGTAGGCGTGTAGCTGGGCAGCCTTCTTGTCTGCCCCTGGAGGGGCGTAGTCCCACGCTGCTTCTCGGGAGTCCTCCCTGGCCACGACCCTCATGGCCTTGCCGCTGGCCAGGTTGACGAAGGTCGCCGCCATCTTGCCGTAGTCCAGGTATTTGAGGGTGCGCTTGCCCAACTTGCAGCCGGTGACGGCCTGGATGGCATCGGTGGCGCAGCGGTCAATCTCCACATAGATGACCAGGTCTTTGCTCAGGGCAGGCGCATCTATGCCGACGAGCCTGCACCCCAGCAGCGCCATCCTGACGCCCAGCACCTGGCCCGGGCACAGGTGCCCGTGGAGCGCCGCCGACTCCTTCAGAAGCTCTTCAAAGCTACGCACTTTCGGTCTCCCGCCGCTCGCCGGGGCTGGTATCAGGCTGGTCGTGGCCCACTGCCCGGCGGAACTCCTTTATGGTGCTGCCGATGGCCCGGCCTACCTGGGGCAGCTTGCCCACGCCGAAGATGAGCATTACCAGGACCAGCAGTATGGTCAGCTCGAAAGGCCCGAAGTGGAAAGGCATGGTTGTTAACTCCTTTGCTGTCAGTGTCAGGTGCCGCCGGAAAGGTCTCGGGCGGCAACGGAGAACTGCCGCGCGATCAGGACCATGACCAGCGGGAACGTGAGGCCCCAGAGACCTCCGCCTGCAACTATGGCCCATGGCAGGTCCAGGGGAAGCAGTATGAGGCCGAGTATTCCGAGGCCGCCATCGAGGAAGAGGAGCCATCGGGTCCAGCGGCGGGCACCCGGGCCGGGGAAGAGCGGGATGACGGCAAGCATCGCCAGGCTGAGGAAGGCGTAGCCGAGGGTGTCCAGCGCGAAGAAGGCTGAATGGAAATTCGGCAGGGCCAGGAGGGAGACCCCTTCGAGGTCGCCAGCGGCGATGTTCAAGGAGACGGTGTGGAGCTGGAGCGCATATATGGAAGTAATGATGGCGGAGTACACGGCGGTGAAGACGAGGGCAATCAGAGTGTTGATGCTCGTGTTCGGTGCGCTCGAGTAGTGGAATGCTGCGAAGAGCACGATCATGGCAGGGGCCAGCAAGAGGGCTGGTGCCGTATTGAGCACCTGTGTCCGCTGGAAAGTGTCGGCGTAAGCCTCGATACCGGACCAGGGCGCTGAGCCGAAGGCGACGGCAAGGACGACCCACAGCGCGGCGAGTATGGCCCCGGCCAGGGAGGCCCAGTAGCCGGTCCTGGCGACGTGCGCCGCAGGTGGGGCAAGCGAAGTCATGCTCATGCCTGGCGCTCTGTGTCGCCTGAGCGCGGGCGGCGCATCCTGACGCCGATGAGAAGGGCCAGCGCCGCAGCCACCGCGCCTGCAATGCCGCCGAATACCGGCCCCAGTATGCTGCCTCCGGCCTGCACTGGAGCGGGCGGCGTCACCGGCGATGCCTCCGGGATGGGCAGACCAAGACCCAGGTCTTTCCACTGACACATGGCCTTCTGGCCGTTGCGCTCGTTGCGGGAGCCATCCCACACGGCGAAGGCGACGGGTACCGTGGCGCCTTCGCCCAGGGTGTAGTTCTCTTGCCTGCGCGGTATGGATATGACGATGCGCCAGGAGCCATCCCGCCACAGGCCATAGCCGGCGCCGTCCTGCGTCGGGTGAGGCTCAATGGTCCCGAACCCTTCGGCGCGCATCTTCTGCACCGGGCCAAGCTGCTTCTGGGCCAGCGGGTCGGCCAGGGCATTGCCGACGGCGGCGGCGGTCAGGTACTCTTTCCTGCCCCTGGTCAGGTAGTCCGAAGCCTCGGGCACCTTCCCGGCCTCCACGCCAGAGTAGGGGTACCAGTCGTTGTACATGTTGGGGTGGGCCTCGTCCACGTCGTGGAGCTGGCCGAACTGCCAGTCGCTCTTCCAGTGGTAGATGATGACCCCACGGCCCCTCTGCCCCATCATGTAGGACGTCGGCCCCAGGGCGGGGTTTTCGGGGAGCTGGACGGCCACGGCATCGCGGTACTGGAGCACCGTGCCCAGGTCCGCGTCCTTGTGGGCGTCGTTCCACTCCAGGAGCAGGGCCAGCCTGTCGGCGTCGTAGAGCGCCCGGACGTTGACCTGCTTGGCCCCGGCCTCCGGAATCCCTGGCACGACCAGGTTCTGGGGCTGCAGCGCCACCAGCGCGGCTATGGCCCTGGACCATGCCGGGTCATCGGGGTCGGTGGGCACCCTGGCGACCGGCGCGGCGGTGATGAGGGCAGCCTTCTGCTGGGCGTAGAGCGGCCTGAAGGCCGACCGGGCCATCCAGGCGACGGCGGCGGCCAGTCCGCCCTTCAGGATGGCACGCCGGCCCTTATGGGACACGTGTGTCTTCATGGTGCTTGGCCTCCTGGTCCGATATGCGTCAACGTGGGCCACCTACAGCACAGCTTCACACCTGACCTCCTCACCCGGCGCCTCAGGCGCATGCACAGGCGCCCCGGATGCGGCTTCCACAGCGGCCCTGCGGAACTCGCTGTCCATATGGGTGGACAGGAGGCGTCCCACGGCCCCGAAGAAGCCCTGGCCCCTGGTCTTACGGGCAAGGCGTCCGGCGAAGGCCATGACCCAGTTGGCCAGGTGGGACGCCAGGAACCGCTCCTGGGCCTGCCTGCACAGCAAGGCCCGGTCCTCGCCGTGGCCGCGCTGGAGGGCATAGGCCTCCTTCAGCGTCAGCAGGTGCATGAACTCCAGCTCCACGCTGATGTGGTCGAGCCTGTCTTTCAACTCTGGATGCACCCTCACGCCAAAGGCGGCGTAGAAGGCGCTGAGGTCGGCCAGGGCCTGGGACTTCTGGAAGTCGTGGGCCTGGCCGTACTCGGCCTCGTAGGGCGGGCAGTCGGTGGAGACGGTATGCCCAAACACCGCCACGTACTCCGCCTCCAGGGCGTCGTCATCGGCGCTCTGGAGGCGGCCGGCGAAGCCCCGGAGGGCCTGCCCGAACTCGACCCATCCCAGGGGAACTGAGACGGCCTCCAGCTCCCGGGCGCCCTCCAGCAGGATGGACGCGGAGCCTGCCTGGGGGTACAGGAAGGCCAGCGACAGCAGCTCATAGGCTGAGCTGCGGGCCAGAAGCTCCTGGTGCTGGGTATTCATGGCCGGCTCCTTATATGGAGTTATAGTGCTTCTCAGGCCTGACGTGCATGGCCTCCTGGACGCTGACCCTGCACACCTCCTGGCCGTCCTTGCCGTAGCCCACCACAGTATCATTATACATCTCCCACTGGCGGCCATTGATTGCGCCCTGGAAGACCCTGGGGCCTTGAATGACCTCGTAGCGGAAGATGATTAGCTGCGTGGCCCGGAATAGCTGCAACACGGCCAGCAGCTCGCGGTCGGGCGCCGAGTAGCGCTCGATGGCCTCGTCCACGCCCGGCCCGAACATCTGGCGCAGGTAGGGCCGGGGCGCCCAGCGGGGCGGGATGTAGTAGCCGTTGGGCTGGGTGCCGAACTGCGGGTACAGGGGCAGGGCCACCTTCGCCACCTTCACCAGGTAGTAGATGGGGTTGTACCTGTCCTCGGCCCAGCTACCATCGGGGGCCAGCTTGACCAGGCCCTGGAGGCGTATCTTGCCGGGGCACACCGCCATGCAGCGCGTCTCCAGCGGCTGTCCAGGGAACATGGGGTCGTTGCCCTCGATGCGAGGGTAGCAGCCCACGCACTTCTCCGAGACGCGGGTGGTGGGCCGGTACATGGCCTTCTTGTAGGGGCAGGCCATGACGCACTTGCGGTAGCCCCGGCAGCGGGCCTGGTCTATGAGGACGATGCCGTCCTCTTTGCGCTTGTAGATGGCCTGGCGTGGGCAGGCGGCGAGACAGGCCGGGTAGGTGCAGTGGTTGCACACCCGCTGGAGGTAGAAGAACCAGGTGCTGTGCTCTGGCAGGCCCACAGGCTCCAGGGTGGTGTCCCCTTCCTTGCTGGTGGCGCCGGCCGCCGTGTCCTCGTAGAGGTTGGGGGCGGCCCATTCGTCCTCGGAAGGCTCGTAGCCCAGGGCGGCCTCCCGCTGCGGGGCCTGGAGCTGGGCCGCTTCAAAGATGGTCAGGCCTCCGTAGGTGCCGTAGGGACGCTGGGCGCCGTCGCGCCGGGAGGTGTCCCAGGTGGCTTCCTTGCCTGCCGCCTGGTGGGCCTCGTCCAGCATCTGGAGAGTCCTGACATCCCACCCTCGCGGATAGCCGCCATAGGGCTTGGTCTCCACGTTATTCCACCACATGTACTCCTGGCCCTTGGAGAAGGTCCAGGTGCTCTTGCAGGAGAAGCTGCAGGTCTGGCAACCAATGCAGCGGTTGATATTGAAGACGAAGGCCCACTGGCGGTCCGGGTAGGCGCCCTGGTAGGGATAGGACATATCGCGGCCAAGCTGCCAGTTATAGACCGTTGGCATCTAGCTGCCTCCTCCTGTCCAGCCCTGGGCCCACTGCTCAGCCAGGCGCTGGATGCGCTGCTTGACGTAGGCCTCGCCCCGCTGGCGGTATATCTGGTGAGTGGCGCCGTAGCAGGGCGAGCGGAACAGGGAAAGTACCTGCAGGGGCGTCCAGCCCATAAGCAGGTACTCCAGGGTTATGCCGTCTATCACCTGGTCCTGGTCGCCGCCGGCCAGGGGGACGGCCACCAGCTCCATAGGGTCGTCAGGCTCGAATTCCTTCATGGCCATGGGCTTTACACCACCTTCACCGCCTCACCCCTGAGGTACTTGAGCATGAAGTCGTTCTCCTTGTCCGGCGAGTGGCCGGTGGTGGCACCCTCCCAGACGCCCTTGCCGTCCCTGCCGCCAGGCTCGGCCCTGGTGATGCGCACCAGCGTCTCCTTGGGCACGGTGTTGATGCCGTGGTTGTCCGCCTCGCCGCCGAAGAGGAAGCCCATCTCCACCTTCTTCTTGTGGAACAGGGTATCGGTCTGGTGCATGGGCATGGACCAGTCCCGGGTAATGCTCTGCTGGGAGCCGTAGCGCAGGTTGGACTGGTAGCCCGTGTCCTGGGACAGCGCCCGGCCGTCGGGCCTGGTCTCGTGGGCCTTGACGCTCTTCTCGGTGGCCATGAAGGGTGCGTGTTTTATCATGACCACGTGGTAGGGATAGGCCGGGTTGTACTTCACCCGCAGCATCAGCCGGGCCACCTTGTAGAAGGGGTCATGGGGGGAGGCGCCCAGGTAGGGACGGTCCGCCGGGTTGGCGTCCACGTAGACGTAGTCGCCATCCTCGATGCCCATGTCTCTGGCGGCCTGCGGGTTCATGTGCATCTGGTGCTCGCCCGTGCCCACGGTGCGCCTGTCCCTGCGGTACGGGTCGGCAAAGTTGGTGTCCCACATCATGTGCCAGCTCTCCACGCTCCACTGGGAGTGGGTCTTGTGGCGGGTCTTGGGCGTGAGGGCGTAGAAGCGGAAGCCCTGCTCCCACAGGGGGTTCCTGGTCTGCTTGACCTCGGCCCACGACAGCTTGTTGTTGGCGATGGTGCGGACGTCGGCGTCCAGGACCTGGCGCTGGAGCATGTCGGGGGTGATGCCGTAGTTCTCCGGCCGGACGTAGGGGCTGGTGGACACTATGACGTTGGGCAGGTAGGGCGTCGCCTCTGGCCCCTCGCGGTGCACAATGAGGTTCTCGCCGTACTCGATGGCCTCGGGGATGTCGCAGTAGGCGTTGAGCCTGCCGGTGTCGGTGAAGAAGGGCTGGCCCTCGTGCACCTGCTCCCAGAAGGGTATGCGTGGGTAGGTGCGGAAGAGCATGAGGGCCGCGCCAGGCTCGCCGTACTTGCCGGCCAGTATGTCCTCCACCCGGTAGCCAGAGGTGGTAGCCGAGGCGTCCAGCAGCCGCTGTATATAGACCTGGGTGCGGCCCTCCAGGGCAAACTTCCAGTAGTCGGCGAAGCGCTGGTCGCCCAGTAGCTCGCCCAGCCGCCGGGCCACGCCGGCGATGATCATGACGTCGTCCCTGGTGTCGTACAGGGGCTTGAGGCCCTGACCGCCCCATACCTGGAGGAAGGGGTTGGAGCAGGAGGCCGTTATCTCCAGGGCCTGGAACTCCATCCAGGAGTTGGCCGGCAGGGAGATGTCCGAGTACTCGGCGGTGGCCGTCATCTCGATGTCCTGGTTAATAATGAGGTCTATCCTGGGGTTGACGTTCTTGATGAGGCCATAGGCCCACTTGGCGTTGTTGATGATGTTGACGTTGGTGAACCACAGCAGCTTGGTGGGCGTGGGCATGTGGGTCTGGCCGGTGAAGACCTTCCTGCCATGCCTGGGCGTGTCCACGATGAGGGCCATATCGCCGTGGTCCCAGTAGGCCGGCTCCTCGTCCCTGGTGTAGGCCCTGACCTTGATGTCCTTGCCGGAGGCTTTTTCGTCCAGGTTGGGGTTGAAGGGGTCCTCGGCGACCCAGCCCTTGAAGCCCGGCCCGGCCCAGGCGGAGGCCTGGAACAGGGCGGCCTTGTAGTTGCCGGCCCAGGTGTGGCAGCCGGCGCCGGGGATGCCGATGTTGCCCGTCAGCATCAGGGGCAGGTAGGTGGCGCGGTTGTGCAGTGTGGCGTGGAACCAGTGGTTGATGCCCTCACCGATGTGGATGGCCACGGGCTTGATGGTGGCGATGTCCCTGGCCAGCCGCTCGATAAGCTCCGCCGGCGCGCCGCTGATCTCCGAGGCCGTAGCCACGTCGTAGTCGCGCAGGTGCACCCGGTACATCTCCCACAGGGTCATGGCCTCCACCCGGGAGCCGTCGGCCAGCGTGACGACGCCCTTCCACTCCAGGGCAGGGTCAATGCCCCTGTCCTCCAGCCGCTGGCCCACGTCGTCCCTGGTGATGGCCTTCAGCTCGCCGCTGGCCTGGTCCATCACCACGAAGTCGCCCAGCTTCTCGTACTGGTCATGGTGCAGGCCCTGGATGCGGAAGCTGGGGCCGTCCTCCGACAGGCCCGGCTGGTAATTGGGGAAGACCTCGTGGGCCTTGAGGCGCTTGAGGGTGTCCGTTCGCACCAGCAAGGGCAGGTCGGTGAAACGCTTGACGAAGGCCGCGTCGTACCAGCCGTTTTCCATGATTAGCCTGGACACGGCCAGGAAGATGGCGGTGTCGCTGAGTCCGGGCCGCACCGATATCCAGTAGTCGGACTTGGTGGCCGGCGGGCTGTACTCGGGGGAAATGGTGACGATCTTGCCGCCGCGCTCCATCATCTCGATGAACCAGTGGGAGTCCGGCATCTTGTTCTCCACCAGGTTCTTGCCCACCTGGATGTGGAGCCTGGTGTTGCGCAGGTCGTTGAAGTCGCAGTCGGATGCCTGGAGGCCGTGGACGAAGGGCTGCCCGGGGGCCTGGTCGCCGTGCCAGGTGTAGTTGGACCAGTTGCGGCCGCCCAGGGCCTCGTCGGGGCCGATGCCGCGCACGTGGGCGTCCAGCAGGGCCATCATGTTGGAGAAGCGGTACATGCCGTACTTGCCGATGACGCCCAGAAGCCCCATACCACCCCTGAACTTCATGGTGCGCGTGCCGGCCCCGTGGGTGGCCTCGACCATCTCCGGCTGGTACCCATCGGACTCCAGGCGGCGCTTCCCCTCGGTGCCGCTGTAGGTCTCGGCGATGGCCTTCATAGCCCTGGCGATGTAGTCGAAGGCCTCGTCCCAGGAGACGCGGACGAAGGTGTCGGTGCCACGGGAGTTGAACCTGTAGGTATCCCTGAGGGCCGGGGTGTCCGAGAGGGAAGGGAAGCCCGCGTCGGCCCACTCCTTCCAGCCTTTGCGGACAATGGGGTACTTGAGGCGATAGGGGCCATATACCCGGCGGTGCATGGTGAAGCCCTTGCTGCACCCCCTGGGGTTCCACGCCGCCGTGGCCTTGTTGCCATACAGGTCGCTGATACGCCCGGAGTCGTAGTTCTGCTCGGAGCGCAGCACGATGCCATTCTTCACGAAGGCGCGCAAGCGGCAGGCGTGGGTGTCGTTGGGGGAGCAGACCCAGGTGAAGGTGCTGTCGTAGGCATACTGGTCGCGGTACACCTGCTCCCAGTCGCGGTTGGGGTAGCTCTCCAGGGGATTGCCAAGCTGCTCGGTGGGGACCAGCGCGCGGGAAGCCAGGGCTGGCTCGTCTCCCAGGGACTTGAGCACCCCCCATGCCGCCACGCTGGCAGCCGTGCCCAGAGTGCCCTTGAGGAACTGGCGTCTGGTGAAGCGGACCTCTGCCATGCTTGTCTCCCTGCCTCGGAATGGCCGTTGTCCTGTGCTACGGCCTTGCCGCTGTCACCATGGGACTGGTGTGAGCGGACCGGGCCTCGCCATGAGGAATGTGTGAAAATTTCAACAATACACATCCATTGTACCCCCTGATGCATTACAATAACGTTACAGGAGGGCCAACCATGACCTATCAGGCGAGTCCAGTGCAGGCGAGGGTGGAGAGGCTGCTGGAGCGAGTGCCCTGCGCGGCCTTCGCCATGGACTCGCGGATGCGCGTTCTCGCCTGGAACCGCCGGGCGAGGAAGGGCCTTGACCTGGAGCCAGCCAGCGCGCTGGGCACTCCCTGCTACCAGGCCCTGTGCGCCTACGACCTGGAGTCAGGGCTGCCCTGCAACGCGGCCTGCCCGCTCAGGATGGCGGAGGGCCAGCTACAGACCCCTTACGGGCGTGTCCTCCAGGGCCGCTGGGAGGGGAGACATCACACCCGCCTGGACTGCTTCGTGCTGCGCTGCATCCTGCCTGAGCAGCAGGAGGGGGTGTACCTGGGCATCACAGGCGCTCCCGAGGCGTCTTACTCCCTGGAGGCCCTGGGCATGGTCTATCCGGTGCTGGCCGCGCCAGGGCAGGCAGAGCCTGAAACGGCCCTGGAGACCTGGCTGAAAGCCGCCGTGCGGGCCACCGGCTGGGACGCCGCCGACCTGCTGCTGGCCCTTCCCGGCAGCCCAGCACGGCTGACCGTGGCCAGCGAGACGGGAGACCCGCCGGAGCTGCACGCAGCCTGCCGCTCGGTGGCGCAGGCATACTCCCCGGAGCTTGCCGCGCTCGCATGCATCCCCCTGGCCGTGGTGCAGGGGCCGGTGGATGGCCCCGACAGCGAGGCGCTGACCTGGTACCTGTGCACGCCCCTGGTCGCCGCCGGGCGCGTCCTGGGGTTCCTGGGCCTGTCCAGGCAGGGCAGCCAGTCTGATCTGCTGTCGGCCCTGCGGGTGCTGTTCCCGCTGACAGTCCAGCTAAGCATGTACCTCCAGTTGACGCGCCCGGGAGAAGGCCCGCCAGCGCGGGCCAGCGGCGCTGGCGCGGCCCGCCTCAGGTTCTACTGCCTCGGCCCCTTCCGCGTCTCCCTGGATGGCGGGCCTGTCCCACCCCAGCGCTTCTCTCGCCACAAGTCGCTGGGCCTCCTCAAGTTCCTGGTGGCCAACCGTGGCAGGCCCGTGAGCAGGGAGGCCCTGGTAGAGGTGCTGTGGCCGGAGGCCGACCCGCACTACGCCAGGAACAACCTGCGGGTGGTGCTGCACTCCCTGAGGCAGGCCCTGCGGCCATCAGAGGGCAACGGCCCGTTGCCGCCGCTGGTGGTCAGCCAGAACGACATGGTCTGCCTGGATGGCTCTGACCTGGTGTGGGTGGACGAAGAGGAGTTCCTGCTGGTGGCCCGGCGGGCCAGGGAACTGGCGGCCCTGGGCCGCAGCCAGGAGGCCCTGGCCCAGTGCGGCGAAGCCGTCCAGCTATACCGGGGCGACTACCTGGAGGACGAGCCCTACAGCGACTGGTGCCTTGTCAAGAGGGAACACCTGAGAGAAGTGTACATCGGCATCCTGAGGCAGATGGCTACCCTGCAGGGCGAGGCCGGGGACGTGGACGACGCCATAAGCACCTGCAGGGCCGCTCTGGCCGTGGACCCGGCGCGAGAGGACTTCCACCGCGAGCTTATGCGCCTGCTGTGGCGACTGGGCCACAAGGACGACGCGCTGCGCCAGTACGACCTCTGCCAGCGTGTGCTGCGCGAAGAGCTGGGCATCGGCCCCGGCCAGGAGACCCAGCGCCTCTACCGCGCCATCATGGAAGGCTGAGCCCTGGCTTCACAAGCTGGCAGCCTCCCTGCCCGAGGGCCGTGTGCTCACAAGCGGACAGCTTTTGGGGTAGCTGGGAGGCGGCCAGGCCGGGCTGACCTCACCCCATGCTGTATAGGGCCAGGGTTGGCCTGGTGCGCCCCCTCTCCGAATTCGGAGAGGGGGAACGGGGGTGAGGTCTGCACGTCTGCCCTCACCCCACATCCCCTTTGCTCCAAAAACTGTCAGCTTTTGGCCCCACAGGGGGTAAGGGACTATTCTCGCCCCCTCTGAGGGAGAGCCGGGCCTGTCCCCTCGACTCCGCTCGGGGCAGGCCCTGAGCCTTCGGGCCGAGGCCCATCAGGCCGAGGGCTTGCCAAAGGGTGGAGAGGGGGAACGGGGGTGAGGTCAGACATTCTTTCCCTGGGGCGTCTCTGCGCGCCCTTTGTCGCACCTGGGGAACACACGGGAGAGAAGGACAGACGTATCCGCAAAAAGCATGACCAGCAGTCAGACCATTGCAAGGCCTGAAATACAACCTCTTCCCGAGGTTGAAAGGCAACGTCTCATCAATAATGTAACTCGTGGACAGCACCAGGATGGTGCTATCACAGGAGCCAGACATGAATATGACGACGTTGCTCAAGAAGCTGACCGACATACTATCGGATGTCACCGGAAGGGCCAGAAGGCCTGCCTTCGCTACCGGGCCTCGGGTAACACCAGTGCTGGCCAGGGACCCGGGCCTGCGGTACAAGCTGGTCGACAGGTACAGGAGCGAGTGGTACCACAGCAATGCCAGGTGGAGCTGACTGCTGGGCAGAGCCGGTGATAATGCCGGTCCTGCTTACAGGTGGCGGCAAGGTCCCTTCGGCACGCTCAGGGCAGGCCTGGGCCTGTGAAGAGGATGATGGGGAAGTGTGGCGGCATTCAGATATTTCACCCACGGGGGCACGGCATGCCGTGCCCCCGCGATTTCGGCCCCTTCGGCCCGGTCGGATGCTACGGACCGCCACGGGCCTGGAGTGCTAGCTGAATGGCTGACTTGAGCGGCCCAATTTCGAAAGGCTTGATGATTATCCTTACCAGCCCACCCGGGTAGGCCTCCAGGGCGTGTGTGCTTGTTTCATCGTCCGCGTGGGCGGTGATGAAGACCACTGGAATCCTGAGGCGGTCCCAGATATGAGCGGCAGCTTCCACACCGTCCATTGGCCCCTTGAGCACTATGTCCATCAGTACCAGGTCCGGGCGGAGTTCTGCCGCTTTCTCGATGGCTTCCTTGCCGGAGGAGGCTATGGCTGGAGCAGGATAGCCCAGGCCCATAATCTTGTTTTTCAGGTCCAGCGCCACGATCTGTTCATCTTCCACGATCAGGATACGAGCGTTAGTCATAGCCTCCCCTCTCCCTGGGTCGGCAGTTTAAGCCTGAAGGTCGTTCCGCCGTTTCGCTCCAGCTCGATGGTCCCCTGTAGCTGGTTGGCCAGGGCATTGACCAACTGTAGGCCCAGGCTCTCTGTTGTGTGAATGTCCAGGTCTTCCGGCAGACCTACGCCATCGTCACTCACCGTCAGGATAAACCACCTCTCCCCTTCCTTGCGAAGCCCGATGTGGATGGCCCCCTTCCTGCCCTGTGGGAAGGCATGCTTCAGGACGTTGGAGACCAGCTCGTGCACGATCAGCCCGCAGGGTATCGCCGTGTCCGAATCAAGCAGCACTTCGTCCCCTGTAACCTGAAGAGAGACCTTCGTGGGGTCCACGTGGTATGTCTGGAGCATATTTGGCAGGATGTCCAGGAGATGCCGCCTGAAGTCAAGGAGCACCTTATCATCCATCGCAACGAGCTTGGAATGCAGCGACGCGATCGTACGTATACGCGCCTCACTCTCCCGGAGGGCGGACAGACTCAGCGGGTCCCGCAGGTGGCTTGCCTGGAGGGAAAGCAGGCTCGCAGCTACCTGCAGGGAGTTCTTCACCCGGTGGTGGACCTCCTTGAGCATCGTCTCACTGCGCAGACGACGAGAGCGTTCCTCGGCAAGCTGTACCCGGCCCTCCTCGGCTCGAGCGCGCTCGTTCTCACGCTCCTCTAGCTGCCGGGCCATCTGGTCAATGGCCTCTGCCACCTGCCCTAGCTCGCCAGACCTGCGGTCGAGTCCGCTCCTGTACTTGAACTCACCGGACGCCAGTTTCCGAGTTGACCTGACAATGGCCCGGACCTGCTTCATGATAAACATTTCGATGCCGAACCAGGCTATTCCCAGTGCGAGCAGTAGCACGAGGCCAATGCCTATAAGATGGTTTCGAAAGGCACGCGCTGCGGGGGCATAGGCCACCGATTTGAGTATTCCCAGGGCAATATAGACATCCCCTGATAGGGTTGGCCCACCCAATTGGCTGAAGGCAAAGAGTCTCTGATTGCCGTCGAGGCCAACCACCTCGGCTATTCCCTCTCCCTGGACTGCAATCATCTCCTGGAACAGTGGCTGGCCCAGGATGGACTGGCCCACCCACCTCTCAGGGTCGGGAGACCGAGCAAGGACTGTGCCATTCCTGTCCACCACTGTAAGGGAAGAGCCAGGGGGCAACGTGGAGGAGGTATCATCAAAAGGTGTGGAAATAATCAGGAGCGGTGAGTATCCTTCCCGTTGAAGGTGACAATACGAGGAAGGAGGTACCCACCGCTTGGGAAAGCAAAGCACAGGGGAAGACCAGCCGTCAAGGGTTGTCTGGGACAATTTGGAGGAATGGGTGCGCAGGAAAGTGCAGGACTTCATCCAGTCTCTCCTGGAGGAGGAAATCACGGAGCTCCTGGGGCGCCAGAAGTCGGAACGGCGCCAGGCAGTGGACAGCCCGCCGATCTATCGCAACGGCTACGGCAAGGCGCGACGGCTGACCTTGGGCTGTGGGACGGTGAGCGTTCGCCGGCCCAGGGTGAGGGGCCTGGAGGGACGCTTCGAAAGCCGGGTGCTGCCGCTCTTTGCCCGGAGAGCCAAAGGGGTAAGCCAGCTCATTCCCCAGCTCTACCTTCACGGCCTGGCCCTGGGGGACTTTGACCTGGCCCTCCGGGGTCTATTGGGCGAGGAGGCGGCGGTCTCAGCCAGCACAGTAGCTCGTCTCAAAGAAGGCTGGCAGGCTGAATGGGAAGCGTGGAAGAAGCGCCCGCTGGATGGCCTGGAAGTGCTCTTCATGTGGGTGGATGGCAGCTACGTCAAGGCGGGCCTGGAGAAGGAGAAAGCTGCCCTGCTGGTGATCGTGGGTGGGCTCCTGGATGGGCGGAAGGTGGTCCTGGCCGTCGAGCCCGGCTACCGGGAATCCACTGAGAGCTGGTCCGGGGTGCTGCGGGACCTCAAGGGGCGTGGCCTGAGCTGTCCCCGCCTGGTAGTTGGGGACGGCCATCTGGGCATCTGGGGCGCCCTGGCCAACGTGTACGCGGAGGCGCTGGAACAGCGCTGCTGGAACCACAAGATCGTCAACGTGCTGGACAAGCTGCCCCAGAAGGCCCAGCTTCAGGCCAAGAAGAGGCTGCAAGAGGTAGCCTACGCCGAAAGCCGGCCCGAGGCGGAGCAGCAGCGAGGCCTGTTTCTCCAGTGGTGCCGGGAGGAAGGCCACCG
>DAOUAM010000113.1:0-18905 GCA_034433305.1 Dehalococcoidia bacterium | reverse complement strand
TGACCACGGAGTCGTTGATAACGGACGTGAAGGAGAAGGAGCCAGCCACGCCGCCTGCGCCTCCCATGGACTACTAGGCCAGGGCGGGGGTGCCGCCCCCTGTCCCGGTAATGGCGGTAAAGCACAGGAGGCCCCGGTTGTCCGGGGCCTCTTTTTTTGTGGGATTGGCCGGCCGCAGGGCCGTTTATATAGACCACAAAGGGCATCCGGCCCGGACGCGAAGTCATGATTATCCTCCGCCACATCCGGCGAGCGGCAACGCGGCACCACAGGCCCCTGTGGGCAGGCAGCATCGCGGTAGCACTGCTGGCCCTGGGAATCGGCGGCTGGCGTGCTGCCGCCGATGTCGTCCCGGCCCTGTACCTGGCCGGGGCCAGGGCCGCGCAGCTACAGCAGCTACCTACCGGCCAGCTACTGGCTGGCGATACGTCCGGCTTGCGGGACCTGGAGCAGCAGGTCGTCCAGGTACGAGAAGGCGTCGCGCTGGCCGTTGGCTGGGCGCGCTGGGCCAGGCGTCTCGCGCCGGCCCTGTCCTGGCTCCCGCTGGCCCGCCACGAGCTTTCCGCCTCGGCTGCGCAGGTGGAGCGGGCGGACAGCGACTTGCGGGCGGCTTCGGCCCTGCTGCAAGCCTCTTCGGACCTCCTGGGCGCCTACTACGATGCCCAGGCGCTGCTTTCCGTCAGCGGCGCCGCCAGCATGCCTTCATCGGTCGTGAAGAGCAGGGCCGAGAGGCTGGCGACCGCCTATGGCCGGGCGTCGCTGGAGGTAGACAACGCCAGCAGGGCAGGGAGGCGCTTCGCCGTGGCCCTTCAGCCTCCCGACGTCCGGGAGGCCAGGGCACGGCTTGCCGAGGCCGAGGCCAGCATGGCGGCAGCATCCAGGGTGGGGCAGGGGCTGGCGGAGGTGCTGGTAGAAGTCGCCGACATCGCCGGGCAGTTGCAGCCCTTCGTGGGGCAGCTTGTCGTGGATGGGCAGGGCCAGACGCCGCCGATGGCCGATGGCAGGGACCGGCTGGCCCAGGCCCAGCAGCACGCCACCCTGGCCATCTTCAAGGCCCGCCAGGTGGCCGACCTGGCCGCGGCCAGTGAGGAGACCTCGCGCCTGCTCCCCCGGCTGGAGTCCCTTCAGATGGTCCTCCAGGGTCTCCACTCCCTGTCCAGGGCAGCCGGTGCCAGCCTGGCCGCGCTGGAGCCAGTCCTGAAGGCCAGCCAGGGTGCCGAGGGCGGGCTATTGACCAGTGGCAGGCTCCTGGACATCCTGGACGCCTTTGCCCTGCACCAGGGCGAGATGGACGAGGCCATCTCGCATATCCAGGAGGCCCAGCGGGCGCTGGCGCAGGCCCAGGAGGCCGAGGGCGGCGAAGGCCCGACGCCAGGGCTGGCGCGGCTCCAGGAGCTAGTGGACTCGCTCCACGCCGGGCTTGTGCTGGTGCGCGACCTGGCCCCCCTGGGGCCGGAGCTGGTGGGCGCCGACTCGGCACGGCGCTACCTGGTGCTGGGCCACTCCTCGGACGAGCTGCGCGCCACCGGCGGCTTCGTGTCCTCCCTCTGGCTGGTCACCTTCCAGGGCGGGCGCCTGGCGGACATCCAGTACCACGACAGCGTCAGGGTGGACGACTGGGAGCGGCTGGAGCTGTACCCCAAGGCCCCGCCTGGCCTGGAGGAGCATATGAACGCCTGGGTATGGCTCCTCCGCGACGTCTCCTGGGAGCCGGACTTCCCCACCACCGCCCGCAGCGCCCAGGACCTTTTCAGGCTGGGCCAGCGGGTGGACGTGGACGGTGTCATCGCCATCAACCAGTGGACGCTGCTGCGCCTGCTGGAGGCCCTGGGCAGCATATCCTCCCCTTCGGGCGACGAGCTTAACGTCCGCAACCTGCTGCCGTCCCTGGAGCAGAACACGGACCGCTACGGCCGGGCCTACATGGACCTGGCGCTCCAGGGCCTGCTGGAGGGCCTGGACGCCTCCGCCTCCGTGCCCTCCATGCTCAGGCTAGCCGCCGCCATCCATGACACCCTGGCCGCGCGGGACACGCTGGTGTACTTCGACGACCCGGAGCTACAGCAGGTGCTGCAAAGGCGCGGCTGGGACGGCGGCGTGCGCCAGTCCCAGGGCGACTACTTGTACCCGGTGGACTCCAACGTCGGCTGGAGCAAGGTGGACCGCAACATCCAGCGGCTCGTAAGCTACGAGGTGGACCTGGGCAGGGAGGCGCCCAGGGCCACCCTGACCCTGGGCTACGTCAACCACAGCGGCCTTGGCTCCCTGGGCTGCGATCCTCAGTGGCTCAACCGTGGCACCAACTACAGCCAGTTGAAGAACGCCTGTTACTGGGACTTCCTCCGTGTTTATATCCCACAGGGGGCGAGGCTGCTGAGCAGCACGCCGCTGCCCCTGCCGCAGTACAGCGTGGCGGTGGACACGGGCAGGGGAGTGCCAGGCCAGGACACCGGCGGCATCTCCTCCACCTACGGCAAGGCCGTGTTCTCCGGGCTGAGCGTGCTGCCGGCGGGGGAGCGGGCCGAGATAACCCTGGTGTACGACCTGCCCTCAGCGGTGGTGCAGCGTGACGCCGAAGGACTCCGTTACCAGTTGCTCATTCAGAAGCAGCCGGGCGTGCCACAGCGGGAGGTATCGGTGGAGCTGGTGTTACCGGAAGGCTACCGGCTTGCGTCCGCCTCCATGCCTGTGGCGCGGCTGCAAGGCCAGCGCGCCAGCTTCGCATTTCGACTGACAGAGGATACAGTGCTAGATGTCCAGCTTACCCGCGATGCCCCTGGCTAGCCATCATGGCGCCCCCGGGCGCGGCCGCGCACAGGGCGGCCCCAAGGCCCACGTGGACTCCCTCCGTAGCTCCCGGCGACTCCTGCGGGGACTGCACGCCTGGGGCCGGGCGCTGCCCTGGCTGACGGCAGGCCTGTGCCTGCTGGCGGCCCTGGGCTGCTCCTCGGGCATACCCACCGAGCAGGCGCTGGCGGCCAACTCGCCGCCGGCCGTGACCATCACCAGGCACACTACCGCCTCGGTGCTCATCACCTCGGACATGGAGGAGCCTGAGCGAATCCAGCGCATAAGCATTTCCCCCGCCGCCGTTGTGGTGGACAGGGGCGAGACGGTCACCCTTGCCGCCGAGGCCTTCGATGCTGCCGGGCGGCCCCTCCAGGACGTGGAGTTCGTCTGGTCAGGTGTGGACCCACGGGCAGGCGTCATAAGCAGGGACGGCAGGTTCCGCGCCGGCCGCGTCCCCGGTGTCTTCAAGGATGCCGTGGCGGTGACCGGCGTGCTCAACACCACCTACGGCATCCAGTACGCCAGCGCGGCGGCCACCGTGACCATCGTGGGCGAGCAGGAGGAGTCCAGGCTGTCCAGCGTGACCATATACCCCGGCAATCCCAGGGTGCTCACGGGCCAGATATTCCAGCTCCGCGCCGCAGGCTTCGACGAGGACGGCCATCTTATCCCCGGCGTGAGCTTCGTCTGGCAGCTCAACGACCCGTCCCTGGGCAGGCTCAACTCCATAGGCTACCTTACCGTCGAGGGTAGGGAGGGCACCTACAAAGACGCCATCAAGGTAACCGCCATATGGGACGGGAGCAGCGTGTCGTCCACCACGGACGTGGAGGTCATCCACGCGCCCGAGGCCGATGACTTCCTGGATGTGCAGGTGCTGCCCCAGCGCTTCTACCTGGAGCCGGGTGACCGCCTCCAGCTAAGGGCCGTGGCGCTGAATGGCCTTGGCGAGCTGGTGGACCGCGCCCAGTTCCGCTGGAGCGTCGCCGACGCCAGCGCCGGCGCGGTGAATGGCAGTGGCCTGTTTGTCGCCGGGGACAGGCCGGGCATTTACACCGAGGCCGTAAAGGTGGAGGCCATTGTGCCAGGGGAGCAGGGTTTCCTGCGGGCCGTGGACTTCGCTTCCGTCGTGGTGCGGGAAAAGCGCGTCTCGGGCCGCCTGGACACCCTCTGGGTGCTGCCAGACTCCCTCATAATCGGCCCCGGCGACCGGGCGCTGCTGGTAGCCCAGGCCGTGGACGAGATGGGCGACCCCGCCGATGGCGTGGAGCTGACATGGGAGATGCTGAAGTCGGAGGTAGGCCAGGTGGACAACCTGGGCAGGTTCCTGGCCACCGGCAGCCCGGGCATTTACCCCGACGCGGTGCAGGTCACCGCGCGCCAGAGGCTCGGCCAGGAGGTCATAGCCCAGACCACGCTGGTGGACGTGGTCATTACCGGCGTGCTGTCGCAGCTAGAGGTACAGCCGGCCCTGGCGGCCATCGCGCCCGGGCGGACCATCCACTTCAGCATCCTGGGCAGGGACGAGAACGGCGTGGCCCTGCCCGGTCTGGTGGTCCACTGGAGTGTGTCCGACAGCAGGATCGGCACCATAGACGCCTTCGGCAACTTCACCGCTGGCGACGCGCCGGGCATGTACCAGGACGCTATCCGTGCCGAGGTCGTCCAGACCGTGCCCCGATAGGCCCGACCCATAATGCATAATAGCGTTGGGCCGGTATGCGGGCATGGCCAGCCTCCTCTCTGGCTCTCCCCCAGAGGGGGCGAGAAGCCTCCCTTCCCCCTGCGGGGGAAGGCCAGGAAGGGGGCCTGATTGCCCACGCAGCGACTTATGGGCCATGTGCAACATACATACTCGGTAGCCCTGCCGTGGGCGCTGGCCGCCCTGGCGTTGGCCCTTTCTGTGGCCTGCGTCCCTGAAGGGCAGGGGAGGGCAGGCCCCTCGGAGGGGCATACGGTGTCGGCCCAGGGCGATGGTGGCTTTGCCAGCGCCAGGGTAGTCGAGGTGCTGGATGGCGCCACCGTGGATGTCCAGGTGGAAGGCCAGGTGTATCGCGTGCGCTATCTCGGCGTAGACATCCCCGATGCGGCAGCCCAGCGCGCCCTGGAGTTCAACCGCTTCGCGGTGGAGGGCGAGACTGTATCGCTGGAGAAGGACACCCTGGAGGCCGACCAGGCGGGCCGGCTGCTGCGCTATGTATACGTCCAGGGCGAGATGGTCAACAAGGCGCTACTGGTCAACGGCTACGCCGCCGTGGCTTCCTATCCGCCCGGGTTCAAGTACCAGTCTGAGTTCCTGCTGGCCCAGGAGCAGGCCAGGGCCGCCATGCGCGGCATATGGCAGACCCCTGGCGGTGGCGCGCCAGCATCGGGCAGCCCCATCCCTGAGTTTGGCTTCGGGACCCTGCCCCCACCGCCAGATGCCGGCGGCGCGGCGATTTGCGACTTCTCCGACACGGCCACGCCTGCCATCAAAGGCAAGGCAGGCCCGGAGGGGCATACCTACTACGTCCCCGGAGACCCCCTGTACTCCGCCACGCTGGTGGACGAGGCCCGTGGCGACCGCTGGTTCTGCACCGAGGCCGAGGCCATCGCCTCCGGCTGGCACAGGCCCTAGAGACGGTCGCTTCATGGTGAGAAATGGGCTTCTCTTCCCAGCCGGTCCAGGGGGTGGGCTGCCATGCGGCGGTGCTGCCGACTGTGCTAAACTCAAGGTAGCTACACTCTAGGAGCAGACCACTGCATGGAGTTCCTGCCAGGAGTCCACATCGTCCCGGGCACCTGGTGGTCGCGCATCTACCTCATCGTAGGAGAGAAGCTGGCCCTGGTGGACACAGGCATAGCCTGGAACGCCGGCAAGGTGCTGGGCTACATCCGGGCCATTGGCCGAAAGCCCGAGGACCTGGAATATATCCTCATGACCCACAGCCATCCAGACCATGCCAGCAGTGCCCTGGCCCTGTGTCGGCGCACCGGCGCCTGCGTCGTCGCCCACGCTGGCGACACCAGGACATGCTCTGATCAGCAGGTATCCCTCAGCTACATGGGCGTCTTCAACTGCCTCAAGCTGCCACTGCCCTTCTTCCAGCGGGCCTGCGTCGGCCAGGTAGTGCAGGGAGGCGAAGAGTTGCCCATCGGCGGCGGAATGCAGGTAGTCCACACCCCTGGGCACACCCCTGGGAGCGTGTGCTATCTGCTCAAGGAGCGTGGCGTGCTGTTCTCTGGCGACACCCTGTTCAGCGATGGCGTCAGGCTCAGCCGTTCGGTGCCTTTCCCTGGCTACAACGCCAGGCACTACCGGGAGTCGCTGGAAAAGCTGGCGGCGCTGGACTTCGAGGCGCTGTGCGGCGGCCACGGGGCGCCCCTGGTGCGCGGCGCGTCGGGCCAGCTACGGCGGCTACTGGCCTCCAGGCCCGAGCCGCCCTCGTGGTCGAGCTACCTTGGCAGCCTGCCACGGCGTCTGTACCAGGCCCGCAGCCTCAGGGGCGAAGACTACTGAGCCTTCCTGGCCTGTAGCTCCTCCAGCACCCGTGCCAGCTCGCGGACGGCGGCATAGGCATAGGCCACGTACTCGTCGGGCGGCAGGTCAAGCTCCCTGAGTTCCTCCAGAGGCTCCACGCCGCCGGTATCCAGGGGGCCGGGCAGCAGTCGTAGCACCAACTCATACAGCTCGCCGTCTGGACACACCACCACACAGCCCCGGTCCGCCCTGCTGGTGAGGCCGGGCGTCACCTCCACGGCCTGAAGGGAGGGGACATTGGGGAAACTGGGGAAAGGGCCAATGGCCGCGGCCAGCTCCTTGAGCAGCTTCCGGAGCTCAGTCGCGGCCCGTTCCAGGACGGCATCGGCCACCGCTCGCTTGACCACGGGGTCCATGTCTGGTCCGGCCAAAGGGCGCTCCTCCACCAGGAATGGGCACGGTGAAATCGGGGTGGAAAGGGGAAGCTGGCGGAATTTGACACCGCCATGACCATACTATATCATTCCTAAGGGAAAATACAGTGTGGCAACGTAGCTCAGAGGTAGAGCGGGCGCTTCATAAGCGCTAGGTCACAGGTTCGACCCCTGTCGTTGCCACACCCTGGTACCAGCAGAGCACCGGCCTGGGCGGTTAGCTCAGCGGTTAGAGCGCTTGCTTCACACGCAAGAGGTCAATGGTTCAAGTCCATTACCGCCCACCACACATGCCGGCCACGTTCAAATCAGGCCTCAGAAGCTGACTTGAAGGCAGCCTCTTGTGTGTTGCGCACACTGAGACCTGGGCATGTTGCCAGACATTACGCAAAATTGCTTCGCCCCTCCTCGGACCTGGGTCACTGGTCCTCCACGGATACGAGCTTCACGAGCTGCATACCAGCCAGGTGGAAGGCCTCCTTCGAGAGCAAAGAATTATCTGGGCTTTTTGCATTTCGCCTGTGCCCTCATCGCTTTCCGTGCTGCCGGGTATTCGGATAGGCTCTTAGGGAAGGGCGCGGCATAGGACGAGTTCTTGTGGAAACCAATTCTGTATGATGGCGCCGTATTTATGGCCTCATCATAGCGACTTGGTATCACACAGAATGGGATGTTTTGCGTCGGCTAGAAGTCCAGCATCCTGTACTCCCCCGGCGATAGGACAACGGCCCAGCTACATATCTCCCCTTATAGACTGGCTTCCCTGATATGGCCACGTCACACTCATAGGCGCTGATGCGAAGGGTTGGCAGTGGCCGGCCAATTGTGGACTCTTTCCCATGGTTTCCGACACCCTCCTGGTTAGCGGTGCTGGACTTCTTGCAGGCCAGGGCGCAGGGCCTGCCGGACTAGTCTGGAAAGGTACACTGTGACTAATCAACATAAATCAGACAGAACTATGTTGACAGGTCCACCTCCGCCAAACATAATGGCTCCGTTTTCTGAAAGCTGGAACTAAGACTTGAGGACCTCTGGCACCAGGCCGACCACTATCGCTTGAAATGGGTATGTGCCTTCTGCTGTTCAATCGAGGGGTGAGTCCCCAGGAGATACCCTGGCAGGCTCCAGCAGGCGGACGCCGCCGTTCCCCCCCACGTATGCAGGGTAGAGCGTGACGATGGCGGTAGGATGGGACACGGAGGGCCTGCCTTACGGTGCCCGCTCAGGTCTCGGCCAGGCAATGGAGGCAGCGCCAGGGGAATACATCCGCCGGTCAGCCATGGGCGGCAGGCGAGAGCGTGCCCTGTGCTTTCAGGCCGAGGACTTGCCCAAAAGGTGGAGGGTGAAACGTCTGCTCAGGACACGGTCCTGGAAAGCACTCCAGGTAGGGCAGGAGTGTTGTGAGGGCTTTTGGAGCTACTCAGGCGACAACTCTAGCTTTCTAGCGGTGCTGGCCTGTTACGCCCACCATGGTGCGCTTGAATGGGTGAGCGACAACCACGGCCATGAGAGAGCGGTAGACGGACCTGGTGAGTCCTTGTTGGTGGCGGCTCATTACTGAAGGCGTCCTCATTTCCCCGGCCGACGCCGCGCCTGAGTCGCTTCGGCGGGAATGGTGCTCATCGCGTGGAAGTGGCTAAGGTGCTGAACGTCGCAGACCCCATTGCTGGATTTCATACCACAGATGACAACTGGAGCGTTCTCATCTGCCTGCTGGGGAACTTTCGTGTGCTGGCAGGTGGAAAGTGCTTGCCACTGCGCGGCGCGCAGAAGGCCAGGGCGCTACTTTCAAGTCTGGCACTTGGCCCCCGTTTCTCCGCCTCCCGGGATGCTCTTCTGGAGGCCCTGTGGCCCGATGCCCAACGCTCACTGGCCGGTCAGTCCCTCAACAGCCTGGTCTACAGCTTGCATAGACTGCTGAAGCCCTGGCTCGGCGGCCACGCCCCTGTGCTGTATGAAAACGACTATTACCGTCTCGACACCGAGGCTGGGATAGATGTGGATGTAGCGGTATTCGAGCGATGGGCGAAAATCGGGGACTACGAGTCCCAGTCCGGCAAGCTGGCATCAAGTATCCTGGCATATAGCCGTGCCATTGAGCTGTATGGGGGCGATCTCACCGTTGTCACCGATGTGCAGACCGTTGTGGCGCGCGAGCGACTGCGTGCAACGTACCTCTCCATCCTCTCGCGCCTGGCCGATGTTTACTATGCCGAGGGTAACTACAGCACCTGCCTCGCCTATGCCCACCGGCTGCTGTCACAAGATGCTTGCCGGGAAGATGCCCACAGGATGGTGATGCGCTGCCACGTCCAGATGGGAGAGCGCACACAGGCCTTGCGCCAGTACCGCATCTGCGAGCAGGTCTTGCGCGCTGAGTTTGGCGCGGTGCCAGAGCAGGCTACTCAGCTCCTTTTCCAGCAGATCCGGTGCAGTCCCGCCGGAAGCTGAGCCGACCTCAGCCATAGCTCATCCAGGCCTCATTCTTTCTTCATTCCCACCTCAGACTTTCCTCAGTGCTCGGTGCTATAAACCGTCTATGAGAGCAGGCCCCTACCAGGAGCGGACCTTGACTTCACACCCCGCTGCGAACGACCTCTCTGACAAGCGCTACATTGCAGTCTGCCTGCGCCTGCTTATAAATGGAAAGAGACAACTCGTGTACGGCGAGATAGTTGGTGCCAGGGACAGTCCGGGCAGACGGTTCGTGGACTGGAAGGGACTGACAGTGGCAATTCAAGCGTCGCTTACACATGAGGGGTAAGGCCGCGCGACGCACCACGCAGTGCATGGGGACTTCACAGTTGTCCCTTGAGTCTAGCTGCCCGGCATGATGGGTGACAGGCCATAGCCCCGGAGCGTGAGAAGGGAGGCGTTCCCCCTCCGTTGAGCGCACTCCGAAACGCAGGAAAGGAAGTGGACCATGACCAACGCAGTGGGCCCCGTATTCGCAGGCGGCTTCGAGCAGTTCGTTGTCAACGACGAGAGCGGCGAGAGTTACACCATCCTCTTCCTGCCGGACCGAAACAATGACCAGTTGCAGCGCGAGGGAAAGCCGCCAGTCTTCTACTACGTCCCGGAGCAGGTGCGGCTGGCGCAGCACGGCGACAGGAAGGACTACAAGTTCCATCATGTCCACTTCGTGGGCGTCTTCGACGAGGACACCAGCGTGGGCATCGGCGAAGGGGAGGTGCAGGGTGGTGTCCTCTCCCTGACGACTACGTCCAGGTACCCCACGGCGGTCCTCCAGCAAGCGCAGGGGCAGTTGCTGGAGAAGTTCCGTGGCCGGTCGGACATCTACTGGGGCATTCGCACGACTGTCGCCCCGGACATCCGCATCGCGCCCATTGTGAGCAACATCACGGCCATCACGAACCTGTCCCCAGACGCCAGCGGGGCCGTGCCCACCGCGACTCCAACGCCGGGCGGTGGCCCTGTGCCAGGCCCGCGTGACATCATCCCCGGGGCGCGCAGCGCGCCCCGCTCCCGTGAGGTGGTCTACCCGCGCCAGAATGGCCTGGTCAGGACGGTCCCGCATGGGCGGAACTTCCGCGCTCCCACGGCCCTGGATGCGTGGGCCTGGCGGCTCCAGGGGCAGGGGCCAGGCTCCGTCACCGGCGGGGAAAACGCGTACTCGGGCCTGGTCGGCGCCATCCCCAGCGAGATCATCTGGGCCGGGTTCCACGGCGCCTATAGCCCCATCGTCGTGGCCCAGAACCTGCTGCTCCCCATGTGGAGCCAGTTAATGCGCATCAAGATCACCGGGAGCTGGGAGCGTATCTTCCAGCACTTCTCCTCCCACCTGAACGCCCGCTACCTCTGGTTCTCCGCCGACATCAAGGCCGAGTTCAACAATCTCCGGCTCAACGGCGACATCAAGGTAGAGGTGGACATTGACGGGACGGCGCCGGGCGCCGACGAGATGGAGAAGGTGATCGAGAAGCGCATTGACACCATCGTCCAGCAGTTCACCGAGCAGGCCAAGAAGGTGATCTTCGAGCCGCCCATGCCCGACGTGAAGCCAGCGGAGGCGCCCAGCGGCGGCATCTTGAGTTCCCTCTTCGGCGGCACCGCCGGCCTGGCGCTCAGGTTCCGCAGGGACACGACCCAGGTCAACCTCGAGTACGAGGAGACCCGCTACTTCCGCTACCTCCAGCCTCACACGATAAGCTCCTCCATGAAGGGGTTCTTCGACCAGATCAAGCAGGACCCGGACGCCGAGAAGAAGTACTTCACACGCCTGGTCCTGGGCGGCCTGGGGCGGAAGGTCCACCGGATCATCAAGCCGGTGGTCAACTGGCCCGAACCCGCCAGGCAGTGGGTGGGCGAGCCTGTGGCCTTCGTCTCGGCCCAGGTGGGGTACCCGGACCAGCAGGGCATCATCCAGTGGAAGTCGGAAATCTTCCAGAGCACCGACCCGGCGGACCGGACCTGGGAGCCGGTGTTCGTGCAGTGGCGTGATGGCGAGGTCAGCAACCCGCCACGGGACTGGGACCCCAGCCAGACCTACGTCAAGCGGAAGGTCCACCTCAAGGAGCCGCCCGGAGAGAGCGAGTACCCCTTCATGAAGGTCACGGTGGAGCAGAATGTCATTGACCTGGACCGGGGGCCCAACGGCTCGCTGACCAACGATAACACCCTGGAGGTCCGGGCCGACAGCGCCGGGGTGCTGGACGTGGGGCCCATTGCCCTGGGCGCGGAGCTTGGGACCGCGCAGGAGGTTGTCGAGGTCGAGTTCCGCGCCATGGGCAAGCGCGCCGATGGCAGCGAGCGCTCGGACAAGGTAACCCGCTTCCGCTGGTCCTTCACCGACCAGAACGAGCCCCGGTACTGGCGGGTGTTCACCGGGCAACTGGACTTCGTGCCGCGCTACGAGTACCAGGTCCACGTGACTGTCCGGGGTACCCTGTTCAACAAGGGGATGGCATGGTCCGGCCCATGGACGGCCGGCGCGGGCAACGGGCCGCTCATGGTACAGGTACCCACCCCTGGCGATCCCGGCGTGCAGCCCCGGAGCCTCACGCCCAGGGAGATCGCGTCAACGGAGGCTGTCCACGTGGACGGCGTTGCTCCGCCAGTGTCCATGGCCCCGTCAGGCATGGGGACCGGGGCGGCGGCACCGGCCACGGGAGCGGCCCGGCCCGGCGGCGCCATGGCCCCGCGCACTGGCCGCATGGCAGGCGCTTATGGCCGCGCGGCGCCCACACCACGGTCCGAGGAGGACGAGGATGCCGACCGCGCCGAGCGCACGGTGGTGGAGGGCTTCGAGGTCATGCCCGAACGTGCCACCTCGGCGCCTGCTAGCCGCTCACGACGCTACAGGCAGGAGGAGCCAGCCGAGTCCCGCGCACAGCGGGAGGCACCGGCCATGGTCTCCCAGGAGCCTGAGGGCTACGTGCCGCAGCCGGCGGGGCCAGAGAGCTAGGCGCGAGAGGGGGACGGCATGGTGGACTCACTTCCAGCCGGCCCATCTAGCGCAGCGGAATGGGTACGCAGGACGACAGGGGTCGGGGAGGCCCGGCCCCTGTCCGTTCTGCTCCTGCCCGATGCGGCCAACGTCCCAATGGACGCGGACCGGCGCTCACAGGTCTACTACGGCGTGCTGGAAAGACCCTTGCTGGTGCGGGACGCTGCGGGCAACCCCGTCCTGTCCCTCACCCTGGTCCTGGACCGCATGCCCACGGCGGCGGATGAGACGGTAGCGCCGCTCATCCGGGAGGGCATCCTCAACTTTGATGTGACACTGGCTGTCCCCGCCGGGGCGGTAGAGGAGCTCCAGCGCACGGAGGGCTTCACGCTCAGGCCGCTCTTCGTCCAGGAGGCGGCTTACACGGTGGTGGCAGAGCGGGGTGGCCAGGAGCGTCCCATCGCCGAGGCGAAGGCCAGCGGCGCGGCGGCGCGGGCGGCGCTCCAGGCCCATCTGGACAGGGAGGAGGCGCTGGATGTCCTCGCCGCGCTGGATGGCGTCGAGTCGCGCATTCGGCTGCGCGGCTCCGCCATGTTCCGGACCGCTGGGCTGGCGCGCACCATCCGCCTGCGCGGCTCCTGGGCCGATATACACGACTTCCTGAGCACTCGACTCGACGCCGTGGGGGAGACCAGCTTCGCGGGGCTGCGCTCGGCCTTCGAAGAGATGGTACGCTCCGGCCTCGTCTCCGTCCTGGAGGAGTCCCCCTATGGCCGCGAGACACCCATGCCAGGGCCGGACGCGGCCACCCTCTTCGACCTGTTCATGCGGCTGTCCTTTGTCGTCCTCCAGCGCAGGACCATCGGCCTGCCGCCGGACAGCCCTGACAACCGCTACGCGCTGCGTGCGCGCCCGCACCCCATGTTCTCCCTGGACTACAGACAGAAGCTGACAGGCCCCGGCCGCAGGTCAGTCTCCTTCGACGCCGGCCTTGAGCAGATTATCGGTGGCGCGCTGGACGGACTTGACCGTGGCGGCTTTATCCACCTCCACGGTCCAGACATGCAGCCTGTCCCTCGGCGGGTTCGCACGTCCCGCGCTGGCCGGGGCACAGGCGGTGGGCCGCGCCTGCGCCTGGCCGCCGTGGATGGCGGCGTGAAATCGGTTGCCCTTGCCATGCGGCCTGGCGCCTCTGTCGCAAGGCCGCAGGCGCTGGTCGCCAGTGACCTCGTCTTGGTGCAGAGCATCCGTGGGAGCGTCACGCACTGGCTCCTGGACGACCTGGTCCTGGAAGCGCTGGCAGAGTCCAGGCCCCGGGACCTTCCCATCGTCGCCGACCCCGACGCGGCGGCCTGGCCTGGCCGTGCCGACCCAGCGCAGTACTGGTACGCGCCCACCTTCACCCTGGTACAGCCCGCGCCCAATGTGGCGCGCGAGGCCAGTCCCTTCCTCTTCACCTTCGAGAGGACTGGCGTCACCGTCTCGGGCCAGCCCGCATTGCGCGGCACCGTACGGTTCACGCTCCAGGCCGGCATGAGCGACAAGACCCGCTCCGCCCTTCAGAGGCTGGGAAACCCGAAAGCGCGGCCTCTCCCCATTGGCGGCCTGTCGGTGCCCTTCGTGGACGAGAGGGACGGACGTGTCAAGAGCCACGCCTTCACGGCGGACGTCACCAGGGCAGGGGAGACGTTCACGGCGACGGTCACGCTCCTCAACGAGTGGGTCCGCCTCTGCTACGGGGCGCTGTCCGAGCCAGGCTTCCAGGCCGAGATGGCGCGCCTGAGCGTTACCTGCACATTCCAGGCCTACGTCCCACTTCGGAAAGAGGACGTGGAGCTGGCCCTGGCAGGGAAGGTTGCGGTGACCCCCTTCGTGCGCTCCGTGGCGGAGGCGCGGACTGTGGGCGGGCCGTACCTCGACGCCATGGAGGGCGTGTACAGGCACCCCATGGGCGAGGTGCGGCTCAAACGCGAGCCGCCACAGGTCACACCGGTACCAGCGCCGAGGAGCGCACAGGCCGCCAGCCGGGCGGGCACGGCGCTGGTGGCGGCCACTGCCGCGCGGCCGGTCGTGCTGACCGCCCAGCCTAAACCCAGGCCTGTGCTCGTCGCCCGCCCGCTGCTCACCCTCCCCCAGGCCGTGGCCGAGGTCGTTGACCGGACGAAGTACGCCGTCCGCACCCTGGCGCGACAGGAGCGCCTGGAGGCGCTGTACCCGTGCGCCGGACTGGGGGCATTCTATGTCGAGAAGTCGGCAACGGGAGAGCAGGCCATCGGCTGCCGCGACGCGCTCCGGCTCGGCCAGACCAGCTACCGCCAGTACGAGGAGATGACGGAATTGGCCCACGCGCGCTACCGGGTGTACCGTTCGCTCCAGCAGCCCGGTCGCTTCCTGGTCCTCCCCGCCGCGTACCAGATCACGCGCTACGCCCCCACGGAAGCGGGGAAGGCGTACCGGCCCGTGGTGGCCGTCTACTCCTCCATTGACATCGCGGAGCCTGCCAACAACCGGGTCATCTTCCACGCGACGCTCCAGCCAGATATCCCTCCCTTCGTGCGCCGGGAGCTAAGGACAAGGCTGCTGGCCCATGCGCGAGAGCCTGTAGTGGAGTACCCCACGGAGGTCCAGGCGGACCTTGATTACGCCTGGACAGTGGACAGGAGCATCAAGGTGGAGCCCAGCGCGGTGCGGACGCCGGACTCGTTCCAGGTCACGCTGGCCACGGACCTGGCGGGCGCGCTGCTGGTGCGGACCCTGCTCCAGGCCGGCGGTGTCCACGGGAGCGTCAGCCTCCGCTTGCCCGACGGCTCAGTCCTCCAGTCCCCCCTCATGCTGGGCCTCGACGCCATCACCGGCCCGTGGGAGACAGGCCCCGTGGAGACGGCGCGCGTGGACGGCAACCTCCGCCTCACCAACCGGACTGAGCGCACGGTTGACGTGTCCGACCTCCTGGTCCACGACGCGCCGGACGTGGGGCGGCGCGTGCGGGTGGACACGTCCCTGGCGCCGGGCGCCTCGCACACGGTGGCGCTGGGCGGCCAGGCGGCGGAGGTCTACCCGGTCTACTCGGTCCCCCCGGGGGCGCCCGCGGCCCTTGAAGAGATACGGAACGTTGTAGAGGACATCCACACCAACGTCATCTTCATCAATCTCGTGCGACATGAGAACCACGGACTGAGCAGGCTGGACGTGCGGGCGCGCATCAAGGACGTCGCGGGGGAGTACCCGGTTGTGATGAGTGGCGACCCACCCCAGGGCGCGGTGGATATCATCCTTCCGCTGACCACTTACCTTGCCCAGCACACCCTGCAGTTCCAGGTGACCAGGACGTTCCAGTCTGGCGAGGTGTCGGTGACACCGTGGCTTGAGTGGGACCTTGAGCAGGAAGGCAACATCGTTAGTCTGACGTGGGAGCTTGTCCAGTAGCTACAAGGAGGGTGCGGCATGGTGTACGACAGAGCGGAGAGCTACTACTGGGTAAATAATGAGCGAGTACCCCTGCAACGAGAACCGGGCGTGTTCGCGGTCAGGTTTGGCACAAGCCGGACCCCCCTCTCCCCCGAGGCGCAGGCCATCCTTAGTCAGCGGTCCCAGCCAGTGCTGTTCATTGACCACAAGGGGATCAAGGTCTACCGGACGGACGAGCAGGAGCGGGCCGTGCGGACGCTGAACCGGGAAGAGGCCATCGAGTTCGCGACGCCGGCGTTCCGGCGGGCGCCCGGCAGCCCAGAGCTCATGCTCGTGACCAACCAGTTCGTCGCGCAGTTCCGGCCTGAGGTGACGCGGGAGCAGGTTGATGCCATCAACGCCAGGTACAACGTCCGCATTGTGGAGGCGCTGGACTACGCGGACAACGCGTACCTGCTGGAGGCGCCGCCCGGTGAGGAGGGCCTGGGCGCCGTGGAGGTCGCGAACCAGTACAAGGAGCAGGAGCCGACGGTCTGGGCACACCCGGTGACGGTCAAGCGTCAGGCCACCAGGAGCACCATCTCCGTGCGCTCCCCCTATGAGGCCCAGGTGGCCGCCGAGCGGGCCGCCGTGGCTGAGCGCGCGGGCGTGTTCCTGCCCCAGCAGTGGCACCTCCAGTCCGAGCACAGCAAGGTCACGGACGCGTGGGACATCCCCGGCCTGGCCAACCCGCAGGGGAGTCCGGACATCGCCATAGCCATCCTGGATGACGGCCTTGACGTGGCACACCCGGAGTTCCAGGGGAAGGTGGTCGCCCAGTTCGACTTCGCCTCCAATACGGCGGACGGCAGCCCCAAGAGCAGCCAGGACAAGCACGGCACGGCCTGCGGGGGCGTCGCCACCGCCGCGGGCGTGAAGGCGCACGGCGCCGCGCCGGGGTGCAGCCTCATGGCGGTGCGGACGCCCAACTTCCTGGGCTCGGATGACGAGGCCCGCATGTTCAAGTGGGCCGCGGACAACGGGGCGGACGTCATTAGCTGCTCCTGGGGGCCGCCGGACGGGACTGGTGCGCGAGACCCCCTGCCTGATAACGTGCGCGCCGCCATCCGCTACTGCGTCGAAAGGGGCCGTGGCGGGAAGGGTATACCCATCTTCTGGGCGGCAGGGAACGGCGACGAGTCGGTCTCCCTCGACGGCTACGCCGCCAACCCCGATGTCATTGCCGTCGCCGCCTGCACCGACCAGGGGACCAAGTCCTGGTACAGCGACTTCGGCCCTGAGATATGGGTCTGCGCCCCATCCAGCGGCGACCGAGGCCTCGGTGAGCGGTCCATCTTCACCGTGGACCGGCGCGGGTCAGCCGGCTACAATGCCGGGAACGCGGCGCAGGGCGACCCCATTGGGGACTACACCAACGACTTCGGCGGTACGTCCTCCGCCACGCCGCTGGTTGCGGGCATCGCGGCCCTCATGCTGTCGGCCAACCCGGACCTGCGGGAGAACCCTACGAGCCAGGAGGTGCGCGAGGTCCTGGCGCAGACCGCCGACAAGATCGGCACCGGCTACGACTCCAGCGGGCACAGCCACCAGTTCGGCTTCGGGCGCGTCAACGCGCTGAGGGCGGTGGAGGAGGCCCGGGCGCGCGGCCAGGGAGGCGGCGGGGGCGGCGCGGGCACGACCATGCGCCTCGCCATCACCGCCCCGCCCACGCACCCCCGCTCCGGCGGCCCGCCGACGTTCACGGTGACCGTGGACCCCAACCGGTTCTACGCCGTGGAGGTCGCCACCCGCGCGGAGCTTTTCGATTTTGACAACCATAGCCAGGAGCGCGTGTACTACGGGCCGGGTGTCTCAGACTTCAACTTCTACGGCTCGTGGGATACGCTGCCGCTGCGTCGGGGGTCTCAGGCCACCTTTACCCTTCCACAGGATGTGTGGGACGGGCTGAAGCAGGCGGACAGCCTGGCCTATCGGCTGTGGGTCACGGACGTCGCCAACCCCCAGGGGGACTGGCCCAACGCGGAGACCACGACGGACGACTCGGTGGCCGGTACGGCCCCATCCATCCAGCTCACCGGCGGGTCGAACACCGCCGTGCGGACCGTCACCTACCCCAGCGGGGCCAGGTTCGACGCCGTCTCTCCGTCCGAGGTAGATGATGGCGTGGACTACAGCGATCCCTCGGCTGCCGACGGGAGCGTGCCGCTCATCAGGGTCGAGGGACGGCTCACCGAGCGGCTCTCTCCCAACTTCCAGGTGCAGGAGTTCGCGCGGACGCGGACCCAGGGCGGCCAGGTCCGCACCTTCCGCTACGCCCGTATCTCGCCAGACCTCGTGGAGCGGCTCCAGCGCCTGCGCAACCGGCTGGGCCGGCCCCTCATCATCAACTCTGGCTACCGGTACCCGGAGCTCAACCAGGCCGTGGGCGGCGCCGCCCGGAGCCGGCACCAGGCCGGCCAGGCCGTGGACATCCGCAGCGAAGGCGTGTCGGCCCTGCGGCTGGCGGAGCTGGCCCTGGAGGAGATGGGCTGCGACATCGGGATCGGACTGGGGCAGCACTCCATTCACGTGGACGTCCGGGGGACGCTGGCGAGTTGGGCCTACGAGGGCGCCGAGATGAGCGAGTCCGAGTTCGATGCCTGGGTCCAGCAGCAGTGCGCGGGGCGCACAGCACGGGACGTGTCGCACGCCCGCGTGCCGGCTGAGGCCGCGCCCATGATCGTCGGCCCTGACACCTACGACCGCACCAGCGATGACCCGCCTACCTTCCACGTGCAACCGGAGGCAGGCCGGGGCTACCGCGTCGAGGTCGCTACGCGTCCCGAGATTCTCGGTACCCGGCACAGGGACGCCTTCAACTCAGCGCAACTGGGGCCACTCCCGGAGGGCCAGGCCACCACGGTATTCACCCTACCCGGACCAGTGTGGCAGCACATGCGGGGGGCGGAGCGCCTGTACTATCGCCTGACGCCAGAGCCGGGCGTCGGGTACGTCCAACAGGCGAAGTGGATCGAGCTGACCGATGGGAGGGCACGCATACCCGCCACGCTGGCGCGGCGGCTTCCCACGAGGGCGATGGCCGCCGAGATGGACGAGGCCCTCTGGCGCGGGACGGGCGGAGCCTAGCGCGGCGAAGGCGGCCCGCATGCGTCATGCGCCGCTGCCTGAAAGTGGCGGTAAAGTCCCTTCGCCTCTGCGAGTTTACAGCACGACACTTTTCAGAAGGAGGCGGGGGCGCCTGCACCGCTGTCCGCTCCATTTTCAAAAACTGTCATGTAGTAAGGCCCCTGCAGGGGCGGGTAGACTGGCACCGGGGCGCCTGCTGTACACAGCGGTGGCCCGTGCCAGGAAGCCGGCAGTCCCGGGGCCATTGCGATGGCCGATAAGTACAGGGAGGCCCAGGGCA
>DAOUAM010000112.1:0-17258 GCA_034433305.1 Dehalococcoidia bacterium | reverse complement strand
GGGCTGGGACAACCACAAGGGTTGCCCCTACTGATGAGCACCTGACACGCCAGCAGCAGCCCGGGCGTCCGTCAGGGCTGGAGGCCGGGACGGCCTGCCTTTAGCTCTCTGCCAAAAAGGCCGAGGCCAGCGGAGAGAAAGGCCAGGACGAAGGATACGCCCGCCAGCAGCAGCATGCCTCCAAGGAAACCGCTGGTCAGATCGGCGACCACGCCCAGGACCAGCGGCCCCAGCACTCCGCCCACCTCCCCCGCCGTGAAGTAAAGCCCGGCGACGGCGCCCATGCGCTGGGGGCCTATCTGCGGCGCGTCCATCAGCACCAGCATCAGGATGGGCATGACGGCCCTGGACGCCGCGCCCTGGAGCACCAGCCCCCAGGCCAGCCACGCCCCGGAGGTGAAGCCGATGATAAGGGCCGATGCCGACGCCACCAGGAAGATGCCCACCAGCATGGGGACTCGGACGCTGGGCCTGGCCATGTGAGGCATGACCAGCGAGGCGACAATGCCGACCACGATAGGCAGCGTGGCCCAGATGCCGGCCGCGGCGGCGCTCATGCCGCGCTCCTGCAGTATCTCCGGCAGCCAGTTGTTGAGGGCGTGGTTGAAGAGGAAGGACCCCACGCTTACCACCAGCACCACCTGGACTACCCTGATGCGCAGCAGCTCGGGGAAGACCTTGAGACTGGCGGCCAGGTCCTTGCCGTGCCCATCCGCCGCCACCGGGCCTTCAGGCTCCCTGGCAATGGCCCACCAGGCCACGGCCGACAGCAGCGCCACGCCGGCGAAGGTGACCAGGGTGAGCCGCCAGCTAGCGTCGTACAGCGGCATGAGGAGGCTGTTGGCGGTGGACAGGGCCACTATCCGCCCGCAGGCCGAAGCGGTCATGTAGATGCCCATGGCCGTGCCCCGGCTTTGCTTGCTGAACCAGGTGCTCACCAGCTTGGGGGCACCTATGGAGACAAAGGGGCCTCCCAGGCCAAAGACGGCCACCGCCAGGAACAGCGTGGCGTAGTTGACCGCGACAGCCCTCAGCACACCCGACAGGGCGATCAGCAGGACGCCCACCGCCAGGGAGCGCTTCAGGCCGAAGCGGTCAATCAGGGCGCCGGCTGGGATGGAGACGGCGATATACACCAGCGTCCACGCCCCCAGGACGCTGCCCATGGCCGAGCGGCTCAGGCCCAGGTCCTGGCTCACCGGCCCGATGAGCGGCGGAATGCCTCCCTGGACCAGGCCGAAGGAACAGTAGCCCATCCACAGCCCGCCCAGCATCACCCAGCGGTACCCGCTAGAGGGGCGCCCTACACCCTGTGCTCCGGCAGATATGCTTCCCACGCTGCTTCCTTTCTCAAGAAATGGACACGCGGGTGCAATTGTACTCGTGGGACGGCGCGGGACTCAACCAGGGCCAGAGGGCAAATAGAGGAGAGGGGCCTGGCCCCCTGTGGTCACCCTTCGCAAGGGCCGACTGGGGTATAAAGTACCGGCTAGCTTGTTACAAGCCCTCGCACCACTCCCGTTGAGGATTGATAGGGGCCAGACGCATAGTATACTCATTCAACCAGCGTTACCTGTTGGGCCACTATGGAACGGGACCGAATACAAGTCTCGGCCAGGCCGAGAAGGAGCGCCACATGCCCTACTACATGGTCCAGGCCGCCTACAGCAGTGATGCATGGGCCGCCCAGGTAAAGCAGCCCGCCAACCGCATCTCGTCGTCGTGAGCCTTGCTCCTATCTGTGCGAGGGCTTCTCTCAGCCCCCCTTTTTCCAAGCTTCTTGCTGCCCTTTGTCTGCCCTCCCAGGCGAGACTGAAGGTCGAAGAGGGAGAGCTGGGCGTGGACAACGCCCTGCACTGGCCGCAGTTGACCAGCCCAGGGAGCGTGGCCCAGGGCCTGGCCAGCTTCTTCTCGCGCCACTCCCGGTAAGGATTGACAGCACTCCCGCGCATAGTATACTCATTCAACCAACGCCACCTGTTGGGCGACGATGGAACGGGACTGAACCGCAAGCCTCGGCCAGGCCGAGGAAGGAGCGTCGCATGCCCTACTATATGGTCCAGGCAGCCTACAGCAGTGATGCATGGGCCGCCCAGATAAAGCAGCCCGCCAACCGCGCTGAGCAGCTCCGCGCCATGATGGAGAAGGTGGGTGCCAAGCTCGTCAGCTTCTACTACAGCTATGGCGAGTATGACGTGGTGCTCATAGTGGAGGCGCCAGACAACGTCAAGGCCGCCGCTGGGCCGCTGGCCGCCGTGGCAGGTGGCGCGATAAAGTCCATCAAGACCACGCCTTTGCTGACCCCCGAAGAGGGCGTGGAGGCCATGCGCCTGGCCGGTGCTTCGGGCTACAGGCCGCCCGGGAGATAGGGCGCGGACGTCAACCCTGGCCCTGCCCAGGTGCCACGCGCCCGTGGCCGCTGGAACACGTTTGCGGGAGGTGACACTGTGAAGGCCCTTGTGTACCATGGCAACAAGGACCTGCGCCTGGAAACGGTGCCAGAGCCGGCGCCAGGCCCGGGTGAGGCCAAGCTACGCGTTGACTACTGCGGCATCTGCGCCACGGACATCGAGGAGTACCTGTACGGCCCGGTGTTCATCTCCGGCAATACCCCAAACCCTCTGACGGGCAAGAAGATGCCCCTGGTCACCGGCCACGAGATCACCGCCACGGTGGTGGAGACGGCCAGGGGCATCACTAACGTCCGGCCGGGCGACAGAGTGGTCATCAACGGCGTGTTGACCTGCGGCAAGTGCTGGTGGTGCCGACACAAGCAGGAGACCCAGTGCCCGGTCATGGCCGCGGTGGGCTTTGCCAGGGACGGCGGGCTGGCCGAGTACATGACCTGGCCCGCCTCGCAGCTTGTCAAGCTGCCGGACAACGTCAGCAGCGAGCAGGCGGCGCTGGTGGAGCCGTCGTCGGTGGCGCTGCACGCGGTGCGCCGGGGCAGGGTGCAGCGGGGCGAGCGCGTCGCCGTCCTGGGCGTCGGCACCGTGGGCATGCTGGCCATGCAGGCGGCCAGGGCGCTGGGCGCGCAGGTCTTCGCCATTGACCGCCGCCCCATGAGCCTGGAACTGGCCAGGCGGCTGGGCGCCCAGTCCATCATCAATCCCGACGTGGTGGACGCCGCTGAGGAGCTACGGGTGCTCACCGATGGCGTCGGCCCTGACGTGGTCATAGACGCCGCCGGCGGCGCCAACACCCCGGCCCAGGCCGTCCAGTGGGTGCGACGCGGCGGACGCGTGGTCCTGGTAGCCATCTACACGGCGCAGCCCCAGTTCAACTTCAACGGCATCGTCAGCACCGAGGTGGAGGTCATCGGCTCCCTGGCCTACCAGCAGCGGGACGTGGAGGACGTGGTGCGCTACATCGCCTCTGGCGACATCAAGACCTCGCCCCTGATTTCGGATAGGATAAGCCTGGACGAGGTCATAGACCGCGGCTTTGCCCGCATGATGGCGCCCACCAAGGACGTGTTCAGGGTACTGGTGTCGCCCTCCGGGCACTAGCCCAGGACGCGGCGGTGCGCCGGAAGCACATGGCCCCGCCAGTGGCACCGCAGCCCGGGAACAAATGCCCTGGGGAATCCGTCATACCTGGTGAGAACACCAAAACATCACTGGTGAGGTAGAGAGATGGGATTCCCCAAGGTCATAGCTACTCTGGCTATTGGCGCCGTGGCCCTCGCGGGCGTTGCCTGCGCCAGCGCCACGGCCAGCAACGCGACTCCGACGCCAGGGCCCAGCGCAAGCCCCACGCCACAGCCAACGCCGGTCATGGAGACGGTGGAGGAGCTGGCGCCCATTGATAGCGTGGAGACCAACATCGCCGAGTCCTTCCCACCGCAGTATTTCCTGCACGTCGTCTCTGGGCTGCCCAGCGGCTGCGCCCAGTTCGACCGCTACGAGGTCAGCCGCGAGGGCGACACCATCCGCGTGAAGGTCATCAACCGCATGCCCGCTGACAAGAGCGTCATGTGCACCATGGTCTACGGCACAAAGGAGCACAACATCGCCCTGGGCAGCGACTTCGAGAGCGGCAAGACCTACACCGTCATCGTCAACGACGTGACCAAGACCTTCGTGGCGCAGTAGCAGCAGGGCCGGCGTCGGAAGGCCGCAACACACAGGGGCAGGCTAGTACTGCGTCAACATAGTTTTAATGAAGGGCTTCACCCTCATCCCAACCTTCTCCCGTCGAGGGAGAAGGGGTATTTCCTCTCCCCTGGCGGGAGAAGACCAAGCCTGCCCTGGGCCTGCCGAAGGGGTGAGGGGGAAACGCTCTATCAAATTCAAGTTGACACAGTACTAGTCCTTGCCCACGGCCTTCGCGATGAACTGGTGAATGCGAACGGTGGCGTCGCGGCCCACGCGGATGGGGAAGCGATCGAAGCCGTGGGCGGCGCCCGGGTACACCGCAAGCTCGGCGCGGTTGCCAGCGGCCAGCCAGCGGGCGTGCATGAACAGCGTGTCGTCCAGCAACGGGTCGAGGGTACCCACGCTGAACAGCGCCGGAGGCATACGGGACAGGTCGGCGTAGAGGGGCGATACGTCGGGGTCGCGACGCAGGCGCTCCGGCACAAAGTGGTCGGTGAACCACTGGATGGCCGAGGTATTCAGCACCAGCCGACGCTGGCCCCAGCGGCGCACGCTGGGCGTCCCCGAAAGGTCGAAGGCCCCGAAGCTCAGCACGGCGCCGGCGAAGCTAGTGATGCCATGGCGGTCGCGCAGGCGCAGCAGAGTGACGGCGGACAGATGGGCGCCGGCCGACTCGCCGCCTATGACCAGCCTGTCGGCCCCGAACTCGGAGCGGGCGTTGCGTACCAGCCACAGGGCCGCGGCCTCGCAGTCGTCCGGGCCAGCGGGGTAGGGGTGCTCCGGCGCGAGGCGGTAGTCCACGCTGACCACGGCCACCTTGCAGGCATTGGCCAGCGCCCACAGCGCCGGGTCGCGGTGGTGGGCGCGGCCCAGCACCCAGCCACCGCCGTGGATGTGCAGATAGACGCCCGCCACCTCGTCGGGCACAAATAGTCGGACGGGCACGGGACCAGCCGGCCCTGGTATGCTGCGCTCCCTGGCCTGCTCCACCAGCACGATGGGGCCTGCGATGCCCTTGCCGGCCTCACGCAGCGCCCTCAACTCCTCGGGCGTCTGCTCAGGGTACCATGGCCCGGCCTCCAGGAGCTTCTCTAGCTGGGCGTTGAAGGCCGCCGTCTCGGGGTCAATGGCCGAGGGGTCGAAGAGCTTCGGGTCAAGCATGCTCGCTCCTTTCAACCGGTACTGGGGTAGTGCAGGGGCAGGCCGATGGCGCCCACCTCGTAGCGGGTGATGTGCCAGCGGCCCAGGTTGGCGCTGAGCAGCACGTCGCGCCGTCTGCCGCAGAAGGCGATGTTGGTGGGCGCGGCGATGAGCGTGCCCTCGTAGTCCTCGGCCAGGACCTCCAGCCTGCCGCCCGGCGTGAGCCGGTAGATGCGGTCAGGCCGGTAGCAGGACACGTACAGGTTGCCCTCGGCGTCGAAGGCAAGGCCATCGGGCACGGTGCCCGGCAGCTCCACCACCGTCTCAGCCGCGCCGGCGCCGCCATCGGGCCGTACCCTCACTCGCGCGACGCGGGGCGGCCCCAGGCTCATGGCCACGTACAGGTACTCGCCGCCCGGGCCGAGGCACAGGCCGTTGGGGAACTCCCGCAGGCTGCTCTCCCAGATGCTGGCTTCGCCGCCAGGCCTTACCTTATAGATGCAGCCGTTGTTGGCCTTCCACTCCCCCGAGTCCGAGACGTACAGGTTGCCGGCCGCGTCAAAGGCCGGGTAGTTGGGCGAGCGAAAGGGCCTGTCGGGAGCGCCGGAGGCGTAGATGCTGACGGCGCCGCCGCGAGTGACCTTCATGACCTTGTGGTTGCCCACGTCACAGACATAGATGTTATGGTCGGCGTCCAGGGCCATGCCCAGCATGAAGCCGCCGGGGACACAGGCGACCTGCCGCCACTCGCGCCGCTCCACGTCTATCCTGTACACCTGGCCCGCCTCTCCGCCGGCGTAGGCATAGCCATCGGCGCCCCAGGCTATGCCCTCAGGGTGGTCCAGCCCATCTACCAGGACCGAGACTTGCGTCGCGTTGTCCAGCACAGCCATAGGCATCTCCAGAGAACAGAGTTGGCCTGCCTAGCTAAATGGCACGCGCCCACGGGGCGCCCTGGCCGCGGTTCGGCCAGGGCCTGGCCGCCTCCCAGCTACCCTCAAAAATCTGTCCGCTTGTGGCCCCTTGGGGGAAGGCCAGAGCCTGCCGAGGGAATGGGGGCAGGATACTGCCCCGACATACATAACTTCTACTAACCGTGACCATCTGCTTAGAGGGTGTGTGAGAAGCCTTGTTCTAGCCCTTACCGGGAGACTTGGGGACGTGATGCATATTGATGCTGGGCTGGTGGCAAGGCCAGCCCCCTCTCTGACTCTCCCCCAGAGGGGGCGAGAATAGTCCCTGCCCCCTGTGGGGGAAGGCCAGGAAGGGGGCCAGGCGCCTTGCCTTGACAAAGTCCCAGCCCTGCGGGGAACGAGTTCTCACACACCCTCTTAGAGAAAGTTAGTACAGGGACAGACCGCATGTCAAATCCCTGGCTCCGGTGCATGCCATTCCTCCCACCTGGCCTAATTTCCAGGTAGTACCTCGCCAACAGGGTAGCACGTGACGCGCCGTCCCGTAGTACACTGAGGGTACGGGGCCCTCGTTTGAAGGGGCCTGCGTCAAAGGAGCTGGCCCAGTTGCCCTCAGTCAGGTACTCGGACCCTGTCCTCTTCCGGCGGATACTTCAGCAGGCCCGGCCCTTCTGGCCGCATATCCTGGGCATATTCCTGCTGGGCCTCATCTCCACGCCGCTGACACTGCTCAACCCGCTGCCGCTGAAGGTGGTGGTAGACAGCGTGCTGGGCCAGGCACCGCTGCCCGGGTTCCTGGATGCCCTGCTGCCCCAGTGGGCGACGCGCTCCAGCCTGCGGCTGCTGGGCATGGCCGCCGCGCTCCAGGTGCTCATCGTCCTGCTGGCCCAGTTGCACGAGATGGCCGACTACGTGCTGCGGACGCGCACCGGCGAGGGCCTGACGCTGAGCTTCCGCTCGCGCCTGTTCCGGCACGTCCAGCGCCTCTCCTTCCTGTTCCACGACACCAGGGGCACGGCGGACTCCCTCTACCGCATCCAGTACGACGCCCCATCCATCCGGGAGGTCATGATAGGCAGCCTGGTGTCGCTGGTGTCGTCCAGCGTCATGCTGGTGGCGACCATATACATCATCCTGCGCATTCACTGGCAGCTAGCGCTGGTGGCCCTGGCGGTGTCGCCCTTCCTGTTCCTGTGGGCCAGGCTGTACAACCTGCGCATGCGCAGGCGCTACCGGGCGGCCCGTGACCTGGAGAGCAACGCCCTGCAGGTGGTCCAGGAGGTGCTGGCCGCCTTCCGCGTGGTCAAGGCCTTCGGGCGCGAGGACAGCGAGCAGGAGCGCTTCGTGCGCCGCTCCAGGGAGGGCGTGCGGGCGCGCATCGGGCTGGCCGTGGCAGAGGGGCTTTTCGGCCTGGTAGTCAACCTGACCACGGCCATCGGCACCGCGCTGGTGCTGTACATCGGCGTCCGCAACGTCCAGTCGGGCGCCATGACCCTGGGCGAGATGCTGGTGGTGCTGGCCTACGTGGCCCAGCTCTACTCCCCGCTGCGCACCATCAGCCGGCAGGCGGCGACGCTGCAATCGTCCCTGGCCAGCGCCCAGCGCTCCTTCGAGCTGCTGGACGAGACGCCCGACGTCCAGGACCGACCCGGCGCCAGGCCGCTGGGGCGGGCCGCCGGCGCCATCGAGTTCCGGGATGTGACCTTCGCCTACGGCAACAACGGCAGGGTGCTGGATGACGTGTCCTTCCGCGTGGCGCCGGGCACGCGGCTGGGCATCGCCGGCAGGACCGGCGCTGGCAAGACGACGCTGGTCAGCCTGGTGACGCGCTTCTACGACCCCACCGAGGGCCAGGTGCTGCTGGATGGCGTGGACCTGCGCGACTACCGCCTGGAGGCCCTGCGCGACCAGTTCGCCATCGTCCTGCAAGAGCCTGTGCTGTTCTCCACCACCATCGCCGAGAACATAGCCTACGCCCGCCCGGGCGCCAGCCACCAGGAGATCGTGGCCGCGGCCAGGGCTGCCAACGTCCACGACTTCATCGCCGGCCTGCCCAGAGGCTACGAGACCCTGGTAGGCGAGCGAGGCATGAGGCTGTCCGGCGGCGAGCGCCAGCGCATCGCCCTGGCGCGGGCCTTCCTGAAGGACGCCCCCATCCTGGTGCTGGACGAGCCTACAAGCTCCGTGGACGTGACCACCGAGGCCGGCATCATGGAGGCCATGGAGCGCCTCATGGCTGGCCGGACGACGCTCATGATCGCCCACCGCCTGAGCACGCTGGAGGTCTGCGACGCCTGGATAGAGGTCGAGAATGGCCGCATCGTCAGGGCCTCGGGCAACGTGGAAGTCCCCGGCCTCAGCCGCCCTGGCCCGGCCAGGCTACGGCCCGCGTAGGGGCCTGCAACTCTACCCGGCGGAGTCGTCGGGTATGTCCACGACGTAGAGCCAGGTGCCGTCGCGCTGGCGCCTGACAACCTCGGTGCTCCTGCCTGACATGTTCAGGGGCTTGCCGTCTGGCCCCGTGCCAGTGAGGCGCCAGCGGGCGTGCAGCACCGCGAGGTCGCCGGCGCTGATGACGCTTTCGGTCTTGATGTCTATCTTCCCCCTGGTGGCAAGGAAGTCTGCCAGGGCTGAGCGCAGGCCCTCCTTGCCGGTCACGATCTGCCCTGGCGCGGGTACCAAGACCGCGCCAGACTCGTAGAGGGCCAGGACTGCGTCCGCCTGACCGGAGTTGAAGGCCTGTCCAAACAGGGAATGGAGCTCTTCGGGCTTGCGCGCGGGCATGTCGGCACCTCTCTAGTTTGATGCCACCAGAGTATATGCCGCGTGCCACCAGGTCAAGGGCGACCTTAAGGCCCCTGGCGCGGCTCAGGCCAGCGCGCCTTTCTTGCCCCGCAGGTAGATGGCCCAGTACACCAGGCCCACCAGCAGGCCGCCTCCCAGTACGTTGCCCAGCGTCGCGGCCAGCAGGTTGCTCAGGAAGCCGGCCAGGGTGAGCCTGGAGACCTGGCCGGCGGCCAGCCCGGCGGCCTGGAGCACCTGGGCGTTGTCCTTGAGGAGCATGCCCAGGGGGATGAAGTACATGTTGGCGATGCTGTGCTCGAAGCCGGCGGCCACGAAGGCGGCGATGGGGAAAACGATGGCGGGTACCTTGTCTATGACGGTGCGCCCGCCGGCGGCCAGCCACACGGCCAGGCACACCAGGGCATTGGCCAGGATGCCGCGCACGAAGACGACCTCGAAGGGCAGGCTGACCTTGGAGCTGGCGATGGTCAACGCTGTGGCGCCGACGCCGTTGCCGTCCTGCGCCCACCAGCGGGCGTAGTACACCATTACCACGATGCTCAACGCCCCCAGCAGGTTGCCAGCATAGACTATGCCCCAGTTGCGCAGCAGCTTCTTGAGGGTGATGCGCCGGCTGACCCAGCTCATGACCACCAGGTTATTGCCGGTGAAAAGCTCCGCCCCCGCGACAATGACCAGGATGAGGCCCAGGGAGAAGCCGACGCCGGCCAGCATGCGCGTAGGCCCGAAGCCCAGCGCCGAGTGGCTGCTTATGACGGTGGAGAAGACACCGCCCAGGGCAATGAAGGCCCCGGCCAGCACGCCCAGCGCCAGCGTGTCTAGCGCCGGGGCGTTGGCCTTGGTCACGCCCCGCGACTCCACCAGCCGCGCTATCTCCGGCGGCGTGTAGTTCTCCACCCCGGCCATGGGATGGGTATGGTCCGGGACAGGCCCTGACATAACGCTGGCCTCCTGTTGCCACCGATACAAGCGGCCCGGTACTGCCCAACATGGTCTCGATGGAGGGCTTCACCCTCATCCCGACCTTCTCCCGTCAAGGGAGAAGGGGTATTTCCTCTCCCCTGGCGGGGGCAGTACTACCGCACGGCGACGCTGGACGCGCCCAGGTGCAGCTCTATCTCCACCCGGTTGGCCGCCGCGCCGAAATCTGGCGACTCCCATACGTCGCCGGCCCTGGGGAAGCGGCGCGTGTCCACGTCAATGGAAGACAGGCCCGAGTCGCTCCTTATCCTGGCGGCGACGCCTTCGGGAATGGTGATGGTGATACTGGCCGCGCCGCCATCAATGCGGGCCTGAGTCTGGCCCGCCCGCGCCGGCATGACCAGCTCCATGCTGGCGGCGCCAGTGTCCACGTCCAGGCTGGCGACCTGGAGGTCCCGCAGGTCCAGGTTCATGTCGGCGGCGCCGCCGTCCATGTCCAGGGACAGCCTGGGCACTGGCGACAGAGCGATGTCCCAGTCCCCGGAACCCAGGGACTGGAGCCAGCGCCGGTTACCCATCTGGATGCGAAGCTCGCCCCGGTCGGCGATGCGAGTCAGGGCCACCTGCGCACCGCGCTCCTCGAAGCGCCCCTCCACCAGGTTGGGCGAGCCTGCCGGCAGCGACCTCACGGCCAGGTCGCCGGCCCCGAAGACCAGGCGTACATCCACGCTGCGCAGGTCGCCTAGAGGCTCAGCCAGGGTCTCCACCACCTCGTCATCCTCCTGGGCCATGGCGATGCCCACGGCGGCCCCCACGGCGCCCACCAGCAGCACGGCCACCAGCACGCCAGCCAGCACAGGAGACCATCTGCCCAGCACCAGCTCTATGCCTATAGCAATGATTATGACCGGCCAGAAGCGCCACAGGATGCCCCATATGCCCCAGGATACGACGCCGGTGGTCTGCAGTAGCAGCAGCACGCCCAGCAGTACCAGGACAATGGCGAAAACAGGCACCCCACCCCTGCGCCGACGCGGTGCGGACGTTTGCCCGGCCATCAGCTCCTCCTGTACCGTGCCACCATTATGGCGACGCCAATAGCGATAAGCACCAGCGGCCAGAAAATATCCCACCTGAACCAGGACCACCAGCCCAGGTTGATGGTGAGCAACACCAGGCCGATGGCTATCAGTGCCAGCGCCAGGGTGTTACGGCGCCGTCGCTCACCGGCCGGTGGTGTCTGGGCCTGCTGGCCCTCCTGTGCAGGGCCGCGCACTGCCTCGCCCAGACGCCGGCCCGCCTCGGCGGCCTCGTCAGGGATACTCGCCAGGTTCTCCCTGACCACGTCGCGCGGCTCCGTCGCCGTGGTCTCCTCCCTGGGCATGATAATGGCCAGCGCAATGTACAGCAGTATGCCAACGCCTCCCGTGGCGATGATAAACAGCAGCCACAGCAGGCGCACCAGCACCACGTCCACATCGAAGTACTCGGCCATGCCACTGGCCACACCGAAAAGCATTTTGTCCTTGCTGCTCCTGTGGAGCCTTTGCGTTGTCATGGCGCTACCCTCGATGAAGCTGGGCCTCCTGACATAGTCTTGCCGTGCCTAGTCCTTGATGGAAATGCCGCCGAACAGGACCAGGCCGGTTATCACCAGGTCTGGCGTCCCATCGCCCGAGACGCCTGCTGGCTGGCGCCTCTCGTCCTCGCTCCCGCCGAAGAGGGTGAGGGCGTCCAGCTTGACGTTCCACTGCGGCGGCACCTTGATGTCAGCCCCGCCGAATATGACGGTGGCATCTATGACGGCTGGCCGGTCTGGCACTCTGGCCTCGCGGAGGTCCAGGTTCACGCCGCCCATGAAGGCAGTGACCTGCCCTCCCTTGAAGCCCTGGGAGGAGACCCGCAGAGTGGGGCCGCCAAAGATGCCCACGGCGTTGACGCTGTTGGTGCTGGCGCTCTGCCGCTCCACCCCCCGGACCCGCTGCCAGCCCAGCAGCATGCCCAGCCCGAGAATAATCAGCAGGATGGGCCACCACTGGCCGATGTCTACACCCAGCACCGCAAGCTGCACCAGTGCCGCGACGGCTATGATAATGAACGGGCCCAGCACGTTGGTGAAGCCGCTGGCCACCAGCCTCCACAGCCCCAGCAGGATGAACAGCGAGGGTATCCACCGGGCTACGGTGCCCAGGTCCACCACATCCAGGGTGCCGATGAGCAGTAGCACCCCGATGGCCACTACGATGAGGCCCGCTATGGCCTGATTAGAAACTCGGCTCATGGTCACTTGCACCTCTTCTTCAGCATGTATGGTTACCCGGTGCCACGACCTGAATCCCCTTGACCATCCGGAGGCACATTCAGTTAACCACTGTCAGGGCAAACAGTCCAGTGGCCTTACTGGATGAGACGCTGCGCCAGGATGTCCCACCTGTCATCCAGAGTAGCCCTGGTCACCCTGCCCCTCTCCACCACTATCCGTGCCACGTGGGGCGTAATCACCTGCATCAACGGCTGCCCCGTCCTGTCGCCATAGCCAGCGTGACGGCTCTGGAACCTGAAGACGAACTCCCAGCAGTACGGGCAGCGCAGGGTGACCACATCCATCAGCACCAGGCTGCCCTCTATGCCGTCGAAGATGTAAGTCGGGCTGGCATGCACCAGGCGCTGGGCGATGAGCCGGCTCTCCTCCTGCGTCACGGCCCTCTCGGGGCAGGCCACCTGGCCAGGCCAGGGCGACATGCCGGGGGCCTCGCCATCCCCCAGGTGAATGGTCGAGACCAGCGTGCCCCACTGGGGCACCAGCACCGCCAGGCCATAAGGGCCTTGCCTCAGGTCCTGGGTGAAGGTCACAAAGACCGTGTTGCCGAAAGTCTCCCTCGGCGCCAGAACGAAGCTTTCCTGCACCAGCGTCTGGACCACGCCCTGGGGACCGAGGAGCGCCATGCAGTACTCATTCTGCCAGGGACGGAAGGAACGGTTGCTCAGCGTCAGCGTGAACGCCGACTGCTTCAGCGTCCTGTGTCCACGGGCGAAGCCCTGGACCTCCAGGAGAGTGCCATCCTCGGCGCTCAGCCGCGAGGTGAAAGGCTCCGAGAACCCGGCCTCGGCCCTGCCGATGATGCAGCCTGCCCCCACCAGGAAGAGCATGGCTGCCAGCATGAGCGACGCCAGCCTGCCGGCCGCGCCGCCATGGAGTCCAGGCATGTAGAACAGTCCTCCAGGCTACATGATAAGCCGCTCCAGCCAGGGCTCCGCCCAGGCCCAGGAGTAAGCGGCTGAGTAAGTCAGGAACACCATCTTGATAACCTTGCCAGCGCCCACGAAGAGCAGGAACCTGGGCAGGGGATAGCGGGCGATCCCCGCCGCCAGGCCGGCCACGTCCATGGGCAGGAAGGGCACGGCGGCGAACAGGAACAGCACAGGGCCTCCGAAGTGCTTCTCGGCCCAGTCCACCAGCCGGTGGGGACGGATATGGGCCAGCGGTTGCCTGCCATGCACGCCCAGCCAGTAGGCCGTCAGCTCGCCCAGCGTGCCGCCCAGCCCAGCAGCTACCCCCAACCACAGGGGGTCGAACTCGGGGGCCACCGAAAGCACGGCGGCCAGGCCCGGCGCGGGCAGCACAACGGTGGCGCTGCTGATGGCGCTGATGAAAAATGCGCCCACGTACACCCAGCTACCCAGCCCGCTCAGCGCGGGATGCGCCAGCGTCATGCTGACGAAGATGAGTACGCTGAGGAAGATGAACAGCCCGATCTTCTGGACGTGGCCCAGGCGGAAATGGACTTGCACCTGCGTCATTCCACGATGAAAATACCCATTTAGCAAGTTAGCATACCTTCAGCCACAAGTGGGCGCACGTCCAGAGAAGGCGCGCCACCCGAAGGGTATCCCAGCGCCAGTGAGGCGGGCATGAAGAAGTACCTGGACTGTGTGAGGATGGTGTGAGGAATGTTGGCAAAGGGTTGGCGTGTCAGGGCGCGCCGGGAGATACGGCCTGGCGCGGGCGGTGGTACCTGGACACGACCTGGCGGGCCAGCAGCTCCAGTTGCTCCTGCACCAGCTCTGGCGGGCATGCAGGACGGGCCACGAACTTGGTGGCGCCGGCGGCTATGTAGCTCTCCAGGAGGGCGACCACGTCCTCAGGCGTGCCCAGGGCTGAGAAGGCCAGGTAGTCCACGTCGGCACGCCTGCGCAGGATGTAAGGCCCGGCCAGCCGCTGCGCCTCCTGGCGCGTACCGGCGATGCAGCAGTTAAACAGCACGCCAAAGTGGTCCTGCTCGATCTCGCGGCCATACTCGGCGGCCCAGCGGTTGACCTGCGCGATGCCAGCCCTTATCTCCTCCGGCGTGGTCTGGGAAGCGAGCCAGCCATCGCCCAGGCGGGCGACGCGGCGCAGCGCGGCCTCGCTGCGGCCACCTATCCAGATGGGTGGAAGTTCCTTCTGGACGGGCCTGGGCTGGAGCGACACTTCGTTGAGCTGGAAGTGCCTGCCGTGGAAGGTCACCCTGTCCTCGGCCCACAGCCGTCGCATGACCAGGATGGCCTCGTCAGTGCGGCCTGCCCTGGCGACGCGGGATGTGCCGCAGGCCTCGAACTCGCGGTCGTCGTCGCTGCCCAGGCCCACCGCAGGCAGCACGCGCCCGCCGGAGAGGAAGTCCAGCGTGGCGATCTCCTTGGCCACGATGGTGGGGTGGCGCAGGGGCAGGGCCAGCACGCTGGTGCCGAACTTCAGCCTCCTGGTGCGGGCCGCGACGAAGGCCAGGGCCACCAGCGGCTCCAGGTTCAGCGCCGGGGAGACCACCCTGTCGCTGAGCCAGATGGAGTCAATATCCAGGGCCTCGGCGGCGTCCACGTACTGCCACAGCAGCTCCGGGTCCCGCCGGGCGAAGGGCCAGCCACCAAAGCCGACGCCAATCCTGATAGCCATGGCCTGCCTCCCACCAACAGGTTATGCTGAGTGTAGCGCCGGCGCCGTCCTGGCGCAATGGCGGCCCAGGCCAATGCAGAAATGTACGTCCCCGGTCTGTACAGTCCAGGGGTGTGCAAGAGGCAGCCTCTGCCTCTGTATAATGGAGTATCCTGCGTACCGGGGCGTGTAATGGAGTGGGCTATCGCGCTGGCCCTGCGAGGCGGCCTGGGAGTCCTGTTCGGAGTCCTGTTGGGTATCATGGGCTTCCTGGGCGTCTGGTGGGTCGTGCCAGGCTTCTTCACTCCTCCCATGTGGCTGCTGATAAATACTGCCGGCCTCGCAGCGAGCGTCGCCGGGTTCCTGGCCTGGTACAAGCCAGAGGCTACCAGGCGCGTGAGCCTCGTTGGCCTTGCCCTGGCGCTGGCCGGCGGCATGGCCGGTGCCTGGCTGGGCTACTGGTACGGGACCATCGCATACCCCGGAGGCGTCCGGAACGTGCTGCTGGTGGCCACGACCCTGAGGTCGCCGGCGGTCATGCCCTTCATCACTGGCGCAGCCCTGTTCAGCACCTTCTTTGGCTCCATATACTACGCCTTCAGGCTGTGGCGGTACCACGAGGTCTGACTCCTGGAAAGGAAACGCGATGACCACAAGTCCCGACGTCATAGTAGTTGGCGGAGGCGTTATCGGCTGCTCCACCGCCTACCACCTGGCCAGGGCCGGGGTGAGGACGCTGGTGCTGGAGCGAGGCCGGCTTGGCGCTCAGGCCTCCAGCGCCGCGTCCGGCGTCCTGTCCGTCGCTCCGGGGCCTCATCCCTACGCCCGGCTGGGCAGGGAGAGCCTGGCCCTGTTCCACAAGCTCGCCGGTGAGCTGCAAGAAGCTGGCGGCGTGGACATGGAGCTGGCGGAGTGTGGCGAGCTCACGGTAGCCGCCAGCGAGGGCGCCGCCACGGAGCTGAGGGCCTGGGTAGAGCGGCACAACGAGCTGGGTGGCAGCGCCCGCTGGCTGGACCGCCAGGCCGTCCACGAGCTGGAGCCTGAGCTTGCGCCTGGCGTGCTGGGCGGCATGCTCGTGCCGGAGGTCTGCCGGGTCAACAATCAGCGGCTTTCCGAGGCTTTCGCCCGTGCGGCCATGCGGCTGGGCGCCGTCTTTCGCCAGGGCGTGGAAGTCCTGGGCCTGCCACGGCAGGGCCAGCGGGTCATGGGCGTACGCCTGTACGACCAGGACTTGCACGCGGGCCACGTGGTGCTGGCCGCAGGCTCCTGGACCAGGCCCCTGGCGGCGCTCGCGGGCGTGGACATCCCCGTGCGGCCGGTGCGAGGGCAGAACCTCAACCTTCAGCCTGTCTCCGGGGGCATAAAGACGGTCATCAACGCTGGGATGGGCCTCTTCGTCCCGCGCAACGACGGCTCCATCATCGCTGGCGTGACCATCGAGGAGGCGGGCTACGATGCGCGGGTGACCGCCGAGGGCGTGCGCTCCATACTGGAGACCGCCATTGCTGTTCTGCCCTCCCTGCGCGGCGCCACGCTCAACTGGGCCATCGCCGGCCTGCGCCCTGGCTCACCCGACGACATGCCCATTCTGGGGCCAGTGCCCGGAGTGGACGGGCTGGCCGTCGCTTCGGGCCACTACCGCAACGGCATCCTGCTGAGCGCCATCACGGGCCACCTCATCGCCAGCCACATCACCGGCGGCGACGTCTCCCTCATGCGCCCCTTTGGCCTGGACAGGTTCAGGCGGTAGCAACAAAGAGCCTCGCTGTCTGGCCGAGGCTATCCAGCCCAGGCTTCTACCACAGGGGGTCTGCTCCCAGGCACTTGACCTTCCACCTGACTGGAAGGTCTATGCTATAAAAGTGCGAAAAGGGGCAAAGCTCTCGGCCAATTTGCACTACAGGTACATGGGAGGTGCCCTGTGAAAATAGGCGAGCTGGCGCGGGCCACGGGGTCAAAAGCCAGGACGGTCCGCTATTACGAGCGCCTGGGCCTGCTGCCAGGCCCTGCGCGCACGCCCTCGGGCTATCGGGACTACGGTCAGAAGGACGTTGAGCGCCTGGACTTCATCCGTAAGGCCAAATGTCTGGGGCTGTCCCTGGAAGAGACCAGGAGCATCCTCCAGGTCCACGACCGCAGCGAGCCTACATGCGGACATGTCCGGGGCCTGCTGGAGGAGAAACTGGCCCTGGTGGACGCATTGCTCCAGGACCTTCAGGCCTTTCGGGAGGAGCTGTCCGAACTTCGGGAGCGCGCAGGCGGCCTCGAGGACTGCCGGCCCACCGGAGGGCGCATCTGCAGCATCATCGAGAATAGCGCCTTTAGACATGGCGAAGGTATCGGTGGCTGGCTCCAGGGCATGAAGACGCGGGCTGCAACCCAGGGGGCACAGGGCCTGAACAGGCAGTGAATCGCAGAGGAGGGCCAGGTGGAGAAGTACGATCTGATCATTATAGGCGGGGGCGGGGGGGG
>DAOUAM010000111.1:0-2004 GCA_034433305.1 Dehalococcoidia bacterium | reverse complement strand
CTGGACGCCTTTTTCTCCGGCTGGGTGCAGCACTTGCTGGAGGCCAGGTTCCGCGACTGCTACATCGTGTTTTCCGGAGGCGACGACCTGCTGGTGGTCGGCCCCTGGGACCAGGCTATCGAGCTGGCCCTGGCCATCCGGAGCGACTTCTTGAGATGGACGGGCCGCCCCGACATCACCATATCGGCGGGCCTGGCCTTCACCGGCCCACGCTATCCCCTGGCGCGGGCCTCCAGCGATGCCGCGGCAGCCCTCAAGCTTTCCAAGGACCAGGGCCGGGACCGCATCACCCTGCTGGGCCAGACCCGCCAGTGGGATGCCTGGCGCAAGGCCTGGGAGCTGGCCAGCGGGCTATTCGGCGAGCTGGAACACGTCCCGGCCGCGGCGCTGTACAGGCTTCATGAGTACGGTGAGATGTGGCGACGCTGGCGCTATCCCCCTGATGGCCCTGATAAACGCGACCCGAGGCTGCTGCGCTTCCAGCCGCTGCTGGCCTACACCATCGCCCGCGAGGGCCTGGGCAGGTCGCCCCGGCTGGCCGCGTGGGCCGAAAGACTCCTGGAGATAAAGCCGTCTACCCGGGAGGACACCGCCATGCTGGACGATATGAGTCTGATTGCGCGCCTGCTTATCTTCGCTAAAGGAGGCGACAGGAGATGACGACGAGACATCCACAGGGGCCGCCGCCTGGCCGGAGCGGCCCGCGCCCGCCCCAGGGCGGACAGCCGCCCGACACTCGAAGGCCGGCAGCCCTGGGTGACGATTACCTCAAGGGGGGCTACTTCGACGCTGAGGGCCACCTGCGCGTCGAGGTGGTGGGCGAGTGGGCGAGGCGGGCTGCACAGGTGCTGGCAGGGCCCAACCCCAGCAGGCCGCTCATGGCAGCGGCTCAGCTCCGCAACTTCTACACCAAGGCCCGAATCATCGAGCGCAAGCTGGAGGCGGGCCAGCCCTTTGCCGGCCTGCGGGCGGAGATAGCCTCCCTGGAGCGGGACGCGGCCACCGCCGTGGGGAGGGGGAACGCCCCATCAGAGTTCAAGGACATCCTGGACCGCAATATCAAGCTGGCCCTTGTGGATGACAGGGCCTTCCGCCAGGGGTTCCTGGAACACTTTCAGAGCATCGTTGGCTATCATACATACCTTGTCCGGCCTGCCCAGGGCCAGCAGCGCAGATAGGAGGGTGTCATGCCTACCACGCTCAGGCTAGTCAAGCACCTCAGAGTCACCGGCACCATCACCAACCGGAGTAGCCTCCGCATCGGAGGCAACGACCCGGGCATAGACATAGGCGGTGTGGACAACCCGGTCATCAGGGACCCGGTCACCAGGGTGCCCTATATTCCGGGTTCCTCCATCAAAGGCAAGCTGCGCTCCATACTGGAGTACAGGTACGGTAAGGTGCGCCGGGATGACCGTGGCCAGGCACGGCCTTGCGGCTGCGCCCGGGAGGACTGTCCCGTCTGCATTCTCTTCGGCCCCCATTTCAACCCTCGCCATGAGCTGGGGCCGTCGCGGCTGCTGGTGCGGGACGCCTTCATGCAACAGGCCTCGATCCAGCGCCTGGAACCTCTGGCCCAGCAGGGCGGCCTGTACACGGCGGTGAAGACCGAGACGATGATAGACCGCGCGACGGGCATAGCCGCCCAGGGTACTCTCAGGACCCAGGAGATAGTGCCGGCCGGCAGCAAGTTCGACCTGGTGATGTCCGTCCGCGTCTTCGAGAGCGACAACCCGCAGCGGCTGGCCTCCTGGCTGCGGGAGGCGCTGGACATGCTCCCCAATGAGGCGCTGGGCGGCTCGGGCAGCCGCGGCTACGGCTGGGTAGAGCTGAAGTACAGTATCGAGGGCCTATGAACCTGTACCGCGTAAAGTTCCAGTTGCGCGGCCCCCATGCCACACCGTGGCTGGCCGATATCCTCTACGGCCACCTGTGCTGGGCGGCGCTGCGCCTGGGCGGCCAGGGCCGCCTGGACGATATCCTGGTGCCGGCCCTGGAGGGCCA
>DAOUAM010000110.1:0-11039 GCA_034433305.1 Dehalococcoidia bacterium | reverse complement strand
AACTGTTCGGGCTTTTGTGGGGGATGGGTGCGGCGACCACGCTCTCTAGCGGCCTCTTGTGGACCCAAGGGGTTTGGGTCTGCCGCACCCTCTCTTTCATTCTATCCCCCTTCCAAGATACAAGGGGGCTGGCGTCTCGCCTCCCTTGGGGAGAGCCAGACCTGTCCACTCGGCAGGCCCTGAGCTTGTCGAAGGAGAGGGGGCAGGCGCCGGAAAGTGAGTCCTCCGGTCCGCTGGCCGCGGGAGGGCGCTAGGGCTTTCGCTCGGGGGTGCGACTGGGGGCCGTGGTACCTGGGGCCGACGAGCCCTGGGCCGCTTCGCCGGCCTCGTCCTCGACCACGACATCCAGCACGGAGTTGATTACGGCCTTGGCCTGGAAGGTGACCGATGGCTCCCCTACCCGCTCGCCCCGGACGATGACCTCCACGTTCTGGGACGCCTCGGTGCGCTGTATCCTGGCGCCTGTGAAGAGGCCCGAGGCCCGCAGGTTGGCCGTGTACTGAACGACATGCTCATAAGATGGAGCGGAGCCTGTCAGGGAAAGCTCATTGCCCTGGAGCGCCACGGTAGCTATCTCCACGCCTGGAGGCAGGGCCTCACGTGTGATAGTGTCCAGCCGCGATAGCAGGTCCTCGATCTCCTTCTGGAGGCTGTCCAGGTATGACTCCAGGGACAGGCTGAGCTGGCTGGCCGCCTCGATGTCGCTCTGGGTGGCGCTGGCGCGGGCCAGGCTCAGCCGGTGCTGCCTCGCCTGCCGCTCTAGCTGGTCCAGCCGCGAGGACAGCGTGGCTGCCTCCGCCGACATATCGTTCACCTGGGAGGTGAAGTTAAAGGCCACGCTGCCGAAGAGAAGTATGGACACAAATACCGCCACTGGCTTGATGGGCAAGGGCTGAGGCAGGTAGCGCTCCGGCAGCAGGTTTATGGAGACGGCCTTCTTCCTGGGAAGCGTCTTTCGTGGCCTCGCCCTTTCCCTGTGCGCCAGCGCCAGGCCAATGTTCAGCGCGTACTCTACTGGCGGGAAGTGGCGAGGATGGTTGACGGGCGATACAAAGGGCCGTACCTCTCGCTGCACCATCTGGAGGACCGCCTCCGCCAGCGGCCCGTCGCTGGAGATGCCCGTGAGCATCACAGGCATGGAGGGACTCTCCTCGCTGCTTTCCAGCGTCTGGAAGTAGCCTTCCACCTGCTCCACGGCCCTGGCGATGGCCTCGGCCTGGTCCATCACATCGGCCCCGTGTTCACGCAACTCCACCTCGTGGACGACGCGTGGCACGCCGTCGCTGACCAGCACGATGGCGGCCCTGCCGGGCACCAGGTGCAGGACAATGACATCGGGCAGCCCGGCGGCGAAGGCCAGGGCGGTGGCCTTGGAGTAGGTTGCCACAGGCCGCATCCTGGCTTCCCTGACCGCCTGAACGTGACTGTCCATAGCCACCTTGGGCACCGCCACGGCTACCACTTCCTGGCCTGTCTCGGTCCGCCTGAGCTGCCAGGTTACGTCAACCTCCTCGGCGGAGAAGGGGATGCTGTCCAGTACCTCCGACAGTATGACCTGCTGGACGTAGCGTCTGGCAACCCTGGGCAGGCGCATGTGTCGCATCATGGGCGTGTAGATGGGAAGGTCGGTGACCAGCCTGCCATGGTGGACGTGGACCTCGTCGAACAGCGCCCTGAGCCTGGTGGGCCGCCAGTCGGTCCCGGAGTGCATGTCATTGGCTGTGGCGGGCTGCTCAGCCTCACTGGGGTCTCCCTCGGCCGGTTGGCTGCCATCGGCGATGGCGGAGTCCAGCTTGACAAGCTCCTCGTGCGGGTCCGACATGCCCCAGGCCACTACCTCGTCGCCCTCAAAGATGACCGTCCGTATGACGCCGTTCTCCACGCAGAAGGTCACAGTACGCGGGTGGCGCAGCCGGTGCAGTTCCTCGCGCAGCCTGTCGGCAAGGGCTGCCAGGCCCGTCCTGGGCGCCTGGCAGCCGCAGGGCAGTTGCCCCAGCCTGGAGGAGGCAGCCGGCGCTTGTGGCCTTTCTTGCAGCCGGGTACCGCGCCGCCGACCCAGCACGCTCCTCATAGCGCTGAGCGCGCCCACCAGCGACGCCCGGGACTTCGTCGGGCGCCCTTCCCATGGCACGGCGCTTTCTCTGGCCTTGCGGGAGGGCCGCGCTGCCTTGCGGCCACTGGTGGCCTGCTCCGACTGGCCGTGGCCCTTGCCACGCCCTCCCAGGAGCACAGGCATGCGCAGGGGACGTCCTGAAAGCTTGAAGCTGAGCAGGCGCATCAGTTGGCCTCCCCCTGCTGGCCGGCCGGCGGCAGCACGTAGAACGTGACCTGGACCTGGCCCGACGAGCCTTCTTCGCCGCTGGACAGCTTGACGCTGGTGAAGTGGGCCACTGGCACCTTGTGATGCAGCAGCGCCATGAAGCGGTAGATACTGGGGAGGTCTCCCTGGAGGGACAGCGTCATGGGCTGCGCGCGGTAGTCCACATCCCCGTAAGCCTTGGACTGCTGCTCGCCCACGCTGATGGAGAGCAGGCTTAAGGGAGTCTCCCTCGCCGTCGCTGAAACGATGGCTACCAGGTCGTCGGGCTGGGAATAGCCGAAGTGGCCGCGCAGCTCGTCCAGCCGCTGTATCCGGGCCTCCAGGTCGGACAGGAGCGCCTGCTCGTCCGGTGCGGAGCCGCGCGTGCTGCGCGTCAGCTCCAGGATGCGCTCTTTGACGGCCGGCAGGTCCCTGGACGCCTGCCAGTAGCGGGCGCCCAGGACGGTGTAATAGACCAGCAGGACAGCACCAAGAAGGGCCGCCACAAGTACCCAGGGCTTGACCCTGGAGAGGCGCTGTTGAAGTCCTGCGATGCTCTTGGCCATAGTACCTTATCTCGCCGGCTGCGGATTGCGCCGTCACCCAGGGGCTACTGGCCTCAGTCCCATATTTGGACAGACTGGCCCACCCTCAATCCCGAGGGCACAGCCCTGGCCCTATCTGGCCGCGTTCAGGCCGGAGTAGATGGGGATGAACATGGAGAAGGCGATAAAGCCGACGATACCTCCCACCACAACTGTGGACAGCGGCTCCAGCATTCCCAGCAGGCCATCCAGCTTGCGTTCCAGTTGCTTCTGGTAGGCAATAGCCGCCTCATTCATGGTGCGCTTGAGAGAGTTGCTCTCCTCGCCCAGCATGACCAGCTCCAGGAACATGGAGGGGATGATCGGGTAACGCCGGAGGGCGCGTGTCAGCCCATGGCCGCCCAGGAGGCTTTCCTCGGCCTCGCTGAAAGCCCTGTGAAGGAGCTGGTTCTTGCAGCCGCTGAGGGCCAGTTGCATGGCCCCGGCCAGCGTCACGCCAGCTTCCAGCAGCATGGTGATGGTGCGGGCAAACCGCGATAGCTCCGCTGCCAGCACTATTCCCCCAGCAATGGGCGCCTTGACCTGTGCCACGTCCATCCAGTAGCGCACCGCAGGGACACGGCGGCCGGTCCAGCCCAGCGCTACCATGACCAGGAAGCCCACCATGATATTCCTGTAGTTCTCGCGAATCAGGCCTACCAGCTTGACAACAATGCGCGTCATAAGGGGGATATCGGCGCCCGACTGCTCGAATACCTTGAGGAGCGGTGGCAGGGCAACCGTCATCAGGACGCCCATGGTCAGCAGGGACAGCCCTATGATGGCCATGGGGTACATGAGTGTCCGGATGGCCTTCTGCTTGGCCTCGTGCTCCTTTTCCAGGATGTCGGCAAGCTGTTCCAGGGCCGCCGTGAGGCGACCCGTATGCTCGCCCACCTCCACGACGCTGATGAACAGGCGGCTGAAGACCTTGGGGTGCTCGGCCAGCGCGGCGGACAGGCTATCGCCCTCGTCCAGCTTGCGGTAGATGCTGGTCAGGGCGCGGCGCAGGACCTTGTTGGGAGTCTCGCGCTGGAGCATTTCCAGCACGCGCAGCAGGTTGCTGCCGCTGCCCAGCATGGTTGCCATCTGCCTTGAGAAGCGCACCAGTTCGCCGGAACTGACGCTGTAAAGGGACGGGAATAGCTCCTCCAGGCCAGGGAAGGGCTTGGCAGGCTGGAGCTTCAGTATCCTCAAGCCCTGGCGCGTGATTTCGGTGCGGGCCTCGTACTCGTTGCGGGCCTGTATCTGGTCCTTGATGATGCCCCTGTCGGCGGCGTAGGCGATGTAGCTGAAGTTCACGGCCCGTACCCCTCAGTCCAGAGTGAAGAGCACACGCATCACCTCGTAGGGCGTGGTGATGCCCTCTTTCACCTTTATCATGGCGTCCCGGCGCAGCGGGACCATGCCTTCGGTGACGGCCTGCTCCCACAGCTCGTGCCTCAGCCCGTTGGCCAGGAACATCTGCCGCAGCGTGTCAGACATGGTGAGTATTTCGAACACGCCCGTGCGTCCCAGGTAGCCGGTGTGGGCGCACATGTTGCACCCGGTGCCGTAGATGAACCGCTCCTGCCGCTCGCCCATCTCGGCCAGGAAGGCCTTCTGCTCGTCCAGCGGGCGGGGCATCATGGTCTGGCAGCCGGTGCAGACGACGCGCACCATGCGCTGGGCCACTATCCCGGCCACCGAGGCGGTGATCAGGTATGGGGCCACGCCCAGGTCGCGCAGGCGCAGCAGCGCTGACACCGAGTCGTTGGCGTGGAGCGTCGTCAGCACCAGGTGGCCCGTCAGGGACGCCTGGGTGGCGATGATGGCCGTCTCCTGGTCGCGGATCTCGCCCACCAGGATGACGTTGGGGTCCAACCGCAGGATGCTGCGCAACTGGCCAGCGAAGGTGATGCCCGCCTCGCTGTGTACCTGCATCTGGTTGGTGTCGGGTATGCGGTACTCCACCGGGTCTTCCAGGGAGATGACGTTCTTCTCCACCCTGTTCATCTGGAGGATGGAGGCGTACAGGGTGGAGCTTTTGCCCGCGCCCGTCGGCCCGCAGACGATAATGATGCCATAGGGCAGGCGCAGCAGCTTCCTGTACTGCTCCAGCACTTCCGGCCTCATGCCGAGCTGGTCCAGGCCGCGCAGGGTGAAGCGCTTGTCCAGGAGTCGCAGCACCGCCATCTCGCCCTCAACGGTGTTGCTGATGGCCACGCGGACGTCAACCCTGCGGTTCTGCACCTCGAAGGTGAACTGGCCGTCTTGGGGCCTGCGCCTCTCGGCGATGTTCAACCCTGCCATGACCTTCAGCCTGGAGATAAAGGTCGGGTGCATCTCCGCCGGCAGGTGCATGATGTCGTGGAGGATGCCATCTATGCGGAAGCGTATGCGCAGGTTCGACTCCGAGGGGCATATGTGGATGTCCGAGGCGCGGTCGTGGATGGCCTGGCGCAGCAGCAGGTCTATGACCTCCGCCGGGCGGGCGTTGCGCAGCGACCTGGCCGTTATCCGTCCAGCCGACGCCTCCTCAGTCTCCTGCTCAGGCTTCAGTTGCTGGGTCAGCCGGTAGGAGAGGTCAATGTGCTCCAGGATGTCGTTGGGAGTGGCTATGACCGGCTCAATAGTGCAGCCTGTGCGAACGGTGATGTCCTGAATGACGCGCAGGTCGGTGGGGTCGGTCATGGCCACCGTCAGGCGGTCCTTCTCGCGCCTGACGGGCAGGACCAGCGCCTTGCGGGCCACGTCCTCCGGCAGCAGCGCCACGGCGTCAGGCTCGATGGTCTGGTTGCGGAGGTCCACCATGGGCAGGCCCAGGTGCAGGGCGGTAAGGGCCGCCAGGTCGCGGGACATCACCAGGCCGTCCCGCTCCAGGACGCGCCAGAGGGGCAACCTCTCGCGCCGTGCGGTCTCCAGCGCGGCGGCTACCTGCTTGGCAGTGAGCACCCCGGCGTCAATGAGCAACTGGGCGAAGGAAAAAGCACGCACCCGCCTGGAGTCACTGTCAGGCGGGGGCGCTGCTGTTGCCTCGTCCAGGCCAGTATTGTTTTCGGACGGGCCAGGGGGCAGGGGGCCTGTGCCCTGGGAGGCTGCCCCGTGCTCTTTGAGATTGTCCATGGTCTGCTTCAGGCTACAACGCGGTCAGAGGTGGTCATGGCCTGGGCCTGCTCAGGCTCGGTATGGGCAAGCTGCACGGCGATCAGGCGCTCCTTGCCATCCGGCCCGGTGGAGGACAGCGTCCGCACGCGGGTCACGCCCTCGATCTGGGGCAGTATCTTCTTCAGGTCCAGAGGCTCCCTCAGGCCCAGCCAGATGTTCACGCCGGACTTCTTGTTGCCGACCAGCCTCAGAAGGCGGAACTGGGGCTTCTGGCGCAGCTCGCGGACGAACTGGACGACCCTGCTGATGCAGGCATCGGCCTCGACGCTTATCCTTACGGTGCCCTCATAGAGGTCCTGGTCATAGACATCGTCATCGGCGGGGCTGGGCATATCCTCGTCGGTAGGGCCGATGCTGGCGGGCGCGACGTCCACAGGCTCGGCCTGCGCCACCGGCCGGGCCTCCTCGGCTGGCTCTGCCGCCGGCGGGACCTCGGCGACGGCCTCCACAGGCCTGGCGTCCTCGGCCACCACCACGGACTCGACCTCGGCGGGCAGAGGGTCAGGGCCGAAGTCGTCATCCAGGTCCAGTGGCTCCAGCATCTCCACGGCGGACTGAAGGGCCTCGGCCTCAGGAGACTGAGGCCCGGCCTCGTCCAGCAGCGCCTGGGGTGCTGGCTCATCCATGATGGCCTGGTGGACCGGGGTCTCGGGGGCCTCTGGCTGCTCCGTGGGCCGGGCGACGCTGGAGCCAGGGGCATCGTACAGGGAATCATAGGAGTTGGTCAGGCTATCCTCGGCGCCGGCCCAGGGGTCAAAGGCAGGCTCGCTGGCCCGGGACGCGGGCGCTGGCTGCGAAGTTGTGTCCTGCGGGGCATCACCGGTCTGCTTCGGCGCTGGCCTGGGTGCCCCGCCACGTGGTTTTGGGTCAAGTGGCGATCCCTCCACATGGCTCAGAGTGTCCTCAAAGACGCGCCGGACCTCGTGCTGGATAAGCTCCAGCAAGGTGCCGCGTATGCGCCTGGCAATGGCGGACTCGATACCTGTGGTGGAGGTGTCGAACTCCTGCAGGATCCGCTTGACCTCCATCTCCAGCCCCTGCCGCAGCAGGACCTGGTAGTGGTCAACCATCTTGTGGACAGTCGGGGTGATGGCCTTCTGCAGGTCTTCCTCCTGCATAGTCTCCCCGATGCCGTGGATGAAGCCTCCCAGGACATCTTCGTGGAGATTGCCTTTGCCGTTCATATAACTTTCTCTCCTTATCAAGGAAATACCTTAGATAGCCAGCCAGCCGAGCCTGACCGCGGTCACCACGGCGTGCGTCCGGTCAGACGCGCGCAGCTTGGTCATTATGTAAGTAAGGTGGTTTTTGACAGTCCTCTCGGAGATGCCGAGACGAGCAGCGATGAGCTTGTTGGAGTAGCCTTCGGCCACCAGAGACAGGACTTCGCGCTCGCGCTCCGTAAGGGGCTGCGCGTCCACTGGCACGTTCTCCGTCTGCTTGGGGCGGATTATGACGCTTCCATTGATGCGCAGAATGCTCAGCAGGGAGTCCAGGGGACTCTCTACAGTAGCCGGATAAGTCACCGTTGTAACCACTTCCAACCTCCAACCTCATTGATTGTCCCCATGCTAACAGATGAAAGGTCGGTTATTGGTTTGAAACCTGTATGTTCTGTGTTTGCAGTTGGGACTATGCAAACTGGTACTTAAGTCCCAAATACAAATAGAGGTACCAGTGCAAGCCCCCTCTCTGGCTCCCTCTGTGGGAGAGCCAGACGCCAGTCCCCTCTCCTTTGGCAGGCTCAGGACAAGTCTAGCTCTCCCCCAGAGGAGTAGAGGATACCCCTTCCCCCTGTGGGGGAAGGTCAGGAAGGGGGCAAGCTCCGGGCCTGTCGAGGGAATGGGGGCATGGGAAAGCGACATGGCCTGACGTCCCTAGAGGCACAGGCTTCCTGGGACTATTGGACGGCGCCAGGACAGGCCCCTGACTGTAGTATTGAGGGTGTACGTCTGGAGGTCTTACATGCCACAGAGTGCTCGCAATTCCAGAATATGGCAGCTCTGGCGCCGAGTCCGCCAGGCACGCACCCTCCTCTTCGACCGCTCCGGGGGCCTGATGGTCGAGGCCGTGGTCTCGATGCTCCTGCTGACCGTGCTGGGCACGGCCACCATGGCCGGCCTCTCCACTACTCACATCTCCGGCAACAATACTGAAGAACAGGCCATTGCTGAGAACATCGCCCGCAACCAGATGGAATACATCCTGACGCAGGCGTACAAGGACCCGCCGGCTTCCTATGTCGCCATCGCTCCGCCCTCCGGGTACGGCGTAAACGCCGATGCCGTGGAGTTTGAGGTCGGCGACACCAGCGTGGAGAAGATAGTCGTGACTGTCACCAGAGGTGGCCAGACGGTGCTGGTGGTGGAGACTATAAGGACGAAGCAGTGAAGGCGGAGGGGAGGCTGGATATGTTGATAGCACCACTGAAAAGGCTGCTGACCAGCCCCAGAGGGTTCACCCTGCTGGAGGTGCTGGTGATCGTAGGAATTTTCACCATAGTCACTGGCCTGGTGGGCAGGAACGTCTTCCAGACCCTGTCCATCCAGCGCTTCTGGCGAGAGCAGGTGGTTGCCACCAAAGAGCTTCGCCACGCCGGAAGCATCTTTGCCGGCGATGCCGTCTACGCTCAGATTACCAGCCTGGTTGACGGCGCCGCGCCCGTAACCAGCGTGACCCTGGACTGGACAGACAAGACCGGGGTGCCGCACACGGCTACGTACACGCTTTCGGGCAACATCCTGTTCAGGGAGTACGATGGCGCTACCATCAGCATCGCGCGGCACGTGGTCAGCGCTGGTTTCTCCCTGTCGGGCAGGATGCTTACCTTTGACCTAGAGGTAGAGGCTGAGGGGGACCAGACCGACAGCATCAGCCACCAGGTCTTCCTTAGGAGGTTGCAGCAGTGAGGAAGCTTTTACGCCGTGAGGAAGGTGTGGCCCTGGTGGTGGCCCTGGCCCTGATCGTGCTGTCGCTACCCCTGGTGACGGCGGCCCTGGGCCTGGCCAGCACCCTGAGCCTCGACTCCAGGACCAAGATACGCATACTCAAGCGCCTCTACTCCTCCCTGGGCGGCAACGAGCATGCGCTGTACCGAGTCATATACGAGGAAGGGTACACCGAAAGCCTTACCATCGGCGTCCCGGATACCTATACCATTGACCTGAACGATGAGCCGGTGGAAGTGACGGTGGTCAAGCAGTCGGACCCGCCGATGTACGGGCCTTCGCCGGCCGACAACAGCCGCAGGTTGCAGGTGCTCAAGTCGGTGACGCCTGCCACGGCTGCGCCCAATACGTCCACGGTCTATACCTACACCATCACCGTGGAGAACCGCGACGATGAGCCAGAGGGCCTGACCAAGATACACGACATCCTGCCCACGGGGTTCAGCTACGTCTCTGGCTCCACCAGTGGCATCACCACCAGCGACCCGTCCATTTCCGGGCAGCAGCTCACCTGGAACACGGCGGGCCTGAGTCTGACACTTCAGCCAGGGGACAAGGTGGCCCTGACCTTCCAGGCGCAGGCCAGTGTGGGCACCGGCAACTACTGCAACGAGGCCTGGGCTGAGCCGGGCCAGAAGAAGACCAGCAGCGGCAAGACGGCATTGGTCAAGGTTGGCACTCCCTCCAACGACCTGTGCCCAGGCGCCGCCGTGTCGGTCACCCTGGACGGCGACTCCAATGTTGATGACCTGCCGCCGGGCTTTGATAACGCCGCCCCCGGCAACACGCTGGTGACCTATACCTACACCATCACCATCAAGAACACCGGCACCTCGGTCCTGAGCATGAGCAAGGCCCGCGATCTGCTGCCGCCCAGCTTCTCCTACGTGGCCGGCAGCACCTCGGGCAACGTGACCACCTCAGACCCCAGGGCCACCGACTTCCAGGGCAGGCAGCGCCTGGACTGGGACTTTTACCCCGCCAAGCGCATTCTGCCCGGCCAGACCAAGACCATCACCTTCGATGCTCAGGCCCAGGTCGCTCCGGGAGACTACTGGAGCGACGTGTGGATCACCTTCGCCGAGTTCGCCGACACCATCTACACCTGGCCCAGCGGCGTCATAAAGGTCATGGGCGTTGTGAAGTCGGTGTCCACCGAGGGCGACACGACCACGGCCTCGGAGATATGGATTGGCACGGACAGCTTCTTTGTGAAGTAGCCGCGTCAGAGCAAGACAGGCCAGCGAAGGGGCGCGGCACGCCGCGCCCCTTTCAGTATGGTAGGACAGCGCGTGGCCCCGGTTATATCTTTCAGTGAAACTACCCCGGCTTGGAACATGGGCACCTCACAGATACAGGCCAACCCTGGGCTGGTGGCGCCAGCGGCCCGGCGACTGAAGCAGGTGGCCGCCCTGCTGGCCATCGCCATGGCGCTGGCCCTGGGGCCGCGCGTCCACGCCCAGTCGGCCGGCCTGCAGGTCAAAGACCTCCGGGAGCAGAACCAGGAGGAGCTCGTGGCCTCGCTGCTGGGGGAAGGTGTCGTTGCCAGCAACGTGGCCTTTACCGGCGCTGTCATTTCGGCGGGGACCTTTACCGGCGGCACAGGGATTATCGGCTTCGAGAGCGGCATCGTCCTCAGCACAGGCTCTATTCACAATGTCCCTGGGCCTAACAGGGAGGATGGCGTCACCAGCGCCACTGGCACCGACGGCGACCCGGACCTGGACGCCCTGGTGGGCGGGCTGAGGACCTTCGACGCCGCCGTGCTGGAGTTTGACTTCGTGCCCAGCAGCGACGTGATTTCCTTTCAGTACGTGTTCGCCTCCGATGAGTACAACGACTTCGTAGGCTCGCCTTTCAACGACGCTTTCGGCTTCCTCGTCAATGGGGCCAACGTGGCACTGGTGCCTGGAACCAACGTCCCTGTGTCAGTGAACAACGTGAACAAGGGCAAGCCCTTCGGCACCAGGAACTTTGCCCGCAGCCCGGAGTACTACATCAACAACGACCTGGACGACGGCGGCGGTCTGCTGAACACGGAAATGGACGGCATGACGGTGG
>DAOUAM010000109.1:0-13245 GCA_034433305.1 Dehalococcoidia bacterium | reverse complement strand
TGCTCTTCCGATCTCCCCGACGACCGCTGCGGACGTACTGGACAAGCTACGCTGCTATCGGCGACCTCAGGATGTGGCCGCCTTGCCCTCGCGGACGTCCTCCATGAAAGCCTCGCGGCGCAGGATGGCGGCCTTGTCCGTCCTCTCCCAGGGCAGGTCCAGGTCGCCGCGCCCGAAGTGGCCGTAGGTGGCCGTCTGCTTGTATATGGGCTGGCGCAGCTTCAGGTCGCGAATGATGGCACCCGGCCTCAGGTCGAAGTGCTTGTTGATAAGCTTCAGGATAGTCTCGTCGGGGACCTTGCTGGTGCCGAAGGTCTCGATAGAGATGGAGATGGGCTTGGCCACGCCGATGGCGTAGGAGACCTGTATCTCTATGCGGTCGGCCAGGCCGGCGGCCACAGCGTTCTTGGCCACGTACCGGGCGGCGTAGGCGCCCGAGCGGTCAACCTTGGTGGGGTCCTTGCCCGAGAAGGCGCCGCCACCGTGCCGGGCAGCGCCTCCGTAGGTGTCCACCAGTATCTTGCGGCCGGTCAGGCCCGTGTCGCCCACGGGGCCGCCAATGACGAACCTGCCCGAAGGGTTTATCTCGTAGCGGGTGTTCTTGTCCCGCAGATTGGGAGGTATGACCTCCTTGGCTACCTCCTCGATCAGGTCCCGCCGGATGACGTCGGGGCTGACCTCGGGGTTGTGCTGGGCGCTGACGATGACCGTGTGGACTCGCTTGGGGACACCGTAGGAGTACTCCACGGTGACCTGGGACTTGCCATCGGGACGCAGGTAGGGGAGAATGCGCTCCTTGCGCACGTAGGCCAGCCGCTGGCAGATACGGTGGGCCAGGAATATGGGCAGCGGCATGAGCTCGGGGGTCTCGTTGCAGGCGAAGCCCACCATCATGCCCTGGTCGCCGGCGCCCAGCGACTCCACCTCGTCGTTGTTATTGTTGCCGTCTTTCTCCCGGACCTCCAGGGAGCGGGTGACGCCCCTGGAGATGTCCGACGACTGCTCGTGGATGGACACGGCGACGCCGCAGGACTGGTAGTCGAAGCCGAAGCTGGAGTCCACGTAGCCTGCATCCCTTATGGTGTGCCGTACAACCGTGGGTATGTCCACGTAGGTATTGGTGGTTATCTCGCCCATGACGAAGACCAGGCCATTGGTGACGCAGGTCTCGCACGCCACCCGCGCCCTGGGGTCATCGGCCAGGATGGCGTCCAGCACGGCGTCGGAGATCTGGTCGCAGAGCTTGTCGGGGTGTCCTTCCGTTACCGACTCCGAGGTAAAGAGATAGGATGGAGATGTGCTAAATGTGAATGTCATCTGAGTGCTTCCTCCTGGTGCTATAGCTTTGCATCTGCCCACCACTGCCCTCGCGGCGGGCAGGTGTGGAGTACTCACGGCAGGTCGGCAACGGAGAGGAGAGCGGTACACGTGCCAGTCCTGCGCCAACGTGACCTGACATCTACGTGCCCAGCTCCCAGCTTGCCAGGTACTTCTGCTGCTCCTCGGTGAGGCTGTCAATGGTGATGCCCATGGAGCGGAGCTTGAGCCTTCCCACCTCCTCGTCTATGTCCCGTGGCACGGGATAGACCCTGGGGGACAGGGAGTGGCCTGACTGTACCAGGTACTCCACCGAAAGCGCCTGGTTGGCGAAGCTCATGTCCATCACCGCCGAGGGGTGGCCCTCGGCGGCGGCCAGGTTTATGAGACGCCCTTCGCCCAGCAGGTAAACGCGCCGGCCGTCGCTGAGCAGGTACTCCTCCACGAAGGGGCGCACCTTCTGCTTGCCGTCGGCCATCTCCTCCAGGGCCTCGATGTCTATCTCCACGTTGAAATGGCCGCTGTTGGCGACGATGGCGCCGTCCTTCATAAGCTCCAGGTGCTTGCGGCCAATAGCCTTCAGCCCGCCGGTGAGGGTGATGAAGACGTCGCCCACCCTGGCGGCCTCCTCCATGGGCATGACCTGGTGGCCGTCCATGGCGGCCTCCAGCGCCCGGATGGGGTTGACCTCGGTGACGATGGTGTGGGCGCCCATGCCCCTGGCCCGCATGGCGACGCCCCGGCCACACCAGCCATAGCCGCATATGACCACCTTCTTGCCCGCCCACAGGATGTTGGTGGCCCGGGTGATGCCGTCTATGGTGCTCTGGCCGGTGCCGTAGCGGTTGTCGAAGAAGTGCTTGGTATCGGCGTCGTTGACGGCGATGATGGGGTAGGCCAGCTTGCCGGCCCTGGCCAGGCTGTTAAGCCGGATGACGCCGGTGGTGGTCTCCTCGCAGCCACCGAAGACGTCCTTGAGCAGGGGCCTGCGATGGGTGTGGAGCGTCGCCACCAGGTCAGCGCCGTCGTCCAGGGTGATGTTGGGCCTGGAGTCCAGGGCCAGGTTGATGTGCCGGTAGTAGGTGTCGCCGTCCTCGCCCTTGATGGCGTAGGTGGGTATGCCGTACTCGTAGGCCAGGGCAGCGGCCACGTCGTCCTGGGTGCTCAGGGGATTGCTGGCGCAGAGGGCGACCTCGGCGCCGCCGTCCCGCAGGGCCAGCATCAGGTTAGCCGTCTCGGACGTGACGTGCAGGCACGCGGCGATGCGCACACCTTTGAGGGACTTCTCCGAGGCAAACCGCTCCCGTATCTGGCGGACCACCGGCATCTCGCGGCCGGCCCACTCCACATGCCGCACGCCATCGCGGGCGAGCGACCTGTCCTTCACATCTCCCTTTTCTGTTCTGGTTGTCAAGGTGTCCTCCTTTTGCTGGGCCTGGCCAGCTAGAGTGGTGGTAACCGTCAGCCCTCAGCCTTGCTGGTCCAGCGGCGCCAGGGGAGCGACTCGCCTTCCGCCAGCGGCTTGAAGTGGGAAAGCTGGGCGAATGCCTGGAACCTGGCGTTGACCTCCTGCCGCGTCAGCGAGCCGATGCGCTCGGTGCTGAAGCTTTCCACGGCAAAAGACCCCATGACCGAGCCGGCGATGGCGGCGCGCCGGAAGCCGTCCGCCCCCAGGTCGCCCGTGGCGGCCAGGTAGCCCATGAAGCCGCCGGCGAAGCAGTCGCCAGCGCCGGTGGGGTCAACCACGTGCTCCAGCGGGAAGGCGGGCGCGGCGAACACCGCTTCGCCGTGGAACATCAGCACGCCATGCTCCCCTCGCTTGACGATGACCGTGCGCGGCCCCATGGCCTGTATGCGCCGGGCCGCCCTCACCAGGTTGGCCTCGGCGGAGAACTTGCGGGCCTCCCCCTCATCCATGAACAGCACGTCAACGGCCTTCACCACGCGGGTGAGGGCGCCGTTCTTGCCCTCGATCCAGAAGTTCATGGTGTCCAGGGCCACCAGCCGGGGCCTGCGCTCCATCTGTTGCAGCACGTCCATCTGGAGCTCGGGGTCTATGTTGGCCAGGAACAGGTAGGGCAGGCGCCGGTGTTCCGGGCCAAGGCGGGGTGAGAACTCGGCAAAGACGTTAAGCTCAGTGTACAGGGTGTCCCGAGCGTTCACGTCCTCGGTGCCATATACGCCTGCCCAGCGGAAGGTCTTGCCTGGCCGCTGGACCAGCCCCGTGACGTCCACCTGGTGGGCCTTGAGCAGCTCTAAATGCTCGGGCCGGAAGTCCTGGCCCACCACGGCCACGATGCTGACAGGGGTAAAGTAGCTGCTGGATATGGAGAAGTAGGTCGCCGAGCCGCCCAGCGCCTCGTCGCGGCTGCCCGCCGGAGTCCTGACGGAGTCGTAGGCGACCGAGCCTACCACCAGTACAGACATATCATCCCTTTGGCGCGTGCCTTCCGCGCCATGATGGCCCTGTTACTTTCTGTAAACGCGCCCACAATCTGCTCAAACCGACCTGCGCCGCCGGGCACGGCCCTGGAAATGCGCCGACGATGGCCCCCTCTCTGGCTCTCCCCCAGAGGGGGCGAGAACAGTCCCTTCCCCATGTGGGGGAAGGCCAGGTAGGGGGCCAAGCCGCTCCACGCCGACGCACGCGGCTACCTGCTGGCCTGCGCCGTCTTGCGCTTCTCCTTCATACGCTTGATGGCCTTGCGATGCTTTCGCCACGCCTCACGCTTTCTCTTATTCATGACACTCCTGCAGAATATCTGGTATACGCCGGCACCCCTTCGCCCTTTCTGACTGGGCCATGGCAGTGGCCCGCGCTGGCCCTGGCCGGCAGCTAGGGGTCGTACCCATAGCTGGTGGGCAGGCCCTTGTCTATCCAGGCCTGGGTGCCGTTCTCGACGTTGAACAGCCTTCCGGACTCGATGCCCATGGCCGCCGCCATCTCGCACGCCAGGCCGCTCCGCACGCCGGCGGCGCAGATGAACAGCAGCTTCTTGTCCTGGGGTAACTCGTCAATTCGGGCCATGATGTCGTCCACCGGGATGAACAGTGCGTTCTTGACGTGGCCCGCCACGTACTCGTCAGCCCTGCGGACGTCTATGAACACGACGTCTTCCTTGCCATACATCTTCCCCGCTTCGTCCACGGTGACCCGGTAGTATGGCTCGCCCGGCTCCTGTCTTGGCATCTACCTCACCTCCGTGGTGCCAGAGAGATATTTGCCCAAAATGGCAGCCAGTCGTTTCCTGGCGCTGTCAGGCACAAGGTCATGGCGCGTGATGATGGCGTTCTTGAGGGCGCTGGCGCAGGCGCAGTCGCGGCCCGCTGGAAGCTCCCGCACCAGTGCCCTGAGCACGCGCCGGGAGACCTCCACCATCTTCAGCAGGTTGCCGACCACCACCTCCACCGAGACCGACTCCTCGGTCTGGTGCCAGCAGTCGTAGTCGGTGACCAGCGCCAGGGTGGCGTAGCACATCTCCGCCTCCCGGGCCAGCCTGGCCTCCGGAAGCGCTGTCATGCCGATGACGCTGGCACCCCAGGAGCGGTACAGCGCCGACTCGGCCCGAGTCGAGAACTGTGGCCCTTCTATGACCACGTATGTCCCACCCTGGTGAGTCCTGGCGTTCTCCTGCCTGGCGGCCCTGAGCAGCGCCGCGCTGAGGACAGGACAGAAGGGGTCGGCGAAGCCCACGTGGGCCACGATGCCATCCTCGAAGAAGGTGCTGACACGGCCCCTGGTCCTGTCTATAAGCTGGTCTGGCACCACCATGTCCCGTGGGCCGATTTCCTCCTTCAGGCTGCCCACGGCGCTGATGGATACTATGCGCTCCACGCCCAGCAGCTTCAGCGCGTAGATATTGGCCCGGACGGGTATCTCGGAAGGCGAGTGCCGATGGCCCCGCCCGTGCCGGGGCAGAAAGGCGACCCTGGTGCCCTCCAGTGTGCCCAGGAGAATATCGTCGCTGGGCGCGCCGAAGGGGGTCTGGACCTGGACCATCTGGGTGCCTGTCAGGCCCTCCATGTCATACAGGCCAGAGCCACCGATGAACGCGACCATTGCCTCAGGCACCTGGGACCTCCACGACCTGGACAAGGCCGACGTTGTAAGGCTCCCTGACCACGCCCCTCTCGGTGATGATGGCCGTTACGTACTGATGAGGCGTGACGTCGAAGGCCAGGTTCAGCACGTCCACGCCCTCAGGGGCGATGCGAGTGCCAGCGATGTGGGTCACCTCCCTGGCCGGTCGCTCCTCGATGGGTATCCCTTCGCCCGAAGGCAGGCTGAGGTCAATGGTGCTGGTGGGAGCGGCCACGTAGAAGGGCACGCTGTTCTCCCGGGCCAGCACGGCCAGGGTGTAGGTGCCGATCTTGTTGGCCACGTCCCCGTTGGCCGCGATGCGGTCCGCGCCGACAATGATGGCATGGACTCTGCCCTGGCGCATCAGGTAGCCGGCCGCCGAGTCGGGCACCAGCGTGGCCGCGATACCGGCCTGCACCAGCTCCCAGGCGGTCAGGCGCGCTCCCTGGAGGAAGGGGCGCGTCTCCGTGGCAAAGACCCTGGTCAGCTTGCCAGCGGCCCAGGCCGTCCTGATGATGCCCAGGGCAGTGCCGTAGCCGCCGGTGGCCAGCGCGCCCGTGTTGCAGTGGGTCAGCACAACGCTGTTGCGCGGCAGCAGGTCCGCGCCCAGGCGCCCGATGTGCTGGTTGGCCTCCTCGTCCTCCTCCTGGATGACCAGCGCCTCAGCCACAAGGTTCTCGATGGCAGTAATCACTGTTGGGGAGCCATGGGCTATGGCCAGCATACGCTCCACCGCCCAGGCCAGGTTGGCGCCCGTGGGCCGCGCGTTCCTGATTTCGCGCGCCGCTGAGCCCAGCCGGGACAGGAAATCGTCACGGCTATGCTCTCGCAGGGCCAGGGCCGCCAGCGCCAGGGCGTAAGCCCCGGCCACGCCGATGGCCGGCGCGCCACGGATGCGCATCTCCTTGATAGCGCTGACGACCTCTTTATAGTCGCTCAGCTCCAGCCAGACCTCCTCCAGGGGCAGACGCGTCTGGTCCAGCAGCCTTACTCTGCCGCCCACCCACTGGATTGGCCTCAGATTGAGGGCGCTTGCAGGAGTCACGGGGAATTCTCTCCAAAAAAAAACTTCTCCAGATGAGAGAAGTTTTTCCTGACTAAGGAGCTACTCTCATCTCCCGAGCATTGCGCTCGCCGGAATTGGCACCGTTTCGATGGCCCTGGGGCCTGCTCGATCGGTTGCCGGGCTTCGCGGGGCCGGTCCCTCCGCCTCTCTTGATAAGAGTGTCCTATTCAATTGGTTGGGCCTGCAATAATGCTACTATGGGGTACCCCGGGTGTCAAGGGAAGTCAGGAAGTGCGCCGCAAGCCCGGGACCCGGCCAAACCTGGGCAGCGGGCTGCCAATGAGGGGCCTGGCATACTCGAGGAACGCCGGCGTCACGAAGTAGCCAGACGTGTCCAGGTACTCCGCCGGCATGGGCTTCACCCTGTTGGCGACCTGCTCCAGCGGGGCGAGGCCGGTGGTGCAGGCGTAGGCCGGGCCTGGCGCGCGCACCAGCGTCACCATATGGCCGCTGTGGCCCTCCAGGGCGTAGCGGACGGCGGCGCGGCCGGCCATCTCGGCCTCCGCCACGTCGGCGCGGGACAGGCAGGCCACCATGGAGCGCTGAATGGTGCCCGGCTTCTCGTACCTGGCCCGCACCTTGAGCCGCCGGGCCAGCAGGCCCGACAGGTAGCGGCCAGGGCCGTCGAAGTAGGGATGGCCGAAGTCGTCCACGTACCACGGCTCCCGCTGTCCGCCCAGGACGCCCGACGTGCCTCGGGCGTTCTCGGCGATGACGGCGACGGCGAAGCCGAAGCGAGCGCACGCAGTCTCCATGAGCGCCAGGAAACGCTCCTCGTCCACGGGCACCTCGGGCACGCAGATGACGTGGGGCGCGTCCCGCTCCTCGCCCTTGCCCAGGGCCGCCGAGGCCGCCAGCCAGCCAGCGTCCCGGCCCATGACCTCGATGACGGTGATGGGCGCGGCCCTGCCCATGGCCTCGGCGTCACGGCCGGCGCCCATGGTGGCCAGCGCCACGAAGCGGGCCGCGCTGCCATAGCCCGGCGAGTGGTCCGTCAGCACCAGGTCGTTGTCAATGGTCTTGGGGACGTTGACCACCACCAGTGGCCTGCCGGCGTCCCTGGAAGCTTCCTCCAGCCGGTGGCCCGTGTCCGCCGAGTCGTTGCCGCCGATGATGAAGCAGTAACGGATGTCATGCCTGTCCAGCGCCTCCAGGACCGCCGGCACGTCCTCCGGCCTCAGCTTGCGCCGGGCCGAGCCCAGGGCGGCCGCCGGGGTGTTGCCTATCCTGGCCCACTGCCGGCGGGAGAGGCGTCCCAGGGGCAGCAGCTCGCCCCTTAGCAGGCCCTCCAGGCCGTGGACTGCGCCATACAGCTCGCCGAAGGCGCCCCGCTGGGCCGACTCCAGCGCCACGCCGGCAAGGCTGCGGTTCAGCACGGGCGTGCACCCGCCCGACTGCATCACCAGGGCGTTGCCCCTTACAGGCGCTGCCATAGGCTGATGGTCCTCCGTGGCCCTGGGCGGCTGGCGCTAGCGTCCAAAGCGCTGCACTTCCACCAGGCTGGCACCCCACGGGCAGTAGCGCTGCACGGTGTCCACGAACTCATCAAGGTTGTCCTCCACGTAGGAGGGCCTGCCATCGCATAGCTCGATAGTCACATCGGCCATGGCGATGTCCTCGGGGTCCAGGTGCCAGCTCCAGGGCGCGTTGTGGTCGTTCCTGCCAGGGCCTCGCAGGATGCGCCCGTTGGGGATGTGGGCGTTGCTGCGTCCCTGCTGCAGGTCCAGGACCTGCTGTACGGTCTGCGGGTTGGACACCCACACGCGGAAGCGCTCGCCGTCCACGTCGAAGGTGGCCAGCACGCCAGACTCGAAGGCTGGCGGCGTCGGCGTGGGTGGGCGCGGAGTCGGCGTCGGCGACGGCCCGTAGCAGGCCACCGCCAGCACTGTTGCCATCAGAAACATGAGCAGTCCTGAACGCATGTATCTCCTCGCACGTTGCTCTCAGGCGTCAGCTCCTGGCGTCCTGGGCCGCGCTGGTGCCCGCGAGCTTGCCAAAGACGGCCCCGGCCATCAGCCCGGCGCCGCCAGGGTAATTGTTGTAGAACAGCCCGCCCACGATCTCGCCGGCGGCGTAGAGGCCGGGGATGGGGCGGTCGTCCGTGTCCATGACCTGGCCACGGCTGTTGACCTTAAGCCCTCCAAAGGTGAAGGTGATGCCGCAGGTGACGGCGTAGCCCAGGTAGGGCGGCGTGTCCAGGGGCTGCGCCCAGTTGGACTTGGGCGGGTCTATGCCCCGCGTGCCTTTGCCGTCCAGTATAGTAGGATTGAATGGCCCGTCCTGGACGGCGGCGTTGAACTCCCGGACGGTCCTTACCAGGCCCTCCCGGTCTATACCCAGGCCCTCGGCCAGTTCCTCTATGGTGCTGGCCTTGACCACCGACGCCTGAGGAATGAAGTACTCGTCCCGCAGCAGGTGCCTCACCTTGTCGTCGAAGAGCTGGAAGGCGACGCGCTGGGGCTGGAAGAGGACCTCGCGCCCGTACCTGGCGTAGGTGTAGTTGCGGAAGTCGGCCCCCTCGTCCACGAAGCGCTTGCCATGGATGTTAACGATGAGTCCGAACTGGTAGGAGTGCTTCTGGAAGAGGTCGGCGATGTTCCTGTCGCCGTAGGGCGGGGCGTTGAGGTCCCAGGCCACGGCGTGGCAGCCGCTCCAGTGGCCGTAGGGCTGAGCGCCCACGTCCAGGGCCATGCGGATGCCGTCGCCGGTGTTGAACCTGGTGCCGCGCACCTTGGCAAGCTCCCAGCCCGGCCCCAGGTAGCGGGTGCGCATCTCGGCGTTGGCCTCGAAGCCGCCGCAGGCCAGCACGATAGCTTTCGCCGAGACATCCTGGAAGCCGTCAGGCCCACGGAGCGTGACACCGACGACGCGGCCGCGCCGGTCGGTCAGCAGCCTGGTGGCCCTGGTGTCGTAGAGGATATGCCCGCCGGTGCGCTCCACAAGCTGGAACTGGCGGTCCGAGTGGCCCTTGCCCGCGCCCACGGCCTCCAGCACCAGGCCGCCCCAGAACCGGAAGACGTCGCCGTGCTTGAAGGCCTGCCGGCCGTAGGCCAGGACCCAGCGCATGCCCCGGTCCCTCATCCAGCGCATGGTGTCGTAAGACCGGGACACCAGGATGTGTGCCAGTTCCGGGTCGGCCAGCCCCTCGGTGACCCGCATGATATCGGAGTAGTAGGTCGCCTCGGGGTAGCTGCCAACGTCAATGGACTTCCTCTCGTCCTCCGAGACCTCGGGCACCAGGGCCAGCACGTCGTCGAGGCCGTTATAGGCAAACCTGAACATGCCGCCCGTGAAGTAGGAGTTGCCGCCACGCAGGTAAACGGGCGCGCGCTCCAGCACCAGCACCGAAGCGCCGTGCTCCAGTGCGGCCAGCGCCGCATTCAGGGCCGCGTTGCCCGCGCCCACTACTATGACGTCGTACCGCTTACCGCTTACCATGCCACGTCTCCGTACCAGGTATGGCCCCTGGCCGCTCCAGCGCCCGGCACTGGCCGGCCGGTAGCCCGTCGTCGCCAGAGAAAGTACACAATTCAGCTAGCTGCTGTAAAGGGCCACACAGGCCAGCGGCGGCATCTTGCGACTAATTACCCACCATTGTAATCTAGTACAGAGGACGCCGCTGGAGGCTGCATAGACGGCCAGGCACCAGGTCTTCGGCCAGCACTTTTAAAGTTTGTCCATATAGTAAGAGAGCTATCTCGGATACCTCCGGGCGTGGCCAGGACTGGAACGCCGGTGGGAGAGTTTTACAGGCACTTGCTTGATACCTGTCCAGGCCTTGTTACGTAATAGAGACAGAAGCAGCAGGGCAACCCGGGGCCGACATTGCTAGACGAAAGGCCAGCGCGTGCCAGCCTGGTCCAGGCCGAATGGAGCAGGTCCAGGTACCTGGCCCGACAAGGCTGAGCGCACCAGACTCTCTCGTGGCTGAAACATGAATACCATAGCACAGTTGAAGCGCCAGCGCCCGTGGATAACCATAGCTACTGGACTTGCAATCGCGGCGGCCCTGGGAGTCTCCCGCCTCTTCACGCCTGCGGGGACGTACCCGGCCGGCTACTATGTAGTCCTATGGCTGCTGCTAACAGCCACCGCCCTGGTCATTGTCCACTTTGTCTTCTCCAGCGCCATCGGCATGGCCAACACCACCGAGGCCCTGCTGGAGCTATCGCTGATTGCGGCCTCGGCCCGCTCCAGGGACTCCATTCTCAGCGCATTTGGCGACACCCTGAAGCGGCTCTTCGGGCTCCAGCCAGTAGCGTGCTGGCTCAGGGACGAAGCCCAGAGGGCTGGGCAGTTCCAGGTAGTCCCCGGGAGCAGCCTGCCCGACGAGCACAGGGAAGCTGTCCAGCGCCTGATGGAGGAGGCATCCCATGCCGCGGTGGCCAGGTACCCTTCGGACCTGACGCCTGCCCAGCAGGCCGCGTTGAAGGCGATGGGTGGGGGGATGTTTGTCCTGGTGCCGCTGGAGGCGTCCGACCTCGGGCATATGGGCGCGGCATGCCTGACGGCCCTCAGGCCTCGGCGCTTCACAGGCCGAGACCTCAAGCTCATGGAGTTGCTGGGCTCTCAGCTTGCCCATGGGCTGGTGGTCAGCACCCTGTCCAGCCGCTACCAGGAGGCGCTGAGGGACCTGACCTCCTACCAGGAGCTTGCCGCGTCCATGACCTACCCGCTGGAGCCGGACAAGACGCAGCAGGCAACGGTGGACTGCGTGGCCAAGTGCCTGCGCGCTGACGGCTGCATGCTCCTGCTCCTGGACCCGGAGACGGGGGCGCTGCGCGTGACAGCCAGCTATTTTCAGCCGGCGCTGGCCGCGGTGGAGCGGCTGCAGGCCACCGATCAGGCCTCCCTGCTGGGGTCGGACCTGGTGCGGGATGGCAGGGTCATACGCATCAACGACGTTCCATCGGCCCCGCCAGAGGTGCTGGTGGACAGGGAGGCAGCAGCGCGGCTGGGGGTCCGCAACATGCTGGTGGCGCCCCTGCGCTACCAGGACGCTATTCTAGGCGCCATTGTCGTCCTGTCGGCATCTCGTGACAATATGTTCACGGGCGATGACGAGCGCAGGCTGTCGCTGCTGGCTGCCCAGGCGTCCGTGGCCATAGAGAACGTCCGCCTTTACACCCGGGAGCGGGACCAGATGCAGCGCCTGGACGAGCTAACGCGTTTCAAGTCCCGCATCCTGTATAATCTTTCACATGAGCTGAGGACGTCCCTGACATCGCTCAAGGCTGCCACGGACTTGCTGCTGGAGGAGCCTAGCATTGAGCCGGGCAGCGAGTACTTCAGGCGACTGCTTCAGAGCATCTCCCGCAACGCGGCACGGCAGACTACCCTGGTGGCCAACATCGTGGACATGGCCAACCTGGAGAATGCCACGCTGACCCTTAACCTCGAAAGGGTGGAGGTAAACTCCCTGGTGGCCGAGGCTTGCAGCCTGGTCGCTCCCTTGATGCAACAGAAGGAGCAGACGCTGGTTGTATCGGTGCTCTCGGACCTGCCGCCGGTGCTCGCGGACAGGCAGCGGCTTTCCCAGGTGCTGGTGAACCTGCTGACCAACGCCCGCAATTACGCTCCGGCGGAGACCGAGATCGCGCTGGCGGTAGAGCAGCAAGGCGACCGCATGGTCTTCTCCGTCAGCGACTCCGGCCCTGGGATACCCATGGAGGAGCGCCAGCGCATCTTCGAGCCTTTTTATCGCATCCAGAGCCGTGCGGACTCGGTCGTCCCAGGCAGCGGGCTTGGCCTGGCCATCTCCCGGTCACTGGTGGAACTCCACGGTGGAAATATCAGGGTCGAGGACAGCCCCACCGGCGGAGCCAGGTTCGTTTTCTCTCTGCCAATAGAGGGTCCTGATGAAGGTCCTGGTCATTGATGATGAGCCCGATATCTGCGAAATCATAGCTATTACCTTTAGCGTTCGCTGGCCTGGTGCTGTCGTACTTTCAGCGGGCACCGGGAAGAAGGGAATAGAGATGACCAGGAAGGAGGCCCCGGACGTCATCATACTGGACGTGGGGCTGTCCGATGTGGACGGGTTCGAGGTGTGCCGCCAGGTCCGGGCCTTCAGCAAGGCGCCCATCATAATGCTCACGGCGCGGGCCAACGAGACAGACAAGGTAGCGGGCCTCAGGGCCGGCGCCGACGACTACATTACCAAGCCCTTCAACCACCTGGAGCTGGTGGCGCGCGTCCGGGCCGTGCTGCGGCGCTACGAGTCCAGGCCCGCCCAGGTCTCCGAGCCGCCATACCGCCGTGGCGACCTGCTGATAGACTTCTCCAGGCGCGAGATCCGGCTGAACGGGCGGGAGGTGAAGCTGCCTCCCGTGGAGTACAGTCTGCTTTACCACCTGGTCAAGAACCCCAACCGCGTCATGGCATACCGGACGCTGCTGGCCAAGGTCTGGGGCCGTGAGTACGTGGACAACCTGGAACAGCTCAGGATGCACATAGACAGCCTGCGCTCCAAGCTGGAGAAGGACCCCGAACACCCTCGCCTCATCGTGACCGAGCCTGGAGTCGGCTACAAATTCGTGGACCAGGACCGCTAAGCAGGTGGCCGTGGTCCATAGAGAGCAACTGTCTTGGGTGTCAATCACTTTGTATAGGCAGGGTTCCAGGGACGGTCTTGCTTGAGCAGCGCATTCAACACCACCAGGAGCTTGTGCATGCAGGCCGTTAGCGCTACCTTCTTGGCCTTGCCTGCCGCCACTAGCCGGCTGTAGAAGGCCCTTATCTTGGGGTTATACCTGATGGCTACCAGGGTTGCCATGTATAA
>DAOUAM010000108.1:0-15110 GCA_034433305.1 Dehalococcoidia bacterium | reverse complement strand
GCCTTTCAGCTATGGATACACGACGTCACGATAGGAACGCTCTTCGACGCCATCCAGCTTCAATGGGGCCATAGCCTTTCAGCTATGGATACGGCTCTCGCGCGACGGTTTGCGCCAGCAGAACGCCTCTTGCTTTCGTTTCGGCAGCATAACCGTCCCATTTTTTACTCCACTGCCCTTACCGTTCCGGCCTCAACCCGTCTTCCCTACCTGGAAAATTGCGAGCGGTCCCTATCTGGGAGGTCCACCACCGGACCTCTCGCACGCCAGCCCTGGCCACCACTACCCCGGGCCTGTTGCATCCGGGATGCCCACATTATACAACAATTGCTGTCCTGGTCGGCAACTGCATGGCGACACCCAGTGTCCTGATGCACTCCTGTCCACGGCCCTCCACAGGGCCAAGGTCCACGATCAACACCCTGTCCTCCTTCAGGTTAATAAGCTCCGTCAGGGCCTCCTCCAGCAGCACCAGTTCCTTGGGCGAAAGGTCGCACAGGAACACCGAGTACTGGACCGGGTCCCCGAACCCGTTCATCTTCTTGAATGTGCGCTGGAGCCGTTTAGGCTCGGTTATGTCGTAGCAGACGAGGTAACGGTGCCTCATGGCTATCTGGTCCTGAAGGCAGGATATGCAGGTAGCTCCCCAAGCAGGTGCCGGCCCAGGAGCCGGGCCTGGACCTCCAGTACCCGCCGGTAGCTGATGGCGTACCCGAAGAGAGGGTGGGTGACGAGGGTGTCCATGCGGCGCTCGTAAGCCTCGATGACCTTGCGGCGGCCACCCTGGGTCAGGGCCACTGCATCCCCCCTGACTATCACGTCTCCCCCGGTGAGCTCTCCATTGTTGATCAGGCCCAGGCATACCGAGTCGGCTATCAGTGGCCTGAACTCCTCGGCCAGGTCCAGGGCCAGGGCGGGCTTGCCGTACCTGGGCTGGTGGTAGAAACCCAGGTACGGGTCGAACCCTACTGCCAGCGCCGTCACCATGGTGTCCTTGATAAGCATGGCGTACAGGAAAGAGAGGATGGCGTTGACCGGGTCCCTGGGCGGCCTTCTGTTCCTGCTGCGAAAATCGAAGGTGAGGGAGTCCGTCTTGAGTATCCCCTGGAACTCGGAAAAGTAGGTACGGGCTGCGGCGCCTTCTATTCCCAGCAGGGACTCCATGGACCGGGCCGCGCGGGCGCTGCGGGCCAGCCGGTCCAGCTCCGACAGCGCCGCCTGGGGAGGCTGCCTGTGGTTGCGTCGGAGCAGGGTGCGCGCGTTCCGGACCTTGCCATGCACCATTGCCCGGGCGATGGGCAGCGATGCCTCGGGCGATGCCGCCACCGCGAACTGGCGGCACCGCAACTCCACGTTCTTGTGGGCCATGCCTGTGGTAATGCCCCGGAACCAGCCGCCATAGCTGAAGTGGCACACCGCCACGTTCCGGTCGCATAGCTCCCGCAGCGCCTGCGCCGTCACCTGCACATTGCCGAAGACCGCCACGTGGGAGACCTCCAGCAGCTTCACCCGCTGCACCACCTCGCCCTTGAGCCTTATCTCCAGTATGTCGCCGGACTTGCCGATCACGGCGCCCTGCGCCTGCACGTAAAGTGGCAGCGTGTCATCGCGGGCAGGGGCCAGCCGGCGCACGTCCTCCGGACTTAAGGACTCGGCCCTGCCTGACAGCAGGTTGACCTCGTCCGGCAGGCATATCCCCACCAGGGAGCATCTCGGGCACTTGGGGCTGTCCACCAGAGGCGGCGGAATCCGTCCCGAGGCCGCTATCTCCCTGGCCTGCCGTAGCAATTCCAGGGTGCGCGCCACCAGCGCGTCATCAAAGGGGACGGTGACGCGCTCCCTGGACTCGACGAAATATAGCACACCTTCGGTACAGGTGTAGCCATTGGCCCGCAGCAACAGGCCCTGGAGGCAGAGCTGCACCCGCTCAGGCTCCCACGCGCCCTCCGGCACACCCGGGGCCTTGCCGTGCTTGTAGTCCACGGGCGTGACGTGGTTGCCCTTGCCCTCGATCAGGTCAATTCGGGCGATAGCCCCCAGCGCCTCGTCGGAGAGCATGACCGACCTGGCATGGATGACCTCGCCCCCTTGGGAAGGTGTGCTCTCCTGGCCCTCCTCCGCCTGGGCGGAGGGCAACTCGCCGCCGGGCCTGTCGACCCTGCGGTGCTGGAAGCGCCCCTCGATGGTATCAACGCTGTCGGCGAACTCGCCCTGCACCCACTCCAGGTAGCCCAGGCGCGGGCAGTAGGCGGACTCGTTGAGCATCCGGGCGGGCACCAGCTCGGGCGTGGTCACTAGTGGGGATGCAGGCTGTTCCATCGGCTTATTCCTCGGACCTGGCAAATAGTCCTAGCCCTGCGTGTCGGCCTGCGCCTATGGCCAGCGGCCCCAGTACTGGCCCATCAAACACCAGTCGTATGTGCCAGCCAGGTAGGCCCTTCCTCAGGTAGTTGGGCAGGAAGTACTGACGTGGGTGCTGGGAACCGGGCCAGAAGGGGGCCTTTCGCATCACCACATCCTTGACCGCATCCAGCGGCAGTTCAGCATCCCTCAGCGCTGAAAGCAGGAGCTTTTCCGCCTTGGCATATTTGCCGTCATCAAACCCTGGCAGGATTACCGGTGTGACAGTGCACCATGTGCGCGCTGGACCTGCATAGTTCTCGACCAACCGCCTTGAAGTTGGTCTCCAGAGGTCCATGAGCATGCCCCGGTCATGGCCGTCTTCGTCCCGCAGCATAGCGTTGCGCAAGCGCTGCTGTGCCCAGCGTGCATGGCGCCCATCGCCACCAAAAGGCTCGGCGATGAGGAGACGGCGAATCATACCATCAGCATTCTCATGGCCAATGGTGGGCAATGGCAGGTAGGAAAAGCGCGGAGGCGTGCGCTCCTGCTGCCCGGTATGGCCCGCCACGTAGGTCTCAGGCCCACCCGGGAAATGGTGAGTGTCCCCCCGGGCATAGCGGCTGGCCAGGGACCGCAGCATGGCAGCCACCTTCACTGTATCCTCCTGACGGAATGCCACACCTTCTGGCAATTCGAAGACAGCGTAAGAGCGCGGAGGAAGCCTGCGAGAGTCCATGTACAGCGCTTTGTCGAACTGGCCGGGCTTCAACGATGGGTGGAACTCCCTCCCTTGCATCCGTTGAACGAAGGACTGGTGCACCTTTTCAAGGTCTTCGAGTGAACCAGCAACAGGGACACGCCGTAGAGCATCCACCGGCCGATGGCCGCTCCATGGCCGCCAGCGCTGGCCGGGCAAGGCAGCAGACTCCGCCTCGGTCAGCACCCGGCCATTGCCGACTACCTGGTCTATGCCCCAGCCCAGCGCCAGCACGTGGCGGGCCTCCCGACAGAGAAGCCGCGCGTGCTGCTGCCACTCCGTCCCTTCATCATCCTCAACAGGCCACAGATAGTGGACTGTATCCCCGTCCTGAAGGCGGTGAGGGCGAAGTACTTTGCTGGTCAGACGCTCCTGACGCTCCGGGACCTTGTCGCCATCGTTGTTAGGGACAAAGAGAGTCAGGTCGGAGACGCGCAGGGCTGTTGGGGCCACGATAACAGGTGGCTGACGCCGCTCTAGCCAGCGGAACGCGGCGGCCTTGGCCTCGTTCCACTCCCTCTCACGGCACCCAGTGTGGGCACCGGCCAGCAGGGCCTGGAACAGCCGCATGGGCGAGGGCGGCCATTCTGGCCTCTCCTCATCGCCCTGGCCGTGGAACAGCGGGTCCAGAAAAGTTATGGTGATACAGAGATAATGCGTCATTCGCTGGACTCCTCCTGGCTGCTGCCACTGCGGCGAGTGCGCCTTCGCTCGGCCTTGTCCTGAGCGAGCGCCTGTCTGGCTGTCCTGGAATCAAATGTGGCTGTTCTGGATGGGCCAACCTCGAATTCCCTGGCAGCCTGCTGGGCGTACGCCAGTGCGTCTACGTGTGACAGGTGGAATGGCTGCCGGTTGCCGTCGTACCGCACCAGGGAACATTCAGCGGGCCGGCCAGTGTCAGGCACCAGTTGACAGCCCTCTCGCAAGGATAGATCGGCGGGCGCCGTCAGGCTGACCAGCCCCAGGCCCAGCACGTAACGACGAAGTTTGATGGTATTGCCATTCTCTGCAGCCAGCGCACGAAGAGCCGACAGGTTCAGTGCGGCATCTCGCCGTATTTCGCCCAATACCTGGACTCCCCCATGTGTCCAGGGTGCAGGCGCATGGCTGAAGCCCCACTCGGACATACGGTCCTGCATTGTCTTATTGTTGGCAGGCTCATCCAGAAGCCCTGCCTCCACATAGTTGATGGCCGGGACGTACTGGGCCGAGCGGTGCAATACTCTCACGTTGAAGGCGCGGATGATGGAACGGACGATTCGTGGCACTTTGACCTGCGTTGCCCTGGAGTCCCACGCGCCGAACAGCAGGGACGTTGGCGCCAGCTTGGCCAGCGGCTCGGCATTGCCAGCCGCCAGCGCCCTGAATGCACTATTGAGCTCTGGGGCCAGGTCAGAAAACCGGGCAACGGCGTCGGCAGCACGATGGCCCGCATCTAGCAGGTGTACCTGGTGTTCACCTGCCTTGATGACAACCTGCGGCACTAGTTGGCTATAGGGCGCACGCTTGAAAATCGGCTCCATGCGATTGGCCTGGGAGCCAACGCTATCTATCAAGCAAACGCTGGAACCATCTGGGAAACGGTCAATATTGTAGCCCAGCCAATCCGCCTCTCTGGTCCCTTCCGGCCTAGTGTAGGTCGGAGGAAAGATGACCGCATCCCTTCCTTCCACAGGCTCCAGCCACTGGCGCAACACCAGCGCTGCGACGTCGCTGTTGTCCTTAAGCCACTCATCGAACTGCTGCACGTTGACCTGACTATTGCTCATGCGTGACCTCCTTCAATGTTGAATAGCCAAAGCCCTTATAGCTTCCGCGTTCGTCCAGCTTGAATTGATAAGTCGTCATGCTGCTGTCCGTTACCAGGCCAGCGCTGGCGGCAGATGCAACAGAAGGTGGGAACGGAATGGACCAGGTGGTATATCGAAAGCGCAAGTCCTCCCTCTGTCCTTCCTGCATCGGTCGGAACCTCTGCAGCCCGACAGCGGCCAGCAACTCGACCGCCGGATACGTTACTACTGCCATTTTCTGTGTATTAGGTGAAAATCCCACATCCAGGGCATTCCATGCAGTACGAGGGTCTACGCCAAAACGTCCAGTGAGTGGCGCTGCTATATCAAATAGACCCTTGTCCATCATCTTGGAAGCCGTCGGAAATGCATTCTGCAGGGCCTTGACTATCCCTGACGATGTTTGTTGGCCCGCCCAGAGCTTGAGGGGTGTTTTCCCTTCTTCTTCATTGATCCACCAGTCCAGTGTGATGTTGAATTGGACCAGGTGGACCGGGTGTGTTTTTGAGTCACCGCGAGTAGTGACTTCGACGATACCAGTGTCGAGTAATTCCTTGAAGACCTGGCCAAATATGCCGGAGTCACTGTCGCTTACGCTAACACAAAAAGTCCCATTTCCGAACCATCCTTCCACAATCTTGTTCAGGAACACACGGTTGGTCAGCTCCAGCAAACCACAGCAGGCGAAGAACTGGCCCGGATTAGTCATATCCACCTGGACTGTGAAGCTAGGTTGCGGGCGATTCATAGCTCGGTCTCCTTCGCTTGCGGAGGCGTGTTCATAGAATGGATATCGGGCCTGGACGCGGCGATGTCGGCGCAGCGCACCAGGGCTTCCAGCCAGGCCAGGCCCCACCTGCCAAACCGCTGCTGCAGTCGTGCAAAGCGCCGCATTGCCTCGGCAGCGGCCTCCTCGTTCTCCGCTGTAGTACGGCTGTTGTCCCAGGCGTTGCGCCCGAAGTGGGGCCGTGCCCAGCCGTGGTGGGCGGCTATCAGGTGCAGGACAAGGTCTCTCTCGGGGTGCTTCTGAATGGCCTCGTCTGCCGTGGCTTCCAGCAAGGAGCCAAACTCGTGGCGGTACCCGTTTAGGACATGGCCGGGCCGGTAATTCGTGGACTTGGCCAGCGGTTCGCCGTCAGCGGTATTGCACGCGAACCACTGCCAGACAGGCCTGGCCTTGCCCCGGTCGTGCCATCTGGCCGCTGTCACCAGCGCATCTCTTATGCCTGCTTCCAGGTGAAGCGCCTCTGCAATCCGTTCCATATGCGCGGCTGCCTGCTGGCTGTGGTAACTCAAGGTCTGTTCTATCCTGGCTGTCTCGGGGTGCTCCAGGGCTGACTGGCCTCGCTGGGACATGAGTACCAGGTAGCGGGAACGTCCTTCCTCATCACCTTCAGCAGGCTCTTTCAGAGCGACACGCTCCTGTTCCCACAGGTCGCGCGGAAGGCTCTCGGCGACTTCGCCCGTCACCAGCCGCTCACAGCGTTCGCCATCCGCATCGCGGATGAGCAGCCAGCGCTCACGGCGGTGAGTGTGGCCTTCAGGTCCGGGCATTTCTGCGACGTCTGGGACCTCGGCAAGGACCTGTCCATCGAGTGCGCCCTGGTCATTCAGTCCGCCAGCTTCCACTGGCAGGACGACTGTCCGGTACTTGGTGTTTGCCTTTCCCTCCACGACGTGCGACAGCAGGGGCCACTGGAGCTTTCCCTGGTCGTCCTGAAGGAATTCGGCCTCGCCGCGCTCGTTCAGCACCACTACGGGGAAGTCCCTGTCCGAATCTCCTTTTCGATGTGCCTTGAGCAAAGCCTCCAGCGCTTTCTTCACTCTCTCCGTTGTGTCCCGCAGGCGCTCCTGCGCTTCGATGCGGCAGGCCTGGAACCAGGCGCTGACCGTTTCATAGTCTGCTCCCGCCAGCAATGACACTTCTTTCCGCCAGGCGACAAACGTCTCAGGCTGTCCCTGCTCCAGGCCGTGCAAATAGGCTGCCACCTCTGGCCGCCCGGGCATCGGCCGGGTTATCGAAGTGAGAGACCACGCGTCCAGCAGTATGTCAGTCAGGGGCAGGACTGTGGGCCTTGGCGCGAAGGCCGCCTTCCGTTTGTCGTCTGTCATGCTGCTCAGTAACTCCCTCAAGCCGCCTGGACTGGCGTCAATGGTGCCGCCAGACTTGCTGGCCCACTCGGCCAGCAGGTCACGGGTGGCCTGCAAGGCTTTATTGAATTCGGACTGACTCTCCCGTTCATCCAGGGCGCCAGCCTGCGCCACCACGTCCACACGGGCTTCCCGGCCCTGGCCACCGCGCCGGTTGACCCGGCCCAGCCGCTGGACCATGGATTCCAGGGTGGTCAGGTCACAGACCAGGTGGTCTGCATCTATATCTATTCCGACTTCCCCAGCCGAAGTGCTGACCAGGTATGCGGCCCGGTCTGGACACGCCTTGAAGTCCAGGAACTGCTGGTAGACGCTATTCGCCCTCAGGAGCCGGTCGCGCTCATGGCCTCGAACAGTCCCGGTGAGAAGTGCTACGCGGCCAATCCCTTCGTTTCCCAGATGCTTCCGAAGGGAACTGGCGATGTCCTGCGCCTGCTCAGGTGAACGGACGTAAATCAGGACCTTCACAGGCCCGTCCCTGTGCTCCAGGGCCAACTCCAGGAGCTTTCCCAGTGTCCTCGCTGTGACATCGGCGCGCTTGTCCTGGGGACTCGCTTCCACCAGGTGAAGGTGCAGGCGTTTCGTCGCGTTGACCCGCAGGCGGACTACCTCGTCCTCATAATCGTCTGGCTCCAGTGTCAGGGCGGGGCCATCAGCGCCACGAGGAGTAGCTGAAAGCTCCATCACATGCACCGGCCTGGGCTCCCCGGCGTCGCGTTGCACCTTTGCCAGGTGGTGCAGCAGTTCACTGAACGCCGGTGTCAGGTGGGCTTCATCGTGGACTATCAAGGTATCCTGCCCGATAAGCCCAGCGTGCTGAGCACGCCAGTACCGCCCATCGCCATAGCCACTGAAGAGTACCTTGCTACCGATCATGTCAACAGTGCCAATGATTATGGCTGGCCTGGCAGGATCGGCCTTCCACTCCTCGTTGTCCGCCAGTTCGCCTCGCAAAGTGCTGATGGCCAGCAACAGGTCATCGGTTGACGCCAGCCTCTTCAGCGCTTCTCCCAGCGCCTGCAATGTCTCCCTGTGATGAGACCAGCGCGAGTCTGAGGGGTCAAGTAGCCTCTTGCGGACCTCCTCCACCATACGAGTTGCCTGGTCCACGACAGTGCGGCGATTGACCACGTACACCAGGCGCCGTGGCAACTTGACCTGGCCAATCTCGGCCTGCCAGGCCAGGGCGATCGTCCAGATGGCAATGACGGCAGTTTTCCCAAGCCCTGTCGGCAAGTCGCAGGCGCCGGGTATGGTTCCCGAGCACAAGTGTTTAAAAAAGAGACGGCGCTGCCAGTTCAGGGGCTGGTAGTCAGTCAAGGCCTGAAATGCAGTATCAAAGCGTATGTCAAGAGTAGTCATCGGGGGAATTCTCCTCGGGTAATATGAATGCACTTTGGCCCTTGTTGAGCCTTCAATAATGCTTTCGATTTAATCAAGGACGCTTGTGCCGGTGGTATACACAGTCTCCGCAAGCTATGCCCTTAACTCAGCCTGCCTGCAAGCGCCATCTACCTTTGTGATGCGGTAGGTATGGTGGAACTGGTTGAACATCTCCTCCTGGTGGGTGACGATGATCACCCGCTCCAGGCAAGCGCTCAGCTTGCGGAGCTCCTCCGCCATGACGCTCTGGCCCTGCTGGTCCAGGCCGCCCAAGCCCTCGTCTATGAGGACGGAGCGGGTGCTGCGCGTGCCAGCGCTGGCTGCTGATGGGGCTTATGTCCATGGCATCCTGCCCCGAGAACGGGTCTATCTGGAGCTACTTCTGGCGCTGGCGCGAGGGTGAAGAACGAGTCCTATGTTGCGGTCTAAAGTGCCTCTAGTATTGGGAAGTTATGGCAGATATACTAGCGGCCTTTCAACTCGCCGGCAATCTGCTCATTCTACGCGTATATGCTTCGCGTTCACGAGTCAGAGGCACAGCCCTCTGCTGTGTAATACCAAGTCGCTATGATGAGGCCATAAATACGGCACCATCATACAGAATTGGTATAAAACTATGCCAGGGCCCTGAAGACCAGCCTCTGAGTACCGAAATAAAAGCTCGAGCCATACCAACTACGACATGGCGTCACGAGTCAGATTGTAATCGTTCACGTCCCCCTCAGCCTGGTGCATGAGAGGGGCCAACCAGAGTCCACGGCCAGGCCCAGTCGCCTTCCTCTTGCCAGCCCGACTCATCCATGTTTACTGCATCGGCCTGTCTCACAGCTTCCCCCGCCTCTTCCACTACAGTGGAAAGGGCACAGGAGGTGTCCTCTTCAAGGCTGGACAGGGCCCCCAGGCTGATCTTGGCACTGAAAAGATCACAAAGGAGTCCCTTGGCCTCCCTTGGGCTGAGCCTGTATCTGCCAGTAAGCATGGCTGCTGCAGCCTGAAGCCTGGGGCCAAAGGGCCGGCTGGGGACTCCAGGGGCAACGGGGCCTGGCTCCTCCTGCCACAATGGGGACATTTCCTGCTGTGAAGCCTCTACTCGGTGACGGTGGCCTTGACCCGGGGAAGCTCCACCAGCTCGTGCTGCCTCATATTCAGGAGGCAGCAGCAAAGGTCATAGACGAGGCCCTGTCACAGGGAGGCGTCATGGATTCCCAAGCTGAGAACCCTTGACAAGAACGCCTTTACTGGCAACCATTAAGGCATCAGCAGGAGAAGGGGCTAGCCGATACTGAATCGGCCCTGTTAGCACTCCGGCACCTGCTCGCGAGAAGCTGCTCCTGGACCAGCAACTTTAGCAGACGACCGCTCTCCGTTTGGGCCACCAGGGGCAACTCATCACCCTGGTCACGCGGTTGGTCATACGCCATACAGCACAGGGCTTTTGAAAATAGACAACTTCGGACAAGGGTTCTGGGCGGAGCTATTAAGAAAGAAGCTTTTCGGCGCAACGGACAAGTTTCGTGAGATAGGCTGTACAGTCCTTCCAAGGACCAGGAAAGCGAGCGCAAAGGAAAGAGGACTTGCCATGACAGCGCAGTCTTACCAGCCACCTTCGCGAGAGGACTGGGCGCGCCTGTACCAGGTGGCCCTGGAGTTCAAGCGGATGGGACCCTGGAACTGGCTCAAGGACGATGAAATCTTCGGTGTGAAGGACCCGGTTACCGGGACCACAGGCTACTGCTGTGTCTCCGGCGAGGATGGAGAGGACGAACTGGGCGCTCCGGGCGTCATGGTCTTCATGGGCGACACTGGCCTGGCCCACTGCCTGAACACGCTGCTGGTGCCAGAAGACCTGGAGATCAATGACGAAGACATCGCTTCGGTGGCCTTCGACATGCTCTTCAACCTCCACACGCTGTCCCTCGTTTTCGTGGACCGCGAGGACCTGGAAGGCCGCGACCTGGTGATTGTCCGCTCCCTGGGGCTGAAGCTCCAGGGCCAGAAGCAGTGGCCCATGTTCAGGAGCACGAGGCCGGCCTTCCTGCCCTGGTTCCTGGACAGCGAGGAGGCACGCTTCCTCACCGTTGTGCTGGAGCAGGCCATGGAGGTAGCCCGGCAGTTGCAGCTTGTCCCCGACTCCATAAGCCCGGTGTTTTCGGAGGACAGGCTGCTTGTGCGAGTGCCAGAGGGACGCGCGGGGGGCTACCAGTGGCATAACCAGTGGGTGAAGCCGGAAGTCCCGGAGGCCGCGCAGCAGCCCATGCCCCGCCGGACATCAACCAGGACCTGGTCCAGGAGGTCGGAAGTAAGGCCAGGCCCCGGCAAGGCATCTGGGAGGTGGATGTCTTCTCGCTCCTCTCCCCTGTGGGCGAGCCTGACGAGCGGCCATACTTCCCCCGGGTGACCATGTGCGTGGACAAGTCCTCGGGCGATGTCCTGGAGGCCACAGTGGATGAGCCCTGGCAGCCCCTGAGCAGGCCTGGCGACTACCTGTTGAGGCTTATGGCCAGGATAGACACCGTGCCACGACAGATTGACGTCGCCAACGGGCATGTCCAGGCGCTTGTGGAGCCTGTCTGCAAGGCGCTGGGGATAAAGCTGCGCCAGGCACAGCGGCTGCCGAAGCTGGAGGCTGCCCGCATTGCCGCGGCTTTCTCTCTCGGCGGTCCTCAGGGCCTCTGACTGGTCTTTGTAGTCCCGCGTCGGCAGACCTCGCCCGAATGTCGCGGCCAGGGCCGGAGGTGTATTTGCCCGCCTTGCCAGCAGGGGTACCAGGGGAGGTAGCCCACCGCCACTGGCACAGGCACGACCCCGGAAGGCCCTCGTTGATTTGGCAATGGCTTGCCTCTATAATCGTCTGCGGCCTCTGGCCGTTCTACCAAGATGGCAGTTGACTATTCCAGGCTAGCCCCACAGCAGGTCATATCCAGCCGGACGTTCCGTGTGGATGCCGAGACGGTGTCGCGCTACGTCCAGGCCGTGGGCGATAGCTCATTGCCTGATAGTGGCCGGGCCTATGTGCCGCCCATGGCCATAGCCGCCCTCGGCCTGCGCGGCGTCATAGCCGACCTGGCTATCCCTGGCGGCACCCTGCACCTGGGCCAGGAACTGGAGTTCCTGAGGGCTGTCCAGGTGGGCGAGGCCCTGGAGTGCAGGGCCACGCTTGTCCAGAATGCCCTGCGCGGCGAGTGGCGGTTCATGGTGGTGCAACTCCAGGTAACGAATGGCAAGGGGCAGAAGGTCATGGAGGGCAAGAGCACCATCACCCTGCCGGCCAGCGTCTAGCCTCGCGCTGAGCGGCTGGCCCTTGCGGCACAGGCGGTCTTTATGAAAGAAGGACATTCCCTGCCAGCCGTCACGAAGCTGGTCACGCAGGAGCAGATAGAGCGCTACGCCGCCGCGTCGGGCGACTTCAACCCTATACACGTGGACCACGAGTTCGCCGCCAGGTCCCAGTTCGGAAGGACTATCGCCCACGGCATGCTGGTCGCTGCCTTCGTCTCGGAGATGATGACGGTGGCCTTCGGGGAGAGCTGGCTTGAGAGTGGGCGGCTCAAGCTGAGGTTCAGGGCGCCAGTGTTCCCGGGGGAGATGGTGACCACCTTTGGCCAGGTCAAGGGGGTGCGCCAGAGCGATGGCGCCACGGAGGTCACCTGTGCCGTGGGCGTGCGCAAGCCCAGCGGCGAGGCCGCCATCACCGGCGACGCGGTGGTGCTGGTGCCCCAGCAGGCCCCTTGACGTATTGCGGGCAAGACAGGAGGGAACCATTGGCTAAGGGAGACAAGCTTGTAAGAGTGGCCGTGGACGCCATGGGAGGCGACTTTGCGCCTGCGGAGACCGTGGCGGGCGCTGTACAGGCGGCCAGCAAGGGCGGTGTCCAGGTCATGCTGGTGGGCGACCCGCAGAAGGTGCAGCCGGAGCTTGCCAGGTACGACACCAGGGCCTTGCCCATCGCGGCCATACCCTCTGAGGGCGTTATCCAGGAGGGTGAGCCGCCGGCCCTGGCGCTGCGCCAGAAGCCCAGGGCGTCCATCCTGGTCGCCACGGGCCTGGTCAAGCAGCGCCACGCCGACGCCTGCGTGAGCATGGGTTCCACGGGCGCCGCCATGGCCGCGGCCGCCGTGGTGCTGGGCATCATCGAGGGCATCGAGCGCCCCGCGCTGGGAGGCCCGGTGGTGGGCTTCGCCAACCGCTCGGTGATCATAGACCTGGGCACCAACCTGGACTGCAAGCCCATCCAGTTGCTCAGCTACGCCGTCATAGGCGACGTCTTCGCGCGCCTGTTCTGGGGCATCGAGAAGCCCCGCGTGGCCCTCCTCAGCGTCGGCGCCGAGGCAGGCAAGGGCAACCGGCAGGTGAAGGAGGCCGCGGAGCTTTTCGCCAGCAGCGGCCTGAACTTCATAGGTAACGTGGAAGGCCACGACCTGCCCCAGGGCAAGGCGGAGGTCGTGGTGTGCGATGGCTTCGTGGGCAATATCATCATGAAGCTCAACGAGGGCCTGGGACAGGCCGTGGCTGACCATCTCAGGGCCAGGCTCAAGGGCAAGCTGCCTGGTGCCGAGCTGGAGCAGTTGGCCAGGGAAGTGTACGAGCTGCACAACGTGGTGGAGACTATGGGCGGTGGGCCACTGTTCGGCGTCAACGGCGTCAGCGTCGTCGGCCACGGACGCGCCAGGGCCGAAGCCGTCGCCAGGGCCATCGGCACGGCCAGGCTGGCAGTGGAGAGTGGCTTCATCTCCAGGCTCAACGAGGAACTGGCCCGCGTGCGCTCCAGGGCGGGCGCGTAGCTGCCCTGGCTGCACAGGGTGTATGAGGAGCCGTATTCCTCCTCTCTATGGGGTGAGGTCTTGCTGCGCTTGCCCCAACCCGCCATCAGGCTGGGCCGCCAGACTCCGTATTTCAGGGTAAACAGGAGGCAAATTGAGCAGGTCCGATATCGAGGGAAAGGCCGCCCTGGTGACAGGCGCCTCCAAGGGCATTGGCCGGGCTATCGCCCTGAGGCTGGCGGAGATGGGCGTGAAGGTTGCAGTCAACTACAGGGCCTCGGCCGATGCCGCAGCCGAGGTGGTAAGCTCCATCCAGAAGCTGGGCGTCGAGGCCTTCGCCGTCCAGGCCGACGTGAGCAGCCTGGACCAGGTCAAGGCCATGGTGGACAAGGTCAACGAGGTCTGGGACCATGTGGACATCCTGGTCAACAACGCCGGCATCATTGACGATAACCTCCTGGTGCGCATGTCCGACGAGGCCTGGGAAAGGGTTATCGCCACTAACCTCAACAGCGTTTTCTACTGCAGCCGCGCCGTGCTGCGGGGCATGCTCCGCCAGCGCTGGGGCCGCATCATCTGCATAAGCTCGGTGGTGGGCCTGCGGGGCAACGTGGGCCAGACCAACTACGCCGCCTCCAAGGCAGGCATCATAGGCTTTACCAAGTCCCTGGCCAAGGAGGTCGCCACCCGCAACATCACCGTAAACACCGTCACCCCTGGCTACATCAAGACCGAGACGGTGGACGTACTCTCCCAGGAAGTGAAGGACCGCATCCTGACCTGGATACCCCAGGGCCACTTCGGCGAGGCCGACGACGTGGCCCACCTGGTGGCCTTCCTGGCCAGCGAGAAGGCCCGCTACATCACGGGCGAGGTCATCAACGTTGACGGCGGCATGGCTATATGAGTCATTAATAATCAGGGGACGGCGTCAGGCGCGTTAGTGTACGAATATGAGGGCGTTGTCATGGTTATTATGAGTTGATGCCTCGTTATTAGGAGTTCTTGCAGGCGATGGGTGACCGTTTGTTGGCGGATAACGAGGAGAGGGCTGCACTGAGCATACGGCTGGGGACGGTGTTCAGCCCTGCTGCACCAGTAAACCAGGCTACTCTATTTGCCGGCAGGCAACAGCAGATGCAGGAGATATCCGATGCCGTAAACCAGCGTGGGATGCATGCAGTCCTGTTCGGCGAGAGGGGTGTTGGCAAGACTTCGCTGGTCAACGTCTTGCCTGAATTCTTGGCCCTTGCCGGCATTTCTGGGCTGGCCGTCTCGCGAGTAAATTGTGACTCTTCAGATACGTTTTCAACTCTCTGGCAGAAGACCCTGAGAAGAGATCCAGGTGTCAATTCAACTCCCTATGATGGGCTTTACCCAAAGGACATCAAGCCTCGACCAGACTCTGAATGCCATGCTCCCTGAGGACCCTAGCCCGGAGGATATAAGGTATATCCTGCAGCGACTTGGAGTACAACTGCTGCTCATTATTGACGAATTTGATCGGCTAACAGACGAAAATACCTCGCGCCTCATGGCTGACACCATCAAGGCATTGTCAGACCATTCTGTCAACGCGACTCTTGTGCTCGTGGGTGTAGCAGACACAGTAGATGGCCTGCTGAAAGAGCACCAGTCCATAGATAGGTGTCTCATTCAGGTACATATGCCAAGGATGTACCTGAATGAGCTTGCCAATATACTTGAGAGAGGCCTGTCGCAGGTTGGCATGAAAATCGCCCCAGACGCGTCCAGATTTATCACGTACCTGTCCCATGGACTTCCACACTATACGCATCTCCTTGGACTGGCTTCTGCAAGGGCAGCGGTGGAAGATGGTCGGCTGCAAGTCCTCATGGACGATGTTGCCGTAGCTATGAGGGCCGCTGTGCATCAAGCCCAGCGCAGCATAATGGTGAGTTACGA
>DAOUAM010000107.1:0-13179 GCA_034433305.1 Dehalococcoidia bacterium | reverse complement strand
CTCTCCCCCAAAGGGGGCGAGGACCCTCCCTGCCCCCTCTGGGGGAAGGCCAGGAAGGGGGCCACACGTCAGCCCCCTCTCTGGCTCTCCCCCAAAGGGGGCGAGGATGTCCCTGCCCCCCTTGGGGGAAGGTCAGGAAGGGGGCCAGACGTCAGCCCCCTCTCTGGCTCTCCCCCAAAGGGGGCGAGGACCCTCCCTGCCCCCTCTGGGGGAAGGCCAGGAAGGGGGCCACACGTCAGCCCCCTCTCTGGCTCTCCCCCAAAGGGGGCGAGGATGTCCCTGCCCCCCTTGGGGGAAAGTCGGGAAGGGGGCCGGGCCAGGGCCTGCCCCGAGCCTGCCGAGGGGAAGGGGGCGCTGGGCCTTGCCAATGGGAGAGACTTTGACACACCCTGTCAGAGGAGCGGTACATGGAGAAGTTCAGCTTCCGGCGCATACGTCCCGTGGACATAGCCGCGGCCATCGGCAAGCTGCCCCACGAGGTGCGGCTGACCGAGTACCCCGATGGCAGCTACACCGTCGAGGTGCCCGACCTGACGGCTACCCAGCGTGTGGCGCTGAAAAGCCTGTTCACTGGCCGTGGCTTCATTGAGGACACGGAACAGACCTAGCGGAGGGCCTGCATGACCAACGCCTACGTATCCTTGGACGTGCTCAAGGGCCACGGGGCGCTGAATATCACCGGCAGCGCCGACAACGCACGCCTGCGCGCCCTCAGCGAGGCCGTGAGCCGGACCATTGACCGGTACTGCAATCGGCACTTCTACGTGCTCCAGGCCACCAGGCTCTTCGACGGCCCGGGCGGACTCTTCATCCTCGTGCCCGACCTGGTGAGCGTGGACGCCGATGGACTGAAGACCGACGAGGACCTGGACGGGACTTTCGAGGCCACGTGGGCGGCCAGCGACTACCTGCTGCTGCCGTCCAACGCTGACCCGGCCACGTCCAGCAACCCTCAGTCCCGGCCCTACACCAGGATCGAAGTGGACGCGCTCGGGGGAAGCAGGCGCGGGTTCCCCGTGGGGCGACAGACGGTCCAGGTGGCCGGGCAGTGGGGCTGGTGGCGCCACCTGCGGCGCGCCTCCGAGACGGCCAACGCCATCGCCGACGCCAGTACCACCAGCGTTAGCGTCTCCAGCCGTGCCGACGTGGAGGCCGGCCACACGCTGCTGGTGGACGCCGAGCAGATGTACGTCAAAACCTACAGCGGCAACACCCTGACTGTCGTCCGGGGTGTCAACGGCACCACGGCCACGGCCCACGCCGGCGGCGCGGCCATAGACATCTACGAGTACCCCAGCCCGGTGACGGAGGCGTGCATCCTCCAGGTCACGCGGCTGTGGCTGCGCCGGGGCAGCGTCTCAGTACCTGGCCCATCGGACGGGCTTGACCCGGATGCGAGGCTGCTCCTGGGGCCTTACAGGAAGCTGGCGGTGGGCGTGTAGGGCCGCGCTGTAGGCACGGTGAGGAGGCAGATGCCATGGCCAACGAACTCAGGGACGCCAGGGACGGGCTGGCCTCGCTGCTGTCAGGCATCGCGGGGCTGAGGGTGCTGGACCAGCCGCCGGAGTCGGTGAGCGAGCTGCCCGTCGCCGTCATCATGCTGGAGTCCAGGGACGCGGCGTTGACGCTGGGCAGCAAGGGTTTCATCGGCAGGATCAAAGTGGTGCTGCTGGTGGCCTCGGCGGACAGGCAGGAGGCCTGGGACACGCTGGACCAGTTCATGGACCCGCTGGGGGCCAGCAGCATCGAGGCGGCCGTGGCGGCAGACCCTACCTGGAACGGCGCGGTGGACGACGGCCGGCTGATGGCCGTCGAGAACATAGGCCCGCACAAACTCTGGGGCGGCCACTACATCGGCGCGGACTTCCGCTTCAGGTTCGTGAAGCAGATGGCCTGAGCATCGGGGTCGTGGGAGGAGGTCGCCCCTGGCCAGGCAAACTCAGTTCACATTATTTTCACCCTTATTCTCCAGAATTGGACGTTTTAAGACGAAATTTCCTCCAGGATTGTCACCTGTCCTGCTGTATTTGACGAATGTGCTCATGGCGAAAGCAGGGGAGAAAAGGCTGGTCACATGGTATGAAGGAAGGATAAATGGTCACCGTACCTGAAGGAGAAGTAACTTGAAAACGAGAGAAGCAGGACAGGGAGTCATGCTGGCAGGGGCGTTGCTGGCCCCGCTATTGGCCGTTGCCATGTTCCTGGGCTGGAGCTCAGTGAGGCAGGACGTGGCGACAGCCAGTTTTGGCGTGTGTGCCTACGCCAACGAGGTGGTGAGCTACACGCCGGGTTCTGGCATCACCGACGTCAACGCTTCCAATCCCTCCAATGCGCTGGGAGTCGAGGATGCCGCATTTGTGTCCCTCGGCCACGGCGGCTCTATAACCTTGAAGTTCTCTCTGCCCGCCGCGCCGAGCAGCGGCACTGAAATACTTGTGATCGAGGTCGAACACAACGAGGGCGCGCTGTTTGAGGTCAGCGAGGACGGCACGACCTACGTATCCCTGGGTAACGCCACAGGCAACGTTTCCCTGGATATCAGCGGCACAGGGCTATCGCTGGTCCGGTACATCAGGATCACCGACGACAACGATGGTGTGCCCAATGAGCCACAGGGTGGCTTCGACCTGGATGCTGTGGAAGTGTTTAGCTGCACCGAGGAGCCTCCTCCGCCGCCGCCACCTCCGCCGGCCGGGGACGAGGGCTGCACGCCTGGCTACTGGAAGACGAAGCCACATTTTTCCCAGTGGGCTGCCACTGGCTACTCCACCAGCGACGACTTTGACACCGTCTTTGGAGTGGACGCCTTCAACCCCGACATCACCCTGCTGCAGGCGGTGAGCCTGATAGGGGATAGCTTCAACTCCCTTACGAGGCATGCCGTGGCCGGGCTGCTGAACGCCGCTCACCCGGATGTTGACTACCCGCTGACCACGGCGCAGGTCATCGCTCTGTACCAGGCGGCCATAGCTCCAGGCGGAGACATAGACGCGGCTAAGGCCACTCTCCAGTCGGCCAACGAGGCGACCTGTCCGCTGGACTAGGTCATGAGCCTGTTTCTCCTGCCTCGCTGTTAACAATGGGCCTGGGGTATTACCCGAGGCCCATTCAGTTCTAACACCAGGCTTGAATAAGCAGAAATAGTAGGACTTTCCAGTATGCGCCCTGGCATTGGAGTGTGTAACTCGATATCGACCTGCTCTTTACCTCTGAGTAGAAGCGTAGTATGCTATGTATGCATGCGGACTATGATATAATGGTAGTTTATCTATTATAGAAACTCAGACTGTGGTCACTGCAACGGGGGGCTAAAGGCATGCTCAGGCAGAAGGATGAGCAAATCCGGAAGACCCGCGCAGTCATCCAGGGAATACTGGCATTGAAGAAGTCCAGTGTTATGCGGACAGAACTGGTCAAGCTGGTATACCTGGCTGACAACCGATTCTACGAGTCAACAGGCCGGACTATCACCGGGAACCTGTATATGTGGGACCACTACGGTCCAAATGCTGTGGAGAATGCTATAGTCAGCGAAGCTGATCAGCTAGTCCGCTCGGGCTTGCTTCGCATGGTGTCCCAGCCCTCTAAGTATGGGGGCGAGTCTTATTTGTACTGGATGGACGACCCTTCTGCTGCCTGGAAAGACGCTGCCCCTGCTCTTGACGAAGGGGAAAGGCAGGTATTGATGGAAATTGTCCACCAGTACAGCGGACTTAATCTGGAATCCCTCGTGTCTGAGTCCAAAAAGACGCAACCCTTTAAGGATGCGCAGCAATACGGCCGGCTACGCCTGCGCCAGAATGAGAAAGCCGCTGAGCTAAGGGGACGCTTGGAATCGTCGGGCGGGTTCTTGGAAGAGGCCAGGATGGGACTTAAAGATGCAGATGAAGGACGATGGGTCTGGGACGAAGAACTGGATGCGTAAAAGTCTTCACATCCTGGTGTTCGGTGGGCTGTCAGCAGGCCAGATGCTGATCACAGAGAAGATCTCCTCGTCATTGCTCAGGTCCACGCGGTATACAATCCACCAGTCGTCGCCAACGTAGACAGGCACTGACCTGCCTGTGCCAAAGTCCATGAGTACTTTCTGGTCATTGTCTATTTGCGGCATGGCCGCCAGTTGAAGAATCAGGCTCCTCAGGGAATGGAAACCCCCTTCGTCAGACACCCTCAATTGCCTCATGAAAGCCGCTGCTCTTCCTGAGTACCTGACCCGCGTTATTTTTGAAGGCACAGCTTCCTTCCACCAGGCGACGAAAATACCTACATACTCGACGAATTATATCACCTTAAAAGCTCGCGTCAGCAATGCCAGATTACTCCTAAGGTTGACCCTGGCCATTGCAGCATCTAACCTGGAAGGTAGCAACATGGGCAGAGGTCCGGGATGCCAGAGAACCACCTGACGTGCATGGACTGGGTGAGGCTGGAGGCCTTCGGCTGCTGGGTGAGCGTGGATGAGGATGGCGAACTGGTGCGCTGCCCCGATGACGGCGGCGCACCAGTGACCAGCCAGGCCGAGGTAGTCACTGACGCATCGCAGGAGCTCCTGGATGCTGTGAACGCTCGGTTGGGGACCTGGTTCAGGGCCGGGTGAAGGGCGTCTAGGCCGGGAGTGCGTGGATGGACTGGCCGAGCATCATCCTGTGGGGCTTCGTCGGGACGGTGGTGCTCACCGTGGTCATGCGCGGGAGCCAGGAGCTGGGCTTCACGCGCATGGACCTGCCCTTCATGCTGGGGACGATGTTCACCCTGGACAGGGACGCGGCCAAGCTCTATGGCTTCCTGTTCCACCTGGCGCTGGGCTGGCTGTTCTCCTTTCTCTACGCCCTGGCCTTCGAGGAGCTGGGCATGGCTAGCTGGTGGCTGGGTGGCTTCGGGGGCCTGGTGCATGGGGTCTTCGTGCTGATGGTGGCCCTGCCCATCCTTCCGGGGCTGCACCCGCGCATGTCATCGGAGTACACCGGGCCGGGGAGCCTGAAGCCGCTGGAGCCTCCTGGCTTCCTGGCCCTCAACTACGGCAAGCGCACGCCTATTGCCACCATAATATCCCACGTTGTGTACGGGATGATTATCGGGGGCTTCTACTCGCTGGCGTAGCCCTCGGCCTGGCCAATGGCTACGGCGGCATTGATGAGGCCGATGTGGGTAAGGCCCTGGGGGAAGTTGCCCAGCATCTCCAGGGTGGCCGGGTCGGCCTCCTCGGCCAGGAGGCCCAGGTGGTTGGCGCACTGGAGCGCCCTTTCGAAGACCTGGCGGGCGCCGGCCACGTCGCCCTGGAGGGCCAGGCACTGGGCGAGCCAGAAGGTGCACGCCAGGAACGCCCCCTCGCCTGGCGGGAGGCCGTCATCGGCCAGGTAGCGGTACACCAGGCGGTTGGCGGCCAGGCGCTGGCGGACCGCTTTCACCGTGGACGTCATCCTGGGGTCGCTGGCGTCCACCAGTCCCAGGATAGGCAGGACCAGGAGGGCGGCGTCCAGGTCGCGGCCCCCCAGCCGCTGCGTGAAGGCGCCTGCCTCCTGGCTGTAGCCCTGCTCCAGCACGGCCCTGGCGATGCTGTCCCTGGCCTGCTTCCACCTCTGGACGCGCTCGGGCTTGACGGGGCAGGCCGACAGGAGCCGAATGGCGCGGTCCAGGGCCAGCCAGCACAGGGCCCTGGAGTGGGTGAACTCGGCCCTGTACTGCATCTCCCAGATGCCGTTGTCGGCGTCCGGCCAGTGCCTGGACACGAAGTCGGCGATGCCCGCCACCAGGCTGCGGACGTCCCTGGAGTACTTGCACTCCTGGGGCGACGTGCGGAACAGGCCGTCCAGCACCTCGCCGTAGATGTCGAGCTGGTACTGTGCGTGGGCCTGGTTGCCCACACGCACGGGCCTGGAGCCTCGGTAGCCTTCCAGGTGGCCTAGCTCTCGCTGGGGCAGCGACGCCTCGCCATAGATGCTGTACACCACCTGCAGGCGTGGATGGGTGAGCGCGGTGGCGTGCAGCAGCCAGTCCAGGAAGACCCGTGCCTCCGCGAAGTAGCCGATGGACTGGAGGGCCTGGAGGGTGAGCGATGCGTCCCTGAGCCAGCAGAAGCGGTAGTCCCAGTTGCGCACCCCACCCATTCTCTCCGGCAGCGAGGTAGTGGGCGCGGCGATGATGGCCCCGGAGGGCACGAACTCCAGCAGCTTCAGGACCAGTGCGCTGCGCTGGACGGCCTCCAGGTACCTGCCCTGGTAGCGGCACTGCCTCAGCCACGCCCTCCAGAAGGAGACCGTCTCGGCCAGCAGGTGGTCGGCCATCTGCCCGACGGCGGGATAGACCGAAGGGGCCGTCTCGTCGTAGACAAGGCTGAAGGCCGCGCGCTCGCCTGCCGCCATGGCGAAGCTGCCGCTAGCGCCGTCGCCATCCACGGCCAGGGGCCTTTCGGCCAGCAGGTGCAGGTGCCACCTCCTGCCCTGCGCCACCATGTTGTAGGGCGAGCGCACGTCAATGCGGCAGCGGCCAGCGCCGTAGTACGGGCGCGGCCTGTACTCCAGGGCCATCTCCACCCTGCCGGACACCCCTTCCAGGACGCGGACTATCTGGCGCATGGGCAGCAGCATGTGCCTCTCGCCGGACGGCGACACCGCCGGCATGAAGTCGGTGAGGCGCACCGAGCCTTCGGCGGTGTCGAAGGTGGTCGTCAGGACGTTGGTGCCCTCGATGTACGCCTGCCGGTGCTGGTAAGGCCCAGCCGGGCGAATGGAGAAGTAGCCGCCCTTCCTTATGTCGAGCAGGCGGCCAAAGAAGGAAGGGCCGTCAAAGTTGGGGAAGCAGCACCAGTCTATGGAGCCGTGACGGGACACCAGGGCGGCTGTCCGGCAGTCGCCGATGATGCCGTAGTCCGATATGGGCGGGTAGGACGCGCTCATCGCAGCACTGAAGACACCAGCATTCCGAAGCCGCTGCCCAGGCCGGCGGCCAGGTCGGCCACAAGGGGCCAGGGCAGGCGGGTAGTCGCCCATAGCTGCCAGCTGCGCCTGTGGACTCCCTTATGGAAAATGCCATGGGCGCCGTGGTCGCCGGGCACTGGCTGGAAGAGGTTGGAGGGGCGCTCTGGCCGCGCGGGAATGTCCGTCTGCTGCGAGGCGTAGCCGGTGCGGGCCAGGTAGTAGTCCGCGAAGCCCGAAGCGAACTTGCTGGCCAGCACGGTGGCAACCGTCGAGCCGCCCACGTAGACCTCACGCCGCCTGTGGCCGGCGGCCCAGACGATGGCTTTCGCCGCCACCTCGGGCTGGAAGATGGGAGGCACTGGCCCGGGATGGCGCGGAAGGCGGCTCAAAGACCAGCCGAACTGGGGCGTGTTGAGGGCGGGCAATTGCACCATGGTAATATGGACGTTGCTGCCGTCGTGCAGGAGCTCGGTGCGCAGGGACTCGGTAAAACCCTTGATGGCGTGCTTGGCGCCGCAGTAGGCGGACTGCAATGGTATCGCCCTGTAGGCCAGCGCCGAGCCTACCTGGACTATGGTGCCCCTGTCCCGGGGGAGCATGCGCTTGAGGGCGGCCATGGTGCCATAGACAACGCCCAGGTAGGTCACCTCGGTAGCGCGCCTGAACTCCTGGGGAGTAATCTGGCTGAAGGGTGAAAAGACCGTTGCCGTGGCGTTGTTCACCCAGATGTCAATGGGGCCAAACTCGGCCTCGACCCTCTCCGCCGCGGCCTCCACCTGCTCATGGTACGCGACATCGGTGGGGATAGCCAGCGCCCTGCCGCCGGCGGCCTCGATTTCAGCCCTGGCGGCCTCCAGGCCATCTACCCCTCGGGCCAGGAGGCCAACATGGGCGCCCAGCCTGCCGAACGCCCGTGCAGTAGCCCGGCCTACCCCCGCCGATGCGCCGGTGATGACGACGACCCTGGCCCTGGACATGGTACCTCCCCTCCACGCAGCTTCCGGGCACCTGCCCAGGGCACACCAGGCCGAGGCCCCAGGCACGGCCCCACAAACTATGATGGCGCCACAGGCCCGAGGAGTCCATAGGTCAAGGGGAGTATTGGGAATGGGCCAGGAGGGGTAACCACCGGCAGGGCTACCTGATTATGATGTAGCGCAGGAGCAGGTTGGCCAGGATGATGGCCGTGGTGCTCATGCCGACCTGGAGCACGAAGCGGGAGTCTATCAGCGTGGGCACGAAGGCTATGACCCGCTGGCACTGGAAGGCCAGGTGGTTGTAGCGCTGCATGCGGCGCAGGGCCTCCACCACGTCGGCGCCCGGCGGCACGGTTGCCAGCTCCTGCATCTCGGCCTCCAGCGCCCGCAGCTCCCGGGCCTTCTGTCCGGCCAGGAGCCTGCTCATATGGCCCTGGGGCCGTATGACCGCCGTGAGCAGGACGGTGAGAAAGAGCAGGCCGGAGGTGGTGTAGTCCAGGGCCGCCAGGGCCTGGGCTTCGCGCCAGCCCGAGATGGTGGCCTGCACCAGCAGCACCAGCAGGAAGGGCAGGCTCACGGCGGCCCAGGTCAGCCACACAAACTGGTTAAAGGGCCGCAGCGCCGCCTTGCCTCCGCCCAGGATGAAGCCCTGCCTGAGCTTCCAGGTGCCGCAGAACTGGCGCGCCACCAGGGTCAGCCCCAGCAGCCCTATGGAGGTGGCGCCGGCCATGAAGTAGGACGCCACCGGGGCCATGAGCATGGAGTAGTAGCGAAAGGCCTCGGGGTGAGGGTAACGCTCGGTCCAGGGCGGGTGGGGTATTGGGCCGATGCCGGCCGCCCAGGACTGCATGTTCAGCAGCGTCCAGCCCACGTAGCTGGGCCAGTACAGCCGCATGAGCAGGCGGGGTGTGGCCTGTGCTGCCTGGGCAATCTCCGCCTCCGAGTTAGTGACCCAGGGCCTGGCGTGGTCCCACATGCCCAGGATGGCGCGGGGCGTGTAGCTGGTCAGCAGCGACGCCGCGGCCGGGAGGGTGTACAGGACGACCCAGGACGGGTCTTTCAGGAAGGCGGCCACGTCCCCGGCCCAGGAGGCCGTCAGGACAGAGGTGCCGTAGAAGAAAAGGAATACGGCCAGCGACATGGTCCATGGCGGCGCCGGGGCGCGCATGACCACCGCCTCGTGCCACAGCCAGGGGATGCGGTCCAGCCCCTGGGGGCGCTGCGGCCACCCGACCGCGCGGGCGCGAGGCTGGCGTACCAGCGAGGTCGCGGGCGAGGGTGAAGTTGACATGCCCCCTTCCTAACCTTCCCCCACAGGGGGAAGGGACTTTCTCTCCCCCAGAGGGGGAGAGAAAGAGAGGGGGCTGGCGCCTGGCCCCCTTTCCCTTGACAGGCTCGGGACAGGCCCTGACCCTCCTCCACAGGAGGAAGGGACATCCTCTCCCCCCCTTGGGGGAGAGCCGGAGAGGGGGCAGAGCGCTGCCATCTGGGACTGCATACCAGTCCATGCCACCTGCTTGGAACTCCTACGCCAGCGCCCGGGCACGGTCGCGGCCCAGCCGGTAGCGCTCATCGCAGGACAGCACCTTCTTGCGCAGCCGGATGCTCCTGGGCGTGACCTCCACCAGCTCGTCGGAGTTGATGAAGTCCAGGGCCTCCTCCAGGCTGAACTTCAGGGCCGGCGTCAGGCGGATGGCGATGTCCGCCGTGGAGGAGCGCATGTTGGTGAGCTTCTTCTCCTTGCAGACGTTGACGTTTATGTCACCGTCGCGGTTCTGCACCCCCACGATCATGCCCTCGTACACCGGCGTGCCTGGCTCCACGAAGGTGATGCCCCGGCCCTGGGCGTTGTGCAGCCCGTAGGTCACGGCCACGCCGCTCTCCGAGGCCACCAGCACGCCCGGCCGGGTGGACCTGACCTCGCCGCGCATAGGCTCGTAGCCCAGGAAGTGGGTGTTCATGACGCCGTTGCCCCGCGTGGCCCGCAGGAAGAAGCTGCGGAAGCCGATGAGGCCCCGGGTGGGCACCTTGAACTCCATGTGGACGCCGCCCTGGCCGTCGGAGCGCATGTCCAGCATCTGGGCCAGCCGTGGCGCCAGGTCCTCGCTCAGCGGGCCGATGAACTCGTCGAAGGTGTCCAGCACCAGCAGCTCGTATGGCTCCAGCACCACGCCGTCCACGACCCTGGTCACGGCCTCGGGCCGGGAGACCTGCATCTCGTAGCCCTCGCGGCGCAGGTTCTCGATGAGGATGGACAGGTGCAGCTCTCCCCGGCCTGACACCAGGAACTCGTTGGGGTTGTCCGTCTCCTGGACGCGCAGGCTGACGTTGGTCTGAAGCTCCTTCATCAGGCGGGCGTGGAGCATTCGGGCCGTGCAGTAGCTGCCCTCGCGCCCGGAGAAGGGCGAGGTGTTGACGCCCATGGTCATCTTGACCGTTGGCTCGTCTATGGCGATGGGAGGCAGGGCCTCGGGCTGCTGGGCCGAGGCGATGGTGTCGCCGATGGCCACCTCCTCCACACCGGCCACGGCCACGATGTCGCCGGCCTCCACGCGCTGCGCCTCCTTGCGCTCCAGCCCGTGGAAGACGTACACCCGCTCGATGGTGTAGGGGTGCGCCTGGCCCTGGCGGTCCACGCGGGCCACGTGGTCGCCCACGGCGATGGCGCCGCGCACCACGCGGCCTATGGCGATCTGGCCCAGGTGGGAGTCGTAGGCCAGGGCCGCCACCAGCATCTGCAGCGGGGCCGACGCGTCGCCCGACGGCGGCGGCACAAAGTCCACGATGGCCTCGAACAGCGGCCCCATGCCGCCGGTCGGCACCTGGCCGCTGGCCGGCGCCGGGCCTGCCGGAAGCTCCGTGAGGGCGTAGCCTAATCGCGCCGAGGCGTACAGCACCGGGAAGTCAAGCTGGTCCACGTCCGTCGCCAGCTCCAGGAAGAGGTCCTGGACCATCCTCAGCACTTCCTGGGGCCGGGCGTTGGGCCGGTCTATCTTGTTGATGACCACCACGGGCTTCAGGCGGGCGTCCAGGGCCTTCTTGAGCACATAGCGCGTCTGGGGCATGGGGCCGTCAATGGCATCTACCACCAGCAGGCAGCCGTCGGCCATGTTGATGACGCGCTCCACCTCGCCGCTGAAGTCGGCGTGGCCCGGCGTGTCAATGATGTTGATCTTGATGCCCCTGTAGGTGACGGCGGTGTTCTTGGCCAGGATGGTGACACCGCGCTCCCGCTCCAGGGGGTTCATGTCCATGATAAGCTCACCCACCTGCTGGTTCTCGCGGAAGATATGGCTCTGCTTCAGCAGGGCGTCCACCAGCGTGGTCTTGCCGTGGTCCACGTGGGCGATGATGGCGATGTTGCGGATGTCGGACCTCACCCCCAGGCCCCCTCTCCACTCGTGAATAGGGGGATTCAGGGGGTGAGGTCCCTGCTGGGCCGGGGTTGCCATGGTCTACTCCAGAAAAAGCGCCCCGAGTGGCTCGGGGCTGTACGGAAATATCATAGCATATACTAGTATTCGAGGAATATGCCGTCGTAGTATGATTACGTTGCCCCGCAGTACGCCACCGGGCGGTGGAGTAGAGGTCGCCAAGTGTCGGAACAGTCCCCTGAAGCATCCCCAGTGCCGCTGGAGGACGAGCTTCCAGACCTGGTGCCTCGCAAGGCCCTCCTGCTCGCTCAGGACGACCAGCAGAGGGCCATTCCCGCTATCGCCAAGGACCAGGAGCTGGTCAGAGCCATTGAGAGCGCTGTGCGCAAGGTTTCTACCAGCCATCGGCTTATCCTTGGCGACAGCCGGCATATGGACGACGTGCCCGATGGGAGCATACACCTTGTGCTAACCTCGCCTCCCTACTGGACTCTCAAGGAATACCCTGACCGCCATGGGCAACTGGGACTTGTTCAGGACTATGAGGAATTCCTCGGCGAACTTGACAAGATATGGCGCCACGTCTTTCGTGTCCTTGTGCCAGGCGGAAGGCTAGCGGTTGTTGTAGGAGACGTATGTCTGCCCAGGCGTCGCTTCGGCCGCCACGCAGTCTATCCGCTCCACGCCAGCATCCAGGAGCACTGTCGCAAGATCGGATTTGATAATCTAGCCCCCATAATCTGGTACAAGATTGCCAACGCTCGATTTGAGGTGGAGAATGGCTCACGCTTCCTTGGCAAACCTTACGAACCCAATGCCATAATCAAGAATGACATCGAGTACATAATCTTCCAGAGAAAGCCAGGAGGATACCGACAGCCTACTCTGGCATCACGGATACTGTCGGTGATCCCTGAGCAGTACCACAAAGAATGGTTCCAACAGGTCTGGAGGATCAACGGCGCGTCTACAAAGGACCATCCGGCGCCATTTCCTCTTGCCCTGGCAGAGCGATTGATACGCATGTTTTCGTTTGTTGGTGACACTGTACTGGACCCTTTCATGGGCACCGGTATGACGAACCTGGCTGCGTGTAGATGGGGTCGTAACAGTATAGGTTACGGGATTGAACCCTCGTACGTGGAACACGCTAAGCGCCTGCTGAGTCACGGCAAAGAGCATCAGACCACCTTCGCCTGAAACCATCAGCCTATATGATAGAGCGGTTAGTATTCTCTGAAGCTGTCCGCGAGTTCTGGCTGACCAAAAGAAAACAGGCCGAAGAGCAACGGCTCCGTGGCCGCTCAGACCAGGGATCACGTGGCTCAGTAACCGGTGGACAGCAGATGGATGGATTTGCCAGGAAAATTGCAGAGTTGGTGGTACAAGCTGGCGTCAGTCCATCTGATATTTACACCCGGCGCCGCGTGACAGAACTGCCTGGCTTCTACAGGCCAACCAAGCAGTGGGATATGGTAGTAAGGACTGATGGTCAGTTGCTGGTAGCCTTGGAGCTAAAGTCTCATGTTGGCTCCCTAGGCAACAACTTCAACAACAGGACCGAAGAGGCCATGGGCAGTGCGCTGGACTTGTGGACAGCTTACAGAGAAGGCGCATTCGCTACGTCGCCGTCTCCGTGGCTGGGGTACCTGCTCCTCCTGGAAGATTCTCCCAGGGCACGGAGACCAGTTGAAGTGAAAGAGCCTCACTTCCAGGTCTTCGAAGAGTTCCGCGATACATCATACGCCAGGCGATATGAACTGTTCTGCCGCAAGCTAGGGCGTGTTTGAAAACATGCTAAACTGGAAGTATGGTACGACGACACGAACTCACCGATAGCCAGTGGCAGCGCCTGGCACCGCTGCTGCCACCCCAGAAACCACCCCAGGGCCGACCTAACCTGGACCATCG
>DAOUAM010000106.1:0-13928 GCA_034433305.1 Dehalococcoidia bacterium | reverse complement strand
GCCCTCAACCTTGCCAACGAGTTGGGACTGGGGGCCGCCTACGACGCACTTTACCTGGCCCTGGCGGAATACGAAGGGTGCGAGCTATGGACGGCTGACCAGCGCCTCGCACGGCAGGCCAGGCCGCGCCTGCCACTAGTGCGGTGGGTGGGGGAGGAGCGATGAGGCTATAACTCTTGCTGAAGTAATGACACGGTGGACATCTCGTCTGTCGTGAAGCTAAAGCCAGAGGGCCTTGCAAGGAGCATGGCGCTCGTTCTAAACGAGGACAGCAGGTATTATCATTGACAATTCGATTAATGTCACCTACTATATCATAATATCAGAACGTCCCAATTAAGGGGCTTCTTGAGGTCCGGAATTCAAAAGCTATTAAGACTAAGGTCTTGGGCAGGAACTATTGGCTGCTATACGCAACACAATGTTTAGTACCAAACTGTCCTTGCTAGCCAGTCCATTCCTGAAATGGGCTGGTGGTAAGAGCCAACTTCTCCCACAATACGAACCTCTTTTCCCGAAGTCTTATGAAAGGTACTTTGAACCATTCCTTGGAGGAGGAGCCGTTTTTTTCTATTTGTCACCAGATAGAGCTACCCTCGCCGATATTAACTCAGAGCTTATCAATGTCTACATTGTTGTGCGAGACTCAGTGGACGACCTTATCAAGAGTCTGCGCTGCCACATAAATACTGCTGATTACTACTACCAGCTTCGTTCCATTAACCCGCACCAACTGGATCCTGTCGAGCGCGCTTCTCGATTCATATTTCTCAACAAGACCTGTTACAATGGCCTGTATCGTGTGAACCGTCGGGGCGAATTTAATGTACCGTTTGGGAGATATAACAGTCCGACGATATGCGATGAGAGATCTCTGCATAGTGCTAGCTACTCACTACGTCACGCCTTAATTATAGCTGGTGATTTTGAGGCTATCGTGGCTGATGCTAGACGAGGCGACTTTGTTTATATGGATCCTCCTTATCATCCTTTGAATGTTACATCAAGTTTTACAAGTTATGCTGAAGACGGCTTTGGAAAAAAGGAGCAGGAACGGCTAGCGCGAGTTGTTAGAGAACTAGATGCTCGGGGCTGTCTGGTGATGGTGAGCAATTCAGATACTTCATTGGTGCGAAAATTATACGCTGGTCTGGTTATTACTGAAGTTATCGCCAGACGTGCTATTAACTCACGAGGAGACCGGCGTGGTGCTATTAGTGAGGTAGTAATACGGAACTACAGCTAGGAACTCATAATGGGAGATTCAAAGACTGAGGCGGCTTGGAAACGTATCTTCGAAGTCTTACCAATTGAGAGCACTCTCTCCGAAGGCCGAATATTCACGATCAGTGCTAATAAAATAAAACAGCTATCAGGCCGTGAACCTCGTCTTATGACCAAGTTCGATACCAGGGCCGACCGACCGCCGGTACTACGCAAAGCTGGTGTAACGATCCTGCCGGTGGATAATGGCAGGTACGCACTCATTGCTTGCGACGGCTATCACGATCTGGAGCCTCGGCAGAGTCCTATACCTTATGCTATTGACCATGTTGCGCGCTTTGTGACCCTACCTTGGGACAAAGGCTTTGTCTCGGAATCCCAAGTGTTGGATGCTGCTCTAGTGGCTTCACTGGTTCGCACCTTCACCGGGGAAGAAGAGATTTTTCTTACCGTACGTGGCAGGCTACGCAGCCCCAGGTTTACTTTTAAGCTTGACACGATGTTTGGCCGTCGAATTCTCACCGTAGATGGTGTCCAGATAGAAGTCGATGGAGGGTACGAAGGTGAGCGAGTCTACCTGATAGAAGCCAAGATGGGACAACGAGATGATTTTATAATCCGTCAGCTTTATTATCCCTACCGTATGTGGCAAGAGTTAGGAGTTAAGAAAGAGATTGCTCCTATTGTTGTAACCTACTCTAACAAAGTAATCTCTCTCAGATGGTACCGTTTTCGCGACACCGAGACTTACAATTCAATCGAATTATTCAAGAGCGGTGACTTTATCCTCGGACCTGAAGAACCCCGGCCTACATTGCTGGACATTCTTATGGCAACCAAGCCAGGCCCTTTGCCTGAGAGCACGCCGTTCCCTCAGGCTGATGATTTGCAGAAGGTTATAGACTTAGTGGATGCCGTGGTGCAGGGTATTACCGACAAAGAGACTTTGGCTGTCACTTTCGAGTATGACCCACGTCAATCCGACTATTATGGCAACGCTGCTGTCTTTCTTGGGCTGTTAGAGCGGAGACCGCGCGGGTTTGCTGCCACTGAGGCATCACAAGCGTTTGTGATCAAGACCTACATGCAACGGGTGATTGAGATAACTAGGCGAGTAGCCTCTTTCCCGGTGTTCAGGGATGCACTGGAGGCAATTGCTGATGGGCGTACCCTATCGCGGGATGAGCTTAGTGAAAGGATTCAGCTTGTCGCTGGTCTCAATGCCACCACAGCCCAGCGCAGAGCAAGGACAGTAGAAAGTTGGGTGGAGTGGATACGCAAGGCAACAGCCTCGCATGCTTAGGAAGTACGTCACACCACCTCCAGGTACTTCAGCCCTGAGCCGGTATTGAGCAGCAGGATGGTGTCGTCGGGCGAGAGGGCGCCTTCGCGGAGCAGCCGGGGCAGCGCCGCCACCGTCGCGGCGCCTTCGGGGCAGATGAACATGCCCTCCAGCGAGGCGACGGTCTTCATGCAGCCCAGAATTTCGTCGTCGGAGACCGTCAGCGCGCCGCCGCCGCTCTCCCGCAGCGCCCGCAGAATCAGGTAGTCGCCGATGGCCGCCGGCACCCGGATGCCCGCCGCGATGGTGCGGGCGTTCTGCCACGGCTCCGCGAAGTCGGCCCCCTCGCGGAAGGCCCGCACGATGGGCGCGCAGCCCTCCGACTGCACCGCGAACATCCGGGGGCGCTTGCCGTCGGTCCAGCCCAGTTGCTCCATCTCCTGGAAGGCCTTCCACATGCCCACGATGCCCGTGCCGCCGCCCGTGGGGTAGATGATGGCGTCGGGCAGTTTCCAGCCCATCTGCTCGGCGATCTCGTAGCCCATGGTCTTCTTGCCCTCCACGCGGTACGGCTCCTGCAGGGTGGAGACGTCGAACAGGCCAAGCTCCTGGGCCTTCTGGCGCGACAGCCTGCCGGCGTCGCTGATGAGGCCGTCCACCAGCGTCAGCCTGGCGCCGGTGACGGCGACCTCCTTCTGGTTGGCCGCGGGCGCGTCGCGGGGCATGAAGACATATGCCGCCATGGCGGCCTTCGCCGCGTAGGCCGCCATGGCGCCCGCGGCGTTGCCCGCCGAGGGCATGGTCAGCTTCCTTATGCCCAGCTCCCTGGCCTTCGAGACGGCGGCGGACAGCCCCCGGGCCTTGAAGGACGCCGTGGGGTTCAGGCTTTCGTCCTTGATGTACAGCGCCGTGCAGCCCAGCTCCCGGCCCAGGCGCTCGGCCTTGAAGATGGGCGTGAAGCCCTCGCCCAGGGTGACCACGTTGGCCTCGTCCCTGACGGGCATGACCTCGAAGTAGCGCCACATGCTGGCCGGGCGGTCCCGCAGCACCTCGCGGCGCAGCGCCTTGCGGGCGCCCTCCAGGTCGTAGCGCGGGTACAGCACCTTGCCGCAGTCCGGGCAGGTGCGCTGGGGCCTCTCGGCGGAGTGGGCCGCCCCGCAGTAGGTGCACTCCAGGTGAGTCAGGAAGCTCTTCATCTCAGGCGCCCTCGGACGGGTGTCTTGTACTGCTGGACATGGTACCACAGAGCGGCCCAGACAGGCCAATGGCGTCCGGGGATGTCCGCTGAAGCAGGACAGTCATCATTGGCATATTCTGTCTTCGCGTATATAATACGTGCCAACGACGGGCGGGTCGTAGTACATACTGGAGGACCACCATGCCTACCCCCATCGAGCAGCGCTACATCGAGCAGCACCCCCGGTCGGCGGAGTTGCATGCCAGGGCCAGGGACCACTTCCCCAACGGCGTCACCCACGATGCCCGGCGCATGCAGCCCTTCCCGCTCTACTACACCCACGCCGCAGGCCCGTCCAAGTACGATGTGGACGGCCATCGCATCCTGGACTACTTCCCCGGCCACGGCGCCCTCATCCTGGGCCACTCCCACCCGGCCATCGTCCAGGCGGTCACCGAGCAGATGGCGAAGGGCACCCACTTCAGCGGCTCCACCGAGCTGGAGATCCAGTGGGCCGAGTGGGTCAAGGAGCTTATCCCCAGCGCCGAGAAGGTGCGCTTCCACAGCTCCGGCACTGAGGCCGACATGATGGCCATCCGCATGGCGCGGGCCTACACCGGCAGGAGCAAGGTCATCAAGTTCAAGGAGCACTTCCACGGCTGGAGCGACTACCTGGTGGCCGGGAGCGAGGGCATCGGTGGCATCCCCCAGGAGACCCTGAGCACCATGATCGTCCTGCCGCCCAACGACATCTCCATCGTGGAGAAGACCATCCGTGAGAGCGGCGACGTGGCGGCCATCATCCTGGAGCCGACGGGCGCGCACATGGGCGCCGAGCCAATCCTGCCCAGCTTTCTCCACGAGCTCCGCGAGGTCACGCGACGCTACGGCGTCGTCCTCATCTTCGACGAGGTGGTGACGGGCTTCCGCACGTCCAGGGGCGGCGCCCAGGCCTACTACAACGTCATCCCCGACATGACGACGCTGGCCAAAATCCTGGGCGGCGGCCTGCCCGGCGGCGCCGTCTGCGGCAAGGCCGACATCATCAACATGATCGAGCCGCGTCCTGGCGACGACGAGTTCAACCGCTACCGGCGCATCGCCCACAACGGCACCTTCAACGCCAATCCCCTCTCGGCGGCGGCCGGCGTCAAGTGCCTGGAGCTGGTGGCGACCACGCCCGTGGTGGAGACGGCCAACGCCAGGGCCGCACAGCTCAAGCAGGGCCTTAACGACCTCCTGGCCCGCATGGAGATACCCGGCTGCTGCAGCGGCGTCGCCTCCCTGCTGTTCCTGCGCCTGGGTGTCGAGCACGAGTGCGACAGGGAGGTGTGCATCATGACGCCGGAGCAGATGCGCGTGGTCAACGACCAGCGCCGCAACCACCAGCTTACCCTGTCGCTGCTGAACCACGGCGTGCAGGCCGGCATCAGGTTCATCCTGACCGCCGCCCACGCCGAGGACGACATAGACTACACCGTCGCGGCCTACGAGAAGGCGCTGACCGAGGTCAGGGAGCAGGGGCTGCTGTAGCCTGCCTCCCCTGGCCTTCTGCTGGCAGGCTGGCGCTGGCCCAGGAAAGGGCCAGCGCCCCTTGCAGTACGCCCGACAGCGGAGCAGCTAGCCATGGACTTCCGTTTCACCGAGGAGCAAGAGGCCTTCAGGCAGGAGCTGCGCCAGTTCCTCAGGGAGAACCTGGGGCCGGACTGGAAGGGCATTGACCCCGACGCCTACTTCCACGACGAGAACTGGCCGCGCATCCGCCAGCTCACGCGCAGGCTGGCCGAGAGGGGCTGGCTGACGCTGGCCTGGCCCAGGGAATACGGCGGCCAGGGCAGGCCCCACATCGAGCAGATGGTCTACAACGAGGAGATGGCCTACTTCCGCGCCCCTACCAGGGACGTGACCATCGGCACCGAGCTGGTGGGGCCAACGCTGATGATCTACGGCACCGAGGAGCAGAAGCGGCGCTTCCTGCCCGAGATCGCCAGCGGCAACGCCGTCTACTGCCAGGGCTTCAGCGAGCCTGAGTCCGGCTCCGACCTGGCCTCCCTCCAGTTGCGGGCCGTGGAGGACGGCGACGACTTCGTGGTCACCGGCTCCAAGATATGGACCAGCGGCGCCCACCGCGCCACCCACTGCTACCTGATGGCCCGCACCGACCCGGAGGCGCCCAAGCACCGGGGCATCAGCGTCTTCATCGTGGACATGAAGACGCCAGGCATCCAGGTCCGGCCCATCATCAACATGTTTGGCGTCCACTACTTCAACCAGGTGTTCTTCGACAACGTGCGCGTGCCCAAGCAGAACATGGTAGGCGAGAAAAACCGGGGCTGGTACGTGGCCGCCACCAGCCTGGACTTCGAGCGCTCGGGCGTGGGCCGCTTCGCCGCCAACCGGCGCAGCCTGGAGGAACTGGTCAAGCTGGCCAGGGAGACGCGGGTCGGCGGCAGGCTCATCAGCGAGGACCCGCTGGTCCGCCACCGCCTGGCCGACCTGTGGATTTCCAACGAGGCGGGCCGGCTGGTGGCCTACAACGTGGCCTGGATGCAGAGCCAGGGCCAGGTGCCCAACAAGGAGGCCTCGGTCTCCAAGCTCATGGGCAGCGAGATCGCCCAGCGCATCCATCAGCTTGGTGTGGAGATGGTGGGCCTGTACGGCGTCCTGGACAAAGGCTCCCGCTGGGCCTTCCTCAACGGCCGGCTGGCCTGGGAGTGGATGGACTCTATATCCTTCACCATACGCGCCGGCACCTCGGAGGTCCAGCGCAACATCATCGCCACCCGGGGGCTGGGCCTGCCGCGAGGGTAGGAAGCGCTTGACACGCCCTCGGGCCAGTTGCTATCCTCTAACCTGCAAGGCGATGAGGCTCGCCTGGCCCAATTGCCGAACAGCCCTCTACTCCGGGGATGATAGCCTCTACTGGCGCAAGCGGTAGGGGCTTTTTGTTGCCTGTGATGGAAGGAAGTCTGTAATGCACTGGCTCGTGATCGCCTTTGGCGGGGCGCTGGGCGCCATCTCCCGCTACGCCGTGGACCGCGCCTTCATCAGCCTGCTTGGCCCGACGGTGCTGGGCACCTTCTTCATCAACATCACAGGCTCCTTCATCCTGGGCTTTTTCGTCGGTCTGCTGGGAGGGCGGCCCCACTGGCCCAGGGAGCTGAGCCTGCTGGTGGCCGCCGGCTTCCTGGGCTCCTACACCACCTTCTCCACCCTCACCGTGGCGACGGTGCAGCTTGTGAGCGCCGGCGCCCTGAGCAAGGCCCTGCTCAACGGCCTGGGCAGCCTGGCCATCGGCCTGCTGGCGGCGTCCCTGGGCCTGGTAATCGGGCGCTGGCTGGGCTAGCTCGTTACCCCGGCCAGGCGCTCCAGGGACGCCCGCATCTGGGCTATCTGCTCCGGCGTCGCGGGGTAGTGGCCGTAGCAGGCGCGGTTAAAGGCGGCGGTGGCGTCGCGCACCAGGTCGGGCGGGAAGGCCGCCTCCAGCGTGGCCTGGAACTCGACCGGCGTGGCCCATGGCGGTCTGTCCAGGCCCTTCTTCTCGGCCAGCACCAGCAGGCCAAAGTAGATGCGGAACACGGCCACAATGGCCGGGTCGCCATCGGGCAGCCGGAAGCGGCGGCGTAGCTTCCTCTTCCGCAGGCGCCTGGGGATGACGTTGAAGAGCAGGTCCGCCAGGTCGTAGGCGGGGTCGGCGTCCTCCCGGACGGACTCGCGCACCTCTCGCGTGGCGGCCTGCCTGGCCCTGAGCCGCCGCTGGAAGGCCCTGGCCAGTATGAGCAGGGCCACGATGACCACCACGGCTATGACTGTCCACTCGATGGCCCTGAGCAGGGCCTCGGCCACCGGCCCGGCCTGCTGCTCCCCCTCCAGCACCTGCTGGGCCAGCCCCTGGGGCGGCCCCAGTAGCTCGGCTTGCTGCGTCCCGAACAGGGCGCTGATGAGCGACTTCAGCCCACGCAACGACCAGTCTATGATGAAGGCCATGGGGAATATGAAGATGTAGAAGACCACCAGGAACACCAGGTCGAAGAGGGGGCTGAGCACCCAGCTCGCGCCCCTGGCGATGGCGGCCAGGACGCCTTTCTGTACCAGGCTCAGCGCCAGCCCGACCAGCACCACGCCCAGCACCACCCCCAGGATGACCCTGGGCCAGGTCCTGGTCTCCGCGGACTGCTGCGTCGCCGGCAGCAGGTGCCCTACGCTCAGGCCGGCCAGGCCCGAGGCGAAGAAGACGAAGACCATGGGGAACACGTTGAGGTCCGCCGAGTGGGCGATGTCCACAATGCTGGCCAGCGCCATGGCCAGCATGCCCAGCTTGAAGCTGAAGCCAAGGCTGTCCACCGGGAAGTCGGTGGCCGCCAGCCGGCCGCCGCGCCACCACAGGCCCACGGCGAAGATGCTGCCCAGCACGGCCCGCAGGGTCAGGTCGTCCAGGCCCGGCTTGCCCACCTTGCCCGGCCACCCCAGGTCGAGGCCCTGGCCCGCCAGCGTGGCCTGGGTGCCCAGGGTCAGGTACAGGACGATCACCCCGAAGGCCATGTGGAATATGTGGGCCTTTTCCACACGCTGCAACAGGCGGGCCAGCACCACCGCTGACAGCAGTATGGCCAGCACGGCGGCCCAGCCCAGGGGGCTGCCGTCGCCGCCCAGGGCCGCGCCGGCCACCCCGAAGAGGACGTAGAGCCACGCGCTCTCGGCCAGCAGCAGCGTGCCCAGGACCAGCCTATCTTGGACCGAACTCACTGGCCAGCTCCATGCGATTCAGGTGTTCCTGTAGCTCCTGCACCAGCACGCCAGGGGGCATCTCGGGGCAGTGGCCGTCGCCGACGTACAGGACTACCACGCGGTGCCCCTGCCGGCGCAGGCTACCGATGGCCTCCACCAGCTCCGGGCTGACGAAGGCGGCCACCAGCACTATGGTCGCGCCCACCGGGAACCGCCGCGCGTGGTCGGCCAACTGGGTAGCCATCGGCCCCATGGCCAGCGGGCGTATGGTGGCCAGGGCCTCTAAGATCATGGTCAACTGCTCCGGCGAGCGGCTGGGCGGTATCTTCATGGGCCTGTCGGACAGTATGGGCGTGCCGTTGGAGAACAGGCCCAGGTTGGACTGCCGCTCCGCCGCGTAGGTCGCCACCGACGCGGCGGCGGTTATGACGCGCTCCAGGTTGGCGGGCGAGTAGCCCTCCCAGTACCTGGCGGTGGTCTCGATAGCCACTGCCAGGATGACGGTAGTCGTGGAGCTGGGCTCGAAGGTGCGGACCTGGAGCCGCTGCATCCGGGCCGTCGCCTTCCAGTCCACGGTCTTCAGGGGGTCGCCTGTCTGGTAGTCCCGCAGGCCCGCCGGCCTGGAAGGGTCCTGGAATATGCGGATGCCCGACCGCGCCTCGCCCAGGGGCCTGGCCGAGGGTATGCCCAGCTCCGGCAGCGGCACCACACGGGGATAGACCAGCAGGTAGTCCTGGCTGTCCAGCTTCCGCTCGCTGTTGAAGAACCCGAACAGGTCGCCGCTCTCCAGCAGCACCGGGCCGAAGCGGTAGAACCCCCGGTAGTTGCAGCGCAGGTGGTACTCCCAGCGCACCCGCTCGTACCAGGCCATGGAGGTCGAGTGGCGCATGGTCTGGGCACCCGGGTTGGAGCTGGGCGAGACCTCACCGTCCAGCACCCGGACGGCCTCGGGGACCTCGTCCTCGACCCGCACCCAGCCCAGGGGCACGGGCTTCTTGTTGGTCAGCGTCAGAGTCAGGGCCACCTCCTCGCCGCAGAGGACGCGCTGCTGGGAGAAGCGGCGCTCGTAGGACACGCGCTCCAGCGATACCCTGTTCCACAGCCAGGATATGCCGGCCACCAGCAGCCCCATGACGCCGAAGGCTATCACCACTCCCTGGGTGGTGAAAATCCCGACGATAATGAGCACCACGAACAGGGTTATCCAGAGGTCGTGCCAGAACTTGTCGAACACAGGGCTACCTTTCAATGGGCACCGGCACCGAGGACAGCACCTCGCCGAGGACCTGCTCCGTGGTGCGGCCCCTGAGCCGGGCGTTGGAGGTCAGCACCAGGCGGTGCGCCAGCGCCGGCACGGCCATGCGCTTGACGTCGTCGGGCGTCACGAAGTCGCGGCCGGCGATGGCGGCCAGGGCCTGGGCGGTCTTGTACAGGGCCAGGGCGGCCCGAGGGCTGGCGCCCAGGGCCAGCGCCGCGTTGGCCCGCGTGGCCTGGGCGATGCTCACCACGTAGGCCCGCACCGCGTCGTCCACCCGCACCTCTGTGACCAGTTCCTGCATCAGCCGCAGCTCGTCGCCGCTGGTGACCGGCTCCAGGCTGGGCAGGACCGCGTCCCGCTGGAACCGCAGCAGTATGTCCGACTCCTCTTCCGGCGTGGGGTACCCCAGCTTGATGCGCACCATGAAGCGGTCAAGCTGGGCCTCGGGCAGCGGGAAGGTACCCTCCATCTCGATGGGGTTCTGGGTGGCGATGACCAGGAAAGGCTCGGGCAGCGGCATGGTCACGCCGTCCACGGTGGCCTGGCGCTCCTGCATGGCCTCCAGCAGCGCCGACTGCGTCCGTGGCGTGGCGCGGTTGATCTCATCGGCCAGCACCACCTGGGCGAAGATGGGGCCGGCCCGGAACTGGAAGTCCCCGCTCTTCTGGTTGTAGAAGTTGACGCCCAGCACGTCCGAGGGCATCAGGTCGGGCGTGAACTGGATACGCTTGAAGGTGCAGCCCAGGGACTGGGCCAGCGCCTTGGACAGCGTGGTCTTGCCGATGCCCGGCACGTCCTCCACCAGAATATGGCCCCGGCACAGCAGGGCGATGATGGCCAGGTCTATCACCGCGTCCTTGCCCACGATGACGCGGCGGACGTTTTCTCTGAGCCGGGCCGCCATGTCCCGGACCTGGCCCGGGCTTGCTGCCTGTTCCAATTTACACCTCGGTTATCGTTGTCATGTGGCTGCCGAGAGCGGGGACGCGCGGGGCCTGAGGACACCTAACGCCAGCCCCCTCTCTGGCTCTCCCCCAGAGGGGGCGAGGACAGTGCCTTCCCCCAGTGGGGGAAGGTCAGGAAGGGGGCCTAACGCCAGCCCCCTCTCTGGCTCTCCCCCAGAGGGGGCGAGGACCCTCCCTTCCCCTGTGAGGTCAGTAGCCAGTACAGGAGAGGAAACACTCCTTCTCCCTTGACGGGAGAAGGTTGGGATGAGGGTGAAGCCCTTCATCAAGACTATGTTGTCAAAGTACTGGTCTGCATCACTCGTGCCAGGAAGAAGGGTAGGATGGGCGTGAAAAGCCATGTCCGGCCCCTTACTCCTGCCTCGCCGCGTGCATGCCCGCCAGCCTGCCGAAGACGGCGCCGTGCATCAGGCCGGCCGCGCGGAGGCTGTTGTGGTAGAAGATGCCTCCTACTATCTCCCCCGCTGCGAACAGGCCCGGGATGGGCCTGTCCTCCATGTCCAGCACCTGAGCATCGGCGTTTATCTTCAGCCCACCATAAGTATAGGTTATTCCTCCCGTCACTGCATATGCGACGAATGGAGGCGCGTCCAGCCTGATGGCCCAGTTGCTCTTGGGCGGAAAGAGCGTCCTGGTGGCCCTGCCGTCCAGCTTGCGGGGCGCGTACTCACCGTCGTGGGCTTTGGAGTTGAAGGCCCTCACCGTCTCGGCCAGCGCAGCCGGGCTGATGCCCAGCCTGCTCGCCAGCGCCTCGATGGTGTCCGCCTGCACGGGCTTCGCCACGCCGTACCTGGGCTCCAGGTGCGGCAGCGCCTTGCTGTCGAAGACCTGGAAGGCCATGCCGCGCTCCTGCTCCAGCACCAGCCTGCCCACCTTCACGAAGGTCTGCTCGGCGAAGCCTTCGCCCTCGTCGCAGAAGCGCCTGCCCTGCAGGTTGACCATGATGCCCAGGGGATAGGAGCGGCGCGGCATCCTCTCGGTGACCTCAAGGTTGCCTGTGGCCGGCGCGTTGACATCAATGGGCGTGGCGTGGCAGCCTGTCCACTGCCCGGCCGGCTGGGCGCCCACCTCCAGCGCGGCGCGGTGGCCGTCGCCGGTGTTATACCTGGAGCCGCGCACCCTGGCCCGCTCCCAGCCAGCGCCCAGGTACTTGGTCCGCATCTCGGCGTTGGCCTCGAAGCCGCCGCAGGCCAGCACCACGGCCCTGCTGCGGATGTCGTGGATGCCGTCGGCGTCCTGTGCCACGACGCCACAGACGCGCCCGCGCTGGTCCTGCATGAGGCGCAGCATCTTGGTCTCGTACAGGATGGGAATGCCGTTGCGCCTGGCCGCCGTGGTCAGCATCTGCACCAGCCCCGGCCCGCCTCGCCAGGCTGCCAGTCCCACGCTATTGGGGATGACCGAGGGCGCCCGCAGGTCGGGCCGTACCGGAAGCTCCCACGTCACGCCCCTGGCGTGCATCCACTCCACGGTGGGCCTGGACTGGGCGATAAGCACCTCCATCAGGACGGGGTCCACGTCGCCGTGGGTCACCTCCAGCAGGTGCCTGCGGAAGTCGTCGGCGGTATAGGGCGCCATGTCCAGCCGGGATACCTGGTCGTCGGTCAGGTCCTGGACCAGGTGCCTGACATCCTCGATGCCCTGGTGGACGAACCGGAAGCCCCCGCCGGTGAAGGGGCAGTTGCCGCCCTGGGCCGAGGCGGGCGCTTTCTCCAGCACGGCCACGGAGGCGCCCTGCTCCCTGGCGGCCAGGGCAGCGCACAGCGCCGCGTTGCCCGCGCCTACAACCACGACGTCAAAGGCAAGCTGGCCTTCTACCATGTCTGACCTCGCTGGGCATTCCAAGAGTGCCTACAGTATAGATTACGCAAGCACCGATGCTCCAGCTTGCGCGACAGGCTGCGCCGTCCCGCGAGAAGGCAGCCTGCCGGCCAGTTGACCGCGCCGGGTGGTGGCAATGCCCGTGATAAGGTATATTAGATAGTACGAGTGGCTGCTCTTGGGGGGTCCAACATGCGCTTTGCTCTCAGGTGGCGCTTCCTGGTGACTGCCTTCACCCTGGCCACGCTGGTCTACGCCATAAAGACGCGCCAGTGGTCGGGCAGGTTCCTGCTGGTGCCCTACGACTTCAGGCCTCCCACGCCCAGGCGCTTCATGGAGCGGATGTGGAACCCTCGTGACCCCAGGATATTGACCCCGCACGTCTTTGGCGTGGGCTGGTCGGTAAACTGGTACCAGGTGTTTAACAGGCTCAGAGGGCTGAGGGGCCGTACCGCATCCAGGGCGGAGTCGGGAGACGAGGCCACCTGGCGGGGTGCATAGCCAGCGGCCCTCGCGGCGTTGCCCGGTGGTGTAGTGGTAGCACAGGGGACTTTGGATCCCTTGACCGAGGTTCGAATCCTCGCCGGGCAGCCATCAGGCATAGCTTCGACCAGGCGGCCAAGAGAGTGCTGCCTGGGGGTGAGGCAAGGCGCTTGTGCCTCACCTTACCTCGAAGCCGCGCAGGTCGCCAGCGTAAGGCGTGTACTCCACCGCCACGTCATCCACCCTGGCCAGCCTGGGGCCTTGGCGGCACCAGAGCAGGAACTCCTCCACCTGGGGCCGGCGGCCCTCGCAGAGCACCTCTACCCTGCCATCGGGCAAGTTGCGCGCCCACCCGGCGAGGCCCAGTATCCTGCCCCTGGCCTGGGCGCTGGCCCGAAAGCCCACCCCCTGCACCTTGCCTGAGATGATGGCACGCGCCCTTTGTAGTCTTGCTGGCCCACTCTGGTCTTCCAGGCCCTTCCCGCTACGCCACGGGTCCCTGACGGCTCTCCAGCCCAGGCCCTGGGCCTGCCCCTACAGGACTGCCTTTGTATTATACCCATTCTGCCTGAAGGTAGCGGTAAAGCCGCTTCTCCCCTGGCGGTATGTGCGAGGGGTACTATCTTCCAACAGGCCAGTATGGCGCGAGACCTGGCAAAAAAACAGGGGCGCCCCCGGCCGCGTGGGGACACCCCTGTGTGGCCCAGTCGGTCACGACAGACCGACAGTGAACAACCGCACTGACCTCCCGCTTCAGTGCGTATTCACCCTGAGTTAGGTTGTAACGCCACTTGCTGGCCTGGCCCGGGCAAGCCTGTCCAGGCCAGGCCACGGGCAAGGGCGGCTACTTCAGCTTGATGCTGCGGACGTTGTTGATGCCGTTCAGGTTGCCATTGGCATCGGGCCGCTCGTCCCAGGCAGCGATCCTGTCTACATTATACATGGGCCAGATGGGGTACTCGAAAACACCAACACACAGCGCCCAGCGGC
>DAOUAM010000105.1:0-19684 GCA_034433305.1 Dehalococcoidia bacterium | reverse complement strand
CGCTAACGGCCTGCATGCACAAGCTCCTGGTGGTGTTGAATGCGCTGCTCAAGCAAGACCGTCCCTGGAACCCTGCCTATACAAAGTGATTGACACCCAAGACAGTTGCTCTCTAGCTCTCCCCCAAAGGGGGCGAGGACCATCCCTTCCCCCCTTGTGGAAAGGCCAGGAAGGGGGCCGAGCCAGGGCCTGCCGAGGAGATGGGGTGAGACCTCTGCCCAGGCCAAAGTCCCCTCAAGGGCTATATTGAAGCTGTACCTGGTCTTGCCGCGCCCGCGCTATTGCTTCTGGTAAATCTGTATCCGATGGCGGGCCGTCTCGGTGACGTAGAGCCGGCCCTCCCTGTCCAGGTTCACCGATGTCGGCCCCCAGAAATAAGGCTCGGTCTGGGACGAGATGTGGTAGGGCGTCCGCAGGTGGGGCGGCAGCTCCGGGACCAGGTTGGCCTTCTGGCGCTCGCGCCACTCGTCCTGGTTGGAGGCGAAGAAGTCCATGGCCCACCTGGAGAGCGTGGCCTGCCCTCTGAGGAGCAGCTCCAGCTTGCCGTCGGGCCTGAGCACCTGCACGCGCTCGTTGCCCCAGTCGGCCACGTAGATGTAGCCTTCCGTGTCCACGGCCACCTTGGATGGCCGGTGGAACTCGCCCTCGCCCTGGCCTGGCCTGCCGAACTTCGCCAGGAACCTGCCATCGGGCGAGAACTTCTGGACGCGGTCGTTGCGCCAGTCGGCCACGTACACGTTACCGTCCGGGCCGACGGTGATGCCCCAGGGCATGTTGAACTGGCCGTCGCCGCTGCCGAAGGTGCCCCACTGGGCCAGGAACTTGCCATCGGCGGTGTACTTCTGGACGCGGCTGTTGTGCTGGTCCACCACGTAAGCATTGTCCTGGGCGTCCAGTGCCAGGCCGGCAGGGCCGTTGAACTGGCCCTCGCCGCTGCCGAAGGTGCCCCACTTGCCCAGGAACTTGCCCGACGAGTCGAAGATGCTGATGCGATGGGTGTACTCGTCGGCCACGTACACGTTTTCCTTGCTGTCCATGGCGATGGCCGTGGGCAGCTTGAGCTGGCCGTCCTTCTCGCCATGGGAGCTGAACTCGCCCAGGTACTCCTCGTTGAGGTTGCAGATGCCCACCCGCGTGAAGGTGTAGGCGCCACGGTTGAGCACGAAAATGCGCCCGTCGCGTGCCACCACCAGGTCCACCGGGTTGGCGAACCCCCGGCCTGTGGGGGCGTTATTGACGATGCCGATGGTCTTGAGGTATTCCAGTTTCAGGGCGCGCCTGGCGGTCTGCGTTGTCATCACACTATCTCCCCTGGACTTGGCAGACAGCCACAGGGGCGTTCCACGGAACGCCCCTGTGGCTGCCAATGCTACTGGCGTTACGCTAGCTGGTACTCCCTGGTGGAGGCGATGAGTCTGAGCAGGTTGGCGACCCGCAGCTCGGCGGCGTCGCCGGGCTGATGGCCCTTGAGGTCCAGGTCGCCATCGCGGGCCACGAAGTCCACCAGCGACCTGCGCGTCTCCCGGGAGGCCGGGATCGGCCCCAGCAGGTCCAGGCAACTGTCCACAAGCTGCTCGGGCGTGAAGTGGCCGCCGTCCATGGACGCCAGTCGGTCAATGATGGCCCGCACGCCCGGCTTGGTGACATCGCCAAGCTGTCTGGCGGCGAAGTTGACCCGCTCCACCAGCGAGCCGCTGTCAATCCACTCGGTGCCCTCGTGCCAGCCCTCCACCGTGGGCGGGCTGAGGAGGCTCTGGCCCATGTAGCTGGTCTGGTTGGCGACCTCGATCATCTCCAGGCTGGGCTGGCGGAAGTCGCCGCTCAGGCGGATGGTGCCCACCACCAGCTCGGCGGGGCTTTTCACATGGGTGAAGCGCGACTCCTTGAAGAAGTCGGAGTTGAACAGCACCCGCAGCATGTGGCGTATCTCGTGGTTACCCTCGAAGTAGGCCCTGGACAGGACCTCGATGGCCTCGGGGTCGCGCGGCGGCGTGTAGGGCCACTGGGGCACCGGCACCTCATCGGCCACGAAGAAGTCGTACATGTGCCGGGCGATGAAACGGGCCGTAGCCGGCTGCTTGCAGATGATGTGGACGACGTCCTCGCCGTTGAAGCGGCCCGTCTCGCCCAGGAACTTCTTCACGCCGGAGTCGTGGTCCTGCTCCCTGTAGTTGAAGTGCCAGGAGATGCGGCCATAGGGCCAGATAGAGTCCTTGGTGGCCCGCACAGCCATGTACTCCACGTTGCCCAGCGTCCAGCCGGTGAAGGCGCGGGAGCCTTCCTTGATGTCGTCCTCGGTGTAGTTGCCGATGCCCATGGAGAACAGCTCCAGCAGCTCTCGGCCATAGTTCTCGTTGATAGCGCCGTTGTGGTTGTCCTGGTTGTCCAGCCAGATAATCATGGCCGGGTCCCTGGACAGCTCGATGAGCAGGTCGTCCAGCCTGCCCAGGCCGTGGTGGCGGAACATGTCAATCTGGTTCAGCAGCGCCCTGGCCTGGTTGGTCTTGGCGTAGCCTGTGGCGAAGATGCCGTGCCAGAAGAGGGCGATCTTCTCCTCCAGGGGGCACCTGGTGGTGACCATGCGGTAGAGCCAGTAGCCCGCGGCGCTGGGCCCGAAGCGTGACTCGTGCATGTCCACGTGGTAGCGCCGGATGATGTCGTCGGGCATGCTCTGCGGGTCGCCTGGGTGCAGTAGCTCCTCCACCGTGGCCTGGTAGCCTTTGGCTACGCAGGCGTCCAGCTCCTCCCGCGTCGCCCCGAAGCCCGCGCGGCGCAGGAGGTGCGCCATAAGCTCCCTGTCCTCTCGGGTGGCCTTCTTCCTGGTGGCCCTTCTGGTGGTAGCCATGCTAATACCGCCTCCTTGGTTAGAAGCAATCAGCTTTCAGGCCCCCTTCCTGGCCTTCCCCCAAAGGGGGCAGGAGATCTCCTCTCCCCCTCTGGGGGAGAGACAGAGAGGGGGCTAGCGCTGACCGCCGATGGCCGATAGCTACTTCTTTATGAAATTGAACTGCTCGAAGCGCCCGTTGACGATGGGCGGGGCCTCGACTCCCAGCCACTGCTCCAGGATGGTGGAGTAGGTGCAGCGGAAGTCGTTGTTGAAGTGCAGGTCGCCTTCGAGCTGCTTGCTGGGTTCCAGGGACGGGTACTCGCCGTAGAGGCCGCCCTTGACGGAGTTGCCGATGACGAAGGCCACGCCGCCCGAGCCGTGGTCGGTGCCGGAGCCGTTGTCCTTGATGCGCCGGCCGAACTCCGAGAAGATGAGGATGACCACGTCATCCTCGCGGCCATGCTCCTTCAGGTCGTCCTGGAAGTCGCCGATGGCCTCGGAGATGTCCTGCCACAGCTTGGTATGGGTCACCAGCTCGCCGGCGTGGGTGTCGAAGCTGCCGTGCTGGGTGTAGAAAATCCTGGTGCCGAAGTCGGCGAAGAGCACCTGGGCCACGCTCTTCATGGTCTGGGCGAAGGGGTTGGCGGCGTACTCCACGCTGGACTTGTACTTTGCGGGAGCGGTCCTGAGGATGTCCGCGCCCTTGAGGGCATCGGTGCCGGTCTGGCCGATGTAGTCCATGACGGCATCCTTGAGGCCGCCGCCGTACATCTTGGCGAAGGCGTCCAGGGCGTACTTGCGCAGCCACTCGTCCTGGAGGTCAGGGTACAGGCCGTAGGTCTCCAGGTTGCCCACCGAGGCCACTGGCACGCCCCGACAGCCCAGCGCCCTGGGCAGCCCGCGGCCAAAGTTGATGGCGGTCAGCACGTTCTCACCCCGGGGGTCCATGTCCTTCACGGCCCGGCCCAGCCAGCCCTCGGTAGCCACCTTGGTAGGCTCGGCGGTATGCCAGATGTCCATGGAGCGGAAATGGGAGCGGTTGGGGTTGGGATAGCCGATGCCGTTTATGACGGCCACCTTGCCCTCGTCCCACAGCCGCTTGACGGCGGCCATGTTGGGGTTGAGGCCCAGTTCGCTATTGAGCTTGAGGACCTGGTCAGGCTCTATCCTGACCGAGGGGCGGAAGTCGTAGTACAGCCCCTCGTTGTAAGGGATGACGGTATTGAGACAATCGTTGCCTCCAGACAACTGGATCACAACAAGCGCTTTGTCTCGCTTGCTAGAAGCCATGCAACGCCTCCTTCTCTCGTTCGCTGCCTGTCGCCTGCATGATACCCCAAGGCTATTCACTTAGCAATATATCTAAACCAGGGGCTGATATCCCTGTATATCAGTCTTCTCACGTGCTGCCGCGCAGCCGTGGGTCCAGCACGTCCCGGAGGCCGTCGCCCAGCAGGTTGAAGGCCAGGACGGTAATGGTGATGAACAGTCCGGGGAAGACGACCTGCCACCAGTATGGGAAAAGCTGGTTGGACGCCTCGCCCAGCATGCCGCCCCAGGTGGGCGTGGGCGGGCGGATGCCCAGGCCCAGGAAGCTCAGAGACGCCTCGATGATGATGGCCGAGCCCAGGTGGACTGTCGCCAGCACCAGATAGGGTGCCACGCACTGGGGAGCTATGTGGCGCGCCATGATGCGCAGGGGCGATGCCCCTATGCTCCGCGCGGCGTCCACGTAGGAGGAGTGTTTCACCGACAGCGCTACCGACCGTATGACCCGCGCCCCGAAGGGCAGGCGCGTCACGGCGATGGCGATGATGACCGTCCACACGCCGGCGCCCAGCACCATCGCCATCACGAAGGCCAGGATCAGGCCAGGCATGGACATGACAACCTCCACCAGGCGCTGGCTCACCATGTCCGCCCTGCCGCCTATGTAGCCGCTGGCGAGCCCCCACACAGCCCCGGCGGTGGTCCCCAGCAGCACCGAGGCCAGCGACACAAACAGGGTTATGCGGGAGCCGTATATGACCCTGCTAAGCACGTCCCGGCCTATCTGGTCGGTGCCGAAGTAGTTCTTGCTGTCGGGCGCGGCGTTCAGCCTGGTGAAGTCGGGCTGAAGGGGGTCGGCGGGGGCCAGCACGGGCGCCGCGATGGCCATGAGCACCAGCAGCAGGGCGATGCTGCCCCACAAGGTGGACATGGGGCTGCGCACCGCGAACCGTCGGATGCTGCGCATACCTACGTGCAGCGTCCGCTGGAAACCTCCGATGGCGATCTGCTGTCCCATTGGCCTATGTGAGCCTTATCCTGGGGTCCAGCCAGCCATAGAGCAGGTCCACCAGGAGGTTTACCGCCACAAAGACCAGGGCGTAGAACATGGTGATGTTCTGCACCACGCTCATGTCGCGGTCAATGGCAGCGGACACCAGGGCCTTGCCCAGCCCAGGGGCGGTGAAAGCCTTTTCCACGGCGACAGAGCCGCCCAGCACCGTTGCCAGCAACACGCCGCTGAGGGTCAGCGTCGGCAGCAGGGCGTTGGGCAGCGCGTGGCGCACCAGCACCAGCCAGTCCATCAGGCCCTTGGCCCGCGCCGTGCGTATGTAGTCCTCCCGCAGCACCTCCAGCAGGGACGAGCGCGACATGCGGGCGATGTAGGCGGCCTGCCCCAGCCCCAGCACCACCGCTGGCCCGATGATGATCTGGAAGTTGACCCAGGGATTTTCCCACAGGTGTACCGCCGTGATAGGCGACTTGTAGCCGAACCAGGTGATCTGTCCCACTACGATGAGCAGTCCCAGCCAGAAGCCGGGGATGGCCAGGAACAGCACGGCGGTGAAGCTGGCCAGCGCGTCCATGACCGAGTTGGGCCGCAGGGCGCTGAGCACTCCCACCGGCAGGCCCAGGAGCCAGGACAGCAAGACCGACAGCGCCCCTATCTCGGCGCTGATGGTGCCGCGGTCCGCCAGGATTTCTATGATGGGGTCGCCCCGGAAAAACGACTTGCCCAGGCTCCCCGTGAAAATGTCGCGTACCCAGTCCAGGTACTGCACCACCAGCGGCCTGTCCAGCCCCAACTCATGGAGTATCTCAGCCCGCTGCGCCGGTGTGAACCGGACGACCTGCTCGATGCCAAAGTAGGCGCCCAGCGGGTCGCCGGGCAGGATGCGCATTATGACGAAGATCAGGACCGACACGCCGAAGAAGGTCGGTATGGCGTACAGCAGCCGCCTGGCTACGTATTTGTGCAACTCTGGCAGCCCCCCTCAGGGACTATCTCTCCAGCCACACGGTGTCCCACCTGTGCAGGTCGTAGTACCCGTAGAAGTCGCTCTCGGCGGGCATCAGCCCCTTGAGATGGTCCCAGTAGCCCCAGTACACCGTCTCGCCCGAGTCCTTGGGGATAGTCGGCACCTCTCTGTACAGCAGCTCGCGTATCTGCCTGCCCAGCTCCAGGCGCCTGGTCTGGTCAACCTCCCGCTCCAGTTGCAGTATGAGGCTGTTGAACTCCTGGTTGTTCCAGCGGGAGGTGTTGGAGCCGCAGAAGTTGCTGCCGCACATGCCCACCAGGTCCTTCAGGTAGATGGCCGGGTCTGGCACCACCGACGAGGTGCCGCCCTCGGCCAGGATGTCGAAGTTGCCCTTCACGGCCTCCTCGCCGTGGGCCGAGGCGTCCACGATGCGTATCTCGGTGTTCACGTTGAGGTGCTGCTTGAGCATAGCCTGGATGGCCGGCGCCAGGATGCGCTGGTCTGGCGTCTCGCGGGTCAGGATCTCCAGCGTCCGCATGCCGGCGCCGTTGGGGAAGCCGGCGTCCGTCAGCAACTGCCGGGCCTCCTGGATGTCCTCCTGCGTCGGGTGGCGGAAGCCCTTCAGTTGCATAAGCTCCTCGTTGGACAGGGCAAAGGGCGTCCCGGCGATGAACAGCTCGCCGAAGTTGTTGCCCTTGACGTCCTTGGTGGCCTCCAGCAGCGCCTGCCGGTCAATGACCAGCATGAAGGCGCGGCGCACGCGGGCATCGTTCAGCGGCGCGCGCTCGGTGTTGAGGCCGACGGTATGCAGGTTGAACAGGTGCTGGCGAATGCCGTTGAGGCCAGGCTGGTCGCCGATATTCCTGCCGGACTTGGGGTCCAGCCACATGGTCCAGTCCACCACGCCGCCCAGCAGCGCGGCGGTGTTCTCAGGCGTCCAGGCGATGAGCCAGTTGTGCTCGATCCTGTCCACGTAGGGCACGTTCTCGTTCCAGTAGTCGGGGTTGCGCTCCAGCACCCACTGGTCATCGTTGCGGGAGACGTACTTGAATGGGCCAGTGCCCGGGTGGTTGTCCACCTGGCGCAGGTTGCCATTGTTGCTGTCCAGGACGCTCTTCTTGACAATGGGGTTCCAGCCCGAGGCGAAGGCGGCCATAAGGGTCTCGGGGGAGCGGGCCTCGGAGAGCTTGAACTCCACCGTGTACTTGCCAGGCGTGGTTATTTCGCTGACAGCGGGGAAGAAGGCCTGTCTCAGGCTGACCAGGCCCTCCCGTGGGAAGATGATGCGCTCGTAGGTGGCCTTGACATCCTCGGAGGTCAACTCCGTGCCGTCGTGGAACTTGACGCCCTCCCGGAGGTGGAAGGTGTACGTCCTGGAGTCCGGGGATATCTCCCAGCTATGGGCCAGGTCTGCCACGATGGGCACCATGGGGTCGCGCGGGTCGTGGCGCAGCAGCGTGTCGTACATGGCACCCTGGGAGCCAATGTTGGCTATGGTGCTGGAGGCGAAGAAGTCGAAGTGGGCCGGGGGGCCATGAGCGCCCAGGCGGAGCGTGCCACCGCGCCGCGCGCTGGACGATGACGCCGCTATCTTCCAGTCCTTGCCCGAAGGCGAGGGCACGGCGACCGGCGGCTGAGCGGTAGGGGAGGCCGTGGGCTGGGTTGCTGTGGACGTGGGGGCTGGCCGCGCCACCGTTGGCGTGGGCTGCGCCGCCGGCGGGCGCTGGTCGGCGTCGCCTGCTCCGCGCCGGTACACGCCACCAGGAAGGCGACGGCCATTCCGATAGCCAGAACAAACAGCACTCTTGCCTGGTGCAGTCCCATGCTCATCCTTTGCCTCCGAGTCGCCCTGATGATGGAGCGACTTTTATCGGTAAATACGATGGCAGTTTTCAAACGTATCTCAAGGCTTCGGCTATTTAAACACGGCTTCCGGTGGGTGTCAATGCACCCGGACATGATGTGAATGCGCCATAAGACCTAACCCCTGTTCCCCCTCTCGACGCGTGTGTACTGACTAGACACCTCTGTAACACCTGCACCTTCGGGAGCTGACTCCTGTTCTCCCTCGTCAGGCTATGAGGGGACAGGTCTGGCTCTCCCCCACAGAGGGCGAGGACCCTCCCTGCCCCCTGTGGGGGAGAGCCAGGAAGGGGGCCATGCTGACCTGGGCAGCGGCATTTTGCCCAGGTGCACCCTGCGCCCCGTCAGGTGTTCCACAGGTCTGTATGCGTCCATGTTACAGAGGTGTCTGGCCAGTACACGCGTGGAGAGTGGGCCATAGCTTGGCTGAAGCCGTGCCCTGAGAGGCCGGGGGTGAGGTCTGGCGTCGCGCGCCCAGCGGGCGCTAGGCCCCGCGCTCGAAGGAGGCGAAAAGCTCTCGCGCCTGGAGCTTGTCCTCGGGGGAGCCGAAGGCCATGGAGTAGTGGCGGCTGTAGCCGGCGCTCTCCAGGCGGTGGAACAGGGCGCCGAAGTCTATGTTGCCCTCGCCTGGCTTCAGGTGGACTTCCCTGTCGCCCAGGTTGTCGGCCAGGCGCACCTCGCCGATGCGGGCAATGCCGAAGGCGTCCAGGAAACCGTCTATCCCCTCGGGCACCAGGTTGGCGTGGTTCACCGTGAAGGCCCAGCCGAACCTGTCCGACGATATGGCGTCGAAATAGTAGCGGCACTCCTGGATGTTGTAGGCCATGTAGTGGACTTCGGCGTCGTCTGGCTCGCGGTTCAGGTTCTCCAGGAGCAGCAGCATCCCCCTGTCCTCGGCGTGGGCCGTGGCCCGCTTCAGCCGCTCCAGGGACGCCGACCTGCGGGCCTCCAGGGCGGCGCTGAAGTGAAAGCCGGCATGTACGATGGTCCACTGGCAGCCCAGGCGCACGGCCAGGTCAATATTGGCCCGCAGGTACTGGTCCACCGCGTCGCTGACGAAGGGCGAGAACTCGGCCACGTTGACGGCGGACAGGGTGTGCAGGCCCAGGCGCAGGCCGTGGCGCTCGCAGGCCTGGCGCACGGCCCTTACCCGGGCCTGGTCCCACCTGTCCAGGTGGTTGGGGCCGATATCGGCGTTGAAGTCCAGGTAGCGAAAGCCGTTGACCGCCGCCCAGTGCAGCGCGTCCTCCAACCGGGTGTTGCCCGCGTCGTAGCCTATCCGGTCGCGTAGACTCATGGGCCTGACTCCTGCTGTCCGGGGTGTGGTGCTGGTGGTGGTTGACCCCGCCATGATTTATGGGAGGGAGGCGCCGCGAGACCTCACCCTCAGTAATCAGGGGCCTACGCAGGCCCGTGTAACACCTGTGGCTTCGGAGGCTATGCCCTCTCTCCCCTCCTCGGCGTGGCCTGGCGAAGGAGAGGGGCAGGTCTAACTCTCCCCCAAGGGGGCGAGAACAGTGCCTTCCCCCTTTGGGGGAAGGCCAGGAAGGGGGCCAGCCCCCTCTCTGACTCTCCCCCACAGGGGGCGAGGATGTCCCTTCCCCCTGTGGGGGAAGGCCAGGAAGAGGGGCATGCTGACCTGGGCAGCGGCATGTTGCCCATGTGTACCCTGCGCCCCGCCAGGTGTTCCACAGGTCTGTATGCGTCCATGTTACAGGGTTACAGGGACCAGTAGCCAGTACACACGCGTGGAGAGGGAGCTTACGGGGGTGAGGGCCTGCCCTCGGGCTACACTCCTTGTCCTTTGCTGGCAAATCAAATGCGGTATAGCAGCCGGGGCCGCCGGCAGGCTATCCCCTGCCCTTCTCGTACTGGCGTATCTCCCCCAGGAACCCCTGGATGCCACGGGCCAGCAGTGCGCTGGTGCCGGTGCAGAGCCACTGGAAGCCCCGCTCGCGCCAGTACCTGTAGTCGTTGACGTCCCGGGCGATGGTGCCAGCGGCCTTGCCAGCCGCCAGCGTCTCCTTGCCCAGCCGCTCGATGAGGGCCAGCACCTGCGGGTGCCGCGTCTGCCCTGGGAAGCCCATGGACGAGGATATGTCGGCGGGGCCGAAGAAGATGACGTCTATGTGGGGCAGGGAGACTATGTCCTTGAAGTTCTGGACTGCTTCCGTGGTCTCCACCTGGACGGCCACCAGCGTTTCCTCGTTGGCGGCCTTGACGTACTCGGCGGTGTCGCCGGCCAGGCCCCACTGGGCGGCCCGGGAGCCTGCCAGCCCGCGCTTGCCTATGGGCGGGTACTTGACCGAGTCCACCACCCGCTGGGCATCGCTCCGGGTATTGACCAGGGGTATGAGCACGCCCTGGGAGCCGGCATCCAGGAACTTCTGGATGACCTGCTGGGAGTTCTCGCCAATGCGGGTGACGGTGGACAGGCCGCGCAGCTCGGCGGCGCGGTAGAGGTTCTCCGCCGTCTCGGGCGTCACCGACGTGTGCTCCGCGTCCACTATGACGAAATCCATGCCCAGCAGGCCCAGTATCTCCACCGCCGTAGGCACCTGGATGTTGTTGAACACACCCACCACCGGCTCGCCCGCCTTCAGCTTCTCCTTCATTATGTTTTTGCGCACGTGTCCCTCTCCTCTATACAGGCTGTGCTCCGCTGCCTGCCGCTCGGCCCTGGCAGGCAGAAGGGCCATTCCCAGGGGCGCCGGCGGAGGATGTGCAGGGCCTCGCGCCTCGCCATGCCCCGGCCCATGGCCAGCGACCTTCACCCTGTTCTGTCCCGGGAGTGCTGACCAGGGCGAGTGTAATTGCGCCCGCGAAGGGCTGTCAAGCCGTCGCCCATGCCCCGCGCGGGCTCAAAGGCGGACAGTTTTTCAAGCCAGGTGGGAGAGTGGATACAGCGGACCTCACCCCCGCGCTTTACAAGGCCAGGGTTGGCCTGGTGCGCCCCCTCTCCGAATCCTGTCCTGAGCTTGCCGAAGGACCGGAGAGGTGGAACGGGGGTGAGGTCTGGGCACCCGCCTTCATCCCACTCCCTGGTTTTCCAAAAATCTGTCCGCTTATGGACCTGCGCGGGGCTGGGACAGAGGGTGTAGCACCTCCGGGCGGGTGCATGGGAAAGGTGGCCTCTGTCTGGCCGAGTCGGCCACAACGAGGCCCCGGGCAGCTGCGCCTCATGCATGGCGTGGTCGTGTGGGCCGGGCCAGAGGTACATTGGCCGGGTTGACCTGTTTTCATCCGCGCCATAAAACGCTATACTCCATGCGGCCACAGTTAGCCCCTGGGAGTCCAGGGGAAAGATGGGCTGGGGTGAGAAGTGACCTAAGCGCAGAGTCCATGCTTGGAGGTGTTGCGTTTTCCAGCGGGATTAGCTATAGTTTGGCATACCAATTACACACTGCTATAGTAGATATACATATACTGTATATCTGGCGTCTATCGCCGCAGCCGGGCTGCAACCGAGAGGGGGAACGCGCGCTCCCCACAGGGGGCCTTCAGGACGCCAGAAGAAGCGTCAGTCTTAGTCCAAGTTAGGAGCGTCTGGGATGGCAAGGTCAAATGGAAGTAGCGATGTGGTCCTGGAGGTCCGAGACCTCCGAACTTACTTCGTGACTCGCTGGGGCGTTGTGAAGGCCGTTGATGGCGTTAGCTTCAAACTGCGCCGTGGTGAGACCCTGGGGATTGTGGGTGAGTCGGGGTCCGGCAAATCGGTGACTACCCTCTCCATCATGCGTCTGGTGCCTTCGCCCCCAGGCCACATAGTGGGCGGCGAGGTGCTGCTGGAAGGGGAGGACATCCTGAAGGTTGACGAGAGCGAGATGGAGAAGATCCGTGGCGCCAAGATCGCCATGGTGCTCCAGGACCCGATGACAGCCCTGAACCCGGTCTTCGACATCGAGGACCAGGTGGGCGAGGCGCTGCGCATTCACAAGGGCCTGAACGGCCAGGGCCTGCGCAACCAGGTCGTGGAGATGCTCCGCAAGGTGAGGATACCGGCCCCTGAGGTCCGGATGAAGGACTATCCCCACCAGCTCAGCGGCGGCATGAGGCAGCGCGTCGTTGGCGCCATCGGCATATCCTGCGACCCGCTGGTGCTCATTGCCGACGAGCCGACCACCTCCCTGGACGCCACCATTCAGGCCCAGTACCTCAGGCTTCTCAAGGACCTTCAGCGAGAAACAGGCGTCGCCATCATATTCATCACCCACGACTTCGGCATCGTCGCCAAGATGTGCGACCGCGTGGCGGTGATGTACGCGGGCAAGATCGTGGAGCAGGGGAACGTCCGGCAGATTTTCAACAATCCTTCCCACCCCTACACCGAGGCCCTGATTAACTCGGTGCCCAAGATGGAGGAGAAGGTGGAGCGGCTGTACTCCATTCCGGGCCAGCCGCCAGCCCTGTGGAACCTGCCGCCGGGCTGCTCCTTCGCGCCCCGCTGCCCCTACGTACACGACCGCTGCAAGGAGTACCCGCCGGCCTTCCAGGTGGACGATGGCCAGGTCGCGGCCTGCTGGCTACGCGCTAAATAGGGGGATGCCATGAGCACCAATGGTAGCAAGAACGGAGCCATTCTACAGATCCGAGGGCTGAAGAAGCACTTCCCCATCAGCAGGGGACTGGTGTTTGCGCGCAACACCGTCTTTCTCAAGGCGGTGGACGGCATCAACTTCGATATCGAGGCTGGCAAGACCTATGGCCTGGTGGGCGAGTCCGGCTGCGGTAAGACCACCACTTCCAAGATGATCCTGCTCCTGGAGGAGCCTACCGCCGGCAATATTCTGTTCGAGGGCGAAAACGTCGTCGAGCGCAGCAAGAAGGACCGCACCTGGCGGCGCAAGTACAAGTCCTCGGTGCAGGCGGTCTTCCAGGACCCGTGGGCCTCGCTGAACCCGCGCATGCGCGTCGGCAGCATCATCGCCGAGCCGCTGGAAGTCAACACCACCATGACCAAGCAGCAGATCAAGAGCCGTGTGGCCGAGCTGCTGGAAGAAGTGGGCCTCCAGCCCTACCAGTCTAACCTCTATCCTCACGAGTTCAGCGGCGGCCAGCGCCAGAGGATTGGCGTGGCGCGGGCACTGGCACTCAACCCTAGCATTGTCGTGCTGGACGAGCCGGTGTCAGCCCTGGACGTGTCTATCCGCGCCCAGATAATGAACCTGCTCCGGGACCTCCAGCAGCAGCACAACCTGAGCTATCTGCTCATCGCCCACCACCTGGCTACCGTGCGCTACATGTGCGACAAGGTGGGCGTGATGTACCTGGGGCGCATTGTTGAGGAGGCCGGTACAGAGGAACTCTTCAACAACCCATTGCACCCCTACACCAAGGCCCTCATGTCTGCGGCCCTGCCCTCGCACCCGGATATACAGCGCGAGGAGATCATCCTGACTGGCGAGGTGCCTTCGCCGGTGAACCCGCCCTCGGGCTGCCACTTCCATACCCGCTGCCCGTCCAGGTTCGAGCCGTGCGCCGACAAGGAGCCACAGGTCATCGAGCCAGTCGCCGGTCACAAGGTGGTCTGCCACCTGTACGACTAGGCAGGCCCAGTTACAGCTTGACCAGGAACATAAGGGCAGGTGATGAGCCTGCCCTTATGTTGCCAGCGGGGCAACCGCAGTGGAACAGCCCAGGGAGATTGCCGTAGATGAGCTGATGGAGCGCTACTCGGTGCTCCTGCTGGACTCCTTTGGCGTCCTGGTGGATGGCTCGGGGCCTCTACCCGGCGCCGCCGAGCTTGTGGCGGAGCTTGACAGGCGGCGCAAGCCTTACTACGTCCTGACCAACGACGCCTCGATGCTGCCGGCCAGCCGGGCCATGCGCTTCCAGGCCATGGGGCTGGGCATCCCCCAGGAGCGGATCATAACTTCGGGCGCCCTTCTCAAGGGCTACTTCGCGGCCCATGGCCTTGCTGGAGCGCGCTGCGTCGTCCTCGGCCCGCCCGACAGCGCCTGCTACGTCCAGGACGCCGGTGGCCTGGTCGTGTCTTGTGCCCAGGACTTCGATGTCCTGGTGATTGGCAACCAGGCGGGATTTCCGTTCCTGGAGACGGTGAACGCCGTCCTGAGCGCGCTGTTCCGCAAGCTGGACCGCCAGGAAAAGGTCCATCTGGTGCTGCCCAATCCTGACCTGATATACCCTGAAGGCGACCATAGCTTCGGGATAGCCAGCGGCAGCGTGGCCCTGGTGTTCGAGGCGGCGCTGGCGCTGCGCTATCCGGGCAGGCCAGGCCTGGCCTTTGCCCGCCTGGGCAAGCCCTACCCCGCCATCTTCGCCGAGGCGCTGCGGCGCAGCGGGACCAGGGACATGGTCATGGTGGGAGACCAGCTTGAGACGGACATCCGGGGCGCCAGGGACTTTGGCCTGGACTGTGTCCTGGTCAGCGGAGGGGTGAGCCTGCCGGCCGCCGGCGCGGCGCTATCGCAGGTCCAGCCCACTTACGTCATGCGCTCGCTGGCGCCGCGCCGCCGGGAGTGACCGGCCCCCGGCCTGGCGCTTGCTCAGGATGGAGCGGTCAGACGCTCTTCGGTGTTGCTAATAATCACTTCTCCCGAGCGTGTGATACCCGATGGAGCGCGGGACTCCCTTGCGACAAACCTTGCTGTTGCTGGCTCTGCTGGCCGCCCTGGCCGGCTGCGGCCGGGGGCCTGTGTCCGAGGTGGCCACGCCCACGGCGCCCGTCACGGCCACCGTCCAGGCGCCGACAGCTACCCCCACGCTGCCTCCAGCGCCAGAGTCGCCGGTGCAGCGCGCCGTCATGGGCGCCGCGCCTGCTCCGGCCACCAGCCCGCCCAACCCGGTCGGCCCCATCGAGGTCCCCACTATCAGGACCTTCAAGGTGGGCAACTTCCCCACGGGCCTGCTTTTCGATGGCGAGTCTATATGGGTCGTCAACCAGGACGACGACTCCATTGTCCGGCTGGGCCTGGACGGGCAGGTGCTGGCCACCGGGCCGATGCACACCTACCCCCGCGCCCTGGCCTACGACGGCCAGTCCCTGTGGGTGGGTACGTACTTCGCCATCAGACGAATAAGGCAGGACATGGCGGTGTCGGGCGTGTACGCTGCCGGCCGGCGGCCTGTGGCCATGCTCCACGCCGGCGGCTTCGTCTGGGTGGCCAACAGTGAGGACAATACTGTGTCACGCTTCGACGCCAGCGGGCGGGAGCTGGGGCCGCACCGTGTGGGCCTTCAGCCCGTGGCCCTGGCCTCTGACGGCGCCTCGGTCTGGGTAGCGAACCAGGGGGACAACACCCTGTCCAGACTGTCCTTTGACGGCCAGGTGCTGGGCACCTACCCGGTGGGCCAGGGGCCGAGGGGCCTGGCCTTCGATGGCAGCCACATCTGGGTGTCCAACACCTTCAGCGGCACCGTGTCACGGCTGACGCTGGAGGGTGAGACGGTGGGCACCTACAGGGTCGGCACGCTGCCCTCGGCGGTGCTTTTCGCCCTGGGGCACATCTGGGTAGCCAACCGTGGCGATGCCACGCTGTCGCGGCTGGCCCTGGACGGCAGCTACCTGGGCACCTTCCACCTGGGCCTCGTCCCCGGCGACATGGCCTTCGATGGCGGCTCCGTATGGGTGGCACATCCCAACAACGCGTCGGTGTCAAAGCTGACGCTGGAAGGGGCCACCCTGGCGACCTACCCCGTGGGCGATGCACCCGTCCCGCTGGTGTTCGACGGCCGGCATGTCTGGGTCGCCAATGCCCTGGATGGCACGGTGTCCAGGCTGGGCCTGGACGGCCAGGCGCTGGGCACCTTCAAGGTGGGCGAGATACCCGAGGCCATGGCCTTCGATGGCACCTATATCTGGGCCGCCTCCTATGTGCAGCACTTCGCCACCAGGCTGGACAAGGACGGCCAGAGCGCCGGCAACGTCAACACGGGCGTTGCGCCCATTGACCTGTTCTTCGATGGCGAGTCCATGTGGGCGGCCAACGCTCACAACGATACGGTGACCAGGCTGTCCCTGAGCGGCGAGGCCCTGGGCGCTTACCCGGTGGGCGACGTACCCATTGCCTTCGCCTCGGACGGGAGCAACATCTGGGTCGCCAACTGGCGAGAGGATACGGTGAGCAAGCTCGCCAGGGACGGCCAGGAGCTTGGGCGCTACCCGGTGGGCCACCTGCCCTTTGCCCTGGCCTACGACGGTAGCCACATCTGGGTCGCCAACAGCGGGGATGGCACTGTGTCCCGGCTGAGCGCCGATGGGCAGGTCCTGGGCACCTACCCTGTAGGCGCGGCCCCTGCCAGCCTGGCCTTCGATGGGGCGTCCCTCTGGGTGTCCAACACCAGCGACGACACGGTGTCGAAGCTTACTCTGCCGCGCTAGCGCCGGCCCTATCGGCGCCTTTCCCCACATATCAACTGCGCCTGGAGGGTCTTCAGGCTGAGTGCATGCCAGGAATGGAACGGACAGGCCTATTCCCATGGCAATGCAGGGGCCGGTCTCAGGGGTGTTTCCTGAGAGGGCATGTCCGAAGTCAGGTCTTATCCCTTAGCAGGGGATGTGATGCCCATTGGCGCCGCGCCGGTGGTAAGGCCAGCCCCCTCTCTGGCTCTCCCCCAGAGGGGGCGAGGACAGTCCCTGCCCCCTTTGGGGGAAGGTCAGGGCCATGCCCGGGCCTGTCGAGGGAATGGGGCACAGTCACACAGCCACAACCCGCCCATGTGTACTATGAGGCAGGCAGACACGGGACTGCTGCCATTGTCAGGCGGGCCGGGGGCAGCGGGCGAGGCGAGGCTGGCGCTACTCGGTGACCGTGAGGGTGCCTATCTTTGCCCCGTTGCACAGGATGTCGAACTGGCCGGCGTTGGCCACGGTGAACTGGAAAGACGGCCTGGAGCCAGACTCGATGGTCAGGTCAACTTTATCGGTGTTGAAGAAGGCCCCGGCAGCGCCCGTTATCTGTAGCCCCGGGATGCTATAGGTGGCCTGGACCTTCTCCCCTCTCAGTATCAGGGACTTGGTCTCGCCCTCGGCGATCTCGGCGGGGATCTGGATGGCGAGGTTGACGCGCTGGTTCTTGGTGAACTTCAAATCGGCGGGCTGCGCCCTGCAGCCTGTATCGGTCTTGATGATGTCCACCCGCGTCTGCTCCAGCGCGGACACGGGCGTGCGATGGAACTGCTCCACCGGCGTCGGCCTGGCCGGCCTGCGCTCGCCGGCCTTGACGCCGCAGGCTACCAGTACCATGACCACCAGGATGCTGGACAGGAGGGCGCAGGCAACCAGGGCGCAGGTGCGTTCAGAGGGGATGAATAGCTGAAACATCTTCATCATAGGCCAAATCCTTTACAATCAAACAAGCCTGAGCGGCGAGTAGTTGACTGTGCGCACGGGAGAATCGGACAAACCTGCCCGGCCTCGCTGGTCGTGTTCCCCTGTGGCGTTGCTGGCAGCCTGAAGGGCCAGGCCACCAGCAACGCGTCATTGACCTCCTTGATTCCTCTGTCCCTGCTCACAACTGCCTCAGCCGGGGGTCGAAGCGGTCCCTGAGCCAGTCACCCAGGAAGTTCAGGGACATGACCACCAGGAAGATGCACGCGCCTGGGAAGAAGGCGACCCACCAGGCGTCGTTGAGGTAGCCGCGGCCATCGGCGACCATGGCGCCCCAGGCTGGAGTCGGCGGCGGGATGCCGGCGCCCAGGAAACTCAGAGTGGCCTCGGTCAGGATAAGCTGGCCGACCCGCAGCGTGGCAATGACTATCACCGTGTTGATGACGCCTGGCAGCAGGTGCCACAGCAGGATGCGGAAGGTAGAGGCGCCCGCTACCTTGGCCAGGGCCACGTAGTCCCTGGTCTTGAGGGACAGCACCTCCCCACGGACATTCCGGACGAAGGGCGTCCACGATAGCAGCGCCAGCAGCGCGTACAGGATGATGAGCGTCTGCCCCAGCGTTATGACGACCACTATGGCCACCAGGATGAAGGGCAGCCCAAGCCAGAGGTCCGTGATGCGCATCAGCACCTCGTCAATGAAGCCGCCGAAGTAGCCTGCTATGAGGCCCATGGTGACGCCCACCAGCAGGCCACTGCCCAGGGAAATGGCGGTCACCTGGAGGGAGATGCGCGCCCCGTAGATGACGCGGCTGAGGAGGTCGCGCCCCAACTGGTCGGCGCCCAGGATATGGTCCCAGGTGGGCGTCTGGACCTTGACCCTGTAGCCTGCCTGCTCCAGCGCGGCGGTGACCGCCGCCGGGTCTTTGAGGTCAGGCCGGTTGAGGAGCACCGCCGCCGCTTCCTCGAAGGTTCTGACCGGCTTGGGGAACGGGTCCGTGGCGTCCTTTACCGATACCAGCACCGGCTTGTACCAGACCGGCGGCAGGTTCCTGTTATCGTTTATCGCCACATAGGGGCTATGTGGGGCAAGCAGCGGCGCGAATATGCCGGCAAAGACCAGCGCGGCCAGTATGACCAGGGGGATGACAGGCCAGCGCCGCAGGATATACCAGACTTTGGCCAGGATGCTCTTCTCGGCTCCAAGAGTCCTTACTCGAGTAAGTTCGGCGGAGAGTTCTGCCTGCGCCATGGCTCACCTACGCATACTTGATTCTGGGGTCTATATAGGCGTACAGCACGTCGGTTGTGAAGTTCATCACCACGTACAGTGCGGTGAACACCAGCACGTTGGCGACCATGATGGGGAAGTCGTTGTTCACAATGGCGTCATAGGCCAGCCGCCCCATACCCGGAATGGAGAACACCGTCTCTGTCACCACAGAGCCGGTGATGAAGCCCGTCAGGATGAGGGCTGAAAGGGTCAGAGGAGGTATGAGGGCGTTGCGGAAGGCGTGCTTCCAGATGACTGTGCGGCTGGCAACACCCTTGGCCCTGGCCAGCTTTATGAACTCCGAGTCCAGCACCTCCAGCATGGCCGAGCGCACCAGACGCAGGTAGCTGGCGGCCGGCAGCCAGCCCAGCGCCACCGTGGGCATGATGTAGTGCTTGATGGATAACCCCTCCCCCAGGGTGCCCGTGGGGAACCAGCGGAACTGCACGGAAAATATAAGGATGCCCATTATGCCTACCCAGAAGGAAGGCAGGGCCTGGCCCAGCAGGGCGAACCCCCGGCCTATATAGTCCCATATGGTGGCGCGTTTGACCGCCGATAGCACCCCCAGCGGCACTCCCAGCACCAGTGAGAAGATGAAGGCCGCCAGCCCGAGCCTCAGGGTGATGGGGATGCGCTCCCGTATCTTTCCGATGACGGGCTTCCTGTCCAGCAGGCTCTCCTGCCAGCGCCCTCTCAGGATGTTGCCCAGCCACACGCCGTACTGCCATATGAGAGGCTTGTCCAGGCCAAGCTCCCTGCCCAGGGCCTCGTAACGCTCAGGGGTCAGGCCGTAGCCGCCTTCCTGGGCGTACAGCAGCCTCGGGTCGCCCGCCATCCTGGACAGGGCGAAGGTTATCAGCGTGGCCCCCACCAGCGTGAAGACACCAAATACGAAGCGCCTCAGTATAAAACGGTGCATCTGACTTCCCCCTCTCTGTCGTCTTCCCCAGCCACAGGCGTGGTGCCGCCAGGTGCCCAGGCCAGCGTGGCCCGGGCACCTGGCATTCAGTCCTTCAAGGCAGGTGTGTCAGAGTGCTACTTCAACTTGATGCTGCGGACGTTGTTGATGCCGTTCAGGTTGCCATTGGCATCGGGCCGCTCGTCCCAGGCAGCGATCCTGTCTACATTATACATGGGCCAGATGGGGTACTCGAAAACACCAACACACAGCGCCCAGCGGC
>DAOUAM010000104.1:0-47894 GCA_034433305.1 Dehalococcoidia bacterium | reverse complement strand
TCCGCTTCCTGCAAAGCGCGGCGGCCATGGAAATCTTCACCAGGCACGGCTTTGTACGTCCGTGAGTCTTTCGGTACTGGGCCTGACCCTACAGGTGGCGACGGTCGCCACGTTCATCAACCTCCCCTTCGCCCTGGCGGTGAGCTGGCTGCTGGTGAAGCGGAAGGTGCCCGGGCGGCTGGTGCTGGACATACTGGTGTCGCTGCCCCTGGCGCTGCCGCCTGTGGCTATAGGCTACATGCTGCTGCTGGTCCTGGGCCGGGGTGGGCCGGTGGGGGGGCCGCTCCATGCCCTGCTAGGCGTGGAGCTTGTCTTCACCTGGGTGGCGGCGGCGCTGGCCTCGGCAGTCGTTTCCTTTCCGCTCATGGCCCGCGCCATAATGGTGGCCATGGGTGGAGTGGACCAGCGCCTGGAGATGTCGGCGCGCAGCCTGGGCGCTGGCTTCTGGCGCGTGGCCTTGACCATTACTGTCCCGCTGGCCTACAGGGGCATTCTGGCCGGGGTGCTCCTTGGGTTCGTGCGCGCCCTGAGCGAGTTTGGCGCTACTATAGTGGTAGCCGGGAATATCCCGGGGAGGACGCAGACCCTGGCCCTGGCCATCTATTCCAGTGTCCAGTTGGGGGACACCGAGGCCGCGCTGCGCCTCATCGCTGTTTCCATCGGGCTGGCCGTGGCGACGCTGCTGCTGCACAACTGGCTGCTGGAGCGGCGCAGGGAATGACGGGGCCACGCCGGCGGCCTCCATCAGAGGTCATTGCCCCATGAGCGCACCCCTGCTGCACTTCAAGCTGGTCAAGCACTATCGGGGGTTCAGCCTGGACTGCGAGGCGGAGTTCCAGTCGGGCATAACGGCTATCTTCGGCCCGTCGGGCAGCGGCAAGACGACGCTGCTGAACTGCATCGCCGGGCTGGCCAGGCCCGACGCTGGGGAGATCGAAGTCCTGGGCCGGCCTGTGTTCTCCTCGGCCCGGCACGTGGACATGCCGCCAGAAAAGCGCGGCTTCGGCTACGTCTTCCAGGACGCGGCCCTGTTCCCGCACATGAGCGTGCTGTCCAATATCCTCTACGGCTACAAGCTGACCCCCAGGGAGCGCCGCAAGACCGACCCGGAGCAGTTGATTGGCCTGTTCCAGCTTTCAGGGCTGCTAGACAGGGGAGTGCGCGACCTCTCTGGAGGCGAGCGCCAGAGGGTGGCGCTGGCCAGGGCGCTGGCTACATCCCCTGTCCTGCTCCTGCTGGATGAACCCCTGGCATCCCTGGACGCCGGTTTCCGGGGCATCATCCTGGGCTACCTCAAGCGGGTGTGGCAGGAGCTACGCACCCCAATGCTCTACGTGTCCCACTCCATCTCGGAAGTAGTGGCGCTGGCCCAGGACACGCTGGTGCTCTCCAGGGGCCAGGCCATCGCCCGGGGGAACCCGCTCCAGGTGCTGGTGCATCCGGGCGTCCACGCCCTGGCGGACTATGCCAGCTTCGAGAACCTGCTGGAGGCCCAGGTACTGGCCCAGTGGGGAGCTGAAGGGCTGACGGAGCTAGCTGTCGGCAACGCACGCCTGGTGGCACGAGATGTCCGGCGGCAGCCCGGCCAGCGCGTCATGGTGTCCATACGCGCCGGCGACGTTATCCTGGCCCTGGACGTGCCTCCCCGCACCAGCGCCCGGAACATAGTCCCGGCCACCATCCGTGACATCCACGTCGCCGACTCGCGGGCGCTGGTGTACGCCGACGTGGGCACCTGCCTGGTGGCGGAGATCACTGCCAGCGCGCTTCGAGACCTGGAGCTACGCAGGGGACAGGAAGTGTACCTCATCATAAAGGTCAACAGCATCCTGGTGCTGGACGCGCCCGAGCAGCCGCTGACATCGGACACGCGGCCATAGGTGCCGACGTTGATTTCCCAGGTGCCCCTGGTGGCTGCACCCACAGGTGTCATGGGCCTGCACCTATGGGAAGGTAGGTAACCTCCACCCGGACTCCCAGCCCTGACCAGGGGCTACCCACGTAGGGGAAACACCTACTCACCCACCCATGCCCTGGGGCAAGCCATACCCAGAGGGTTTTGGTGAGCCCTACGGGGAAGGCATCTTCAAACTCTGTCACAATCATATACAAACGGAACGCACACCTTCACCCCGTTTGCACACCCGACAGAGGGATGCGCCCGTGATGTCCTGGCCCCAGGCGGGCCAGGCCAGATTCAAGGAGATAGAGGTCTTTGAACATGCGTAAGCTGAAGTGGATACTGCCGTTGCCCTTCATACTGCTGGTGTTCAGCCTGGCGGTGCCCGTGACCAACGCGGGCATACTCTGGCGTGGAATTGACCCGGAGCTCAGAGTGGACGGGCACAGGGTCAACATCTGGATCGAGTGGCCGGAGCCGTACACCTGCTCCATAGACAATCCCATAGAGGTCGAAGTCAAGGTCCCCAGGGACAGCAATTACAGGTTCATAGGTGAGTCGGCGGACGTGCTGGATGGCTGCGACCGCACGATGCACACCAGGACCAGCGTGACCACCTACGAGAAGGGTGGCAACAGGCTGCACGTCAAGGCTTCGGTGAATGCGGACGAGCAGTTCCCGGTCAGGGTGAAGGTGTACCTGGACAATAAGCTGGTGGCCGTCTATACCGGCGAGTCCAACAGCACCATCAGCGGCAAGCCCATCAATCTGAACGGGAGAATCAGGCCCCTTTCGTTGGGAGACTACTAGCCAGGGGTGGCGAGGCGAAGGGTAGGGTAGTGTTTTCTGATGCGGCGCGTGGGAGTCAGGCACAAGCTGGCTGAGTGGCAGAAAGTGGTCACGTGCCGCACCTCAGGAGGCCGCAAATGGCCATAGAGATACGTACTCGACTGTACATTACAACGGTTTCGCTGGCCGCGGCGGCCGTCCTGGCAGCCACCGTACAGCTCTGGCATGTGCAGTGGGACGCTTCCCTGGGGCTGCTGGTGGTACTGGTAGCCGGCCTGGTGTTCCTAGGCGCACGCTACCCCTTCAGGCTCTCCCCTCAGGCCGAGGCATCCCTCTTCACAGTACCGCTGTTCATGGGACTGCTGCTGCTGCACCCCGCCCAGGCGGCCGCGGCCGGCGCGCTGGGGCTGGCCGGGGCTGACCTGCTCAACCATCGTCCGCTGAGGGCCGTTCTCTTCAACGCTGGTGTCAGCGCCGTCATGGCGGGGGCCGCCGGCATGGTGTTCTGGGCGCTCCAGGCAGATGGTATGAGCGGGCCGCTGTTCCAGTGGCAGACCGTGGCAGTTGCCCTGGTGGCGGGCGCGGTGCTTCACTTCACCAATATTGTCCTCATGGCCGGTATGGTCACTCTGCGTAAGGGCATGGTCTTCTGGAAGCAGTGGAAAGAGACGTGGGCCATTGACCTGGTGCAGGAAGGCGGCGCCCTGGTCCTGGGCTTCGCCGCCGCGCTGCTGGTCACGCACGTGGCTGTCTGGACAGTGCTGCTGCTCGTGGTGCCGCTGGCCCTGGCCTACCACGCCTTCCGCCGCAGCGTGGAGGAGACTACCCGCAGCCTGGAGCTGTCCCAGCAGCTTGAAGCGAAGCTGGCCGAGCTGCAGGAAGCGCAGGCCCAGCTTGTCGTGCAGTCCGAGAAGCTGGCATCGGTGGGCATCATAGCCGCCAGTGTCGTGCATGAGGTCAAGAACGCCATGACGGTCACGGCAGGCCGCGCCGAGCTGCTGATGCGCAACTCAGACCGCTACTTCAAGAACGAGCGTGCCATAGAGCACGTCAACAGCATCTACGAGACCACCAGGCGCGTGACCACCATCGTCCAGGAGCTGCTGGCTTACTCCCGGCCCAATACCTCGGTGGAGCTGGTCAAGGTCAGCGACGCCATGGAAATCGCCGCGGACCTGGTGGGTAAGCAGGCCATCAGCAAAGGCATTGGCATAGAAAGGGAGTACGAGAACACGCCGCCAGTGGAGGGCGTGGCGAACCAGTTGCAGCAGGTATTTGTGAACCTCATCATGAACTCCATTGACGCCACCCCGGCGGGAGGCAGGATTACCCTCCGCTGCTCCCGAGAGGGCGAGCACGTGGTCGCCACGGTCAGGGACACGGGCGCCGGCATTCCCAGGGACGTGCTGGCGCAGATGTTCCAACCCTTCCTGACCACCAAAGACCCCGGAAAGGGCAACGGGCTGGGCATGTTCGTCTGCCACAGGATCGTGACCCGGCTGGGAGGCGAGATCGCCGTCAACAGCGAGGAAGGCGCAGGCACCGAGGTGGTCATCCGGCTGCCCATCGCGGCCACGGAAGAGAGGCCCGCCCAGGACCCGGTCATAGCCGAGGCCCCGAAGCAAGCCTGCCCGAAGCCGGTGCAGAACGAGGGCGACACCAGCCCAGTGCCCAGCCTGGCCAGGGCCACCGCCTGACCTGCCCACCGTGGCGCGGCCACGGGCTAAAATCAGATATTACCTGTCCATGCTTTGCCCGCAGGACATACCTCCAGCAAGAAGCAGCCGTCACACACCGGCTGCTTTTTGCATACATCCTTCCCGTGGCGCACTATGAGGGCATGGTACTCGTTGAACAGGGCCACGCTGGCCGGCAGATGGTCCATGAAAAGGGACTGATAGGCAGCGTACGGCCCCCGGGCCGGCGCCAGCCCCAGGCGATGGAACAGCCGACGGGTGTAGGCGTCAACTACAAAGGACGGCTTGCCCACGGCGTAGAGCAGTATGTCGTCCGCCGTCTCCTCGCCGATGCCGTACACCCCCAGCAGCTCCCGCCGCAGCGTGTCCAGGGCCTCGCCGGCCATGGCGTCCAGGTCGTCGTTGAAGCGCCGTCCCAGGTACTCGGCCAGCGCCTTGAGCTTCCTGGCCTTGAGGTTGAAGTACCCGCTGGGCCGGACCAGGCGTGCCAGTTCCTCCTGCGGCAACTCGCGGATGGCGCGCGCCGACAGGGCGCCGGCGCTCTTGAGGTTGGCGATGGCCCGCTCCACGTTGCTCCAGGCCGCCGACTGGGTCAGCACGGCGCCGACCATCACCTCCAAGGGCGTCTCGGCGGGCCACCAGTGCTGGGGGCCGTAGCGGGCGAAGAGGCTGTCGTAGATGTCCAGCAGTTGCCGGGCCAGGTCCGCGCTGTCATGCATGGGACTACACACTGTCGAGGGCCTGTATGATGGTGTCTGGGGCCACGTGGACGGGGACGAGGTCGGCCACCTGTACCTGGCGCATGGTGATGTGGCACCTGCAGGCGTATGCCTCCACCCCTTGCTGGATGGCCTGCCTCAGCGCCTGGCAGAACAGCGGGTCGGCGGCCTCGTTGGGGGCGAAGGCCACGGCATCGGGCCTCTGGATGACGAAGACCACCGCCGCGCGGTGCCCCGCGCGGACGGCCTCCGCGAGGGAGCGCAGGTGCTTGCGTCCGCGCAAGGTGGGGGCATCAGGGAACAGGCCAACGCCGCCCTCCACAAGTGTGACGGACTTGGCCTCGATGTAGCAAGACCCTTTGCCTCCGGAAAGCAGCAGGTCCACGCGGCTATCGCCCAAAGGCACCTCCGTGGACACCTTTTCATAGCCAGCGAAGGGCGGCAGCCGTCCTGCCTGGATGGCATCCCGCAGGAGCGCCGGCGGCAGCCTCGCGTCCGCCGATACCAGCACTCCGCCCACCTCCACCAGGGCCAGCGTGTACGCCGTCTTGCGCTGTCGCCCTTTAACGACCGCGTGCGACAGGAAGACCTGGTTGTGAGGCGACAACAGCTCCCTCAGCCTGCCGGAGTTGGCGACGTGGGCCAGCACCTCGCGCCCGTCGCATACCACCAGGGCGGAGAAGCGGTTCAGCCGCTTCACGAAAGTTGCCTGCTTCAGTGTCCTGTCCAGTTCCATATAGTCTCCAGCGATGTCCTGCAACGACTTGCCTCTGGCGGCAACCCATGTATAAACTGTGGTCTGCGTCAGATTACACTACAGAAGCTGGGCAGTGGCAAGCCAGGGCCTTCAGCATGGAGGCAGGCGGCCAACCAGGCTTCCAGGAGTTGCCTTGAGCGCCTTCCTTGAGCGACTGAATGCCGCTTCCCTGAAGAACCGGAGCCTGCTGTGCGTGGGGCTGGACCCCGACCCGGCCCTCATGCCCGTGCCCGATGTGCTGGAGTTCAACAAGGCCATCATAGACGCCACGGGAGACCTGGTCTGCGCCTACAAGCCCAACCTGCCCTTTTACGAGTCCCTGGGGCTGGAGGGGCTGCGTGCCCTGGAAGGGACCGTGGCCTGGGCGCGGGAACAGGCCCCGGGGGTGATAGTGCTGGGCGACGGCAAGCGTGGCGACATCGCGTCCACCAACACCCACTACGCCAGGGCGCTCTTCGACGTGTGGGGCTTCGACGCGGCCACCGTCAACTGCTACGCCGGCGGCGAGGCGCTGGAGCCTTTCTTCCAGTACCGGGACCGGGGCATATTCGTGTGGTGCCGGTCGTCCAACCCTGGTGCCAGGGAGTTCCAGGACCTGAGGCTGTCGGGCGAGAGCGGCGATGCGCCACTCTACCAGTGGGTGGCGCGACGCGCCCAGGAGTGGAACGTCCATGGCAACGCCGGCCTGGTGGTCGGCGCGACCTATCCTGAGGAGCTTAGGGCCATCAGGGCGCTGTGTCCCGGCATGCCCCTGCTGGTGCCAGGTATCGGCTCCCAGGGCGGCGACCTGCAGAAGTCGGTGAAGGCCGGGGCAGGGGAAAATGGCGCGGGGCTTATAATCAGCGCTTCACGAAGCATCATTTACGCCTCTCGGGAGCGGGCAAGCTTCGCCAGGGCCGCCCGCAAGTCCGCCCAGAATCTGCGGGACGAGATAAACCGTATTCTTGATGAGGAAGGCAAGGGATGGTAGTGGAGCTGAAGCTGGGGGACGTGGTGGCGCTGAAGAAGGCCCATCCCTGTGGGGGCTACCAGTGGGAGGTTGTCCGCGTCGGAGCGGATATCGGCATGCGGTGCCTGCGCTGCCAGCGGCGGGTGCTCATGCCGCGCTCACAGCTTGAGAAGCGCATCCGTAGCATCGCTTCCCAGCAAGTTTAGATAGTGAAGAACGGGTTTATCCGTTTTGTGAAAAACGCCGGGGAAGTCCACGAGCGAGCAAGGCCCCGGGTGCCGCCAGGAGCGGGCTGTCCGGGGAACAGTACAGGAGGGCCAAGTCAGAAGCTTTCGGACCAGGAGCGCCATGGCCGAGGCCATCCGCACAGGCCGCCAGCAGCCCGGCCTTCGCGGTGAGGTAGCCTGCCAGAACTGGCCAGCCTCACAAGAGGCCTGCAGCCACGGCCCACGTTTACAGACAAAGAAGAGAAAGAGAAGAGGTATACCCCGGCAGCGAAGGCGGGCATAGGGGGGCGCTTTGCGGGCCCGGGAGGACTGGAGGTTACGTTGACACAGGTATACCTTGACCGTACAATGAAGTCGAAGGCTGGCAAGGAGGACTGGGCCGATGTTGGAAATGGTAATTGACAGCATACGTGTTAGCCTGATGAACTACCAGCGGGTGGTAATACTGCGAGTCAAGGACTCGGACCGCTACCTGCCCATCTGGATCGGCCCGTCCGAGGCGGACTCCATCGCCCTGAAGCTTCAGGACGTCTCCGTGCCGCGCCCGCTGACCCACGACCTTCTGCGCTCGGTCATCGCCACCCTTGGGGCCACTGTCAGCCATGTCGTCGTCTCCGACCTGAACAACGACACGTTCTACGCCAAGATAGTCCTGCAGCAGAACGGCACCACCATGGAGGTGGACTCGCGTCCCAGCGACGCCATCGCCCTGGCGGTGCGCGCCCAGGCCCCTATATACGTGGAAGACGCCGTGCTGGAGAAGGCGGGAGTCCGGATGGACATGGAGACCGGCAAGCCCATCATGCCCAACGAGGATGCCAGCGAGGGCGCTCGCCCACTGCGCGAGGAGGAACTGAAGAGCCTCTCCGCCTTCCAGGAGTTTATTGACACCCTGAACCTGGAGGACCTGGGCGAGGAGAAGAAGGGCTAGCTGTCCATCCAGCCCGGCCACACAGCCTGACACCTGACAAAAAGAGGCCCCGACTTTTCCAGAGTCGGGGCCTCTTTTGTATGCTCTTGCAGGCCCGTGCTGGCCATAGTGGCTTCTGGGCCACGTGGAGGCGGACCAGAGCGCTTCGTCAGCCTGAAGGAGCGCGGACATGGGGGCCAACCAGGCGCATTGCCTTCCAGCCCTAATTGCCCCCGCTCAAATGCATCTCCTGGACCTGGCCGCCGATGTCTATGACGGCCCATATGTCCGTGGAGTCCTGGCTGAAGTAGTAGCTGTACCGGGCCTTCTGCCCACCGGTAACTACTTCGTAGGCGGCTTTACAGTAATTCTTGCCCTTGAACTCGACGACGCCTTCGATCCTGGCTGACTGGACCTGCCCTCCAGAGGCCGCGGACACAGCAGGCGTCCACAACTGCCCTTCAGAGCACCAGTCAGAGGCGGCCACGTTGGTGGCGTGTACGGGAGTGGCAGTTGGCGCGGCCTGGGAGCCGCCCCCGCCGCCACAGGCCAGACCCATAACGGTGGTAGCTGCCGTCGTGACCAGGACCTATATCTTCAGACGATTCACGTTGGACCCTCCTTCTGGCCCTCGCGCTCTAGTTCCGCCTGAGGTCCCAGGTAATGGTGGTGGTCTTGGTGGAATCCCCCATTCTAAAGGTCTCTGTCTTCGAACCCCGCAGCGAGTTGGGAAGCCGGGGGTCTATCTGCCCGCCAATAGTGGGGGGTAGGTACATCCCCATCAACATGGGGCCCAGAGGCACAGTTTCCGTTATCGTCACTACCTTCCAACCCGTCCCGTCGTTATGACAGATTTCGCCCTGCTTGGTGCTCTGTCCCTCCGCCGGGAAAGATGCGTCGGAGCCACCTCCAATAAAGTAGGCGCCCCCCGGCGCTACATTGATATTGATTCTCCCTTCCGCCGCTCCCAAGCCGCTCATGTGCCTTTCACCGCTGGCGTCCAGGCGGACCTCTCCCAGTACAGAGCAGACAGTAGTGCTCCAGCCGCTGAGAGAACCTTGCATGGAGTACTCACCGGTCACGCTGGCCTTGACCATAGCGAATATGGCCCCCTGGTCGGCGACCTCCTGCTCCTCTCGCCCAGCGTCACCCGCACCGTGAGAGTTTCCGTGCTTTCGCTCCTGGACCCTCCCCTGTCACCCTGGCTCTCCATGAGGGTGTGCGTGGTCTCGGTGTAGGTGATGGTGCCAGTCCAGCGGCCCCCGGCTTCGTGGTACTTTACAACCAGGGTAGCGTAGTTCTTGGGCTGCACCATCTCCTGGAACCAGCCTCCGGCTACCTCGGTAAGGACGTCGGCCAGGGCAAGGATGGCCCCTATGGGGTTTGCCGCGGCGGCGGCCTGTCCACCTTTGATGGCATTGACCAGACTGCCCACCGTGGGCGGACTGCTGGTCTCCACCTCTGCCCTGACTTTGACATTGGCCTGCTTCTCGGGGCCTGCGTGGCCCGGCGCCTTCTCCGACGTGATGTCAAAGAAGATGGTGGCCGAGGCGTAGTAAGGCGCGTCCGGGCTCTGCTCCAGGTCCATCTGTAGCTGGCCCAGGTGAGTGAACTCCTCTGGGCGTATCTGAGGGGCAGCATGCTCGGGACAGCCTTCGACACACAGCCACTCCACGCGCCAGGTCGCTGCTTCCCTGGCGATATCGCCAATGTCGGTCAGTGTGGGCAGGCCAGCCACGCCAGCACAATCGCGCAGGGCGCGGACAAAGTCCGACGAAGTAAACGCCTGCTGATAGGCCTCCCAGTCCTTCTGGCTGATGCCCGCGCGGGCGGTGAAGGCCGCCACCTTGTCCGCCTCATCGGGGCCTGGCTTGTGAGTGGGGTTCTGGGACTCCACCACTACCTCCACCTGTATGTTGCTGTAGAGGATGATGAGCTTGTGTATCCGGGCGATGATTGCCAGGACTGACAGCCCCTGGCCGAAGGTCTCGCCGTTAAGTCCCAGGCTGCTCACCCCTTTCTCCAGCCCCCGTCCTACGCCCTCGCCCAGGGCTATGTTGGCGCCTTCCGCCACGGCTTTGGTCACATCGCCGTAAGTGGAACTCAGCCAGTCCTTGAACTGCGAGCAGGGGTCTGCCTGGGCGTGGGCCACCCGGACGAACTGCCAGCCTCCCCTGGTAGCTGGCATATGGGCAGTCCTGGTCACCACGGCCCGCTCGAAGGCGGCGGTAAAGAGCTGCAGTTCCAGCAGCGTGAGCCGCAACTCTTCCGGTCTGTAGGAGCCAGCGGCCAGGTCCACGGGCGGGTCCTGACGCCTGGCCATCTCGGCCAGGAACAGCGGGGTGAAGCTGTGAGGATTCTCGGGGTCCATCCGGGACTCGGTGACCCAGATGCTCAAGAACTGCACTAGCTGCTGGCCGGGGTTAGTGCCGGGAGGGAAGGGCCAGCCGAAGTCACGCAGCATGTCCCCCAGTTGGGCCAGGGTGAGTCGGCCTGCCGTCGTCCTGTGCCTGGCCTCCATGGCCAGGTGGTACGCCTCGATGGGCAGGGCGTAGGAGGATGTCCGGGGGCCGACAGCCTGGGCAACGACTGTGCCCCCCTCCATGGTGGGGATACCGCCCCTGGCCAGGGCCTCCCGGGTAGCCTCCACCGCCTGCTTCAGGTCTGTGGCCCCCACCAGGCGCTGGGCCACCACGCCAGAGGAGTCACCAGGCTGGACCTGGAGAGCTGCTCCGATCGCAGAGCTTGCGGTGGGCGCAGGCTGACCGCTCTCCGCCACGCTGCCCGGAGGCTTCGACTTGCCACAGGCGACGCTGGCGAGGCCTACGATTAGCACAAGCGCCAGACGGACGAGCACCGTCCGCGGACCTGGTCCTGCCGTCCTGCCCATGCCACGGCTGAAGTCACGTCCTGGCCCCCCAGCGAGCTATGTCAGGCGGAGCACAGGACATAGTGAGAAAAGATTACAATGATAAGCAGAATTCCTATATCATAGCCCTGAAAACGCTGTCAACCATACCCATACGCATGGAGCCTACAACAAGTTAGCAGGTGCTGCCATCTCGACCCCTCTTAATCTCTCCTTGGCAAGGGGGGCCACAGGGGGTGAGGAAGCCTTACTACCAGGACCTACCAACTAATCTGCGAAAGGCTCCCCCTTCTGGCGCAAATTGACCCCTTTTTTTCTTTTGTGATATAATGAACAAGCTCCGGAGGGGCCCGCATGGGGACGAGTAGACTGGGCACCGTACTCCGGCTGGTGGGCATAGGCTGGTTCGTGGCGCTATGCATTGGCGGGGGCGCCTTTGCCGGGCTGTGGCTGGACCGAAGGCTGGGCATGGAACCGCTGTTTACGCTGCTGGGACTGTTCGCCGGCCTGGCGGTGGCTGCCGTCGGTATGTACCGCATGCTCCTGGCTACTCTTGCGAGCCCTGGCAAGTCTGACGGAGACAGGAAAGGATAGTGTCTAGGCTTCTCAGGAACCCCAAAGCGCTGGCCATTGTTCTATTTCTTGCTTTCCTCGCTATCCTGGGCCTTGCGGGTGGGGCACTGGGCAGTGAGTTCGGCCTCGGCTTTATAGGCTCTCCCCTGGGCCATATCCAGCTAGCCGCTGAGCCTCTCACCAACGTCCTTTTCAGCTTCGGCGAGTTCTTCGAGTTCCAACTTACCAACACCATGGTGGCCGCCTGGACCACGGTGGCCCTGCTGGCCCTCATTGGCTACCTGGTGAGCCGGCGGGTCAGCGATGTCCCTGGAAGGCTCCAGAACCTCGTCGAGATGGTCTTCGAGTTCTTCCTCCGGCTGGCCGAGAGCGTGGCCGGGCCGGAGCGAGCGCGACGCTTCCTCCCCTTGGTCCTCACTATCTTCCTCTTTATCGTGACTTCCAACTGGCTGGGCATACTCCCTGGCTTCGGCACCATCGGCAAGGTGGAGACCGCCGAGGAGGTCATTCACCACGCCGAGGAGAGAGAGGAGCACCCGGACCTGAGCGAGATTCACCTCCAGGCTTTCGATGACGCGGGCATCTCGCTGCTGTCCTTCGGCTCGGTGAAGCAGAGCGACGTTACCGCCGCCAACTACGAGGAGGAGCTGGAGCCGGGGCAGACCGCTGGCCTGCTGGTGCCTTTCTTCCGCAGCGCCAACACCGATATCAATACGACCCTGGCCCTGGCCCTGATTGCCATGGTCATGGTCCACTGGTGGGGCCTGCGCACCCTGGGCATAGGCGGGCACCTGGGCAAGTACATTAACTTCAAGGGTGGCCTGATAGGCTTCTTTGTAGGCATCCTGGAGGGTATAGCCGAGTTCGCGCGGCTGCTCAGCTTCACCTTCAGGTTGTTCGGGAACATCTTCGCCGGAGAGGTCCTGCTCATCGCCATCGCCTTCCTGGTGCCCCTGGTGGGTATAATTCCTTTCCTGGGACTGGAGCTTTTCGTAGGCGTTATCCAGGCGTTCATATTCGCCATGCTAACGCTGGTCTTCGCGTCCCTGGCGACAGTGAGCCACGGCGGCGCGGAAGAGCACCACTGATCGCAGTCCGCGGCACTTTCAGACCTGGCGTACAAATTACGGGGACAGACGTGCGCCCTGGACAAGCGCGGGAATCAACAAACTAAAAGGAGTTCAGGAATGACTGGAGACATCGCTGAAGCATTGAGGCAGATTGCGGCGGGCCTTGCCATCGGCCTCGGCGCCCTGGGGCCGGCGCTGGGCATCGGCATGCTGGCGGCCAAGGCCATGGAGTCACTGGGCAGGAACCCGGACGCGGCGGGGCCTATCCAGACCAACATGATCCTGGCTATCGCCTTCGCCGAGGCTATCGCCATTTATGCCCTGGTGGTGGCCATTATCATCAAGTTCGTCTAGGGCCGCCTTTCCGGGACCTGTGGGGGAGGCCATTCTATAAAAGGACTAGATTTTATAGAATGGAGAAGATGTGTACTGTTTAAGGAGAAGGCATGGAAGCCCTAGGAATCAACCTGCCGGGCCTGGTTACCCAGGTGTTGAGCTTCCTGGTCCTCTTCGCCTTGCTGTACCGGTTCGTTTACAAGCCGGTGCTGGGCGCCATGGACCGGCGCACCCATCGCATAAGGGAGAGCCTGGAGGCCGCCCAGAAGGCGCGAGACGAGGCAGCCCGCACGCAGGCGGAGATGCAGAAGCAGATAGAGGCCGCCCGCGCCGAGGGCCAGGCCCTCATCGCTCAGGCCAGGGAAGTGGCCGAGCGTTTCCGTGAGGAGGAACTGGCCAGGGCACGGCAGGAGATACAGGCGGAGCGAGAGAGGGCACAGGCCAACATCCAGAGGGAGCGCGATGCCGCCATTGAGGAGTTGCGCCGCCAGTTCGCTGGACTGGCTATCACCGCCGCCGAGCGGGTAGTGCAGCGGTCCCTGGATGAAAGGGCCCACAGGGAGCTCATCGAGCAGGTGCTGGAGGAAGGCTCCCATTCCGGCAGGAACTAGCAGCCCGGCGGACGTGGCCCGCTGGCGCCATGAGTGCTCCCCGGCCAAACTCAGGTGCGTGGTAGGAAGATGCCTAAAAGTGCTTCAGCCAGGCGTTACGCCCAGGCGGTGTTCCAGATAGCCCTGGAAAGGGACGAGCTGGACAGGTGGTCGGAGGACCTGGCCACGCTGTCCATGCTCCTGGAGGACAGGGACTTCGCCCGCTTCCTGGATGCGCCCCAGGTGACCTTCGCTGTCAAGCACGAGGCCATCCGGAACGCGCTGGGCGGCACCGTCAGTCCGCTGGCGGTGAACCTGCTGGCGCTGCTGGCCTCGCGGAACCTGGCCGCCATAGTGCCCCAGGTCCAGGAGCAGTACCAGCACCTGCTGGACGCCCATCGCGGCATTGCCCGGGCCGAGGTGGTCTCGGCTGTCCCTCTGAACGAAAGCCAGCGGCGGAAGATAGCCGAGTTCCTCAAGGGCGTAGCGGGCAAGGAGGTACGGCTCGCGGTCCGCGTGGAGCCGCAAATCATAGGCGGGCTGGTGGCCCGTGTAGGCGACCGGGTGATAGATGGCAGCACCAGGACAAGGTTGCAGGCGCTGCGTCGCAGCCTGGTGGATGGTATGGCTTAGAGGGGACAGGCCGGTGCCAGGGCGAGGGGGCTTGGCCCCTTTCCTTCCCTTTCCCCACAGGGGGAAGGGACTGTTCTCGCCCCCTTTGGGGGAGAGTCAGAGAGGGGGCTGGCCTCTGGCCCCTTTCCCTCGACAGGCTTGGGCCTGTCCTGAGCATGCCGAAGTGACTGTTCTCGCCCCCTTTGGGGGAGAGCCAGAGAGGGGGCTGGATGCGCCCCGGTCCGGCACGGTATAGATGGAGGCAGGTATGACGATCAGAGGCCAGGACATCGCTTCAGTAATCAAGCGCCAGATAGAGGAGTTCGGCGCTCAGCTCACCATGGTGGACGTGGGCGTGGTGGTGGAGGCCGGCGACGGCATCGCCAGGATTCACGGCCTCTCGGGCGTCGCCTACAACGAGCTGTTGGAGTTCGAGGGCGGCGTCATGGGTATGGCCCTTAACCTGGAGGAGGACAGCGTCGGCGCTGTGATCCTGGGCGACCAGGCGGCGGTGAAGGAGGGCAGCGAGGTCAGGAGCACCGGGCGCATCGTGGAGGTGCCCGTGGGCGAGGCCCTCATCGGCCGCGTGGTGGACGCCCTGGGCCGGCCCATTGACGGCAAGGGGCCTGTCAGGGCTACCAGGACCCGGCCAGTGGAGATCGTCGCGCCCAACGTGGCCGTGCGCCAGTCGGTGAACACGCCGGTGCAGACAGGCATCAAGGCCATAGACGCCATGACGCCCATCGGCCGCGGCCAGCGCGAGCTTATCATCGGCGACCGCTCCACCGGCAAGACAACGCTGGCCATTGACGCCATCATCAACCAGAAGGGTGGCGACCTGCTGTGCATCTACGTGGCCATAGGCCAGAAGGTCGGCCGCGTGGCCCAGATTATGGCCACGCTGGAGGAGCACGGCGCCCTGGAGCATACCATCATCGTGGCCGCCAACGCCTCCGACCCGGCGCCCATGCAGTTCCTGGCCCCCTACGCCGGCTGCGCCATGGGCGAGGAGTTCATGCACCAGGGCAAGGACGCCCTCATAGTCTATGACGACCTTTCCAAGCATGCCTGGGCCTACAGGCAAATGTCGCTGCTGCTGCGGCGTCCCCCTGGCCGCGAGGCCTACCCGGGCGACGTGTTCTATCTGCACAGCCGCCTGCTGGAGCGCGCAGCCAAGCTCTCCGCCGACCTGGGCGGAGGCTCCCTGACGGCCCTGCCCGTCATCGAGACCCTGGCCGGCGACGTGTCGGCCTACATCCCCACCAACGTCATCTCCATCACCGACGGCCAGATATACCTGGAGACGGAGCTTTTCAACGCGGGCATCAGGCCGGCTATCAACGCGGGCCTGTCGGTGTCCCGCGTGGGCGGCGCAGCCCAGACACGGGCCATGCGGCGCGTGGCGGGCAGGCTGCGCCTGGACCTGGCCCAGTACAGGGAACTGGCCACCTTCGCCCAGTTCGGCACCGCCGACCTTGACCGGGCCACCCGCGCCCAGCTTGAGCGCGGCCAGCGCGCCGTGGAGGTGCTCAAGCAGGGAGAGCACGAGCCGCTGAAGATGGAGCAGGAGGTGTCCATCCTCTACGCCCTCGCCAACGGCTACCTGGACGACGTGCCCATCCCCAAGGTGCGCGCCTTCGAGCGGGCCTTCCACCAGTTCATGGCCTCCAATCACCCCGATGTGCTCCGCAAGATCGCGGAGGTCAAGAACCTGAACGAGGAAATCGAGTCGCAGCTAAAGGCGTCCATCCAGGAGTTCAAGACCAGCGTGCCATATTAAGCTGTCGGCTATCAGCGGTCAGCCCCTTGCTCCAAGGGGTGGGGGCTGAAAGCTGATGGCTGATAGCTACTAGCTGACCAGGTGCAATCATGCCAAGTCTGAGGCAGATACGGCGGCGCATACGCAGTGTGCGCAATACGGCCAAGATAACCAAGGCCATGTCCATGATCGCGGCGTCCAAGATGCGCCGCGCCCAGGAGGCCGCGCTGCGCGGCAGGCCCTACGCCCAGCGGATGCAGGAGTTGCTGGCTGACCTGGCGGCCCAGCCCATGGGCGAGGATAGCGTGCATCCCCTCCTCCAGAGGCGGGAGGTCAGGCACATCAGCCTGATCCACATCACACCTGACCGTGGCCTCACGGGCGGCCTCAACTCCAACCTCAACAGGACGGCGGGGCAGTTCATCCTTTCCCAGAACACGCCGACGAGCGTCATCGCCGTGGGCCGCAAGGGCAGGGACTTCATGGTCCGCTACGGGCGCGACGTCAAGGCCGTGTTCATCAACCTGGGCGACCGGCCGGCTCTCACCGACGTCACGCCCATAGCCCGTCTGGTGATTGACGACTACGTGCAGCAGAAGACCGACGCGGTGTACATATGCTACGGGCGCTTCATGAGCACCACAGTGCAGAGGCCCGTAGTCGAGCCACTGCTGCCGGTGACGCCGGCCCAGTTGCAGCCCCAGCAGGCCGTGGGCTACATCTACGAGCCACAGAGCATCGCTGTGCTTTCGGCCCTGTTGCCCAGGTTCGTGGAGATGGAGCTGTACCACGCGGTGCTGGAGAGCGTGGCCAGCGAGCAGTCGGCCCGCATGGTGGCCATGCGCAACGCCACCGACAATGCCAATGCCATGGTCACGGACCTGACGCTGCTCATGAACAAGGTCCGCCAGGAGACTATCACCAAGGAACTGCTGGACATCGTGGGAGGCGCCGCCGCCGTCCAGGGATAAGCTGACAAGACTCGCGGGCCTGCGCCTGGCATGGCCCACTGACACAGGAGGAGCGATGGCTAAAGGAAAGATTACCCAGGTAATCGGCACGGTGGTGGACGTCGAGTTCCCGCCCGACGAGATGCCGGCCATCTACAACGCAGTCGAGACCAACATCAACGGGAACCGGCTCGTCATGGAGGTCGAGCAGCACATTGGCAACAACTGGGTGCGCTGCCTGGCCCTTGGCCCCACCGATGGCCTGGTGCGCGGCACCGAGGCCGTTGACACCGGCGCGCCCGTGGCCGTGCCCGTGGGCGAGCCTACCCTTGGCCGGCTCTTCAACGCCCTGGGCGAGACCCTGGATGACCTGGAGGAGGTCGAGGCCGAGGAGAAGTGGCCCATCCATCGCAAGCCTCCCACCTTCGAGGAGCAGAGCACCAAGGTGGAGGTCCTGGAGACGGGACTGAAGGTGATGGACCTGATCACGCCCTTCACCAAGGGTGGCAAGGTAGGGGCCTACGGCGGCGCCGGCGTGGGCAAGACGGTCATCATCCAGGAGCTTATCCGCAACATTGGCGCCGTGCACAAGGGCGTGTCCGTTTTCGCCGGCGTGGGCGAGCGCTCCCGCGAAGGCAACGACCTCTGGCGCGAGATGAAGGAGTCGGGCGTACTGAAGAGCACCGTGCTGGTGTTCGGGCAGATGAACGAGCCACCGGGAATCCGCGCCCGCGTGGGCCTCACGGGCCTGACCATGGCCGAGTACTTCAAGGAGAAGCGCCACCAGGACGTGCTGCTGTTCATTGACAACATTTACCGGTACATCCTGGCGGGTATGGAGGTATCGGCGCTGCTGGGCCGCATGCCCTCGGCGGTGGGCTACCAGCCCACCCTGGCCACGGAGATGGGCGCGCTACAGGAGCGCATCACGTCCTCCAAGAACGGCTCCATCACTTCCTTTCAGGCCATCTACGTGCCCGCCGACGACTACACCGACCCTGGCATTGTCACCACCTTCGGACACCTGGACGCGGTGATAGCCCTGGAGCGGTCCATCGCCGAGCAGGGCCTGTACCCGGCGGTGGACCCGCTGGCCTCCTTCTCGCGCATCCTGGAGCCGTCCATCGTGGGCCAGGAGCACTACGATGTGGCGCGGGGCGTTCAGCAGGTGCTCCAGCGCTACCGTGACCTGCAGGACATCATCGCCATCCTGGGCATCGAGGAGCTGTCCGAGGAGGACCGCCTGACGGTGGCCCGCGCCCGCAGGATACAGAGGTTCCTGTCCCAGCCCATGTTCGTTGCTGAGGCGTTCACGGGCCAGGAGGGCCGCTACGTGCCCATCAAGGAAACGGTGCGTGGCTTCAAGGAGATCCTGGAAGGCAAGTACGACCAGTTGCCCGAGCAGGCGTTCTACATGGTCGGGCCTATCGAGGAGGCCGTGGAAAAGGCCGAGCGCATGAAGGTGGAGGCGAGGTAGAGGATAGGGCTGGGCCCTGGAGGAACGACATGGCTACTATGCGCCTGGAGATTGTGACCGCCGAGCGGCAGGTGTACTCCGAGGAGGTCCAGTCGGTGCTGGCGCCCGGCGTGGAGGGGGAGCTGGGCATTCTGCCCCACCATGCCCCCTTGCTGACGCTGCTCAAGCCCGGCGAGGTCCGGGTAGTCAAGGCCGATGGACAGGAGGACTACCTGGCGGTCAGCGGCGGGTTCATGGAGGTGCTGGGGAACAAGGTCACCATACTGGCCGACACTGCCGAGCGCTCGGAGGAGATAGACGTCCAGCGCGCCGAGGAGGCGCTCAAGAGGGCGCAGGAGCGCATCGCCGCCAAGTCGGCGGACATGGACCTGGAGCGGGCCGTGGCCTCCATGCGCCGGGCGCAGGCGCGCCTTAAGGCCGCGTACCGCAGGACACGCCGTGGCCAGGGCACCACGGCCATGCCGCCCTCGTAGGGCAAGAGCGAGAAGCTGCCATCACATACGCGCAGCGCCCAGGGTGCGGTGCAGCGCCGCCAATGACGATGTGCACCACGCACCAGATGGCATGCCAGTTGGTGCCAGACGCCTGCATCCCCAGCTATAGACCGCAAGGCCAGCCCCGTTGAACAGGGCTGGCCTTCGATTTCAAGCCGTATGAATAGCTACGAGTCCCCGTGGTGCAAGAGATAGAAAGTCATGGACTGGAGGGACAGGACAGGGTCAATGTTCCTTATGACAACGTGGGGCGGGACCTGCGGCGCCGCAGGGGCGTAGTTCAGGATGCCACGGATGTGGCTCTTTACAAGGCTGTCCACAACCGATTGGACCTGGGAAGCCGGCACCGCCACAATGCCGATGGCTATGTCCCTGGCCTTGACAGTCTCGGCAATCTGCTCCATGGGCTGGACAACCAGGCCACCTATATTAGTGCCCACCTTCTCGGGGTCGCTGTCAAAGGCAGCCACGATGTTGAAGCCCTCGGGAGCGAAGCCGGGGTAGTTGATGATGGCCCGGCCCAGTCGGCCCACACCCACCAGACAGGCGTCCCAGGTGCGGTCCAGCCCCAGTATCTGCCTCAGCTCCTTCAGGAGGAACTGCACATTGTAGCCCCTGCCTTGCTTCCCGAAGCGGCCAAAGTAGCTCAGGTCCTTCCGGATCTGCGCAGGCGTCATCTGTAGCCTGTCGCCAAGCTGCTGCGAGCTGACTACGCTGATGCCCTCGGACAGGAGCTGAGTCAAGACCCTCACGTAGAGAGGTAGCCTCAATACAACTACCTCTGGTACCTCCGAAGCTTCCTCTGACTTCTTCAAGCGTGGAACCTCTAGGTATATATACAGCTACGCTATGCCGAAGTATAATCATTGTAACAATTTATACATCCTCCAGTCAATCAGTTGTGAAAGTACTAACGAACGCTTGAATAGTACCAAGGTCTGCGCGAAGGTGTCGGCCAACTCTTCTCCCTTGACAGGCCGCCAGAGGGTAATCCAGGGCGGCACCATGACCCCTCTCTGGCTCTCCCCCAAAGGGGGCGAGGACCCTTCCTGCCCCCTGTGGAGGAAGGCCAGGAAGGGGGCCATGTCCCTGCCCCCCATGGGGGAAGGCCAGGAAGGGGGCCAGGAAGTGGGCATGGTGCCGCCCTGAATTACCCTTTCAAGTTGTTAAGCTTCATTTCGGAGAGAGGGCTACAGGGGTGAGGTCTTGCGGCGCTGGGGCGGTGGAGGTGGCCAATGTCTCACGTCCTCGCCTGTGCGGCGGGCGCGGGCGCCGGCCGGCAAGGTGGGGGATGGTGCAGAGAGGGCGCAGGCCTGGCATCTGGGCGGACTGACTGAAAGTCTGTACGCCTGTCTAGCCCTGGCGCAGCCCCGCCAGGAAGCTGGCAACGGCCCGCTGGAAACCCGCCGGATTGTCGCCCATGACCAGGTGGCCAGCCCTTTCCACAGTGGCAAGCTGTGCGCCCGGGATGCGTCGCACCATCTCCTGCGCCGTCTCCAGGGCCACCACGTCGCTTTCGGCGCCGCGCACCACCAGGGTAGGACACCTGAGGCCCTCCAGCAGGCCCCACAGGCGCTTCGTAAGCTCCGGGTCGGGCGCCATGCGCCGGTCGGGCGAGCGCAGGCGCTTGTCGTACTTCCAGGTCCACTTACCATTGGGTAGCTGCTTGATGTTGTGGAGGATGCTGCCCCTGACCTGCTCCGGCGAGCGCCTGGGGTTGTAGCGCACCACCCTGGCCACGAACTCCTCCACCGAGTCCAGCTCGTCGTCGCTCTGCACGAAGCGGCGGATGTTGTCCGTGCCAGCGCGTCGGTTCTCGGGCGCGGCGTCAACTATGACCAGCGCCCTGACGCGCTGCGGATGGGTAGCGGCATACACAAAGGAGTTCCTGCCTCCCATGGACAGGCCCATAAGTACGAAGCCTCGCAGGTCCAGCGCCTCCACTATGGCGTGCAGGTCCCGCTGCTGGGCCTCCATGGAGTAGTCGCCGTCCGGCGCCCAGTCGCTGTCGCCGTGGCCCCGCTGGTCGAGGGCTATGACCCGGAACCTGTCGCAGAAGGCCAGGGAAACAAAGTCCCAGGAGTGGCCGGTCTGGGCGAAGCCGTGGAGCAGGAGCATGGGCGGGTTGTGCGGGTCGCCCCACTCCAGGTAGTGGAAGCGCAGGCCGTTGGCCTGGACAGTCCTGTCCACAGGCTGCACCTCCCGGGCAAAGGCCACGCCCATGGCCCGCGCCGCGTCGTAGAGCGGAAGTCCCTGGCTGCTGGTCTGGGAAGTCACTTCATTCCTCCGGCTGGTACATAGACTGGTCTATACTGGCGGCCTGCGGGTGTGCCAGTCGGTGGCCTGCTCGTAGGCGTGGGCCACCCGCAGCACCGTCGCCTCCTGGAAGGGGCGGCCGGCCATCTGCACGCCAATGGGCAGCCCGGCCGGCGTGAAACCGCAAGGCACCGATATGGTGGGCACGCCGCCCAGGTTGAAGGGCCGCGTCAGGCGAGACAGCAGGCTGAGGGCCGGCTCGGCCCTGCCGTTGACCAGCACCGTCCTCTCGCCAATCCTGGGCGCGCCGATGGGGACCGAGGGCGCCAGCAGGATGTCGTAGCGCTGCATGGCCTCAGCCACCTGGCGGTTGAAGACGGCCCTGGCGCGCTGGGCCTTCAGGTAGTCAGTAGCCGGCGTCAGGGCGCCCAACTCCAGCCGGGCGCGAACGTCGGCGCCGATGTCGTCGGCCCGGTCCCGCAGGTGCTCCAGGTGAAGCTCGGCTGCCTCAGTAATCAGGATAGTGCCTGAAATAGTCAGGCAGTACTCCAGAACAGGGATGGATGTCTCCTCCACGGCGGCGCCCAGCCCCTCCAGCACACGGGCGGCCTGCTGCACCGCCGACTTCACATGAGGGTCCAGGATGTCGTAGAAGTGCTCCCTGGGGATGCCCACGCGCACGCCTCGGATGTCCTGGCCCAGGGTGGCGGTGAAGTCCTCCATGGGCACGTTGGCCGAGGAGGGATCGCGCGGGTCGTGGCCTGCGATGGCGTTGAGCACCAGGGCGGCGTCGCGCACGCTGCGGGCCATGGGGCCGACGGTGTCCAGGCTCCAGCTCAGGGGATAGACGCCGTGCCTGCTGACGCGCCCGAAGGTGGGCTTCAGGCCCACGATGCCGCACAGGCCGGCGGGGATGCGTATGGAGCCTCCGGTGTCACTGCCCAGCGCGGCCATGCACAGGCCAGCCGCCACGGCGGACCCGGAGCCGCCGCTGGAGCCGCCGGTGACGCAGGCGGTGTTCCAGGGGTTGTGCGCCGGGCCGTAGTGCGGGTTCTCACTGCTGGCCCCCAGGGCGAACTCGTGCATCTGGAGCTTGCCCAGCAGGACGGCCCCTGCCTGGCGGAACCTCTCGGTCACCGCCGCGTCGTAGTCTGGCACGAAGTCGGCCAGGATTTTGGAGCCGACGGTGGTGCGCACGCCCTTTGTGTAGTACAGGTCCTTCAGGCCAATGGGCACCCCGTGGAGCGGCCCGATATGCCTGCCGGCCGCGATGTCACGCTCGGCCTGGCGCGCCGCCACCAGGGCCTGCTCCTCCAGCAGGGTAATGAAGGAGTTCAGCCTGCCATCGGTCTGGTGGATGCGCTCCAGGTGGGCGCGCACCAGATCCACCGGCGAAAGCTTCCTGCTGGCTAGCAGCCCCGAGGCCTCAGCGATGGACAGGAAGCACAGCTCGCTGGCCCGCGTCATGGCTCGCTCCTCCCGGGCAGGAACACCACGGCTGGCTCCACGTCCTTCAGGTCCAGAGCGTCCAGCTCGGCCATGCTGTTGAGCGTCCGCTGCACCTGAGGCAGCAGCTCATCCAGCTTTTCGTCGCTGATACGCAGGCCGGCCATGTCCGCCAGCGCCCGCAGGGTCTCTCTGGAGATTCTGGGGCCCGCCATATACCTGTACCTCCTGATGGGACTGCAACTCCGGTGGCTGTCAGTTTATACCAGGCAGGCGCCGGAAGGGAACAGGCCAGGCAAGAAGGAGATAGTTCCCCGGGCCTCTGCCACCTCCAGCGGCGTGACCGGCTAGTTGTCCCCCTGCGCGGAGGCCGCAGCGGGTGAAGTCGCCCGGGACGCGGCCAGCGCCGCCTCTGCCTGGCCCACCAGGGCGCCCAGGTTGCGCACCTTGCTGTTGACCAGCGCCGGGCCAAGGGCGAAGGCGCTCACCAGCAGCCCGCCGATGGCGATGGCAGATGGCGCGCCGACGAAGTTGGCGATGGCGCCCGCCTGCATGCCGCCCAGGGGCATGATGTTGTAGGTCATCCCGTAGAAGCCCATGACCCGGCCCCGCATGCGGTCCGGCACCATCACCTGCAGCGAGCTCATGATGGAAATCATGTAGGTGGAGTTGAAGACGCCGTTGGCGAACATCAGCGCCAGCGCCAGCAGGTAAGAGCCGATGAGCTCTGACGTCAGGGCAAAGGTGGCCACCGAAATCCCGAACATGGTGGCGCCGCCCACCAGCAGCAAGCCCTTGCGCCGGACGTTGCCCTTCGTCCCCATCCACAGGGTGACCAGCAGGGCGCCGACACCGCTGGCGCTGAGCAGCGTCCCATAGGCGCCAGGCCCCTTGCCCAGCACGTCCACGACAAACTCGGGCATGAGCACGATGTACCCCATGCCGAAGAAGCTGTTGAAGAAGGTCATGCTTATGAGGAAGGAGAATATGGAGTTGTCCCGGATGAACCTGACGCCTTCCAGGATGTCCTGGGCGGCGGTGCCCCTGGCCCCCTGCTCGATCCTGGGGACCCTGAGGCGGTAAATCACCGCGGCCATGGCCAGGAACCCCACCCCTGCCAGGTACATGGACGCGGCGGTGCCGGCGGTGCCTATGATTATGCCGGCCACGGCCGGCGCCACGATGCGCGTGCCCTGCCAGATGGAGGAGTTCAGGGCGACGGCGCTCATCATCACCTTGCGGTCTATCAGGTGGGGGTAGAGTGCCTGGCGGGCGGGCTGGTCGAAGGCGTTAACCGCGCCGGTGACGAAGGCGATGGCCAGCACGTGCCACACCTGGACGACGCCCAGCAGCGTAAGCGTGGCCAGGAGGGCGACCAGCGCCGCGGTGGTGGTCTGAGTAATGACTATGAGCCGGCGCTTGTCCAGCTTGTCGGCGAAGACGCCGCCGAAGAGGTTCAGCAGTATGGCGGGGATGGCATTGGCGGCGCCCACGTAGCCCAGGAACAGGGGCGAGTCCTCCAGGGTGTGGACGAGCCAGAACTGGCTGGCCTGGAGCACCTGGAAGCCGCTCACCGAGGCTAGCATGCCGAACCAGAAGTCCCGGTACGCAGGGTACTTCAGCGCTGGCGGCAAGCTGGGCCGCGGCCAGCGACGGGGCGACGCTATGTCTGACCGTTGCTGCATCGGGGCCTTTTCAGTTGTAATGACGTCTCTGGCAGGCCCGGCGGCTTGTCTTCCCAAGCCGTGACCGGCTTATGCTGGCCTGAGATGGACCTGTGACCGAAAGCTCCAGAGCATTTTAGCACATCACCACTAATCTTTAAGCGGTATGCGCCCCCAGGTGACCGCGTCGGGACTGTCGGCCAGGCCCTTCTCCCGTATGACCTGGCGCACCTTGAGCAGCGAGGCGTTGACCTCACTGGTGACGTACACCCAGTCCGGCGGCTCAGGGAACCAGTAGGGCGAGGTGATACGCACTACCTTTCGCTCCCTGGGGTTGAGGTAGATGCCGAACCTGGACACGTGCGGTAGCATTTACAACTCCTGTGGAGCCATGGCGCTCGGCGGCGCCAGTGTGTTTTGCCGCAGGAAGTATAGCATGTCGGTACAGCAGAAGGAACCGAGAGGCGGGAAATGACAGTGGCCGCGCAGGCAGGCCGCATCTGTGCCGCCAGGGCAGGGAAGGGCTACAGCTCCCGGCCCTCCCTCCAGCCCCAGAACTCCAGGGCGTGGTTATCGGGGTCCAGCACGTAGAGGTGGAGGGAGCCGTCGGAGTGGGGCATGGGGCCGTCCACGCTGTAGCCCGCCTGGCGCAGGCGTCGGGCCAGCGCCGGCACGTCGTCCTGGTGAATGGCGAAGACTGGATGGGCCGGCGCGACCTGCTGGCCGAAGTACCTGGCGCTACGCTCCGGCGACAGGTACTTGCTGTGCCAGGCGCCCGGCTCCCACAGCCCCAGGTAACGGTCCTTGCCGACCCTCAGGATGCACGCCCGCTCGCCCACATCGTGGCTGGTCGGCTCAAAGCCCAGGATGTCCACGTAGAATACTTTCGAGCGCTTTATGTCGGACACCACTATAGCCAGCTCGGCAATGCCAAAGTACCTGAACATTGCGCTCACACCCGGCGGGATGCACATCGGCGCTGCATCCAGCCCACTCTCTAGCTCTTTCCAAAGGGGGCGCTGACTGATGAAGGGCTTCACCCTCATCCCAACCTTCTCCCATCAAGGGAGAAGGAGTATCTCCTCTCCCCTGGCGGAAGAGGACCAAGCCTGCCCTGGGCCTGCCGAAGGGGTGAGGGGGAAACGCTCCGTCAAATTCAAGTTGACACAGTACTAGTCAGGCAGGATGACCGACTCCGGCTCCTCGCCCCTCAGGACTCTCACAGCATTCTGGACGGCGAAGGCACGGCTCTTTTCACCAGACTCCGCCGTCATGCCGGCCAGGTGAGGCGTTACCAGAACGTTGTCCATGTCCAGCAGCGGGTTCTCGGCTGGCGTTGGCTCCTCCTGCAGCACATCCACTCCGGCGGCGGCGATCTTGCCTGCCTTCAGCGCCCTGACCAGCGCGGCCTCGTCCACCACGGGGCCACGGCAGGCGTTGATGAGGATGGCCGTGGGCTTCATCATGTCGAACTCGCGGTCGCTGATCATGTGGCGGGTGCGGCGAGTCAGCGGCACGTGCAGGGTGACAACGTCCGACCTCCGCAGGAGCTCGTCCCTGGGCACCCTGGTGACGTGCAGCTCCTCCTCCAGCTCCCTGGGAAAGTTCACGACGTCGTGGTAGAGGATGCTGCACTCCCAGCCCTGGAGCCGTCGCGCCACCCGCTGGCCGATGCGCCCGAAGCCGATGATGCCCACTGTCTTGCCAGAAAGCTCGTGGGACTGGGAGTGCCACCGGGCGCGGATGTCGCCGGCCCACTTGCGGTCCTTGACGCTCTGGAACTGCAACTGCAGCTTGCGGAAGGTGCCCACCATGAGGGCGATAGTATGCTCGGCCACGGCGACAGCATTGCCGCCGCCGTTGTTGGCGACCTTGATCCCCAGCTCGCCCAGCGCCTGGACATCTATGCGGTCGGTGCCGGCGCTGGTGACCTGCACCAGCTTGAGGTTTGGGCAGGCCCTGGCCAGCTCCACCGGGAACTCCGAGGGCATTGCAATGACGGCCACGGCTTCCTTGAGTTGCTGGGCCTTTACGTTCGGGGGCACCGTGGAGTTCACCCAGGTAATCTGGACACCCTCTGGGGCCGCTTTCTGGAAATTAGCAAGCTGGCTGTTGTTGGGGGCCAGCAGTACTATCTTGCCGCTCATTTGCTCCTCCTCGTCCAACGTATGAGGCCCTTCTGCCCTGGTGGGCAGGATGATTATACGGGGCTGTCAGGCCACAGGCAAGGGAGGGGCCAGGTGAGCTGGTCAGGCCTGTGGCCGGCCGCCACAGGCAAAAGCCAGGGAAACATTGGGAAAAGTAGCCTTGAGTCATAGCAGGGCAGTGCTATAATGCCCTGCGTCCCAATAATAGCAGGGGGTAAGAGATGTGTTGAAGCTCCGTTCATACCTGAAAGCCATGGCGGCCATAGCTGGACTGGCCGGCCTGGCTGTAGCTGTGTTTGGCCAGGCAGCGCCATCCCTTGCGGCTGGCCCGCAACAGGCCGCGGCTACCTACACCGTCCTTGCCGGGTTCGAGGACCCCGAGGCCAATGGCCTGGAGGTGCAGGCGTTCCTGCCCCAGGACGTCACCATCAAGGTGGGCGACACGGTCAACTGGAAGTTCACTCTCCTGGAGCCTCATACCGTGACCTTTCTGCCGCCTGACATGGAAAGGCCAGCCGACTTCATGTTCCTTCCAGGAGGAAAGATCGCAATCAATTCGGCGGTATTCTTGCCCAGCGGCGGGCAGGAGTACGGTGGCACCGGCTATTTCAACTCGGGCTTTCCTCCCCCGACTGGCGAGCAGTTCGTCTACTCCCTCACGTTCACGCAGCCCGGGACCTTCCCCTACTTCTGCGCCCTCCATCCCTTCATGACGGGCAGCGTCACCGTGCTACCCCAGGACGCGCCTCCCGCCTTCCCGCCCGAGGTGTACGCGGACATTGCGGAGTCGGAAAAGCAGCAGTTCATCAGCCAGTTGCCTTCCCTGGACAGCCTGCCTGCGCCCGTGACTACCCTGCCCGACGGCTCCAGGGAGCATAAGGTCCTGGCGGGCATCAGCACCCAGAAAGCGGAGCTGATGTACTTCCACAGGCCCGAACTCACCATATCCACAGGCGACACGGTTACCTGGTCGTGGGAGATGACCGGCTCTCCCCATAACGTGCTGTTCATCCCTGAGGGCCAGCCGACGCCAGAGCTAATAGTCCCCGAGCCTCAGCCTGGCGGCCCGCCCAACTTCCTGTTCAATCCCAAGGCCATCATCTACACGGCGGACAGCGTTTTTACCAGCACCCGCCCGGTCAACTCTGGCCTGCGCCTCAATCCTGCAATACCAGCGCCGCCATCCTTCCAGGTGGGCCAGTTCTCACTGAGGTTCCTTGAGCCAGGGACGTACACCTACTTCTGTGCCCTGCATGCGCCGCAGGGCATGGTGGGCACCATCACCGTGACAGGCGACCCGGTGGAGCCTCCCAGCGTGGGCGGCACCGCGCCATCGCCGCTGGTGCTTGCCGCAGCCGGCGCCCTGGCCCTGGGCCTTATACTGGCCGGTGGTGTGCTGGTCCGGCGCGGCGACAGGAGGCGCGAGATAGCCTAGACCAGCCTACGGCAAGCCGCCGGCCCCGCACCTGGCCGGCCCTGATGAACCAGACCAAAAGCTGTTGCGTATAGCAGTACAGGCGACCTGCAGGTCGCCTGTACTGCTTACAGGCCCTGGCCCTTTGCCTCCTGTAGGACAGGCCAGGCATGGAGAAGAAAGGAGGTCAGGCGGCACATACCTGCATACAGGGGCACTGCTGATAAACGGAAGCTAAATGAAACGAAAAGGAGGGGTTCTCACGTGAAGAGGCTCTATATTCCAGCACTGGCGGCGGCGCTGCTGGTCCTGTCTCTCACCGGCTATGGCATAGTCAGCGCCAACGGCAGGACAGCCGCAACTTCCGCACACACCTGTCAGGGGACAACGAGGTGCCGGCCAGGGACACCCAGGCCCAGGGCCAGGCCATCTTCCATCTAAGCGACGACGGCACCTCCCTGGAGTTCAAGCTTATCGTCGCCAACATCGAGAACGTGGTGGCGGCGCACATACACTGTGGCGCGGCTGACGTCAATGGCCCGGTTGTGGCGTTCCTCTACGGCCCGGCGGCGCCCGGTGGCGGCAGGCTCGACGGTGTCATTGCCGAGGGTGTTATCGAGGCTGACGATATCATCCCGCGGCCCAGCTCCGACGTGTGCCCGGGCGGAGTCGCCAGCTTCGATGACCTCATCGCCAAGATACGCAGCGGTGAGGCGTATGCTAACGTACACACAAACGACGGCGTTGGCGACATCAACACCGGCCCCGGCGACTTCCCCGGCGGCGAGGTGCGCGGGCAAATCCACTAGGCCGCTCTCAGGCCGGGAGGACACGGTGAAAGCCAGGACGGCTTTCCCGGGCCGATAGCAGGGGCGGGCCAGTGGCCCGCCCCTCTTGATTTTGCCACGCCTCAGGCCCTGCCCCTGGCATCCCGCATGTGCTGCAAGACCTGTGCCAATGAGTCCTCCGTGCCGAAGCCACCCGCCTTGGTAGCCACCGGCTTCCCGTCCATGCGCCCGCCCATGATAGTGCCCAGCAGGATACCGGGCTGTACCTCCGTACCCAGGGCGATGCCATCGGCGCGGGCGCCGGCCAGGACGCCATGGGCGGTGTCGCCGCCTGCCAGCACCAGGCCACCTATGGCGACGGCGTCCAGCAGCCCGTCCATCAGCCTGCCCAGGAACGCTTCCAGCCGGGCGCTGTAGTCCGCGGCCTCGCCAGCCCTGGCCGAGGCCACGGCGGCCAGCACGGCCTGGGGGTCGTCCCAGCACAGGCCGACATCCAGCCCCGATGCCAGGGCCGCGCCGAGCTCGCGCAGCAGGCGCTCTACCTCTGCATGGCCTGGTCCCGGGCCGCCCAGCACCGCCGCGCCACGCATGGGCACCAGCTTCACTCCAGGCAGTAGCGCAACGCGCCTGAGCTGCGCCTGCGTCACCGGATTGATGCTGCCAGCCACCAGAAGGATGGGGCCAGAGGTCGGTGTCGGCGCGGCGCCTGCCGGGCCGCCTTCCGTCAGGCAGGCCGCCACAGAGTGGGCCAGTCCCGCTGAGCCAGCCATCAACCCCTGGGGGCAGCCATGCAGCAGAGCGCCGGCGATGCTGTCCAGGTGCTGGCGGCGCGTGGCGTCCAGGCACACCAGGGTGCAGCCATGGCCCAGCAGCGCCCTGACATCCGCCTCTATGGCGCTTTCGCCCTTCTCCACGGTGGACAGGGGTACCAGGCCCACCGAGCGCCCGGCCTGCCTGGACAGCAGCTCCAGGACAGAGGCCGAGGCGACGGGGCTGAGGGGGTCGCGCCCCTCGTAGGCGAGGGCCAGCGGCCTGTCGCCCACGTACAGCGTGCCATGGCGCTGCGTCCGGCCGGCCTCGGGGAAGGCCGGCGCCACGAAGGCACACTCCGCGCCCAACGCCTCCAGCGCCGCCGCTATCTCCTGCCCGACGTGGCCGCGCAGGGTGGAGTCAATCTTCTTGTACAGCCGGCGGCAGCCCAGGGCCACCAGGCCCAGGGTGGCTTCCCTCACGGCGGCCCGCGCCACCTCGGCACTGGGAAGGTTCCGTGTCCGGGTGTTGTAGCACAGGACCGGCCACCTGCCGACGTCGGGCTTCAGGGCAGGCGAAAGGCACACCAGGGCGGGGATGCCATGGGCCGCGAAGGCCCCCGCCGTGTCCACGGCGCCGGTCAGGTCATCGGCGATTATCCCTGTAGTGTCAGAAGTCCCCAATGACGGGCCTTTGCGAGTCCCTTGTGAATGGCGACATCCCACGGTACCGGGCGAAGCGAGTCTGTGCAAGCATGGCCGCTGGCTGGTCCCGGAGGGTTGCCGGTGCCAGTATACCAGGTCTGAGGTTGCGGCTTCGAAGGGCGCATGTTATACTCACTTCACCGGAGGCGCCAGCCGAAATCGGCATGGCGCTTTTGCCGCAGCCATCAACCACTGAGCAGGGGCGTCCTACATTGCCAGATGCAGCCCTGGAAGGCATCCGAGTCCTGGACCTGACACACTATATAGCCGGGCCGTACTGCACCAAGCTGCTGGCCGACTTCGGCGCGGAAGTGGTGAAGATCGAGCGGCCTGGCTCGGGCGACCCGGCCCGGCGGCTGGGGCCTTTCTACCACGACGAGCCTCACCCCGAGAAAAGCCTGCTGTTCCTTTACCTGAACATCAACAAGCGCAGCGTCACCCTGGACCTCAAGACGGAGGCGGGCAGGCGCGTGCTGCTGCGCCTGGCCCAGGAGGCCGACATCCTGGTGGAGAACTTCCGCCCCGGTGTGATGGCCCGCCTGGGCCTGGGCTACGAGGAGTTGAAGGCCGTCAACCCCAGGCTGGTCATGGTCTCCATCTCCAACTTCGGCCAGGCCGGGCCGTACAGGGACTACCTGGCCACGGAAATCGTCCTCTACGCCCTGGGCGGCCTGATGTACATCTTCGGCGAGTACGACCGGGAGCCGCTGAAGCATGCGCTGCACCAGGCCCAGTTCAAGGCGGGCACCAACGCCGCCACCGCCGCCCTCATCGCCCTCTACCACCAGCGCATGACCGGCCAGGGCCAGTGGGTGGACGTGTCCATCCAGGAGTCCATAGCCGCGGCCCTCAGGGATACCACGTCCTACTACACCTACATGGGCGCCATCCGGCGCAGGCAGCCCGCCTACAGCGGCGAGATACCCCGAACGCCCATGAAGACGAAGGACGGCTACGTGGTGCCCATCATCTACGGCGGGCCGGTGGACTGGGGCGCCGTCGCCGACTTTCTGGGCGCCCCGGAGCTCAAGGATGCCAGGTTCTCCACGCCCCAGGGCCGCCTGGAGCACGCCCAGGAGCTACGCGAGGCCCTTCGCAGGGCTTTCGAGAAGTGGGACAAGTTCGAGCTGTTCTACCAGGCCCACAGGCAGCCGCGCTTCATTTTTGGAGTGGTGCAGTCGCCCCAGGAGGTGCTGGAAAACCCGCAGTACCGGGCCAGGGGCTACTTCGTGGACATAGACCACCCCGTGGCCGGCAGGGCCACCTATCCGGGCGCGCCCTTCCTCATGAGCGGCACGCCCTGGCGGGTGCGGTCGTCGGCGCCCATTCTGGGCCAGCATACGCAAGAAGTCCTCTGCGGATGGTTGGGCTATTCCCTCAAGGACCTGGCCCTGCTGCGGGAATCGGGGGTGGTATAGCGGCAGGGCGAAGGGCATCTCGGTGTGCAAAATTACTGATGGAGACGGGATATGGGGCTTCCGCTGAAAGGTGTGCGCATCGTGGAGATGGGCCAGCTTATCGCCATACCTCACGCCATCAAGCTGCTGGCCGATATGGGCGCCCAGGTCATCCGCATCGAGTCCTGCGTGCGGCTGGAGAACTACCGCACCATCTCCCTGTACGAGAACAGCGCCGACGGCGACTGGTGGAACAGGTCGGCCAACTTCTACGAGCAGAACCGCAACAAGCTGGGGCTGACCCTGGACCTGAGCAAGCCGGCCGGGCTGGACCTGCTCAAGGAGCTTATCAGCATCAGCGACGTCTTCGCCGAGAACTTCACGCCCAGGGTGATGAAGAACTTCGGCCTGGAGTACGAGGACCTGAGGCGCATCCGGCCCGACATTATCGTGGTGTCGTCCACGGGCTATGGGTACACTGGCCCCTGGGCCAACCTGGGAGCCATCGGCCCGGCCACCGAGGCGGCATCCGGGCTGGCCCACATGACCGGCTACCGCGACGGCCCGCCCGTGCTGCCGGAGATGCCCTATACCGACTACACCGCCGCCGAGCACACGGCCTTCGCCATCATGGCCGCGCTCATCCACAGGGCACGCACGGGCCAGGGACAGTTCATAGACATCTCCCAGGCCCAGACCGCCAGCGCTACCATCCCCGAGGCGCTCATGGACTACGCCGTCAATGGCCGCACGCAGGAGCGCATGGGCAACCAGGACCCGGCTATGGCCCCCCATGGCTGCTATCCCTGCCGGGGCGATGACAAGTGGACTGCCATCGCCGTCGCCACCGACGCCCAGTGGCAGGCCCTGTGCCAGGTGCTGGGCAGCCCTCCCTGGGCACGGGACGCCAGGTTCGCCGACAGCCCATCGCGCTGGCGGCACAGGGACGAGCTGGACCGGCTGGTGGGCGAGGCCACCAGGGCGTGGGACCAGCACGAGCTTATGCACGCCTTGCAGCGAAAGGGCGTGCCGGCCGGCGCCGTGCTCAACAACAAGCAACTGCTCTTTGACCCCCACCTGAAGGAGAGACGCTTCTACGAGGTGGTGTCCCACCACCCCAGCACGGGCATGCCGCCGCTGCCCTATCCCGGCAGGCCCTGGAAGCTCTCCGCCACGCCGGCGGCCACGCCACGCGCTGCACCCCTCATGGGCGAGCACAACCGGCTGGTCCTCTCAGAGGTGCTGGGCATGCCAGCAGCGGCGCTGGAGGTACTGGAAAAGGAAGGCGTCATGGGCTACAGGCCCGTGGAGGCCCGCAAGCCCACCGTGACGCCCCTGGACGTTTACAAGCGCCAGGGCCATATCCAGGGCCACGAGCCGGACTTCAAGGAGCAGGTCAGCAGGGCCTTGGACTGCTAGGGCAGGGGAGCGGCAGCCCGCCTTCGTTCCGCTGCCTGCAGGACAGCATTCCAGGGGTGGCGATGTCATGCCGACTCTGCTTGCAGGTGACGATTATGTCCTCGTCCGGCGAAGATGTGATGCGCAATGGCGTTGGGCCGGTATGCGGGCAGAGCCAGCCCCCTCTGGCTCTCCCCCAAAGGGGACGAGAACAGTCCCTTCCCCCTGTGGCTGACCGGGGTATGAATTCTCCTGTTGCCCGACTGTGTTAGCCGGCGGAATCCCTGGCCTGCTCAGTAAGGCACGGCCTCTGTATCCCCCTCGATAGGCTACCCCTCGGGGTAGCATCCCCGGGCGGGTGGGCGAGAAAAGCGGCGTATGCCTCACAGAGCAGGCCAGCGTCCGGCCCTGGAATTCATACCCCAGTCAGCTATTATGCATCCCGCGTGTCGCGGGAGAGGATTTGGCCGCCAACGTCAGGCAAGTCTGGTGTAATGCCGCCGGCGTGGCTAGCGCTGCTCTCCTCGTCTGGGCGCTGTGAGGACCTGGCCCACGCCTGAAAGGTCAATCTCGCCGTAGACGAACTTGCCGACCAGCCAGCCCACCAGGCCGAACAGCACGATGAGGAAGGTGTCCAGCGGGCCAAGCCAGATGAGCAGTATGCCCACGATGATGCCGATGATGGCGCCGATAGTCTTGGGGTTCAGGTATGCCCTGAGCATTTCCATCTATTGGACTCCTGTCCTGCGTCTTCTGTCGCCGTCAGAGTAGGTCGTCTTTACGTCCACGTAGGCCACGGGGATACCCACGAGGCCCTCAATGGACTCCTTGACTTTTTCGCGCACCTGCTCGGTGATTTCAGGAACGTTGCTGCCCAGGGCCACGGCGGCGCGGCAGGCCACGTTCAGCGAGCCGTCAGCCTGCGCTATCTGGCAGCGCAGGTCCCGGACGTTGCGGTTGACGACACCCATGCGCTCCGCCAACTCGCGGACGCTCTGGGCATCAATAGTCACCGCGCCCTCCTCGTCCTCGGAGAGGACGAAGCTGCGCTGTTCCCTGTTGCGCGGTGGCAGGAGCTCGGCCAGCAGCAAGCCCAGCGCGGCCAGCCCCGCCAGCACTGAAAGGCCTATTATGAGGGCCAGCGTGCCCCCAGACGTCGCCGCCAGGTCACGCAAGGGCTGCTGGAACCAGGTCATGCGCAGGTCCTCTGGGGCTATGACGTCCATGGCCACCAGTATGGTGATCACCGCGCCTGCCAGCACCAGTAGCGCCAGCAGCGATACCAGGAACCGGTTCAATACATCTGTGAAGGACCAGCGCTGCTCCAGCGCTGGCGCCCTCCTGGTCTGACTAGATGAAGTCACCTGGACCACCACCCTCTACTGGACTCGTGCCGCTGTTCTCTGCGGAAAATCTATACCTGCCACGTCAATGTTGATCTCTTTGGCCGTCAGGCCGCATATGCTCATGAGCGACTCTGCCACGTTGCGCCGCACGTTGCGCACGACCTCGGGGATGTTGTAGCCATAGTTCACCCGCACCGTCAGGTCCACGATGGCCTCTCGCTTGCCGGCCTCGATGCCCACCCCTCGCGTGCGCTGATTGCCGCCGGCGCCGATGCCACGGGCGAGCCTGCCCGTAATTGTACTCTGCCCCAACTCGGAGACTCCCTCGGTCTCCCTGGCCGCCATGGCAGCAACGGAAGCGATGACTTCTTCGTTAATGCGGGTCTCTCCGGGAATCTCGGACTCGGACGACTCCAGCGTCCAGTCCTGTGCCTGCTGCGCTCCGGTCCTTTCGTGGGTCTGCGTGGTCTCCTCGACCATGTTGTCCTCCTCCTGGGTCTCTGGCCGGACAGGCGGCTCCGACCTGTGACTTCCTTTCCTGGCACTGCGTGAACGGCAGTAGCCCCGCCACTGGACGAACATAGACCAGCATACCTTGGACAGGCCGTGATGAAGAGGTATGCAGGGACTAAAAGTGAATTACTTAATAAGTAATTCATGAAGGCCTGTTCATAAACAATCAGGCGCGCGCTGGCTGTCTGTTTGCTCCATAGCGGTGCTTGGCAGCCTCCCGCACGCCGCTGGCCGCGGGCGACGTTGTGAGGGCCTCCGTGGCGCCTGGGCGGCGAGACGCATTGCAGTCATGCGTGCTTGCTTAGCTACCACAGCGGGGATATAATCAGCCTGAAGTCGCCTCAGCTAGAGGCCCCCTCTCGCAGGCAGAGTCCCGGCCTCGCGGTCTTTCATTGTCTGCTCCCATAGCTATAGCCATTGATGGCCCCGTGGCATCTGGTAAGACGGTCGTGGGCAGGCTGCTGGCCCAACGGCTGGGGTTCCGTTTTCTGGACACGGGGACTATGTACCGCGCGGTCACGCTGGCAGCCCTGCGACAGGGTACAGACCTGTCGGACGAGGAGGCGCTGACGCGGCTGGCTGAGTCCCTGGAGCTGCGCCTGGTGCTCGGCGACACCGGCGACAGGCTGCTTATGGATGGCGAGGACGTCACGGACCTTCTAAGGCGGCAGGAGGTGGAGCAGTGCGTGTCGCTGGTGGCCAGGGTGCCCGGCGTAAGGGCGGCCATGGTGAAGCAGCAGCAGGCTATCGCCAGGGAAGGCCCGGTGGTGATGGTGGGGCGGGATATCGGCACCGTGGTGCTGCCCGATGCCAGGGTCAAAGTCTTTCTCAATGCCTCGGTGGGCGTGAGGGCCAGGCGTCGGTACGACGAACTCAGAGCGAGAGGCCAGTCGCCGGACTACCAGCAGGTGCTGGCCGACCTCGTCAGACGCGACAAGCTGGACACTGAGCGCTCCGCCTCGCCCCTGCGCCCGGCGGAGGGCGCGGTCCAGATAGATACGGACAACCTCGGCGTCGAGGAGGTCGCCCAGCGGGTCATGGCTATACTGCGTGGCGGCAACTCCGACGGGCCGGGACGCCATTAAGGGCCAGGAGACACCCACTTCCAGGCAGGGCACATGGAGCTTGTCTATCCCGTCTGCAACTTCCTCCAGGGTATAACCCTGAGCATGTTCGCCGACCTCAAAGTAATAGGCCGGGAGAATGTGCCTCCCATGGGGCCACTGATAGTCGTTGCCAATCACCAGAGCAACTTCGACCCGCCGCTGCTGGGCGTCACCGTGCCCCGACGCCTGCGCTACCTGGCCAAGGACGGCCTGTTCCGCAATGCCCTGGCTTCCTGGTTCCTCAGCTCCTACGGGGCCTTCCCTCTGAACCGGGAGGGGGCGGACATTCGGGCCTACCGCTGGGCGCTGAGGCAACTGGAGCTGGACCAGGCCCTGGTGATGTTCCCTGAAGGCACTCGCTCACCCGGGCGGATGAAGAAGGCCCACCCGGGCGTGGCCCAGCTTGCCGTCAAGTCCCAGGCGCCCATACTGCCCGTGGGCATCACAGGCACCGAGAGGCTGGGGACCTTCCTTAGAGTCTTCAACCCGACGGGCAAGATCACGGTCAACATCGGCACGGTGTTCACCCTGCCGGCCATAGAGGGCAAGCTCAGCAAGGAGGTGCTGGACTCCCTCACCGAAATGATCATGCACAGGGTCGCTGCCTTGCTGCCTGAAAGCTACCATGGGGTCTATAAGGCCAGAGCGCGCGGGGCGGTGGTTGCTTCAGACGGCCACGTTTCGCCTTCAGCTTGATGGCTTGGGGCGGTGGGCCTGTGACAGACATGGAGGCCATCAGCGGCGAGGCGTGCACAGGCCAGGCCCATCTCCTGTGGCCATTACCTCCAGTGCCGGTCCCCATGCTACTGTGCACCCATCGGCGCCCGGTGCTGACGAATTCACAGGCGCGGCGTTGTCATACAGGGTCCCCCTGCCGATTTTCCGGCGGGACAGCCCTGGAGCGTGGCTAACAGGTCAGAGGGCCGGCAGCCCTGGGCACAGCGGTTTAATCTGGCAAGGACGGGGGTTACATAGATTCCGAACTCCCCCGAAGCAAGGACTGAGGCTAGGTATGTGTGGGATCATCGGCTACACAGGAACCAGGGCGGCGGCCTCTATCATCCTGGATGGCCTGGCGAGACTGGAGTACCGGGGCTACGATAGCGCCGGCATCGCGGTCATAAGCCCCAAGGGCGAGCCTGTGGTGCGCAAGTCCGCGGGCAAGCTGGCGGCCCTGCAGGCGCTGCTCCAGGACAGCCTGCCCGAAGGCACCACCGGCATCGGCCACACTCGCTGGGCCACCCACGGCGGCCCCACCGACTACAACGCGCACCCGCACACGGACTGCCGCAAGGAAGTGGTGGTCGTCCACAATGGCATCGTGGAAAACTATATGGAGATCCGACAGGAACTCAGGAGCAAGGGCCACGTCTTCACCTCCCAGACCGATACCGAGGGCATAGCCCACCTCATCGAGTCCTTGCTGAAGGAGGAGTACACCCTGGAGGACGCGGTCAGGGAGACCGCGCGGCGCATCCGTGGCGCCAACGCCGTGGTGGTGCTGTACAGGGGCGAGCCGGGCAAGATCGTCGCCTTCAGGCTGGGCAACGCCGGCGGCATAGTGGTGGGCTACGGCCAGAACGAGATGCTGCTGGCCAGCGACCTGCCGGCCCTGCTGCCCCACACCCGGCAGGTGGCCTACCTGGCAGGCGGCGATATGGTAGTGGTCACCGCCAGCAGCGCCAGCTACTACCGCCTGGACGGCACGCCCATCACCAAGGCCGTCTCCGTGGTGCCCTACGATGCCCTCTCGGCGGCCAAGGGCGAGTACAAGCACTTCATGCTCAAAGAGATCAACGAGCAGCCAGAGGCCATCGTCAACACCCTCCGGGGCCACATTTCCTTCGATACCTCCACTGTGGAGCTGGAGGGCTTCCCCTACTCGGACGAGGAGATCGCCAGCATAGAGCGGGTCGTCCTGGTGGGAATGGGTACGAGTCTGCACGCCGCCATGGTGGGCCGGACCTGGATGGAGACGCTGGCCCGCATCCCGGCGGAGGTGGACAACTCCTCCGAGTTCCGCTACCGCGACCCCATCATCAACAACCACACTCTGGTAGTCTCCATCTCCCAGTCTGGCGAGACGGCGGACACCCTGGCGGCCATGGAAGAGGCCATGCACAAGAAGGCGCTCCAGGTGACGCTGTGCAACTACGAGGGCACCCAGACTACCCACCTGGCCGACTACACCGTGTACATACGCGCCGGCCTGGAGATTGGCGTCGCGGCCAGCAAGACCTTTGTGTGTTCACTGACTGCCCTGTACCTGCTGAGCCTTTACCTGGGCATGCGGCGAGGCGTACTGAGCAGGCAGCGGCTGCAAGAGCTGATACAGGAACTGGCGCGCCTGCCCCAGTTGATGAGCACCATCCTGGCCCAGCAGCACCAGTACGAGGCCCTGGGCCAGAAGTACGCCAGGTACACCAACGTCCTCTACCTGGGCCGGGGCATCAACTTCCCCATGGCTATGGAGGGCGCCCTGAAGCTCAAGGAGATCAGCTACATCCACGCCGAGGGCTACCCCGCCGGCGAGATGAAGCACGGCCCCATCTCCCTCATTGACGAGAACATGCCCGTGGTGGCGCTGGTGCCCCGCGACAACCTGTATGAAAAGATGCTGGGCAACGTCAACGAGGTACGCGCCCGGGGCGGCATCGTCATAGCCATAGCCACCGAGGGCGACACCGACATCCTGGACAAGGCCCACGAGGTGCTCTACATACCCAGGGCCTCGCCGCTGGTCACCCCCATGCTCATGGCCATCCCTGTGCAGTTGCTGGCCTACCACATCGCCGTCCGGCGCGGCTGCGATGTGGACCAGCCCAGGAACCTGGCCAAGTCCGTCACGGTGGAGTAGAGCGGCCCCGCGTCCGCTACGGGTGTGCCACGCCCACCCTGGCCAGCAGGTCCAGCGGGGACTTGTCCAGCAGGGAAATGGCCTCCTCCTGGTCCAGGCCGGCGCCCAGGGCCACCTTCAGGGCGAAGTCGCGGGTAAGCAGGTCGCCCGGCTCGTGGGCGTCCGAGTCCAGCACCAGGCGCGCCCCCGCCTGCTGGGCCACGCGCACCACGCGGCCATTGGCGAAGCCGTGCCCCTTCCTGCCCGAGACCTCCAGGAAGATGTTGTTGCGGGCCGCCATCCGGGCCTCCTCTGGCGTTATGAGGCCGGGGTGGGCCAGGATGTCCACGTGCGGGGAGCTGACGGCGGCGTAGTTGGTCCCCGGCTCCACCGGCTCCGTCACCGTCTCGCCGTGGACGTTGACCACCTTTGCGCCCATGGCGCGGGCTTCCCTGGCTAGCAGGTCAATGTCCTCCCTGGGCGTGTGGGTGATCTCCACCCCTGGCAGCGCCAGGATGTCCCAGCGCCTGGAGGCCATCTCGCAGTCCTTGATGAGCACCTTGAGGATGAACTCCATGTTGCCGGGGCCGACGTGGTCGGTGATGGCCATCACCCTGTAGCCGACATGGAGCGCCCGCCGAATCAGCTCTATGGGCGACAGCACGCCGTCGCTGAGGAAGGTATGGGTGTGGAAGTCGTACATCTGCTGCTCCTGCGTCTTCAGAGGTGCCAGGAAATGGCAGGGGCAACCCTTGTGGTTGCTCAGGGCCTGGGCAGGCACAAGGCCTGCCCCTACCAAATACGGCGTCACCATACAGAGCTGGTATGAGAACCATCTCTGCACGACAGGGGCGGGTTTGAAACCCGCACCTACATTACCCAGAGAAAGCACCTAAATTGACCTGGAAAAGTGGCCTGGTCATTCGTGGTGGACACTCGGCATGAAAACGTTCTTTAGCCCTGCTGCCCCTTCCTCAGCGTCTCGGCCAGGCGGCGCATGGCGGCGCCGGTGTTGCCCATGTAGAAGGCGGGGATCTTGTCGCCGTGGGTGACCTTCAGGCAGACAAAGACGGGGCCTTCCCTGCCCATGATGGCCGGCAGCTCGCTTACCAGGTCCTCCAGGTTGTCGAACTGGTAGCTCTCCTTGATGCCAGCGCCGCGGGCTATGGCAGCCAGGTCAAACTTACCCGAGCCAGGCACCGGCTGCGCGCCTGTGGTGAAGTAGACACCGTCCTCAAAGACGAAGTGCACCAGGTTCCTGGGCGCCTTGCCGGCGATGGTCACCAGGGTGCCCATGTTCATGAGCAGGCAGCCGTCGCCGTCCAGCACCAGCACCTTCCTGTCAGGCCGGGCCAGGGCCAGCCCCAGGGCCACCGAGGACGCCTTGCCCATGGCCCCGAAGATGGGCAGGTCCAACTCTGGCCTGGTAGATACCGACTGCCAGTACCTGTTGGGCGTCATTGTCCCGACGACTATGGCGTCGCCCCTGACTTCGTTGATGGCCTTGACGGCATCCAGAGAGGTTATCATGGCTTACGGCTCCTGCGAGTCCTGGGATTGGCTGAAGGCCGTGCTGCTTGGGGACAGGAGCATTGTAGAGCGGCAGGGTGAAGATTGCAATACTGGCCTGCCTGGAGGCGTCAGCTACCGCCGTCGCTCCCGCCCCTGTACTGCATCTCGTCGGGCAGCGCCTCCACCAGGCCCAGGGCCGCGATGGTGCGCCGCGCAATGAAGCTGACCACGTCCTCGATGGTCCTGGGCCGCAGGTAAAAGGCAGGCTCCGGCGACAGGATGGTGACTCCCAGGCGGGCCAGCGAGGCCATGTTCTCCAGGTGTATGGCGCTGAGGGGCGTCTCCCGGGGCACCAGTACCAGGGGCCGGCGCTCCTTGAGGCACACGTCGGCGGCGCGGCGCAGCAGGTTGTCGGCCAGCCCGTGGGCGATGGCCGCCAGCGTCGCCATGCTGCACGGCACCACGGCCATGCCCCGCGTCGGGTGGGTGCCGCTGGCGATGGGCGCCCTCAGGTCGCCGATGGCGTGGTAGCTGAACCTGCCACTGTCGCTCCAGCGCTCCAGCGCCGCGCCAAAGGACTCGTCCAGCTCGTCCTGCCACACCAGCCGTGCCGCCGAGGAAGCCGTGGCGACGACGGGCACCTCCAGGGACAGCAGCAGGTCAATGGTGGCCCGCGCCAGGGCCGCGCCGCTGGCGCCTGTGATGCCCACCACCACGGGGCGACCTGGTGTGGCGGCCTTCTCCTGAGTCAAGTCCTTCTCCCTTTCACCCGCGGCCTGGCCGCCGCAATAGGGTGGCCGAGGCCTTACCAGGCCAGCACTGCGACAAGCGTTGCAAGGAACATGGTAGTCGAGACATAGGCATTGGTCCTGAAGAAGGCGAAGCCCAGGCGGGACAGGTCATGGGGCGAGACCATGCGGTGCTTGTAGATGAGCAGCGCCGTCGCCACGGCCAGGCCGATGTAGTAGGGGAAGGCCAGGCCCATCCACAGGCCCAGCGCCAGCAGGCAACCGACGGCCAGCACATCCAGCACCCGCGCCCACCAGAAGGCGGCCACCACGCCGAAGCGCCGGGCTACCGAGTGCAGGCCGTGGCCCTTGTGGAACTCGTAGTCCTGGGCGTGATAGAGGATGTCGAAGCTGCCGGCCCAGAAGGCCACGGCGCAGGACAGCAGCACAGGCTGCCCGTCCAGGCTGCCCCGGACGCCTATCCACGCCGCCGAGGGGGCGATGGCCAGCGCCCAGCCCAGCAGCAGGTTGGCTGTCCAGGTGAAGCGCTTGGTGTAGGGGTAGAAGACCAGGTAGGCGGCGGCCACCGGCGCCAGGGCCAGCGCCAGCCCGTTGAGCCGCGACGCCGCAAACAGGAAGACACCCAGGGACAGCAGCGCCGGCACCACCATGTCCGCCGTCTTCAGCTTGCCGCTGGGCAGGTGCCGTGCCGACGCGCGGGGGTTCAGGGCGTCTATGTGCCGGTCTATGATGCGGTTGGCCGCCATGCCCAGCGTCCTGGCGCTGACCATGGCGACGGTTATCCACAGGAACTGCCGCCACGTGGGCCAGCCGTCCGCCGCCAGCACCATGCCTGTATAGGCGAAGGGCAGGGCAAAGATGCTCTCCTGGAACTTGATGGCCTCCAGGAACAGGGGCACCTTCCGCGCCAGGGGCACGGAGGGCCGGGGCTGGACTGTTGAGCGTTGTGCAGTCATACCACGCTACTTATACCAATTCTGTATGATGACGCCGTATTTCGTAGGGGCAGGCCTTGTGCCTGCCCTGGCCCTGGGCAACCACGAGGGTTGCCCCTACCGTGTTTATGGCCTCATCATAGCGACCTGGTATTATATCCCGTACTCCTTCCATTTGCTGTCAACGAGCCGCTGGATGTCCTCGCTCATGACGATGTCGGGGGGCCACTCCCTCTGGCGGCCATCCAGCGGCCCCTTGATGGTGGCGTCAATGCCCAGCTTGGCGCCGAAGCGCGGCGTGGGCGAGGCCACGTCCAGGTCGTCCACCGGGCCTTCCACTATGACCAGGTCATGGGCCGGGTCTATGTTGCCGGCCACGCGCCAGGCCACCTCCGACGGGTCCTGCACGTTGACGAAGTGGTCCACGACGATGATGGTGCGGGCCAGCATCAGCAGGCCCATGCCCCACAGGGCGTACATCACCTTGCGGGCGTGGCCCGGGTACTCCTTCTTGATGGAGACGATGACCAGGTTGTGGAAGATGCCCTCGGCGGGCATGTTGATGTCCACGACCTCCGGCAGCACCATCTGGAGCGCGGGCAGGAAGAGGCGCTCGCTGGCCTTGCCCATATAGTAGTCCTCGGTGGGCGGCCGGCCCACGACGCTGGCCGGGTAGATGGCGTCCCGCCGCCGGGTGATGGCGGTGACGTGGAAGACCGGGTAGTCCTCCACGGGCGAGTAGTAGCCCGTATGGTCGCCGAAGGGGCCTTCGGGGCGCAGCTCGCCGGGGACGACGTAGCCCTCCAGGACTATCTCGGCGTGGGCTGGCACCTCCAGGTCAATGGTCTTGCACTTGACCAGCTCCACCGGCTCGCCCCGGATGAAGCCGGCCACGCCGAGCTCATCCATGTCCGGCGGCAGCGGCATGGAGCCTGTCCAGATGGTGGCCGGGTCGCCGCCCAGGGCCACGGCCACCTCCAGGCGCTCCAGCCCCTGCTCGCCGCTCCTGCGCATGTGACGCATGCCCACCTTGTGGGTCTGCCAGTGCATGCCCGTGGTCTGGCCGTCGAAGACCTGCATCCGATAGGTGCCCACGTTGCGCCGGCCGGTGATGGGGTCGCGGGTGATGACCAGGGGCAGGGTGATGTAGCGCCCGCCGTCCAGGGGCCAGCACTTGAGGGCCGGCAGCGCCGTGATGTCGGCGTCCTCTCCGGTCAGCACCACCTCCTGGCAGGGCGCGGACCTGACCAGCCTGGGTTGAGTCCGGGCCAGGCTGGCAAGCTCGCCCAGGGCGCGCAGCTTCTCCATCAGGCCACGGGGCGGCCCCTGCACCATGCCCAGCAGCTTGCGGACGCGCTGCACCAGTTCGTCAACGTGGTCCACGCCCAGCGCCCAGGCCACACGCTGGTGGGTGCCGAAGATGTTGGCCAGAACAGGCATGTCGTAGCCCTGGACGTTCTCGAAGAGCAGGGCGGGGCCGCCAGCCTTGATGGTCCGGATGGCGATCTCGCTGATCTCCAGGTCGCAGCTTACCGGCGTCCTGACACGCCGTAGCTGGCCCTTGCTCTCCAGGAAGGCGATGAACTCGCGCAGGTCATTGAACTTCATGCAGACATTGTCCCATGCTCAAGGGCATTGAGTGCAGCGCCTATCGCCGTCACAGTCTCCTGCCCGCCTGGCGCAACTGGGTAGAAGAGATATCCAGGCGGAACTCCGACTCAGGTATGGGCGTGAACATCCCCTCCAGGCCATCGGGTATGGGCACGTCCGCCAGGGTATGGAATGAGCCGCCGTCCACGCGCCCGGCCACTAGGAACCGGCAGCCCAGGTCGGCGATCTCCACCAGCGCCTTCAGCATCTTGAAGCGGTCGCCCTCATAGTACCTGGGGTCCACCAGGCGCACGGCGGTGTCCCAGCCGATGACAAAGGTGCAGCCGGGGAACAGCCGGGCCTTCTGGATGAAGGTCAGGGCCCGGGTGACTACCACGGGCGCCCTGCCGGCGAACTGGGCCACGCGCCTGTCCACCTCGTCCCTGGCCAGGGTGGGCTTGTCCACGTTGGTGACCGAAAGCTCGTAGGTGACGGGCATGCCCAGCATCCTGGCTGCCACGCTGGCCAGCTTCTCGTGGCCCTCGTGCAGGGGGTTGAAGGAGCCTGCCAGCAGGGCGCCGCGCACCGGCGCATCGGCGGCCATCCTGCCATCCGGGCCGATGGTGACGGTGCTCACGTGGGAGGCGAGCAGGGCGGAGAGCGGGTCATCGTAGGCCACGCTGGTGACCTCTACCTGCTCAGAGGGGTCAAGCCTGGCGGGTATGTCGTACTCGACGTCGCTGGCCTCCGCCAGGGCACGCAGCACCAGCCTGCTGACGACGTCCTCCTCTCCCTGGCGGTCGCGCAGGCCCTTGACCAGTTGCAGGCTGTAGGTGGAGGCGCCACGCTGGCTCCAGGCGGCCACGTGGCAGCGGTGCTCTCCCCGCTTGGGCCGGTCTGTGACGATGGTGGCCGTGCAGCTTACTCCCACCACGGGCGTGGCCTCACTTCTCAGCCGCAACGCCCGCTGGTAGGCCCTGCGGGCCATGTCTTTCGCCGTCTGGGCCGATACGTACTGTTCCGGCCCGTAGCCCAGGAAGTCGACGAGGGACGGGCCGGCGTAGGGCACCAGCGCCTCCAGCACCGTGCGCGACGCGCCCGGCACGCCCAGCAGCCAGGCGATGGACTGGGCAGCCGCGCCCGTCACAACTACCACGGCCATGGTCGGTGAGGCGTGGAGCCTCTCCACCAGCCGGAGTACGGCGGCATCCATGGGTCTTCCTTCTGCTTGGGTGGTCAAAGCTGTCCCAACTACTATAAACAGCCCGCCGCTCTCACGCAACTGAGGGTGCCTCCCGGAGAGGAGTTGCCCTAATTCATGGCGTATCACCAAGTGTCCCCTGGTTGTTGGCGAAAGTGGTCAGGAAAACACCAGGTTTTTCACTTAATGGCTGTATTAATAGAGTAGGCGCCGCTGTCCGGCGGGCAGTGCGGGACAGGGTGCGGAGAGGGGCCGGTGGCATGGAGGTACAGACGGTTTGGGGGTTGGCGCTAACCGGCGTCGGACTGGTACTCATGGCGGTGTTCAGGGCCATTGAGTACCATCAATCGCGGCGCCTCATCTCCTTGCTGATGGAGGAGGGAAGGCCCGCATGGGCCACATGGCCCTTTTGTATCGCGGCGACGCTGTTCGCTCCCGGGACAGCCCTGGCCGCCGCTGGGCACCTGGTCTCCAGGACACTGGCGGGGTGCGGCACATCCAGCGGCCCACGGCTGTGGCGGCCAGGCCCTTGCCAACCACCCACCGTGGCCCAGGGGGCCAGCCTGGCCGCTGGCGACTGCCACGGGCACCAGGCCAGTCCGTCCTAGTGGCGCCGCGTGGCCCTGTACGGCCACTGCTGCTGGGCGCCATGGCAAGCGCGGGATACTCTTGCGGGGAGGAGGTCCTGTACCAGTCTTCGGCAGACCTCCCTTCGCCGAAATAGCGAGCGGGATGGAGGCTGCTCCATCCCGCTCGCCTTGAGTCTTGCCAGTCCAGGGTGCTAGGCTGTCCTGCGGCGCAGGACCAGGAAGGCAACGAGGCCAGCTATGCCCAGGACCACGATTATCAGCACAACCCACAGGAAGTTGAACCCGCCGCCCTCCTCCGGCCCGGGGCCGGTGGGTGTGGCGGTTGGCGCTGGCGTGGCCGTGGCCGGCAGCGCCGTAGGCGATGGCCGGGCTGGCGTGGGCGACGCGGCCACGGCTGTCCGGGTCGCCGTGGGCGTGGCCGCCACAGCGGTAGGCGTCAGCGGCGCTGGAGTGGTCGTGGGGCGCGTGGGTGTCGGCGTGGCCGCCGAGGGTGTAGCCGTGGGCGCGCCAGGCGCAGGCGTGGCCGTAGGCGTCGGCGTGGCTGCCTGGGCGCCGACGCTGAACTGGCCCAGCAGCCGCTCGATGCGCACCCGGTATGTGCCCTGTGGCTTCCTCACCGTGAAGGTAACGGGCACGATCTGGCCCGGCCCTACCACGATGGCCTCGCTGTCCTCTATGACATCGTTGAGCCAGAGGTTGGCTGGATAGACGGCCTCCGCCGTGCTGGTGTTCCTCACCCTGGCGCTTATCCTGACCTCTTCGCCGGCCAGGGCCAGCGAAGGGCTGATGCTCAGGTCGGCCACCTGGAAGGCAGACTCGGGCACCTGGTCGCTGCCTGTAATGGCGAACAGGGAGAAGCCGGGGACCACCACGGTGTAGAATATGCGGTCGGCTTCCTCTCTCACGCGCTTGGCCGGGAATGACACCCAGGCATTGCGCGCCTCGTCCAGCCGGTGGAACTGGATGGACCACTTGTGGATGTTGTTGGCCTCCATCCATTCCCTGGTGACGTACACGGCGATGTGCACGGCGATGATATCGGCTGGCGTCGCGTTATCCACATCCACGCGGAAGTAGGAGTTGACTATCTGGCCCGCTGGCAGGGCAGGGACATCGGCTGGCCTGTCGTCCATGTCCTCTACCCTTACCCTGACATTGGTCAGGCTCCTGCTGAACTTGGCTACGATGCGCTCGATGGGGGCCGGACTGCCCACCAGCTTGGCCCAGACCAGCTCGCCTGTGGCGGGCACGGTGTAGATGGCCAGGGTAGGCGACACCTGGGCTACCTGGATGGGCGGCAGGTTGGGGTCAACCTCCGGCGGGTCCTCGAAGGCCAGCTGCTCCGCCGGCACCCTGGGCAGTCTCTGGAAGAGGACCTCGATGGGTATCTGGAAGAGCCTGTCGGGTGTCATCTCGGGAAGGCGCTCTATGAGGCGCTCCTGAGGCATGACCTGGACAATGTCGGTAACCCTGTTCACGGGCATGGCATCCAGGATGGCGCCGGCCTTCTCCGGGGACACCAGGGCCAGCACTTCAGCGGCCCTTTCGGTCGCCACCTCGGTGATAATGCTGGCCGCCTTCCCGGTAACAAGGTTTTCCATGATGCCTGCCGCGGCTGCAGCGGTCATCTGCTCCACGATTTTCGCTGCCTTGGTATCGCTGACACCCTGGACTACCTCCGCCGCCTTGGTGGCTTCCAGGGCCACCAGGATATCGGCGGCCCGGGCGGTGTCCATTTCCTCGATGACCTGTGCGCCGTCCTGGGAGTCCATCCCCTGGACCACCTGGGCCGCCAGGGACGTGTCGAGGCTTTCCAGCAGGTCCGCGGCCTCACTGGCCTCCAGGCTGCCGACCTGTTCCACAATCTGGCTGACCTGCTGTTGCTGGGTAGGCGTGGAAGTCGGCGTTGGGGTAGGCGTGTCCAGCGGAGGCAGCACGCCCCCGCCTCCGCCCCCTCCACCACCGCCGCCGCCCCCACCTCCGCCACCGCCACCCCCGACTACTGGCGTGGCCGTGGGCGTAGGCGTGGCCGTCGCCTCGGTCTGGGTGGTGCAGGCGAAGGAGTTGGACGCCGCCGGCGTGGCCGTGGGCGCGCTGAGGGATGGTATGGCCAGGTCCACCCTGTCGGATGCGCCCACGCTATAGGTGAAGGATGAGACGGGCGTGTTGTTGACAATGGGCGTTGCCTGTATGCCATTGACGAAGAAAACGATAGTCTCGCCAGACCTGCCCCCCTCCTTGGCCTGGGTGGCCGTGTCGTCGCCGCAGACCTGGAAGTTGGACGTGGAGCCGTAGTTGTACCCGGCGCCAGTCATGTTGTGGGTACGAGTGTCCCTGGTAGCCAGCCCAGTATTGGGGTCCACCGACTGGCCGTAGTGGACATTGCCGATGCGGGCCTGGATGGGCAGCCCAGACGGCACAGGCGTCCCGTTGGAGTGAGTGATGCGCCCGAAGAGGACGTGGGGTGCCGATGGCACGGCGCTTACGCGGGCATGGCCTCCTGGTGGCAGGGCCGTCGCCGCCAGGGCCAGTACAAAGACCAGTAAGAGTCCAGCAACAACTCTAGCTAACACAGTTCCACCTTCGCGCTACAGTTGCGTTCTCCTCCCGATGATGTACGCCTCCACAGCCTGCCCTCTCCTACATAATGGCCCTGGCCGCCCTGCTGTGAAACACCGGTTGCTCTGCCTGGGGCCAGCATCAGTCCCTGATTGTGGCGCCTCGGGACGAGCGTGGCCTCCACTTCCCTGCCATGGAAGGGCAGGGGACACTATCTGCCGCCCATGTCCTGTACCTGTGGGGCAGCGCTGCCCCGAAAAGTGCCGAAGGGCTGCTGTTGGACAGGCCGGGTCTGGCCTGATAAGTGGGCGGCGG
>DAOUAM010000103.1:0-22165 GCA_034433305.1 Dehalococcoidia bacterium | reverse complement strand
CCTGCCCAGGCCCTGGGCAAGCACAAGGCCTGCCCCTACCAAATACGGCGTCATCCTACAGAATTTGTATAATATCAGTGCTCGCCAGTTGAACAATAAAGCGTGTGCTGGACCTGTACAAGATTCCTCTGAAAATGCCATTCCGAGCGGGGCGAGGAATGGCAGCGAGGGCAAGGACATTTTCATACAGACCTGTGGAACACCTGGCAGGACTCAAGGTGCACATGGGCATAAGGCGGCTGCACAGGTCAGCATGCCCCCATTCCCTCGACAGGCTCGGAGCTTGCCCCGAGCGGAGTCGAGGGGACAAGCTCTGACCTTTCCACACAGGGGGCAGGCGTCTGGCCCCCTTCCTGGCCTTCCCCCACAGGGGGAAGGGAGGGTCCTCGCCCCCTTTGGGGGAGAGTTAGAGAGGGGGCTGGCCCGTTACACAGGTCTGTGTACGCCCCTGTTACAGAGGTGTCTAGTCGGTACACAGTCGGCCCCTTTACAATCGCGCTCAGGCCAGAGCAAAGCATCTGCCAGTTGATACTGGAGCGTCTGGGTACACCCTCCCAAGGCACGCTGACAAGTCGGTGGCAAGGGCAGCGACAGCGCTAGCCCATGCCAATAGGGCAGTCAGACGAAAGGCCCTGGAAATCTCTCCAGGGCCTTTCGCTTGCCAACGCACCCGCCGGGACAGGCCCCTGCCCTGCTGGTCCGGAACAGGCGGCCCCCTTGTGCTACAATGGGGCTGTACTCCGTAGCCTGTCATGAGCACAGCCGAAAAAGACACCCAGCCCGGGACCATGCCTTTTGCCCTGCGGCCGCTGGAGGAGCGGGACATCCTTCAGTCGGAGGAGATAGAGCGGGACGCTTTCCCCACGCTCTTCCCGCCCACCTCCTTCCGGCGGGAGCTGAAGAACCCCCTGGCCGCCTACCTGGTGGCATGGCGTCGCGACGATCTGCCCCAGTCTGCGCCGCGCCAGGGCGAGGCGGGACACGGCTACGGCAACCGCCCGCTGCTCAACAGGCTTATCCACAACGCCCGCAGCATGCTGCCGGTGCGTCAGGCCACCCTGGACAACGGCCAGCAGTTCCTGGCTGGCTTCCTGGGCATCTGGTACATGGTGGACGAGGCCCACATCGTCTCCATCGGCGTGCGGCGCGACTACCGGGGCCAGGGCATCGGCGAGCTGCTCCTCATCGGCGGCATCGAGCATGCGCTGGCGCGGCGGGCCAGAGTGGTGACGCTGGAGGTCCGGGTGTCCAACTACGTGGCGCGGAACCTGTACCTCAAGTACGGGTTCAAGGAGCAGGGCGTCCGCAAGGGCTACTACACGGACAACCGCGAGGACGCCCTCATCATGACCACCGACCCCATCCAGGCCGCGGAGTATACGGAGCGCTTCCAGGGACTGGTGGAGGCCCACGAGCGCCGCTGGGGCCGCGCCGACCGCGTGCTGTTCTGAGCCTGCCAGGGGGTAAGGGTGAGGCGGCGGACCAGTCAAAAAGGCAAGAGGCCCATGCCTGCTAGCAGGCGTGGGCCTCTCGATTTCAGGTGCTCAGTAGTGCGCCGCGAAAGTCGCGGCTACCAGCGCCTAGTACCTGCGGCCAAAGAGGTTGCCAAGGCCGCGGCTCCGCTCCTGGCGGTAGCAGTCGTTGCAGTAGACCGGGCGATTGTCCCGTGGCCTGAAGGGGACCTCGGTGTTCTTGCCGCACTGGGCACAAACGGCGGGGTACATCTCGCGGGCCGCGGAGCGGCCAAAGCCGCTGTCGCCACCGGAGTAGCCGCCTCGCTCGGCGCGCCGTGCCTGCCGGCACGACGGGCACCGCTTGGGCTCGTGGGTATAGCCCTTCTCAGCGTGGTAGCGCTGGTCGTCAGCGCTGAACACGAAGCTATTGCCACAATCTACGCACGTAAGGGTCTTGTCTTGATAGACCAATGGTGAACTCCTTTCACCTCAAGATTAAATCAGGCGACGTCTGTTCACCAAGGGTCTAGCGGGGGCAGAATTCCATGGGAGCAGCCAACGTTCACCTTTATACTACTCTAGCATATTTACATCTCCATATTCAATAGGGTTTGCAGCGTCGCCGGCCTGTACTCCGGAGCATTTCGGGCAGCAAAATGGACTAGACCGGCCGGCCAGGCATGTGTAAACGGCCGGCACACCCTCGCATTCTGTCTTGCGCCTGGTGCCGAGTGGCATGCTACAATCGGGTTGCCAGAGCCGGGCGCCGGCGCGCCCTTACTCTTTGCCGCCGGTGGAGAAGCCGTCCATGAGCGCAAACGCACAGCAGGCCAGACTGGTGTGGGAAGCCGTCCTGGGGCAGCTCCAGCTACAGGTGACGCGGCCCAGCTACGAGACGTGGCTCAAGGACACCGTGGGGCTGGCCTACGACGACGGCCAGTTCGTGGTGGGCACGCCCAGCGCCTTTGTGGCGGAGATGCTGGAGCAGCGTATGTACTCCCTCATCTCTCAGACGCTGGAGAAGGTGGTCAGGGACCGGGTGGACGTGCGCTTCCAGGTGGTGCCGGCCCAGGCCCCGGCGCCCTCCCCTGTCCAGCGGGCCACCCCGGAAGAGGCCCTGCCCCTGGCACAGGCTGGCGGCCCTGCGCTGCCGGACGCGCAGCCAGAGGAGGCGCCCAGGCCCCGGGCGCCGTACCAGCGCGGCGTGGCGCTGAACGCCCGCTACACCTTCGATACCTTTATCGTCGGCAAGTCCAACGAGTTGGCCCACGCCGCTGCCGTGGCCGTGTCCCAGAAGCCAGGCACTGTCTATAATCCCCTGGTCATGTACTCCGATGTGGGGCTGGGCAAGACCCACCTGCTCCACGCCATAGGGCACAGGGTCCTGGCTATGGGCCTGTCCCTTATCTATGCCACCACCGAGGAGTTCACCAACGAGTACATCCGCGCCATCCGGGAGGGCAAGACCGAGGAGTTCCGCCAGCGCTACCGGGGCATTGACGTGCTGCTGCTGGACGACATCCAGTTCCTCATCGGCAAGGAGCAGACGCAGGAAGGCTTCTTCCACACCTTCAACGCCCTGTACATGAGCAACCACCAGCTTGTCATCACCAGCGACCGGCCAGTGTCCGCGCTGACGCTGCTGGAGGACCGGGTGCGCTCCCGGCTGGCCGGTGGCCTGGTGGTGGACATCCAGCCGCCGGACTTCGAGACGCGCCTGGCCATTCTCAGGGCCAAGGCGGAGCTGCTGGGCCAGGCCGTCCCGCCGGAGGTGCTGGAGCTCCTGGCCGAGCGCGTCCACACCAACATACGGGAGCTGGAAGGCAGCCTGAACCGGGTGGTCGCCTTCGCCCAGCTTACCCAGAGCCCCGTCACCCTGGAGCTGGTGGGCCGGGCCATAGCTGACACCATCCGGCCACCAGACCGGCGCCGGGTGTCGGAGGAGGCTGTGCTGGAGGCCGTGGCCAGCTACTTCGGCCTGGACCGCGAGGCTATCGTGGGACGCCGGCGGGACAAAAAGACGGCCCTGGCCCGGCAGGTGGCCATGTACCTGCTGCGGGAGGAGGCCAATCTGGGCCTCACCGCCATAGGCCGTGTCCTGGGCGGCAAAGACCACACCACCGTTATCCACGGTTGCGAGACCATCTCCAACCGCCTCAAGGTGGACCCCAGCCTGGGCCGGGACGTGCTGAACATCCGCAAGGCGCTGGTCGGGGGGTAGCCGTCCCCTGCCGGCGCGCCGCCTGTGGGATGACAGGCCGGCAATTGGACTTTAACAACATGACAGGGTAATGGCGTGGCCAGCCCCCTCTCCTTCGGCAGGCTCAGGACAGGTCTAACTCGCCCCCAGAGGGGGCGAGGACTCTCCCTGCCCCCTGTGGGGGAAGGCCAGGAAGGGGGCCAGCCGCCCTGAATTACCCTTTCAAGTTGTCAAGCTTCATTTGCAGGCGAGCGCCCTGGTGAATATGTTGCGCGTTTTGTGTATGGCGCCTCCTGTTAGCCAGTAGGCACACTGGTAAAACATTCCGATGGCTGGCGCACCCCTGACGGAAAGTAACGTAGCAGAGGATGGCCGTTTTTCAGGAATTGTCCGCTGAGCGTTGTTGCAACTGCACCGCTGGGCAGTAGTACAATTACAGATTGTCGAAAATTTCACTTGCCGTGGACAAAGGGCGGCATCCTCCACCAGGGGGAGCGCCCGATTCTACTTTATGAAAATAATACTCAGAATAGTGGGCCTGACGCTCCGCCATAAGGGGGCGCTTCTGGGAGCGTACCTCTGCACGGTGGGGGCCAGCGTGGCTTACCTGCTGCTGCCGAGGTACCTGGGCAAGGCCATAGACAAGATCGCGGAGTTGCTCCGCACCGGCGACGTTTCCAGCGGGGCTATCATATCCATCATCCTCATCATCCTGGGCCTGAGCCTGGTCCGCGGTATCCTGTCCTACGGCCAGACCTTCCTGGCCGAGGCCACGTCCCAACTGGTGTCCTACGACCTGCGCAACGCCTTCTTCAACACCACCCAGCACCTGAGCTTTGCCTTCCACGACCGCAACCACACAGGCAACCTCATGTCCCGCGCCATCACGGACATCGAGAACCTGCGCATGTTCATCAACATGGGCGTGGTGCGGGCGCCCTACTTCTTCGGCCTGTTCATCGTGGTGGCCATCATCCTCATCGTCATGGACTGGCGGCTGGGGCTGCTGAGCACCAGCTTCATGCCCCTGATTGCCCTGCACTCGGCCATGGTCAGGCTCAAGGCCAGGCTGGTCTGGCTCAGGGTCCAGGAGAAGATGGGTGAGCTGACCACGGTGCTCCAGGAGAACCTCCAGGGCGTGCGCGTGGTCAAGGCCTTCGCCTCCGAGGGCTTCGAGGAGGCCAAGTTCGACCGCAAGAGCCGCGAGGTCTCCAGCGAGTACGTGGACGCCGAGCGCCTCATGGGCAGCAACTCCTCCTTCCTCAACTTCGTCTTCCTGGTGGCCATCGGCCTCATCCTGTGGTACGGCGGCTGGCGCGTCATCCACGGCCAGATGACCGCCGGCGAGCTGGCCCAGTTCATCTTCTACATGCAGATACTGGCCATGCCGGTGCGCATGACCGGCCAGATCGTCAATGCCTACGCCAGGGCCGTGTCCGCCGGCCAGCGCCTCTTCGAGATACTGGATGCCAGGTCCGAGGTCCAGGAGAAGCCCAACGCCCTGGAGCTGCCCCGTACGCGGGGCCATGTCAGGTTCGAGGACGTCAGCTTCAGCTACGACGGCAAGCACCCGGCCCTCAAGAATGTCAGCTTTGAGGCCAGGCCGGGACAGGTGATAGCACTGGTGGGCGCGCCGGGCAGCGGCAAGAGCACCATCGTCAACCTCATTCCCCGTTTCTACGACGTGACCTCTGGCCGCATCACCATAGACGGCGTGGACATCCGGGACGTGACGCTGGAGTCGCTGCGCCACAACATAGGCATTGTGCAGCAGGACGTGTTCCTGTTCACCACCAGCATCAGGGAGAACATCGCCTATGGTCGCCACGATGCCTCCACGGAGGACATCGTGCACGCGGCCAGGGTGGCCCAGCTTGACGACTTCGTCAGCAGCCTGGAGAACGGCTACGACACGGAGATAGGCGAGCGCGGCTCCACGCTGTCGGGTGGGCAGCGCCAGCGGCTGGCCATCGCCCGCGCTGTGCTGCTGGACCCGCCCATCCTCATCCTGGACGACTCCACCTCCAGCGTGGACGCCCGGACCGAGGAGCAGATACGCAAGGCCATGGAGTCGGTGATGCAGGGCCGCACCACCTTCGTCATCGCCCACAGGCTGGGCACCGTCCACAGGGCCGACATAATCCTGGTGCTGCGGGACGGCCAGATCGTGGAGCGCGGCACCCACAAGGACCTCCTGGCCCTGAACGGGTTCTACCGCGAGATATACGAGCTCCAGCTACGTCCGCAGGAGGAGGTAATGAGGGAGGTGGAGGTGTCGGCGCAGCCGGCAAAGAAGGTGAAGGCGTGACCCTCAACGTTGGCTCACTGAGCGCCAGCCGCCGCCGGCGCGAAGAGGAAGAGATATTCGGCAAGGCGCTGGAACCCCGCGTTATCCGGCGGATGATGCCCTACATCCTGCCCTACAAGCACCTGGCAGCCCTCTCCACCGCCTCCATGCTGGTGTACACCGCCACCCAGGTGGCCGTGCCCTGGATCATCAAGGTGGGCATAGACAACTACATCATCCGGGGCAACTTCTCCGGCCTCACCTGGGTCATGGCGCTGTTCCTGCTCAACGCGGCGGTGCAGTGGGCCTCCAACTACGCCATGTATATCTCCATGGCCAAGGTGGGACAGGGCATCCTCTACGGCCTCAAGCGGCACATGTTCACCCACCTCCAGAAGCTCTCTCTCTCCTTCTACACCAGGGTAGAGGTGGGCCGCATCATCTCCCGCGTGCAGGGCGACGTGGGCCAGCTCCAGGAGTTCATGTCGGTGGTAATCCAGACCCTGGGCGACCTGCTGAGCCTGCTGGGTATCATCGTGGCCCTGCTGGCGATGAACTTCAAGCTGGGCCTCATCTCCATGTCGGTGCTGCCCCTGCTGGTGGTCATCATGGTCTTCTGGCAGCCCCACGCCAAGAGGTCTTTCACCCGCGTGCGCCGTGCCATAGCCATCGTCAACGGCGCCTTCAGCGAGAACATCAACGGCGTGCGCGTCGTGCAGGCCATGAACCGCCAGGACCGCAACCTGGAGATATTCGAGCGCAAGAACCGGGAGCACCGCAACGCCAACTTCCAGGCCAGCAACCTGTCCTCGGGCCTGCTGCCGGCCGTGGACATCCTGACGGCGGGGGCCATCGGCCTGGCCATCTACTTCGGCGCGCGCATGGTCACCCAGAATGCCCTGGAGGTGGGCGAGATGGTGGCCTTCGTCATGTACATCCAGCGCTTCTTCGACCCCATCCGCAACCTGACCATGCAGTACACCCAGCTACAGCGTTCCATGGCCTCGGGCGAGCGCATCTTCGAGCTGCTGGACGTGCAGCCCGACCTGGTGGACGCGCCTGGCGCCAGGGAGATGCCGCCCATCAGGGGCGAGATCGAGTTCCGCAACGTAAGCTTTGGCTACGTGCCGGGCGAGGACGTGCTGCGTGACATCAACCTGCACATCAGGCCGGGCGAGACGGTGGCCATTGTTGGCCCCACGGGTGCCGGCAAGACCTCGCTGGTGTCCCTCATCTCGCGCTTCTACGACGTGGAGCGCGGACGCGGCGCCGTGCTCATTGACGGCTACGACGTGCGCGACGTCACCCGCAGGTCCCTGGCGGGCCAGATGAGCGTGGTGCTCCAGGAGCCTTTCCTCTTCTCCGGCACCGTCCGGGAGAACATCAAGTACAACCGCGAGGACGCCACCGACGCGGAGATGGTGGAGGCTGCCAGGGCCGTGGGCGCCCACGACTTCATCATGCGCCTGGAGAACGGCTACGACACCTATCTGCACGAGCGGGGCGTGAACCTGAGCGTGGGCCAGCGCCAGCTCATCAGCTTCGCCCGGGCGCTGGTGGCCGACCCGCGCATCATCATCCTGGACGAGGCCACGGCCAACATAGACAGCTACACCGAGATGCTTATCCAGCGGGCGCTCCAGCGGGTGCTCAAGGGGCGCACGGCAGTGGTCATCGCCCACCGGCTGTCAACCATCCGGGGCGCCGACAAGATCGTGGTGCTGCACCGTGGGCAGATCGTGGAGGTGGGCACCCATCCGCAGCTCATGGCCCGGGACGGCCTCTATGCCCAGCTCTACCACATGAACTACGCCGCCATGGAGGAGCCGGTGCCCCTGGCCGGCGACGACGGCGGCTCCTAGCCGCGCGCCGGGGGCGCTGAAGAGCAGCGCTCTGTCACGCCATGTTAAACAGGCGGCCTGACAGATGCGCACGTTTGCCCTCTCTCTAACTCTCCCCCAGAGGAGGCGAGGACCCTCCCTGCCCCCTGTGGGGGAAGGCCAGGAAGGGGGCAGCGTCAGCGACGGGCGCGCAGCCTTCTGAGGGTGTTCCACGCCAGCAGGCCAACGTTGGCGCCCGTGGCGGCGCCCAGGATGGTGGCCTGAGTGACAGGGTAGCGCCAGACGCGCGTCCCCTCGTCGGTGGAGCCGTACAGGAAGCCGAGCCACGCGCCGGCAAGCCCGCACGCCAGCGCCAGGGGCAGCAGCAGGGCCACAGGCCCGCCGGGGTTGTCGTCCAGGTCAATGCGCCAGCCCAGGTATCCGCCCAGGCCCGCTCCTATCCCCGTAAGCAGCGCCATGAAGGGCACGCCGGCCAGGCTTTCCGACACGGAGAAGGCGGTGGCCCATCCGGCGATGCTGCCCACGATGCCCAGGCAGACGCCCAGGACCACGCCCAGCACCAGTCGGCCCAGCAGCCCCATGGTCTGTCCTCCCTCTACCTGACCCCTTTGAGCCTGGGGTCCAGCACGTCCCGCAGGGCGTCGCCGGCGAAGTTGAAGGCCAGCACCACGAGGAAAATCGCCGCGCCAGGCGAGAAGGTGAGCCAGGGGGCACGCTCCACCGTCTCGAAGGCGTGGCGCAGCATGCCGCCCCAGGTGGGCGTCGGCGGCTTGACCCCGACGCCCAGGAAGCTCAGCGACGCCTCGGCGATTATGGCGGCGCCAAGGCTCAGGGTAGCGGCCACGATTATCGGCGCTATGGAGTTGGGTATCAGGTGGTACATGATGATGCGCGAGGACGGGGCGCCGATGGCCCTGGCCGCCAGGGCGTAGTCCCGCTCCTTGACCGAAAGCACCTGGCTACGGATGAGGCGCGCCTTGCCCGGCGTGGACGTGATGGCGATGGCCAGAATCACGTTCAGCATGGCGCCGCCGGTGATGGCCACCAGGCCCAGGGCCAGGAGCAGGCCGGGGAAGGCCGCCACGGCATCCATTATCCGCATCAGTACCTCGTCGGACCACTTCCCGAAGTAGCCGGCGACCGTCCCTATGGTCACCGCCGCTATCACGGATATGGCCACACTACCTACGCCGACTATCAGGGATACGCGTGCCCCGTACAGCAGGCGGCTCAACTGGTCGCGCCCCAGGCGGTCGGCCCCCAGCCAGTACCTGGTGGAGGGCTTGGACAGGGAGCTTGCGGGGTCCAGGGCGTAGGGGTTGCGAGGAGCGATGACCGGAGCGAAAATGGCGCACACGATCACGATGCCCAGGATGACGAAGCTGAACTTGGCCAGTCGGACGCGCAGCATCTCCCGCAGGACCTTCACAGGCCCTCGCTCGGTGATGGTGGTGATGGCGCTCCTGAGGGCGCCGCCGCGCCTCAAGGCTACGTCGGCCATTGGCTCATCCCCTTGGGCCTCGAACGGCTGGAAGTCAGGCCCGCCGCTCCCGGCCCGGCCCTAAGAGTAGCGTATTCTTGGGTCAAGGTAGGCATATAGCAGGTCGGCGATGAAGTTGGAGAGCAGCACGCCCAGGGTAATCAGCAGTATGCCCATCTGGACGATTACATAGTCCTGGTCAAAGACGGCGTCCACCACGAACTTGCCCACGCCCGGCAGGACAAAGACCGACTCGGTGACGACGGCGCCGCCCATAAGCCCGCCCAACTGGAGGCTGGAGACCGTCACCACCGGCAGGAGGGCGTTCTTCAGGGCATGGATGCCTACCACGCGGCCTGGGTGCAGCCCCTTGGCGCGGGCCGTGCGCACGTAGTCCTCGGCCAGCACCTCCAGCATGGCGGAGCGCGTCTGGCGCATGAGGACAGCCACCAGCCCCGTGCTCAGCGTGAGGGTGGGCAGCGCCATGCGCTGGAACCAGCCCAGGGGGCTTTCCAGGAAGCTCACGTAGCCGCCTATGGGCACCCACCTCAACCAGACGCCGAAAAAGATGAGCAGCATCAGCCCCAGCCAGAAATGGGGCAGGGCCACTCCCGCCATGGCAAAGGTTGTGGCACCTATGTCGGGCAGCGTGTTGCGTCTGAGCGCCGAGAGAATGCCCAGGGGCACGCCAATGAGCAGGGAAATGCCCCAGGCCAGGAAAGCAAGCTGGGCTGTGAAGCTGAGGCGCGAGAGCATCTGGGGGAAGACCGGTTTTCTGTTGAACAGCGAGGCCCCCCAGTCGCCCCGTAGCACATCCCATAGCCACTGGCCGTACTGGACGACCATGGGCCGGTCAAGCCCATACAGCCGCTTCAGGCGCTCGTAGTGCTCTCTGTCCACCTCCAGGCCATCTCGCACCACCGCCATGGAGTAGATGGGGTCACCGGGCAGGAAGCGTATCATGGCAAAGACCACGAAGCTGACGAGCAGCAGCGTGGGAAGCAGGTTCAGGGTGCGCCTGATCAGGTACGCTTTCATACAGCCAGCCTGTGCCCTTGGTCTATCCTGGTGCCGGTGGGAGCCGGCGGGGGACTGGCCCCCGCCAGGCTACCGCTTCAGCCACATGTCCTGGGTGTGCCAGAAGCCGTGGGCGTACATGGGGTTCTCGTCGCAGCCGCCGGTGGTGGGGATGTGACAGCCCACGAAGTTGACGCGCAGCAGCGCGGGGAAGTTGTTCCACGCATTCTCCATGGCGATGCGCTGCACCTGCCGCCACTTCTCGGCCTGCACCGCCGGGTCAATGGTCTGCATGGCCTCGTTCAAGAGGGTTTCCAGCTTCTCATTGACAGCCTGGTCGGCCTTGTGTTTGTCGGCGCATATGACGAAGCTGCGGTTCCTGACAAGGCCGTCCAGGGACGGGCCGGCGATGGGGTTCACGCCGCTGCCCACCTGCTGGAGGTTGGTCTGGCACTCGTCCATGATCCTGGCGGCGTCGCCCACGGTGGCGACGATGGGGAACTCGAACTTTATGCCTATGATCTCCCACGCGGCCTGCAGGTACTCGCAGAATAGCTGCCGGTCTGGCCTGCGCTCGCAGACACCCTTGACGGTGATGGGTAGGTTCACCCGCTTCTCCCGGGCGTAGTCCACCACCAGCCTGGAGGCCTCGGCGGGATCGTACTTGAACTCGCCGTCCCACAGGTCCGACAGGTCTATGCCGTAGGGCGACGTGGCCGGGTCGTACATCCAGGCCTTGTGGTACTGGAGGGTGTCCAGGTAGATGGACTTGTTGATAGCCTGGCGGTCCACGGCCTTGATCATGGCCTTGCGGATGCGCAGGTCGTCGGTGGGAGGCAGGCCCATGACCCACGTCCAGCCGTCCCAGCCCACGCCGCCGATGTCCCAGACCTTGATGTCGCGGCTTTCCCTGGCCTCAGGCACCATCTCGGCCTGGAGCCAGGCGTTGTTGAGCTGGCCGGTCTGGAGGGCGGCCAGGCGGGTGCGCGTCTCCACTATGACCTGCACCTCGACGCTATCGGCGTAGGGCCGGCCCTCCTTCCAGTAGTCCGGGTGCTTCTGGTACTTGATGCCCACGCCAGGCGTCCACTCCTCCACGTAGTAGGGGCCGGTGCCTACCGGCAGGCTCAGGTGGACGTCTGGCCCGACCTGCTCCCAGTACTTCTGGGAGCGGATGAAGCGGTACTGGTCGTACAGGTGGCGGCCGACGATCAGCCCGTCGAACTCCTTCATCACCAGGTCAACGGTATAGTCGTCCACCACTTCATACTTGTCCACGGCGGCGAAGGCCAGGGCCTTGTCCGGCGAGTAGCCGGAGTTGGGGTCAAAGGTCAGGTTGAGGCTCCAGGCGACATCCTGGGCCTTCATCTCCCCCATATCGCGGTGGAACTTCACCCCTTCCCGAATGTAGAACCTGATGCGCATGGAGTTGTCCAGCACTTCGAAGGCGTAGGCCAGGGACTCCTTGGGGTCGTACTCGGCCCGCTTGCCCATGGTCATCAGGTACTCGTTGGACAGGTGGAGATAGATGCGGTCGAAGGTGCCCTCCCGCCTAATGCCGTCCATGTTGAGCGGCTCGCGGAAGTAGCCAACGCGGAGCGTGCCGCCGTACTGGGCACCGTCGGCCTTGGGCACGGGCGGGATGACCGCCGGCCGGGCCGCCGATGGGGTGGCGACTGGAGCGGGGAGCACAGTCGCCGTCGGCTGCGCGCCGGTGGCTGGCCGGGCCGTGGGCGAAGGCTGGGCGCCCGTCGGGGCCTGGACGGTGGGCGAGGGTGCGGCCCCTGCGGGAGACGTGGGCGTAGGGGCGACCTGTTCACCAGCAGTACAGCTCAGTACCATACCAGCAGAGAGGATCAACGCGGCGAGTGCGCCAGCAGAAGACCAGCGAGCAATACCCAGCTTTCTCATGCTCAAGTACTCCTCGGCCCTGGGCGAGATGGGGATGGCGAGTGCAAAGGTGCATAAAATTGGCGCACACTATACACAGGCCCTGGGGGCTGTCAACGCGGACGCAGCCAGCGGCCACGCCCTCCGAGGAGTCTATGAAGCCGCGCAGAGACAAGCGAGGGCGTTGCATTCAACGCCCCCGCTGTCATCAGGGACTGGCGGCGACTTGCGCGAGTCTTGGCCTGCCGAGGCCTCGGCCGGGCAGGCCTTCGGGCACGCCTACCAGTAGGCCAGCTCCGGCAGGGCCGCGCCGCAGCTACACCTGCCCTGGGCCTTGTCCGACGCCACCATCTGGCCGCAGGACTTGCAGCGCACCCACAGCGCATTGATCCTGTTGGGCACCCACACGCTGGTCATGCCGCCGCTGGAGAATTCCCTGGCGCCTGTGCTGAAAAAGTGGTCCATGGCCTGCTTGTGCGTCCCGCCCTTCAATAGCTGGCTGGGGGCCTCCGCGTCCTCCCAGGCGGTTATGGTGAACAGTCGGTCCTCGGTAACCACGCCGATGAAGCTTATGAAGCCGCGCATCTAGGCCATCTCGCCCATGATCTTGCGGCTGTAGTCTACTACCTGGTCAAGCCTCCTGCCTGGAGCGCACGTTGATCATGGTGAGGCTGAAGGCGCCGGGCCTGGTCTTCCTGGGGCCTTGCATGTGGACACTTCTGCCGAAGGTCACTGGCCCTATAGCCCTGGGCTGCACGATGGCCTGAAGGCCAAGCTGCTCCACCAGGGTCTTCTGGTCGAAGTAGCCCCTGACCGAGAGGACCTTATCGCCGGCTATGGTGATGAAGTCTGCCCCCGGGAGGGCCACGCGTCCGCCTGTGGGCGGCCCACCCATGAAGGGGCCGGTGTTGGTGCCGGACATGAGCCACTGGGCCGCCACCGTGCTGTCGCCCGCTATGCCGACGCTGACGATCTTGAAGCTGAGGTCAGGGAACGCTGTGAAAAGTCTCCTGGCGTATTCCCCTATGGCCGCGCCAGCAAGCTCGCCCCCGGTGGTGGGGTCCGCGTACGTGCCTTTCTCCGCGAAGATCGCGACTATGCCTTCGGGGTCATGACGGTCCCACGCGTCGAAGTACCTTTGCGCCACCTCTAGAATATTGTCAGACATGGTCGCCTCCTGCACTGCCCGGACTGTGCCATCTTTATTTATCTCTTAATAGATTTATACGTGCTAGAATTTGTAACAGCGTCCAGTTTATGCTATGGGCGCTGCTTTCGGCAACCCCGCCTTGCTCGATGTCCGTCCTGTGCCGCGCCATTTCCCATCAATCAATAGCCGGACTCCTGGGGCTGTCTCTCGGTGGGCCGGCGACTGACAGGGGGCCTATCATGTGCTCCAAGGCGCTCGCACCACCAGGAGATGGCCCCTACCAGGAACAGCCCCAGGTAGCCCATGACCAGTTCCAACTGCGTATCCCACCGCCTTCTCAGCTTGTGAATACTGGTCTTCATGCCCATTCCCTCCCTTCAGTTCCCTGTCCAGTGCACTGTTCTCCCCAACTGGTCAAGCCTCTTCCTTCACCCGGAGCAGACGTTCCGGTGCCTTCAATGCGACCCATGATGCAGTCATACTCATACTGCCAGTCACGAGTCCCGGCCTTCCGCTTCTCAGCTACTCTCTCTTCGATACCCACCCACTGGAGTTCGGGCCTGTTCCTCGTGGTGACCATTGATACCTCCCCTGGTATGCTTGTTTTCCCCAAGAGGCCCTCTTCTGGCCTTGCACTGCGTGCATGGTCGCGCATCGGGGAAGTCAGGGCATCGTCAGCCCTTGTAGTTTTTGAAGAGGGACAGGCAAATGCCGCAATAGCAAGACCTTGCTATTGCGCTACCAGAGCGCTGCTATGGGGAAGACAATGGGCGAGGGCTGACCTGGGAAGTTAACTCCCTGACGCCAGCCTGTATGGCCTGGTGGAAGCCTGGACGACACCGGTCAGGAGGGCTGGCGGGATATCAGCCCATGCCAGGCGGCAAAGGCGGCGGCCTCGGTGCGGTTGGCTGCGCCGGTCTTGTTCAGGATGTTGGTTATGTGGTGGGCGACGGTGTTGGGGCTGATGAAGAGTTCCCTGGCTATCTCAGCATTGCTCTTGCCAGAGGCGATGAGCCGGAGCACTTCCACTTCCCGCTGCGAGAGGCCGGCGGGGTACTGGGGCTGATCGCGCCCTCTGGAGGCCAGCCTGTTTTGCAGTCCCTCCAGCCGGCTTATCAGGGGGCGCATTCCAAGCTGGCGTGCCTCCATCAGCCCTTCGCCTATCAGGGTTGATGACTTATGGTGGTCAGTCTCCAGCAGGGCCATGGCGTAGTCGTGGCAGGTCCAGGCATACTCGCGCTGATTGCGGGCACGGCGGCACAAGCCCAGTGCGTTTTCCATATGGGAAGCGGCGTCCCCAGGGCGCCCGATGGCCGCGGCAAGCAGGCCCAGGATGCGGTCAACGCTATCAACGCTTTGATGCACCAGCGTGTCCTGGTGAGGCTGGAGGAGTTGGTACTGCCTCTCGGCCAGCTCGGCATCACCCTGGTGAAGCGCAATAAGGGCCAGGCATGCGTTAGCCCACAGCTTCACGACGGGAATGGCGCGGGGCGACGAAAGGCAGCTCTGGGCCAGGGACCGGGCGAGGTCCAGGTGGTTGAATGTGCCCAGCATCCGCTCGGCCCAGGCTATGCCCAGCGCCCCGTGGCCGCATTCGATGGTGGGGCCAGGGACAGCCTGGCGCAGGGCTTCCACCAGGAGCGCCAGGTACTGCTCACATTGCTGGACATCGCCGGTGTCGTACTCCAGCACCGTGCGCAGGATGAGGTGGCGGACATCCTGGGGGGCCAGCGCCAGCGCCTGGTTGCTCCAGTCCCGGGCCTGTTCCCACTGGCCAGCATACATAGCCAGGCCCGTCCCCAGAAGCAGGGAGCTGGTCAGGCTGTAGCGGTCGCGCAGCCGCTCCCTGGCAAGGGATGCCGCTGCCTGTACATGGAAGCGTGTCCTGTCAGTGTCTGTCCCGGTGGTCAGCAGCGAAAGCGCGGCCCAGAAGTGGCCGATGGCCTCGGCCTGGGGTTCCTGGACTTTCCTGGCCAGCTCGATAACGGCCAGGCCCCTGTCCAGGCTGCCCTGCCACCTGGCGTGCAAACCGTCTACTCGTGCGGCGCTGGCCAGAGTCCTGATCTTGAGCACGGGGTCATCGTTCCTCTCGGCTATGGAAAGCGCTTCCTGGAAGGCCCTGTCCGCGCCTGCGTAGTCACCCTCCACCAGGCCCAGGTCGAACCCATGGCGGGCATGCAAGTGCCCGGCCCGCACCGAGCCTCGTGGCGCCAGGGACAGCGCGCGTGTGATGACGTCGCTCATTGTCAGCCCACCAGGCCAGTTGACGACGGGGTACTCGGCCACGGCCAGCGCCTTCGCTGCCTCGCCGGCGTCCCAGTAGTAGTTGAACGCACGTGTTAGCGTCGTTACCGCCTCGTCGGCAGGTTGCATATAGAGCAAGGCCGCCTGGGCGCGGCCCAGTCCAAAGAGGGCGTCGGCTGTAAGGCTGTCCACAGGCCTGGTGCCCATGGCATCCAGGGCGCGCTGGAAGTACCCCCGCGCTTCCTCGTAGGCATGGGAGGCCAGCGCCTGCTCTCCCGCTGCGATGGCATACCGCACAAACTTTTCGCTGCCAACGAGGGCCTGGGCTTCGCTATAGTGGAAGGCAAGCTGCGCTACCTGCTGGGCGAGGTCATCGCCGGCCAACTCCTCCAGCGCCGCCGCGATGCGGGCGTGCAGCCGCGCCCTCCGGACCGAAGACATAGCGTCGGTAAGCGTCTGCTGCACCAGGACATGGCTGAACCGGAACCGCCCCGGCTGCTCGGTCACCTCCTCGATGATGTTCGCCTCCAGCGCCGCGTCCAGGGCCTCCAGCAGGTTGTCATCCGGTATGTCCCGGTGCAGGGCTGACAGCACCCTTATGTGGAACTCGGTGCCAACGACCGAGGCTGTGGTCAGCACCTGGCGACATAGGTCTGGCAGGCGCGCTATCCGGCTGCCAATGACAACCTTTACGCCGCTGGGGATATGGCGCTGCCAGTCAGGCGTGCCCTCTACTCCCTGCCGCTCCAGGAGTTGCACCACCTGGGTCACAAAAAGAGGATTGCCCCGGGTGCGTTGATGGATGGCCCGTGCTACCTCAGGCGGATGGCTGCCCATGGCTGCGCGGCGAATGAACTCGCTGACCTCGGCCTCGCTCAGGCCTCGCATGGTGAGCCGCTGAAAATGGGGCTCGCGGGACAAGCTGCCCAGTATGCGCGACAGGGGGTGGCGCGGCGAGACGTCGCTGTCCCTGTATGCGCCCAGCACCAGCAGAGGGCTGCTGGTCACCTCGCGGGCCAGGAACTCCAGCACCGCCAGCGAGGGCCTGTCTGCCCATTGCAGGTCATCCAGCACCAGGGCCAGGGGCTGCGCGCGGGCCATGGCCTTGAAGAACTCGGTGACGGATGTGAAAAGGCGGAATCTGGCCTGTTCCGGGCTTTCCATGGCCGGCCGTGTCGCGCGCTCCGGTGGCAGACCGCCCAGCTCTGGCACAATCTCGGCTATGTCCACGGCTGGGCCTGAAATAGAGAGAAGCGGGCCTGTGCCTCGCTCCTGCACAAAAGCCCGGACGGTCTGGGCCCAGGGCCAGAAAGGGGGTGCGCCCTCTCCCTCGTAGCAACGGCCCCACAGGGCCAGCGCGCCTCGGGACTTCGCCGTGCTGGCGATCTCCTGGAGGGTGCGTGTCTTGCCGATGCCCGGCTCCCCTGCCAGCAGCACGGTCCTGGTGACGCCTGCCAGGGCTTCGGAAAGGGCGTCGGTGAGGGTATCCAGCTCCGCCTGTCTGCCAACAAAGGGCCCTGTTCCCTTGCCCGTGGCATGGGGAACGCTGGCCCCGGGCCTCAAAGCGCGCTGGATGCGGCTGGTGTCCACGCCAGGTTCTGCGGCTGTAGCCCGGATGCTCTTGCCCTGGCGCCTGGGCAACCTGACGCGAGTGATGAACTGGTCCTTCTCCATACCGTCACACCATGCATCAGACTAATTATATACTCCAGGCGTGGCGGCGAGTTGCGTAGCCGGCAAGAGGGGCCAGGGACGGAAGCCTCTAGCTGGTATGTCACATGTGGTCTGATGCACTGCTTGACCCCCTGTAGTCCCCCTTGAGAAGGGGGACAGCGTAAGGTCCTCCCCCTTACCAAGGAGGAGCCAGAGGGGGTCAAAGGCCACATCAATTCAGGAGTGACGCACCACCAGTACTGCGTCAACATAGTTATGATGAAGGGCTTCACCCTCATCCCAACCTTCTCTCGTCAAGGAGAAGGAGTATTCCCTCTCCCCTGGTGGAGAGGATTAAGGTGAGGGGGAAACGCCCCATCAAATTCAAGTTGACGCACCACTGGCTGCTTACCCCGCAGTGTCCTTGTATGTACAGTCCATGCACAGACCTGACAGGGCTATAAGCACAGGCTTTCTTCAGCCAGCCCGGGGCGCTACCGGAAGTCCCAACGGGTGGCCGTATGGGGGAAGGGCGCCCAGGCCAGCACCGTCCTCGGCTGAACGACGTACAGGGACGACGTATCCTCCAGCGGCTCGGCGTACTTGGCGGCGAAGGCCGCGGCCAGGCGCGAGAAGCTGGCCGGGTCCATCTCGCCCACCTTCTGGGCAGTGCCTTCCAGCACCACCACATCCTCGGCGTTCTCCAGGTGCACCGCTACCGCCGGGTTAAAGGCCAGGTTGCGCCCCTTGATGGAGTCCGGGCTTGTCCCGAAGTAGAGCCTGCCGTCCACCCAGGCGCCCCACACCGGCGCCACGTGGGGCCGGCCGTCGGGCCGTGTCGTGGCCAGCCAGTAGTTGCGCGCCCGCTCCAGTCGCTCCGCCACGTGACCCCAGGGCAGCAGTCCTTCCTCGCCTCTGGGGATGCCGTACTCCGGCTGCTGGTGCGCCATCAGCGGCCGGCCGCGCCTTGGCCCTGCACTGGATACCATCGGTCTTCTGCTCCCTCCTCGTGTCCTGAAGCGTTGAAAGCACCATTTTAGGCCATGCAGGGCCGAAGGAAAAGGGTGGCGCCATAAGGGACATGTGGCAGAGCCAGGGCCAGAGGTAGAAATGCAAAGCTGCCGTATCTCACACGGCGAGCGCAAAAGTCTTGAGGACAATAGCTATTCCAAACGCTAAGTACAGCGATAAGAGGCCATACACAGGGGGCAGGCCTCTGCCCCCTTCCTGACCTTCCCCCACAGGGGGCAGGGAAGGTCCTCGCCCCCTGTGGGGGAGAGCCAGAGAGGGGGCTGGGCCCCGTCTAGAACAGGCTCCCCTGGGCGGTGCTGGGCCTGTCCTTTGGCGCGGGCATGCCCATGTGCTCGTAGGCGCGACGGGTGGCGACGCGGCCTCGCGGCGTGCGGTCCAGGAACCCTAGCTGCAGCAGGTAAGGCTCGTACACGTCCATAATGGTGTCGGCCTCCTCGCTGATGGAGGCGGCCAGCGTCTCCAGCCCCACGGGGCCGCCGTCGAACTTCTCCATGATGCAGCGCAGCACCATGCGGTCGGTGTTGTCCAGGCCCAGGGGGTCCACGTCCAGCCGCTCCAGCGCCTCCAGGGCCACCTCGCGGGTGATGATGTTGTCGGCCTTGACCTGGGCGTAGTCCCTGACGCGCTTCAGCAGCCGGTTGGCGACCCTGGGCGTGCCACGGGCGCGCCTGGCGATCTCGGCGATGCCGTCGGGCCGGGCCTCCACCTCCAGGATGCGGGCCGAGCGCTGGAGGATGGTGCACATCTCGGCCTCGGTGTAGAAGTCCAGGCGGTGGATGGAGCCGAAGCGGTCCCGCAGCGGCGCGCTCATCATGCCGTAGCGCGTCGTGGCGCCGATGAGGGTGAAGGGCTTGATGCTCAGCTTCATGCTCCGGGCCTTCAGCCCCTTGTCTATCACCCAGGACACGAACAGGTCCTCCATGGCCGAGTAGAGCACCTCCTCCACCACGCGGCTGAGGCGGTGGACCTCGTCTATGAACAGGATGTCCTGGGGCTGGAGCTGGGTCAGGATGGCCACCATGTCCCCCGGGCGCTCGATGGCCGGGCCGGAGGTGGTCTTGATGCGCACGCCCATCTCGGTGGCCACGATGTTGGCCAGGGTGGTCTTGCCCAGCCCAGGAGGGCCATAGAGTAGAATATGGTCAAGAGGCTCGTTGCGCTGCCTGGCGGCGGCGATGGCTATCTCCAGGTTGCCCTTCACCTTCTCCTGGCCCACGTAGTCGGCCAGGCGGCGTGGGCGCAGGCTGGTATCGAGCTGGAAATCGCCCTCCTGCAGCTTGCCCGAGACGAGACGCTGGGTCATGGCACACCTGTGGGATGACGGCCAGGATTCTCGCCCCCTTTGGGGGAGAGCCAGAGAGGGGGCATATGTCTTGCCCCCATCCTGACCTTCCCCCAAGGGGGGAAGGGACTGTTCTCTCCCCCTTTGGGGGAGAGCCAGAGAGGGGGCTGGACTTCGCCCTTCAGTCGCCCCAGCGCTATTGTGTACGACCCCCTGGGGCGCTGATAGCTGACGGCTGAAAAGCTGACCGCTACGCTCGAACTTATGTTCATTGTAGGGCTGGGCTGCGCTAGTGTCAAGGAAAGGAAGGTGCCGGGGATGGTGTTATTTCGCTGTGATCTGGGTGATGGCCTGGAGCTGCGGCTGCTGGAGGAGCGGCACGCCGAGGAGCTGTTCCATCTGGTGGACCGCAACCGTGACCACCTGCGCCAGTGGCTGCCGTGGGTGGACTCGGACAGGTACGTGGAGGATGTGCTGGACTTCATCAGGATGTCCCTCCAGCAGTTCGCCAGCGGCGATGGGCTGGGCATGGGCATCTGGCACCAGGGCAGCCTGGCGGGCGGCATTGGCCTGAGGATAAACCGTTTCAACCGCAAGGGCGAGATCGGCTACTGGCTCAGCGCCGACCAGCAGGGCAAGGGGCTGGCCACCAGGGCCTGCCGGGTGCTGGTGGACTACGCCTTCGAAGAGCTGGGACTCAACAGGCTGGAGGTCCACGTGCAGCCGCAGAACAGTCGCAGCCGCGCCATCCCCGAGCGGCTGGGCTTCAAGCAGGAGGGCATCATGCGCCAGGCCGCCCGGCTCTACGACCGCTACATTGACCTGGTGCTCTACGCCATGCTGGCCAGCGAGTGGCACGCCATGAAGCAGGAGGGGACACGACCGTGAGCCAGCAGGAGTTCCAGGAGCTTAACCCGGAAGTCCGCCGCATCTGGGACCGCAACGCCGACTTCTGGGACAGCCGCATGGGCGAGGGCAACGACTTCCACCGGCTGCTCATCGCGCCGGCCCAGGAGCGGCTGCTGGCCGTGCGCCCCGGCGAGGTGGTGCTGGACGTGGCCTGCGGCAACGGCCAGTTCGCCCGCAGGCTGGCCGAGCTGGGCGCCCACGTCGTCGCCTTCGACATTGCCCCGCGCATGATCGAGAACGCCAGGGCCAGGACGGCCTGGAACGCCGACCGCATCCAGTACCTGGTGCTGGACGCCACCGACGGCGCCGGGCTGCTTGCCCTGGGCGAGGGCCGGTTCGACGCGGCGGTCTGCACCATGGCGCTCATGGACATGGCCAGCATCGGCCCGCTGGTGGCGTCGCTGGCCAGGCTGCTGAAGCCGGACGGGCGCTTCGTCTTCTCCGTCCTGCACCCCTGCTTCAACAACTCCTCCGTCAGGCTGGTGGCCGAGGAGGGCTACCAGGACGGCCAGCTTGCCACGGAGTACTCCGTCAGGGTATCACGCTACATCCGGCCGGCCGCCTGCAAGGGCGTCGCCATGAGGGGTCAGCCGGAGGACCAGTACTACTTCGACAGGCCCCTCAGCCTGCTTCTCAACACCTGCTTCCAGGCCGGCTTCGTGCTGGATGGCATGGAGGAGCCAGTCTTTCAGCGGCCGCAACAGGGCAGCCAGCAGCCTTCGTGGCTGTGCTTCACCGAGGTGCCGCCGGCGCTGGTGGCGCGCCTGCGGCTGCTTCGGCGGCAGGCCAGCCATGGACAGGCTTGACGTCCAGGTACGCCCGCTGGCCGAGGCCGAGATAGCCCTGGTGAAGCGGCACCTGGGCCTGGACAGGGACTACCGTGACCCGGTGTTCACCAGCAATTGACACCCATGCATGCCGGCATATGATGGTCTTTCTCCATTGATGATAGCGGAACACAGCCCGAAGACGGGGTTTGTAGTGGAAGGAGGTGTGAGGAGGCCTGAGAGCATGGACGCCATTCAAGTGGGGCCTGGTGATTGACCGAAAGGAACGAGACATGAGGAAGCTACTCTGGGCTGTGGCAGTCCTGGCGCTGGCCGTGGTGTCCCTGGCCTTTCCGGGGACAGCCCTGGCCGGTGACGTGTTCCATGTGCGGCAGAAAGGCGCCGAGGCGCTTTTCTCCTCTACTGACGACTCCGGGTGCGTCGTCACTGAAGCATTTGTTTTCGCTGGCAACATCAGGTCCCAGAGTCCACCAGGGCCCGGGGACAGGACCTCGGAAGCCTTCGTGGGCCTGTCGCAGTTTGACTTATGCACAGGGGAGCAGTTGCTGAGCGCCTTTGGCTTCGCCACGCTGGGTGCTGGGGACTTCCAGGTCGGTGGCGACCTGACATCCGCGAGCCTGGATACGACCATCGAGGTCTTCGACTTCGTCTCGGGCACGTCCTTCCTGGTGGACATAAGCCTGGACTGGACAGGCACGGGCGGCCTGAGCCGGCAACACAGCAATTTCCACTTCCACACGCCGGACTTCAAGATCAACGAGCGCTTCAACGGCACCTTCCGGGCCGCCGAGGCCACGGGCAGCATCTCGGGCGCTGGCATGGAGTTCGCTTCCGGGCCTTCGGCCTTCGCCGATATATTCTCCGCCAAGAGTGGCACGGTGGTGATAGACTAGGCATCCCTGGAGGGACAGGTCGGCCTTCTGGCGGGCGGCGCCCCA
>DAOUAM010000102.1:0-8013 GCA_034433305.1 Dehalococcoidia bacterium | reverse complement strand
GAGGTCGTCCTCGCCGCTCCCGGTGCCGCCGAACAGCGTGTCGTTATCGTCCCCGCCGAACAGGTCGTCGCTGCCTCTGCCGCCGTTGAGCGTGTCGTCGCCCTCGTCGCCGGACAGCCCGGCGTCAGGCCCGCTATCGTCATCGTCATCGCCATTCAGGATGTCGTTGCCGGGGCCGCCCTCCAGCAGGTCCCTGCCATCCCCGCCATTGAGCGTATCGTTGCCCGGCCCGCCGAACAGGCCGCCGAAGAAGGGGTCCATGAGGGAGTCGTCGCGGTAGTCGCTGCCGGTGCCGCCGTTCAGGTCGTCGTTGCCCTCGCCGCCGTCCAGGCGGTCGTTATCGCTGCCGCCGTCCAGCGTGTCGTTGTCATCGCCACCGAAGAGCGTGTCCCTGCCGCCTTCGCCGAAGAGCTGGTCCTCGCCAGGCCCGCCATCAAGGTTGTCCCGGCCAGAGCCGCCATGGAGCTCGTCATTACCCTCTTCGCCGTCCAGGTTATCGTTGCTGCCATCGCCGAAGAGGTCATCGTCGCCGGCGTCACCGAAGATGTCGTCCTGGCCGCCGCCTCCATGTAGCTCGTCGTTGCCGGGGAAGAAGCCGCCGAAGGCGTTCTCGCCGTGAATGGTGTCGTTGCCTTCGCCGCCGAAGACGGTATCGCTGCCGTCGTCGCCATTCAGGATGTCGTTGCCGCCGCCTCCGGACAGCGAGTCGTCGCCAGGGCCGCCGTGCATCTCGTCTGCGCCGAGGCCAACGTCGTCCTGAAGAGTGTCGTTACCTTCCTCGCCGAACAGGTCGTCGCTACCGTCGGAGCCGTCAAGCTCGGCGTCATTGCCCGGCCCACCGTGAATCTCGTCGTTGCCCTGGCCGCCGTCCAGCATGGGGTCGTCGCCGCCCTCGCCAAACAGGTCGTCGTCACCCTGCTCGCCAAAGAGCGAGTCGGCATCGTCCCCGCCATGCAGCTTGTCAATGCTGTCCCCGCCATAGAGCGTGTCATCGCCTGGCCCGCCGTACAGGTCGTCGTTGCCAGAGCCCTGGCTGAGCGTTTCGCCCTCGCCGCCCCACAGGGTGTCGGCGCCGTCCTCGCCGTACAGGTCGTCGTTGCCCGGCCCGCCGCAGAGGATATCGTCGCCACCGCCGCCGTGAATGATGTCGTTCCCGCCGAGCCCATGGACCCAGTCATTGCCGGGAGTGCCGTTCAGGTTGTCATTGGCGCCTGTGCCCTCGATGGGGTTATAGCCTGGCGGTGCCGCGGCACACTCTCCGCTGCCCTGAGCGTAGAGAAGCGACGCTGGCAGGAAAGTGCTGGCCAGCGCCAGGACCACGATAATCGCTATGGCTGACCATCCTCTTACGCTCTTCACGAAGGTCTCCTTTACCTTACCGCCCTCCCGGAGCATGGGCCTGCCTGAACGCTGCCAGAGCTATGCCGAATGCCGACAATAGTCGGAAGAATGTAGCACGGCCCTTCTGCCGTGTCAATTACCGGAGGTGGTTGGCTTGAAAGAAGGACCGCCTCTTCCCTGGGCTGACGCTGCTTGCTGCACACCAGTTTTTTGAAGGACAAGGATGTACGGCAGAGGCAAACGGTTCAGACTTCACCCCCGTTCTCCCTCTCCGGTCCTTCGGCAAGCTCGGGACGGGATTCGGAGGGGTGAGGTCTTGTGGCGCTGCCCGACGCCTCCACAGCCTTTTGAAAAGTGTCGTGTGGTAAGGCTGACGCTGAGAGGGAAGGGGCGCTATGTGTGGGTTGTACCGAGGGAGCCGGGGGCCGGAGCAGTCCCCGTGCTTATTCCGCTGTGCTCCTCAGCAGGAGCTTGAGCCTGCGGGGGTTGACTGCCACCAGCAGCAGCGCGAGGCCCAGATATACGTAGGCGAAGACCAGGCGCTCGCTGCCCTCGGTGAAGAACAGGTGGGCGATGAAAAGGCCCAGCAGTATGGCCCCACCCTTCCAGGACATGACACGCGGCGCCAGCAAAATGATGCCGAAGAGCGACACAGCGGAAGTCAGCAGGAACTCGGAGGTCTGCCTGTGGTCCATGGGGAAGCTCAGCAGGTCGCCGGCTGAGATGCTGAAGACAGCTACCATGCTGCCGATGAGCAGGGTCAACTGGTTGACCTCCGCCGATATGAGGGTCGTGATGCCGGCCAGGGGATTGGCCCGCAGGCTGAAAAGCATGGCGACGATTATCTCCGGCGACTCCGAGGCCAGGGGTGCTATCCACTGTATGAGGATGAACTCGTCAATGCCCAGTTCGGTGCCCGTCTCCACCAGTGCCTCGACGAAAGGCTCCGCCGCCACCAGGATAATGGCGGCGGAGTAGATGAACAGTAGCAGCACCAGCGCCCTGCGCTGCCTTGCGGGCAGGGAGCCGATAAGCTGGGCCACGCCCATGAGCTCCGGCTCCTCGGCGGCCCGCAGCGAGCTGGCCCACAGGTAGAAGAAGTACATGCCTATGAGCACCAGGGCCAGGAGCAGGTGTACCTCGCTCATGAAGAAGATGAAGAAGCTGGCCAGGGTGGCCAGGACAAGCATGGTCATTTCCAGGGACATGTAGCCGCGCAGGTCCAGGGTGCGCCGGCGCTTGAACCAGAACAGCAGAATTACCAGCGACCACCCCAGGCCAATGAGCAGCCTGTTGGCACCCGTGACGTTGGCCGCCACCAGGTGCATCTGGTCGGTAATCTCGCCGACGGCGGGGTTGTAGGAAGCGCCGGCCTTCCAGGCCAGCACCGCCTCGATGCTGTACTCGGGCAGGATGGCGATGAGCGCCAGCACCGCTATGGCGAAGGACGCCGACACGTCTAGCTGGGCCACCTCCGCCGCCCAGGAGATGAGAAAGGCCCCAGCCACGATACCAAGGCTGTATATCAGCGCGGCTAGAGTAGGCTCAATGTGCACGCCGGAGGCCCGCAGCGCGAAGGCGGGCACGCCAGCAGCCATGAAGACGATAAGCCAAGTCCAGGGGTGGGGCCTGACTATTCTGACAGCCAACTGAGCGTCTCCTCACCAGGAAGGACTCACTGTGCATATCGCTGTGAGCGGAGCGGCAGACCTCCTCAGTCACGAGGTCCACCGCTCCGCCCAGCGTGAACGCTTTATGTTTTATGCCTCGACAGAAGGGAAAATTCCAGAGGGCCTCGGCGCCTAAGAGGAGACTTTGAGTATGCGGTAGCGCATCTTGCCCCTGGGGGTCTCTACTTCCACCTCCTGGCCAGGAAAGCGCCCCAGCAGCGCCTTGCCCAGAGGCGAGGCATCGGAGATCTTGCCCTCCAGGGGGTTCGCCTCCGAGGGACTGACCAGCATATATGTGGTCTCCTTGCCGGTGCTCAGGTCCTTGACGGAGACGTAACGCCCCAGCCTGGCGGCGTGCTGGCTTTCATGGGTGGACGGGTCTATTATGACCGCGGCGCTGAGCTTTACCTCTATGGCCCTTATCTGGGACTCCAGCATGCCCAATTCCTCGCGGGCTGCCTCCAGGGGGGCGTTCTCTCTCACGTCCTTGTCGGCGGCGGCCCGCTGGATCTCCTGGGCGAGGGCCGGGCGCTTGGCCTTGAGTTGCTCCAGCCTGGTCAGGAGCTGGGCGTGGTCTTCGGGGGTAAGCTCCACAGGCTCCGGCGCCTCCTGGAGGTGGTTGTTGTGGTTGGACCGGGCCTTGGGCTTGCGGATCCTGACGTGCTGCGCCAGGTTCCTGTCCACCAGCCCCTTCTTCCTGGCGTAGGAAAGGAAGTCGCGCACTATTTGCAGGCGCTCCGCCGCCTGGGGAGTAAAGCCTACCTGGTCAGTGTAGTCTCCGATTACCGAAGGGTTAAGCTCTGCGAGGGTGCGCTCCGCCCCACACCAGTGTACGAAGCGGGAAAGCTCTTGCTGCGTGTACTGTTGAGAGGTCCTGGCCTTGATGCTATTGATGTAGAGTCCTACAGCTTGCAGGATCGTTATGGACTCTGTCGGCTCCAAGTTTGAGAACTCCTTGTTGCTTTACGTCACGCTTCCATGTTAATGAACACGGCTTTCACATGTCAACTTGACGCCAGCCAATGTCTTGGGCGCGCTGGTGGATAGCCTGGGCCACTCTCTGCCAGGACAGAATGTCCCTGGCTACTCCATGTCGCCCCATGTGTAGCCAGTCTTCAGTTCCACCTTGAGAGGCACTGACAGGGGAAGCGCCGAGGGCATAAGCTCCAGCAGGATGGCCTTCATCTGCTCCAACTCTTCCTGGGGCACCTCGAATATGAGCTCATCGTGGACCTGGATGATCATGAGAGACTTCAGCTTCAGCTCCTCCATGCGCTGGTGGATGAGCACCATGGCTATCTTGATGATGTCCGCGGCGGTGCCCTGGATGGGCATGTTGATGGCCATGCGCTCTCCGGCGGAGCGCACCGTGTAGTTGCTGGACTGGACTTCGGGTATGTAGCGTCGCCGCTTCAGCAGCGTCTCCACGTAGCCTGTCTGGCGGACCCTGGTCTTGGTCTCCTCTATGTACCGCTTGATGCCGGGGTACTTGCCAAAGTAGGTCTCGATGAACCTGGCGCCCTCCTCCGGGCTAAGCCCCGTCTGCTCCCGGATGCCAAAGGGGCTGAGGCCGTAGAGCACGCCGAAGTTCATAATCTTGGCGATGCGCCGCATGTCCGACGTCACCTGGCTGATGGGCACACCGTACACCGAGGAGGCCGTGGCTGAGTGTATGTCCTCGTCCCGATGGAACGCCTCCAGCAGGCCAGCGTCCTGGGACATGTGGGCCAGGATGCGGAGCTCTATCTGAGAGTAGTCGGCGCCCAGCAGGGTCCACCTGGGCGCGTCGCGGGCAATGAAGGCCTTGCGCACGCGCTTACCCAGCTCCGTCCTCACGGGGATGTTCTGCACATTGGGGTCGTTGCTGGATACCCTGCCCGTGGCCGAGCCGGTCTGGTTGTAGCTGGTATGGATGCGGCCAGTCCGAGGGTTCACCATCTCGGGCAGCGCGTCCACGTAGGTGGACTTGATCTTGGAAAGCTGGCGGTACTCCAGAATATGCTCCAGCACCTGGCGGGCGCGGGCGTCCACGTTCTCCGATGTGCCCTGGTCCAGCAGCTCCCTCAGCGCGTCCAGCGACGCGGCGTCGGTGGAGTAGCCCTTCTGCGTCCGCTTGGTGTAAGGCAGCCGCAGTTCCTTGAACAGCACGTCGCTAAGCTGCTGAGAGGAGTTGAGGTTGAACTTGTGGCCCACCAGGTTGTACATCTCCTCCTCAATCTTACGGAGCTGCTCTCCCAGCTCCACGGACATGCGTCGCAGCAGGTCCGAGTCCAGGGACACGCCGTTGCGCTGCATGCGCACCAGCACCGGCACCAGAGGCAGCTCGACGGTCTCCAGCAGGTGGCCCAGGCCCTGCTCCTCCAGTTCCTTGCGGAAGACGTGATAGAGCCGCTGGGTCATATCGGCATCGGCCCCCGCGTACTGCGCCGCCTTATCTATGGGCACCTGGTCCATGGTAAGCTGCTTCTTGCCCGTGCCGATGAGGTCGGTTATGGGGGTCATCTCCACGTGGAGGCACTCCAGGGCCAGCGCCTTCAGGTTCAGGTTCTTCCTGCCACACAGGTGCGCGGCCAGCATGGTATCGAAGGCCAGGCCCTTGACCTGGACTTGCTGCTCCTCCAGCACGGTCATGTCAAAGTTGGCGTTGTGGGCAATCTTGGGCAGTGACTCGCTCTGGAAAAGCGGAGTGAGGCGGGCCAGCACCTGCTCCAGCGGCAACTGTGTCCCGCTGGCGTGCCCCACAGGCACGTACCAGCCCTTCTCCGGGCCTGTGGAGAAGGCCAGGCCGACAATCCGCGCCCTCATGGGGTCCAGGGAGGTGGTCTCAGTGTCGAAGGCGAAGCAGGGCGCGGCCTCCAGCTCGCTAGCCAGCGTTTCCAGCTTCTCCAGAGTGTCCACGATGTCATACTTGGGCGGCGAGTCCTCCCTGGGGGCAGCCAGAGCCGCCACCTCCTCGGCCTGTGCGGCCCCGTCGCTGGCTGGCGCTGGGATGCGTGACACCAGGCTGAAGAACTCCAACTCCCGCATGACCTCGATGACCTCGGCCCGGTCGTAGCGCCAGAAGCGCGTGGCCTCCAGGTCAAGCTGAATGGGCAGGTCGCGGACTATGGTGGTCAGCTCCCGGGAGCGGAGCACGGCCTCTCTGTTCTGCCGCAGGGCCTCCTGTATCCTGGCGGGAGTGACCCTGTCCAGGTGCTGGTACAGGCCGTCTATGCTGCCGAACTCGTTGAGCAGCCGGATGGCCGTCTTGTCGCCGATGCCGGGGATGCCGGGGATGTTGTCCGAAGGGTCTCCGTGAAGGGCCTTCAGGTCCGCCAGAGCGGCGGGCATAAGCCCACCGTAGCGCTCGCGGACGGCGTTCTCGTCGTACATGGCGCGTTTCTGGATGCTGTAGGTCAGCAGCACGCGCACCCAGGGCGACACCAGTTGCAGCGTGTCGGTGTCGCCGGTCAGCACCACTGTCTCGACCTGCTGCTCCTCGGCCTGGCGGCACAGGGTGCCTATGACATCGTCAGCCTCGAAGCCCTCCATCTCGTAGATGGGGATGCGGAAGGCCTGGACGATCTGCCGCACCCGTGTGAACTGGTGGTGCAGCTCTGGCGGCGACTCGGGCCGGTGCGCCTTGTACTGGTCGTAGCTGCGGTGCCGGAAGGTCGGCCCATGGACGTCGAAGGCGATGGCGCAGTGGGTGGGCTGGACCTCGGTCAGGGTACGGAGGAAGGTGTTCATGAAGCCGTAAACGGCCCGTATCTCCTCGCCTGTGCTCCTGAGGCTCAAGGGCTGCTGAATGGCGTGCCAGGCGCGATGCACCAGGGCATGTCCGTCCATGAGCAGCAGCACTTTCTTTTCCGGCAAGTCGGTGAACAGAGGCATCTTCCCGGCATTAGCCATAGGCATCCCCCAAGAGTTATACGTTCGATTATAACTGCTAAAGGCATGGGCCTACCAAGGGTATCCCGGGCCATCTGGGCCTCGTAGCCATGGTTTAAGAGGCCTGGCCAGGGTGTAGGTTATAGTATTAGACTCACAACAGTGGCCTTTACAGTCATCCTCCATGCCGGCACAGCCTTTGCGTTACTCTGCCAGCGCTGGTCCACATAGCCCGCCTCGCCGACAGCGGCACCCGTCCACGGTAGTGTACAGCCCACAGGAGGCATGCTGCCGGCCGGCGGGCCGCGTGGCTGCGCTGGTGCTGCTGGCGGCCCTGGCGCTGCTGGCCGCTGGCTGCACCGGGCCGTCGCCGGTGCCCACGCTGCCGCCGCCGCAGGGAATGCAGGTCGTCGCCTTCGAGTCCCACTGGCTGGAGGTGCCCTCCCAGGGCACTCTGGAGGTAAGACTCACGAAGCAGGACATACCCCTGGACGCCCTTTCCATACCCGCTAGCTGGGCAAAGGACAGCAGGGTGAGGGTGGAAGTAAGCAGCCTGGCCGGCGCGCCCTCGGACATGGCGCCTCCTTCCCATGGGGAGGTGTACCAGTACTTGCAGATCGGCCACCAGGGGCTGGAGGACGAGGCCGCCACCTCCGCCACCGTCCATTTCAACGTCAGCAGGATGTGGATGGACGCTAGAGGCTACTCCATGGAGGACATTGCGCTCTCCAGGTACGAAGGCGAGTGGAAGCTGCTGCCCACCCGTGTGGTCGGCGCCACGCGGGACGCCATCAGGTACCTGGCCTCGTCCCCGGGGCTGTCGCTGTTTGCCATAGTGGCCTCCGACCAGGGCCAGGCGACGCCGGTGCCGCCCGCGCCCACGGCCATTCCTGCTCTGCCTGCCACGCCCACGCCCACCCTTCCAGTGATCGTGCCGCCGGCGATGCCCACGCTCACGCCAACACCGACCCCTTCGCCGGTGCCTTCCACGCCGACGCCAACGCCCGCTCCGGCGCCGACGGCCACTTCAACGGCCACGGCCACGCTGCCGCCTATTGCCAGCCCCACAGCGACCCCGACGCCTTCTCCCTCGGCCACGCCGTCGCCGACGGCCACGCCCACGGCTTCGGCA
>DAOUAM010000101.1:0-39976 GCA_034433305.1 Dehalococcoidia bacterium | reverse complement strand
CTTGATGCTGCGGACGTTGTTGATGCCGTTCAGGTTGCCATTGGCATCGGGCCGCTCGTCCCAGGCAGCGATCCTGTCTACATTATACATGGGCCAGATGGGGTACTCGAAAACACCAACACACAGCGCCCAGCGGCGGTTCTCGCTGTAGAACTTCTCCGACAGCGCCTCGCGCCTGGCCTTGTCCGGCTCCCCTGCCATGGCGAAGTACGTCTCCGTGGCGAAGGGCACCTCCATCCCCACTCCATAGCCTCCGGCGCTGATGCTGCTCATGACGAAGCCATGCGCCCAGTCGTAGGGGAAGTTGGAGTGGTTCTCGTCACCGCAACCGTAGAAAGGCGTGTTGGTGCTGCGGGCCACCAGGCCTGGCCGGTAGGTGCTGTAGGCCGTCTGGACGAAGTTCACCTTCACCCCCAGCGCCTCCTGCCACTTGGCGCCCACCGCCTGGCCGGTCTCAATAGTCAACTGGCCGGTGCCCACCCAGACGTCCATCTCGAAGCCATTGGGGTAGCCAGCCTCGGTAAGCAACTGCTTGGCCTTGTTGAAGTCCGTCTCCCAGCCCCACTCCTGCTTGTAGTTGGGGTTGTTCACCGACAGGTAAGGCTGGTGGTTTATCCAGCCCAGGCCCGCCAGCAGGCTCTCCACCAGGGCATCGCGCTCGATGGCGTGGGACAGGGCGTTCCTGACCTTCATGGCCCGCTGCATGGAGGGGGTGTTCTCATCGTAGGTGTCCCCGTTCTCGAAGGGGTTGCCCACCCAGGGCTTGCTGGTGTCACGGTTGCGGTCCAGCTTGTCCCCCGTCAACGCCCCGAACTGCTCCCAGTAGTTGCCGGTGAAGGAGACGTTCATCATGACGTTGTGCAGGGCGCCGCGCTGCTCCGCAAAGCCCTTGGTCTTCAGCTCAGGGACATCCTTCAGCTCTATCTGCGCGATCTGTGCCTCGCCGGTCTCCAGCATGGCCCTGCGGGACGCGCCCTCCCGCACCTCCAGCCAGCGTATCTTCTCCACGAAAGGCCCAAGCCCCAGGGGAGCACCCCAGTAGTCAGGGAAGGCATTGACCACGATGTCCTTGTTCTGCACCCACTCCTCGGTCTCGAAGGGGCCTGTGCCCACGTATATGTTTTGCATCCCCTCCACGCCGTGGGTGTCAAAGACCTTCCTGCTCACGATGGCCGCCGTCTGCCAGAAGTTGCTGAAGCGGTGCAGCACCCCCCGGCTGTCATAGTTGCGGTAGTTGAGGCGGATGGTGTACCTGTCCAGGGGTTCCATGGACTGGATGAGGGGAGCGAAGTCACCCGCCTGGCCGTGGATGCTCTCGGGGTTGGTGACGGAGTTGGCATCGTTGAAGGAGAAGGCCACGTCCTCGGCGGTCATCTCGCCCCAGCCATCATGGAACTGGACCCCCTGCCTGAGGGTGAAGTCGGCGAACTTGAGGCTGGGGTCCAGCTTGAACTCCAGGGCCAGGAGGGGGTCAATGGTGGCGGTGCCATCGGGGAGGGCGATGGCACCGAAGAGGGTTTCAGCGATGCCAGCGTGGTAGATGGTCTCGGCGCAGCCAGCGGTGCAGAAGCGAGGGAGGCCATTGGGGGTGTCCACGGCGCCCACGGAGATGGTGAGCACGCCGGTGGGCCTGGCGGCTGGCTGAGCTGAGGGGGCGGTGGGAGAGGCAGTGACCGGGGCGGCTGTGGGCGCCGGCCTGGGGGTAGCCTGCACCTGGGTAGGCTGTGCTGCCGCTACTCGCGTGGGAGTCGCGGCAGCAGGCGGGGGTGCTGTGGTCGCTACCGCGGGAGCTGTGGGTGTAGCCGTCGCCTCTTCCGCCGCGCCGCAGGATGTGGCCAGGATGCCCAGCACAAGCATGGTGCTTGCCAGTGCCAGGGCAGCCACGAAACCTCTTCTCGTCTCATGGACGTTCCTCCTACTTGTAGTCGGTCTTTCACCGTGGACCACAAAGGGATAGTGGCACTGCAAGAAAGGGAGGCCGTTCCTGCAATGTCGGGGGCACTGGCATGAAAGCCAGCGAGCTTCTACGCTGGATCTACTACCACCGAGCGGCCGGCCTGGGGCTTAACATGCGAAAACGGCATAGTATTTATTCAGGTAACGAATATAGCGAAAACCGAGGTGTATGTCAATATATAATTTTATTTATTCTGATATTATATACTAAATAGCAATGTTATATATGAGTAATTCGTAAAAGAGCGGTTGTTTATAGAGTATCTATATATATTACTTCCAGTATTATTCATGCTCATCGAGGCCTGGCTGTGCCTTGTGGATGCATGCCAGGGAGCCACTTTGCAGGCACACAGGACGCTTGCCCCAGCGCCTCCGGGGCAGTACTATCTACCAAGACGCGGCCATAAGGGGCCTTCTTGGGGGATGTGAGGTTGCGAGGTAAGCTTCTGGGTGTGCTGCTGGTGGTGGCTGTCCTGGCTGTGGAGTTGGGGATTACGTCGGCGCTGTTCAGGCCCTCCTGGGCGCTCTTCGAGCAGCCAGGGCCGGCACGGGCGGATGTGGCGGGGCGCGGCCTGGAACGCATAGCCGGGATGCTGGAGCCAGGCTCGCCTGTCGGAGAGGTGGAGGCGGCCATGCGAGAGGGTGTGACGCTCCTCTTCCATGGCGCTTGGCCGCTGCCATCGCCAGGAGTGGACGCGGCCCAGGCCCGGCGCGTCGAGGCGGCGCGGGCGCTCGTGCAGGAAAGCCAGCGGAAGTTCGCCAGCGCCCTGGAAGGCTACGCCCTGGACGGCGAGGACGAGGCCCTGCGTGCCAGGGCGCGGGACCTGCAGTCCCTGGTGGAGCAGGCATTCCAGTTGTCCCTGTCCCTGGGCGAGCTTACCCGGCGGTGCCAGCCCGATAGCCTGGGCGTGCCCCCATGCGATGGCCTGCTCCCGCTGCTGGATGCTCCCCTGGACTCCAGTGCCACTTTCTTGCCCCTTTCGGCCTGGGGCCAGGACACGCTGGTGACACAGCCCCTGTCCACTGGCGAGTGCGTGGCCGTCTTCGGGCTGCGCCAGGGCTTGACCTTCAGCCTGCGCTCCGGCCCGCCTGGCCAGGAGGCCGGGCCGTGGATGGAGACGCTGGATATACCTGGCCTGTGGGCGCTCCAGTGGCGCCCAGTCACCTATGTGGAGCAGTGGGACATCTGTAACACTGGCGGCAGGATAGAGAGGACTGTCACGCGTCGTCCCGGCGATGACCTGCCGGCGGGGCCGCGCTGGTGACGCCCTGCTGTCCCCGCGCGGGACTCGCCATGGGTGCCGGAGGCCCGCCGGTCAGGCCGGCCTTCTGCCACCGGGAAAGGAGGGAATAGTCAGTGTCCCCCTTGCTGCTCCTCATATTCGTCCTGCTGCTCCCCCTCCTGGTGATGCTGGCCCTTTACGGACTGGTGTCCATATCCTTCGTCAAGCTTGGCATTCCGCGCTCATTGACGCTGCTGCTATTCATCGCCATCCTGGTGGGCGGCCTGATCAACATCCCTGTCTGGGTGGTGTCCCAGGAGCAGCCGGGTGGCCTGTTCAGGATGGGCCACGTCTTTTTCATCCGGCCCCCGCGAGTGGAGGCCACCATCATCGCCGTCAACGTCGGCGGCGCGCTGATTCCCTGCCTGCTCAGCCTGGTGCTGCTGCCCAGGGCGCCCCTGGTGCGGACGGCCCTGGCCACGGCCATCGTGGCTGCCGTGGCCTACGCCCTCTCCGACGTCGTGCCCGGGCGCGGCATAACCCTCAATGTCCTGGTGCCGCCGGGCATATCCGCCATCACGGCCATGGTCCTGGCCTGGGACCGCGCGGCGCCCGTGGCCTACATTTCGGGCGTTGTGGGCACCCTGGTGGGCGCCGATCTCCTCAAGCTGGGCCAGGTGCTGGAGATGGGCGGCACCTTGCTCTCCATTGGCGGCGCCGGCGTCTTCGACGGCATATTCCTGGTCGGCATCATCGCTGCCTTTCTGAGCCCGGGAGGCAGACGGTAAGCCTGGGCCGCGCCTTGGTGACCAGAGTGTGAACATAGTTGTGACTGAATGGTCCTTTGTGGCGTGACGCAACCATGACGGCCAACGGTGCGTTTTCACAACATGTCACAATTTCTTGACAGTAATCAGCGTGCGGTATACCCTGGGGCGTCGAGTTGGACTGTGGAGGGCCGGAGCACGGAACGCAATCCCGCGCTCGGACTCGTGGGCGCCGGGAAATTCGAGGCCAGGTCCCTTGATTTCCTCTGTAAATGTTACTCTACAGGTGCTAAAGTGCATTGGCAAGGACTGCTCTCTAGCAGGACTTGGGACTGACTGGTGACTCCGTGGGCTGCTACTGAGAGGCTGGCAAGGGGGTTGCCTGGTGGAAAGTGGACTGCGAGTGCCCCGGTGCCTCTGGAGTGTTCCTTCTCCTTCCTTTGCCAGTGCCACAACTTGCGGGACTTTGACGATGGCTGGGAAGCCCTTCCAGGGCCCCGGCCGGCGCCATTCCGCCTGATCAACTCTCTGTGCCCTGTCTGCTTTGCACAGGGGCCAGGGATGGACCATGTCTGCCGGCAGGCCATGACCGCGCTCTAGCGTTGGCCCGGCCTGTTTCCATGGACAGGCGAGCACACGCTGCGATGTGGGCATCCACGGCAGAGCAAACAGCCACGCGTGCTCCCTGAGCATTGGCGCGAGGCAGAGAACGGATGAGGAGAAGGCGGTGTGGGCACTGATGAACTCCTTTCGAGAATACAGGTCCTTAAACGCAGCCTGGCTACAGCAGATAGAGGCCAGGCCACGGGTGCCCAGCGAGCAGGCCATTTGTTGAACGAGCTGGAGGAGGTCCTTCACAAACTGGCTGAATACGAGGCGGAGCCGGCCCCGGCCGAGGAAAAGGCCTTTCTTGATGAGATACAGTGGGCCCTGGACTCGTCCCTGGATATGGACGAGGCGTATGAGTACCTTGCCAGGCGTGTGCGGAAGGCCATCCCCTTCGATAGCATGGCCGTCACGGTGGGCGACGACGAGAAGGACGAGTTGCACTGCGCCTACGCCACGGGTGCTGTCACCTGCAATGGTCAGCGTTGCCTCAGTGTGCCTCTGGTCGGCACTATCACCCATGTGATAATGCAGGTCCGTACGGGCATCATTATTGACAGGACGGACGGGTTCGCCAGCTTCGCCCGTGACGCTCGCTGTCTGCATGCCGACCTGAAATCACTCATTGCCGTGCCGCTGGTGGCAAGCGGCAGGGCCGTGGGCGCCTTGCACCTGGGGTCCTTCAGGCCCGGGGCCTATAGTCCGCGAGAGCTGGCCCTGGCCACTGGCATCGGCCTGCGGATAGCTCACGCTGTAGCTATCTCCTGGCTACAAGTCGAACTCCGGCGGGAAGCCTCCGAGCGAGAGGCGCTGGCGGAGATGGGCCGCATCCTCAACGCTACTTTCGATATCAACAAGGACCTGGAGAGTTTCACGGCCCAGGTCCGCAAGCTGGTCCCCTTCGACAGGGTCAACATTGGCACCGTGGACATGGAGCAGGGCCTGGTGAAAGTGCTGTTCAGCGGCGGCGACGTGGACTTCCCAGGCCGGCTGTCGGGCCAGTCCTTTCCTCTGGCCGGCACCATAACCGAGGAGTCCATCAGGGACAGAGTACCCATCATAGTCCAGGCCGACACGCCTGAGTTGCTGATGGCGCAGCGCCCTGGCCTGGCCGAGAGCGCCAGAGCGGGCTTTGCGTCGGTGCTGGCCGTGCCTCTTATATCGGAGAACCGCGTCATTGGCACGCTGCAGTTCCGCTCCACCCTGCCCAGGGCCTATACGCGACGTCACGCTCTCCTGGCCGAGACCGTCGCCACCCGCCTGGCCGAGGCCATCACCAGCGCCCAACTCCGGCTGGAGCTGCAACGCCAGGCCAATGAGCGCGAGGTGCTGGCTGAAATCGGCCGCATCATGAGTTCCACGCTGGACATTGACGAGGTCTATGAGCGCTTCGCCGAGCAGGCCCGCAGGCTTGTGCCGTCGGACAGGGTCTCCATCGGCGTCATAGACCAGGACAGGTGTTCCCTGACCATCGCGTGCGTTAGCGGCGTTGATGTACCCGAGAGGCGTAAAGGACAGGTGGTGCCCCTTAGCGGCACCCTGGCCGGCGAGGTCATGGATGCAGGCGCCCCGGTGCTGGTGCAGGCCAGCAATGCTGGTGACCTGGAGGGCTCACTGCCCGGGATGGTGCCTGGCTTCAGGGCTGGCCTCGTGTCGGTGCTGGTCGCGCCCCTGGTATCCAGGGGCAAGTCGGTGGGTGTCCTTCAGTTCCAGTCCAGGGAGCCATTGGCCTACACCCAGCGGCACCTGGACCTGGCCATGCGCATTGCCAACCAGATCGTTGGCGCCGTCGCCAACGCCGCGTTGCACTCGGAGCTACAGCGAGAGGTACAGGAAAGGGAGCTTTTGGCGGAAATCGGGAGCATCATAAGCTCGTCCCTGGACATAGACGAGGTGTATGAGCGCTTTGCCGAGCAGGTCCGCAAACTCATACCCTTCGACAGGCTTGCCATCAACCTGGTGCATTCCCACTGTGGCAGCTACGAGAGCGTATACATGTCAGGTATCAAGATACCCGGGCGGCAGCGGGGCAAAAGGCTCCCTCTGGCCGGTTCCTTCACTGGCGTGGTGGCGGAGGCGCGCTCCGGGATGATAGTCCCGTCCGCCCAGGTGGACGACTGGGCGCGACGCCTGCCAGGGCTGGCCCCGGTGGTGGCAGCAGGCATACGCTCCATGATGTCCGTCCCGCTGGTATCCAGGGGCCAGGTCATAGGAGTCATGCACTGGACCGCCGTGCAGCCCGATGTGTACACTACCCGCCACCTGGAACTGGCCGAGCGGGTAGCCGGCCAGGTGGCGGGCGCGGTGGCCAACTCCCAGTTGTACGCGGCGCTCAAGCAGCAGGCCCATGAGCGCGAGGTGCTGGCCGAGACAGGACGCATTGCCAGTTCCTCCCTGGATATTGATGACATTTACGAGCGCTTTGCCGAGCAGGTGAGCAGGCTCATTGCCTTTGACCGCATTACCATCGCCCTGCCTGGCGAGCAGGACAGCGACGATTACACCCTGACCTTTGTGCAAGGGGTTGATGTGACGGCCAGGCGGCGAGAGGATGCCGTGCCCCTGGCGGGCACGCTGACCGGGGAGGTGGTGCGCAGGCGCTCGGGCGTGCTGGTCCAGGACATGCCTCTGGAAGAGCTGTCCGCCAGGTTCCCTGGACTCCTGGCCGGGTACGAGGAGGGGCTTCGCTCCTTCATAGCCGTGCCTCTCATCTCCAGGGACCTCGTCGTGGGCGTGCTGCACCTGTGCTCGACATCCGCTGGCGCTTACACGGAGCGGGACCTGTCGCTCCTGGGCCAGATAGCTTCCCAGGTCGCCGGGGCCATTGCCAATGCCCGGCTCTACGCCGAGTTGAGAAGCGCCGAGGAGTCCCTGCGCCGCTCCGAGGCCATCAACCGCGCCACGCTCAACGCCATTCCTGACCTCATCATGCGCCACAGCCGCGATGGCACCTACCTGGCCTGCAAGCAGGCCAGGGACTTCGAGACCATACTCCCACCAGACCAGCTCATCGGCAGGAAAGTCCACGATGTGTTGCCGCCACATATAGCAGACCAGCGCATGCGACTTATCCAGCAGGCACTGAGCACGGGCAAAGTCTGCACCGCCGAGTACCGGATGGCAGTGGGCGGCGAGCTACGGGACAACGAGGTCAGGGTAGTGGCCTGCGGGCAGGACGAGGTACTGGTAATTGTGCGGGACATCACCGAGCGCAAGCGCATGGAGGAGTCGCTGCGCCGCCGCACCCAGCAACTGGAGGCCCTCATGGCGGTCGCAGGCATCCTGGCTAGCTCTGGGGACTTCAGGGACAAGACCGCAAGGGTGCTGGACGAGCTTTCCCGGGTGGCCCAGGCCGACAGGGTGGTGCTGCGCCTCTACGACGACAAGTCCCAGGCGTTACAGCTCCTGGGCTGGACGGGTGCCGAAGGCCAGAAGCCACCCCCGCCCCAGGCATCGGGCAAGGGCCTGTACGGGCTGGCCTACAACATCGGCCAGACAGTAGTCACCAACGACTACGTTGCCCATCCCCTGGCCTACCCGGAGCTGGTAGCCCTGGGCATACGCTCCATGGTCTCTCTGCCTATCAGAGTGCAGGGGCGGGTCAGGGGCGTGTTCAGCATAGGCTCGCGCAGGCCAGGCCACTTCAGCCCCGAACTCACGAGGCTGCTGGAGGGCATTGCCGATGGCATGGGAGCACTGCTGGAGAACGCCAGGCTTCAGCAGGAGCTTACCTCCAGGCTGGAATACGACCAGCGCCAGCTTGCGGCCTTCCGCAGGGCGGTCAGCGAGTTCAGGTTCGAGGATGCGCCCGAGCGTACATTCCACCGCATGGTCCACGCGGCCCGCGAGCTGGTGGGCGCGCGCTATGGCGTCCTGACTACCTGGGACTCTCAGGGCAAGCCAGAGAACTTTGTCGTGTCCGGCCTGTCTGACCAAGAGCGAGAGCGCATGGCCGTCCCCTCCACAAGGCTCGATGTTCTCCTGGACAAGATTGGCGGCGGGAGCTCCTGCTTCCGCGTGGATGACGTAGCCCTGTACCCGGACCTGCACGCCTTCTTGCCAGGCTATCCCCAGGTCAGGAGCTTCCTGGGAGCGCTGGTAATGTTTGGAGGCGCGCCGACCGGCGCTTTTTACCTGGCTGGCAAGGAAGGCGGTGCCGAGTTCTCCAGTGATGATGAAAGGCTTCTGAGCTTTTACGCCACGGTGGCGGGCGTTCTGCTGGAGCTACAGAAGCAGAACGACGTCCGCGTCCAGTTCCTCAATGTCCTGTGTCACGAGTTGAGGCTGCCCATAACGCCAATCCTGGCGTCGGCGGGCATGCTCCAGGACCTGCTGGGCTTCGATCCCAAGAGCATCCACGGAAGGCTGCTGAACAACATCATCGCCGGCGCCGAGGCGCTGAAGGCCCGCACGGACGACCTGCGTGACCTCGGAGTCTTCCAGGCGGGGAGCCAGCAACTGGAACTGGAGGAGTTCGACCCCATCAAGGCCCTGGCCAGCGTCTATGACTCGCTTCTGCCAGAAGCCTTGAGGCGGGGCCAGGACCTGATACTGGAGGTGCCCAGCAGAAGGCTCACTCTGAAGGCGGACCTCGCTCGCTTCAAGCAGGTTGCCTCCAATCTTGTGCTTAACGCCCTTAAGCTCACTCCAGAGGGCAAGTCAGTCCGTATGAGGGCATGGTTTAAAGGCCGTATGCTGGTAGTTGAGGTCGAGGACCAGGGCAGGGGCATATCAGAAGCGGAACAGGCCAGGCTATCCCTCCCCTACTTCCGTACCGAGCAGGACAGGATCCGCTTCCCCGGCCTGGGGCTGGGGGTGGCGCTTTCCAGGCATATCGTGGAGGCCCATGGCGGCAAGCTCTGGCTTGAGTCCACGTCCAGCGAAGGTAGTGTGTTCCGTTTCTCCATGCCGCTGCATGGCCCGTCGTGAGGTGACAGGAGGTGGACATGAAGGTCCTGATAGTGGAGGACGACCCAGAGACAGTTGAGGTAATAAAGCTATGCCTGAGCATTCGCTGGGCCAATGCCGAGGTGATGGCAGTAGGCAACGGCTCAGAGGTGGCCCACCTGGTGGAGATGGAAAGCCCTGACGTGGACGGCCTGAATGTCCTGCAGGAGGTACGTCGCTTCTCCTCCGTGCCTGTCATCATCGTCACCGCCAGGGGCGGTGAGATAGCCCGCATCAACGGCCTGGAACTGGGTGCCGACGACTACATAGTGAAGCCTTTCTACTACACCGAGCTCCTGGCGCGGGTCAAGGCTGTCCTCAGGAGGACGCGCACGCCGGAGTTCTGGAGCAACGAGGCGGTTGTCTCTGGCAACGGCCTCACCATAGACTTCAAGAACGGTGTCCTGAAGGTAGATGGCAAGGAGGTAAAGCTCACCCTGACCGAGTGGAACCTTCTATCTTACTTTGTCCGCAACCAGGGGAAGCTCGTGTCCCATGAGGTGCTGGCCGAGAAGGTCTGGGGCGCTGAGTTCCGCAACGACCCCGCCATCAGGATGTGTGTGCGCCGTCTGCGAATGAAGCTGGGCGACGATCCCCAGTCTCCAAGGATCATTCATTCCCATCGAGGCATTGGGTACCGCTTCGTCATGCCCAACTAGCTATGCCAGCCTGGCCCAGGGGAAGAGGCCAACGCTGTGCCTTTATACACCGGGGTGAGGTCGGCCTGGCCATGCTGCCTCCAGAGGGGCAGATGGATTGAGGCGCGCACCAGGCCGCAAGAGCTATAATTAAGGGCGAGCCTGAGGCCGGACACTATCCATTTCAGGGAGAGAAGCCACCATGGCCCGCGCTCGTCTGCGTGACCTGGGCATTGCCATCGGGCGGCTGCCCACAGGCCCCAGTAACGCCATCACCGATGTCCCCGGTGTGCTGGTGGGGCACCGCACGCTTATTTTCGATACGCCCCGTGTGGCCCGCACAGGCGTAACGGTGGTGCTGCCCCGCGATGGCGGCATCTGGCTGGACCACGCCTTCGCCGGGTGCTTTTCCTTCAACGGCAACGGCGAGATGACCGGCCTCGCCTGGCTGGAAGAGTCGGGCGTCCTCAGTTCGCCCATCGCCATCACCAACACTCACCAGGTCGGACTGGTGCGAGACTCCCTGGTGTCCTACGCCATCGAGAGGGGCTACTCCGACTCCTGGCTGCTGCCCGTCGTGGCCGAGACCTTCGACGGCTGGCTCAACGACATTGACGCCTTTCACCTTGCCAGGGAGGACGTGTACCAGGCCCTGGACAGCGCCCGCGGCGGGCCGGTGGCCGAGGGCAACGTGGGCGGCGGCACGGGAATGGTCTGCCACGGCTTCAAGGGAGGCATCGGCACCGCGTCGCGGGTGGTGGAGGTCCTGGGCGCCAGGTACACCGTGGGCGCGCTGGTGCAGGCCAACTACGGCGCCCGGGAACTGCTGCGGGTGGACGGCGTGCCCGTGGGGCTGGAGATCGGGCCGGACAGAGTGCCCACGCCCAGGCAGGCGGCGCAGCAAGCCGGCGCCGGCTCCATCATCGTCGTGGTGGCTACTGACGCCCCGCTGGTGCCGACCCAGTGTGCCAGGCTGGCCCGGCGGGCGACGGTCGGGCTGGCCCGCGTCGGCGGTGTCGGATACAATGGCAGCGGCGACATCTTCCTGGCCTTCGCCACTGGCAACCATCTACCCAGGGCGCACGATGGCCTTTACACCCTTCAGATGGTGCCCCACGACCAGTTGAACCCCGCCTTCGACGCCGTGGCCGAAGCCGTGGAAGAGTCCATTCTGAATGCCCTCACGGCGGCGGAAACTATGGTAGGATTCAAGGGGCGGGTCGTCCACGCGCTGCCCCTGGATGCCCTGCGAGAGGTCATGGCCAGGTACCGGCCAGGGTAGCTCCCATGTGTGGCGGCGCTCTCCAGGGATTACCTCATCAGTAAACGCACGCCGGCACCTGCTGGGGGCCGTGCGGCAGCAGACACACAGGTGATACCAGTATGGCGGAAGCAAAGGTTGTCTTTCTTCATGGGCTACCACAGCGTATCCTGGATGTGATCACGCCCTACACCCCTCAAGGGTTCAGGACGGTGCTGGTGGATGGCAAGACGCCGGTGCCACGGCAGGCCGAGGAGGTGCGTGACGCCGATTTCATCATGGTGTACCGCGCCCGGCTGCCGGGGGAGGTGCTGCGGGCCGCCCGCAAGACTCGCCTGGTGCAACTCCTCTCGGCGGGCTATGACAATATGGACCTCAAGCTGATGCGGGAGCTGGAGATACCCTGCGCCAACAACGGCGGCGCCAACTCCTGGGCCGTGGCCGACCACGCCGTGCTGCTGATGCTGGCCCTGTACAAGCAGCTTCTCGCGGCGGACCAGGCCACCAGGGAGGGCCGCTGGAACGCCCCCATCACTGGTACCAACACCTTCGAGATGGCCAACAAGCTGGTGGGAATCGTTGGCATTGGCAACATCGGCAGGCAGGTAGCCCGGCGCGTCCAGGCCTTCGATGCCCGTGTCCAGTACTACGACAAATTCCCCCTGTCGCCGGAGCGGGAGCGCGAGCTCAAGGTAACGCACGTCTCCCTGGACGAGCTATTCCGGACATCCGACATCATCACCTGCCACACACCCCTGACGCCTGAGACGCGCCGCCTGGTCAGCCGAGAGCGCATCGCCCTGATGAAGCCCACGGCCCTTCTCATCAACACCAGCCGTGGCCCCGTGGTGGACGAGGCGGCGCTCATCGAGGCGCTGCAGCAGGGCAGGATTGCCGGCGCGGGGCTGGACGTCTTCGAGAAGGAGCCGGTGGACCCCAGCAATCCGCTGCTGAAGCTGAAGAACGTGGTGGTCACGCCCCACAGCGCCGGCACCACGTGGGACACCTGGTTCCGCCGCGCGGAGTTCGCCTACATGAACATGAAGCGTGTCTGGGGAGGTCAGCCTCCCCTGGCCGTCGCCCAGGACTACGATATTGAAGACTGAGGAGCCGAGTTTGGAGCCAGTAATCAGGAACCATAAAGGCGCTAAGAACCCCATCCTGGGGCCACAGGACGGCGTGCCCAACTACGTGATGCTCTATGTCCAGCACGCCCCTGGCGGGTCCAGCCCACGGCACAAGCACCCCTGGGAGCACCAGGCCTTCATCGTCGAAGGCTCCGGCATCCTGTGGTGCGATGGTCAGGAGTACCCCATCGGGCCGGGCGATGCCGTCCTGGTGCCGCCCAACGCTGAGCACTACTTCAAGAACACGGGCACCACTACCCTCAGCCGGGTGACGGTCAACCCCCTCAGTTCGGTGGGCCGGGAGTGACATCTCCCGTGGCGGCACCCGGCGGCACGGCCCGACACCGCCTGTCGGGCCGCGCCTGTGGCTGTCCTGAGCGCATCCCGTAGCCCCTGGAAGAGAGGAGTGTGAGCCATGCCGAGACTGACCGGGGCGCAGGCCCTCGCGAGACAGTTGCGCGCCGAAGGGGTGGACACAGTGTTCACTCTGCCCGGCGTCCAGATTATGGCCGCCTTCGACGCCTTCTACGAGCTTCAGCAGGACGTCCGGCTGATTTCGGTGCGCCACGAGCAGGCGACTACCTACATGGCCGACGGCTACGCCAGGGTTACCGGCAAGGTGGGCGTGGCCATGGTGGTGCCGGGGCCGGGCGCCCTCAACGCCAGCGCCGGCCTGGGCACGGCCTACGCCAGCTCCTCGCCCGTGCTGCTCATCTCCGGCCAGATACCCAGCACCGCCATCGGCAAGCGCCAGGGCCAGCTCCACGAGGTCCAGGACCAGCTAGACGTGTTCCGGCCCATCACCAAGTGGAACCACCGGGTGGCCAGGGTGGAGGACATACCCTGGGCCGTCCACGAGGCCATGCGCCACCTCAAGACCGGCCGGCCGCGCCCCGTGGAGCTGGAGGTGCCGCCCGACATCCTGGCCGCCTCCGGCGATGTGGAGCTTGTGGAGCCTGAGGAGTACCCCAGGCCGTCGGCCAGCAGCGCCGACATCCAGCGGGCGGCGCAACTCCTGGCGGCGGCGCGCAAGCCGGCTATCATCGCCGGCGGCGGTACCCTCTCCTCTGGGGCCTCCAGGGAGCTCCTGGAGCTTGCCGAGTATATCCAGGCCCCGGTCATGACCACCCAGCAGGCCAAGGGCGTCATTCCGGAGGACCACTACCTGGCCGTGGGCGTCAACTACTCGATGCTGGGGCCAGCGCACCGCATCGTGCCGGAGAGCGACGTCATCCTGGCTGTGGGCACGCGCTTCCTCATCCCCAATCTCAAGCTCAACGAGGCCCACAAGGTCATTCAGATAGACATTGACCCCTCGGAGCTAGGCAAGAACTACCCCGTGGAGGTTGGCATGCAGGCCGATGCCAGGGAGACGCTGGCACGGCTGCTCCAGCGCCTGCGGGCCATCAGCCCCAGCAGGGCCGGCGCCCGGCGCCAGGAGATCGAGGGCTACAAGCGGGCCTATCGCGCCGAGATCAGGGACCTTGCCCCGGCGCAGACCGCCATCATTGACACCATACGCGCCGATCTTCCCGACGAGGCCATCTACGTCAGCGGCATGACCACCATCGGCTACTGGAGCCACGTGGCCTTTCCGGTGCGCCAGCCCAGGACCTACATCACCTCGTCCTACTTTGGCACGCTGGGCTACGAGTTCCCCACGGCCCTGGGAGCCAAGGTCGCCTGGCCGGACAGGCCCGTGGTGGCTACCGCCGGCGACGGCGGCTTTATGTACAACCCCCAGGAGCTTTCCACCGCCATGAAGTACGGGGCCAACGTGGTGGTCATAGTCTTCAACAACAGCGCCTTTGGCGCTTCCCAGTGGGACCAGACCCACCGCTACGGCCAGCGCTACATTGGCACCGACCTGCTCAACCCGGACTTCGTGAAGCTGGCCGAGTCCTTTGGCGCCGTCGGCATGCGCGCCACCCCTGACAGCCTTGGGCCGGCGCTGCGCAAGGCCCTGGCCGCCGACAGGCCCGTGCTGCTGGAGGTGGTCATACCCAACATGATGCCGCCGTTCCAGATCGTCAGGTAATAGGGTGGGGCGCACAGGGATTTCATGCTTAAAGCCTGTGCAAATCACACCACTGCCACACCATTTTGTGATATAATAGAATGTTGGGCGTCTTGTTTTATGCGCCTATACTCCGCTCCAGCATGACAAGCGGAAACAGGCTTGACACAAAGGGTCTGCGCAAGGGAAGCTATACAGGCTATAATTGGTTAAACCTGCACCAGAGCGTTTTCCCACGGACGTCGTGACAGCGACAGCAATTCGCCGCCGCCTGGAAGAGAGGGAGGGACTCCTTTCGCCCTTCGCTGCCAGGTCCAGGCTGAGCCGTGGCAGAAGGACGCCCGAAGTCCCCTGCCCCATGCGGACGGAGTTCCAGCGCGACCGCGACCGTATTCTCCACAGCAAGGCCTTCCGCAGGCTCAAGCACAAGACTCAGGTGTTCATCGCGCCCATGGGCGACCACTACGTGACCCGCCTCACCCACACCCTGGAGGTGGCCCAGATAGCCCGCACCATCGCGCGGGCACTGGACCTGAACGAAGACCTGACCGAGGCCATCGCCCTGGGCCACGACCTGGGCCATACCCCCTTCGGCCACATAGGCGAGGACGAGCTCAACAAGCTGCACCCGGGCGGCTTCCGTCACAGCCAGCAGAGCCTGCGCATCGTTGACCAGCTTGAGAAGGAGGGCCAGGGGCTTAACCTAACCTGGGAGGTCCGCCAGGGCATCCTGCACCACTCCAAGCCCAGGGGCGACTTCCTGGGCGACGATACCCTGTCCCGGGACCTGACTCTGGAAGGGCAGGTCTGCCGCACTGCCGATGCCGTCGCCTACCTGAACCACGACCTGGCCGATGCCTTCCGCGCCGGCATACTGAAAGAGAGCGACCTGCCAGATAAGGTGATGTCAGTCCTGGGTACGCGCCACTCCCAGCGCGTCAACACCATGGTCAGCGACATTGTGCAGCACTCCTGGGCCGCCACGGGCGAGGGCGGCGCCAATGGCGGGCCGCCGGCCATTGCCATGGGGCCAGAGGTGCGGGAGGCCGTCAACACCCTGCGGGAGTTCATGTTCGAAAGGGTGTACCTGCCCGAGGACAGGGGTGAGGAAGGCCAGACGGCCCGCCGGGTCATCCGGCTCCTCTACCACCACTACAGGGAACACCCGGAGGAGGTGCCGCCGGAGTACAACCAGCGCAGCCGCTCCCGAGACCTGGCAGTGGTGGACTACATATCCGGCATGACTGACCAGTACGCGCTTCGGGCGGCTGAGCGACTTGAGCCTGGCATTGCCAGGGCCTTCTATTCGAGGCTGCTGTGATGCCGGGTACCAGCGTGACCGACCGCATGCTGGCCCGTGGCGTCCAGAACCGGGTCAGGCTCATCCGCGAGCACCTGGAGGCCATGCAGCGCGATGCCCACGGCATGGAGTACACCCCCTGGAAGGCGGAGGTGGACGCCCTCTGGAAGCGCATCTTCCAGGAGATTAACGAGATGAGCCCGGGGCCACAGCGCGAGTGCCTGGAGATGGTCCGCGACCTCTGGATGACCTACCTCACCCACTACGCAGCCCTGGGCGGGCCAGGAAGGACGTAGCTTGCCCTTCCCAGGTCTTCCTGGAGGCGCTATAGTCAGAGGTCAAGAGGACTATCAGGAGAAAAAATGTCCACCTATCCTATGGAGGAGTTGTCGCCAGACCTGGAGCAGGCCAGGCGGACTTCCAGCATGGCCCACCAGGTGGTCATCAAGCTCAAGGAGGCGGGCCTGCCAGAGGACTTCGACCAGGACCTGGCGAGCCTGAGCACCGACCTGGGAGACCTCTGGGGCGCCCAGAAGGCGCTGGTGGAGCGCCTGGAAGCCTTCGTCAGGTCTCCCCACGACTGGGAGGCCATGGGCGACCACCTCATGGACCTGAAGGCCAGCATTGACCACATAGCCTGGCACCTGAGCAGTGTGCAGCGGCCTCTGGACCGTATCACCCAGTTCGCCTACGAGCAGGCCCTGGGCCAGCAGGAGAAGTGAAGGCGCATGAGCGTCGTTGACGAGGTGAAGGCGCGCCTGGACATCGTGGAGGTGGTGTCCGGGTATGTCACGCTCCGCAAGTCGGGGCGCTACTTCAAGGCGCCCTGCCCCTTCCATGCCGAGAGGACGCCCTCCTTCATCGTCAACCCGGAGCGGCAGTCCTGGCACTGCTTCGGCGCCTGCGCCACCGGCGGCGATGCCATCTCCTTCGTCATGCGCATGGAGAAGCTGGAGTTCGGCGACGCCCTGCGGCAACTGGCCCAGAAGGTGGGCGTGGAGCTGTCCCAGCGGCGCGACTCCGGCCACTCGGAGGCGCTCTACCGCATCAACCAGGTGGCCGCGCGGTTCTACCAGGACGCCCTGGCCTCTACTCAGGGCAGGCAGGCCCTGGACTACCTGCGCCAGCGCGGCCTGAGCGAAGAGGCCATCTCTACCTTCCAGCTTGGCTACAGCCCCAGGGAGCGGGACCGGCTCAAGTCCCACCTGCTGGCGCTGGGCATCGCTGCTGAGCAGGCCGTGGAGGCCGGCCTCCTCAACCGTGGCGACGACGGCAGCACCTGGGACTTCTTCCGGGGCCGGGTCATGTTCCCCATCCACGACAGGCAGGGGCGCATCGCAGGCTTCGGCGCGCGCTCCCTGGACGGCAGCAACCCCAAGTACATCAACACCTCCAGGACGCCCGTATTCGACAAGCGCGGCACCCTGTACGGGCTTCACCTGGCCGCGCCGGCCATCAAGGAGAAGGGCCTGGGCGTCATCGTGGAGGGGTACATGGACGTCATAGGCGCCCACCAGCACGGCTACAGCAATGTGGTCGCCTCCATGGGCACGGCGCTGACGGAGCAGCAGGTGGCGCAGCTCAAGTCGCTGGCCGGCAGCTTCGTCATGGCCCTGGACCCCGACGCGGCGGGCCAGGAGGCCACCTGGCGCGACCTGGTGTCGTCCTGGCAGGTCTTCGGGCGCGAGGCCGTGGACAGCAGGGAGCGGCAGATAGGGGCGCTCTACTGGCGCGAGCCGCTGACCCTGAAGGTGGCCGCGCTTCCCCAGGGCAAGGACCCGGACGAGGTCATCAAGGAGAGTCCCCAGGAGTGGGAGCGGCTTATTCAAGAGGCCGTGCCCCTGATGGACTACCTGTTCCCGGTGATAGCCTCCCGGTTCGACCTGGAGACCAGCCAGGGCAAGGCGCAGGCCGTGGAGACGCTGTTCCCTGTCATAGCCGGCATGGAGAACCCCTTTGAGCAGGAGCGGTACTTCCGGAAGCTGGCGGACATGCTGGGGGTGAGCGTGGCCGCCCTGGAGGCCAGCGTGGGCAGGCCGCGCCGGAACGGGCAGGGCCAGAGGAGGCGCCAGGGCAACGGCCCCGTGGCGCGCGTGACCCTTTCGCCCCTGTCCACCAGCCCCGATGCGCTGGAGGAGTACGTTCTCGCCCTGCTGCTGAGCAAGCCTGAACTCAAGGAGCAGGCCCGGGAGTTCGCTCCTGAGCACTTCCGCAGGAGCGACTATCGAGAAGTCTTTACCCGCTGGTTAAGCTGCTCTACAATAGATGCGCTTCGTGAGTCCCTGGATGCGTCCCTGCATGAGCAGCTTGTGAACCTGACGCGAAAAGAGCTGGCGCCCATTGACCGCAAGGAGGCTGAGGCTGCGCTAGAGCAGTGTCTACAGCGCCTGGAGAGAAGGCACTTGCAGGAGCTTCAGGAAAGTCTCCTCGCTTGCGAGGACCCTAGCGCTCCGCCCCCGCGGGAAATTGAGCAGGCCATAGTAAATGTCAACGCAAGACTGAAGGTACTGTTTTCCCAGCGGAACCGAGTGGTATAGCACCCTTTCCCAGAGCGGAGTGAGCACGTATGCCAAGAAGAAGGAACGCCGACGACGCCGATGACCTCCTGGAGGAGCTTGAGGAACAGCCCTCGTCCAATCATGAGTTCATTGATGAGCTGACTGGCCCCAGGGAAGATGGTATCGGCCACCTGGACGAGGACGTTGCGGCATCGCCCGAGGAGGACGTCCCGGCCCCGCCCGATTCCATGGACTATTCTGGCGAAGGCCCTCTGGATGTGCTGGAAGAGGAGGATGTGGAGTCAGAAGAGCTGGACCTGGACAACGACTGGGAGCAGGAACTCCAGACCGTCGAGATGATTGACGACCCTGTCCGGATGTACCTGCGGGAGATCGGCAGAGTCAGCCTGCTCAAGGCCGCCGACGAGCGTACCCTGGCCCGCCGCATGGAGTCCTCCAAGTATATCCAGGAGCTGGAGAAGCTGCTCTCCGGCAACGATGGGAGGCCCACCAGGGCCTGGATGTGCGTCCATACCATGCTCAAAGGCATCTCCCAGTCCAACGAGCTGGTCAAAGCGCTGGCCAGGTACGCCGGGGTACAGGACGAGGTCACCCTCTCGGTCCTGATAAACAGCGAGCAGCTACGGGAGAAGCTGGACGGCGAACTCCCGGAGGAGATGCTCAACTTCCTGGCGGAGGCCCTGAACACCGAGCCGCAGAACGTGAAGACCGACATCCAGCGCCTGTCGCTGGACAGCCGCCTCCTGCCCAGGGAAGTCCCGGATGCCCTGGGCGGCGACGTATCCATAGAGGAGCTGAAGGCCCAGATTGATGAGAGGAAGACTCTCCAGAAGCTGGAGTCCTATGAGCCTGCCTTCCGAAGCCACCTGGAGAAGGTCAAGGAGGAGGGTGCCCGGGCACAGCGCCACCTGGCCGAGGCCAACCTCCGCCTGGTCGTCAGCGTCGCCAAGAAGTATATTGGCCGGGGCATGTCCCTGCTGGACCTGATCCAGGAAGGCAACATCGGCCTTATCAGGGCCGTGGAGAAGTTCGACTACCGCAAGGGCTACAAGTTCAGCACCTACGCTACCTGGTGGATACGCCAGGCCATCACCCGCGCCATCGCCGACCAGGCCCGCACCATCCGCATACCTGTACACATGGTGGAGACCATCAACAAGCTCCTGCGCGTCAGCCGCCGGCTGGTCCAGGAGTATGGCCGCGAGCCTACCAGCGAGGAGATCGGCTCTGGCATGGACGTCCCGCCGGAGAAGGTGCGGGAAATCCTCAAGATATCCCAGGAGCCGGTGTCCCTGGAGACGCCCATCGGCGAGGAGGAGGACAGCCACCTGGGCGACTTCATCGAGGACCGGAGCACGCTGGCCCCTGCCGAGGCCGCCTCTTACCAGCTCCTCAAGGAGCAGGTGGACGACGTCCTGTTCACCCTCAGCGAGCGCGAGGCACGGGTGCTGCAACTGCGCTTCGGGCTGGAGGACGGCCGCAGCCGGACGCTGGAGGAGGTGGGCCGCGATTTTGGCGTTACCCGCGAGCGCATACGCCAGATCGAGGCCAAGGCCCTGCGCAAGCTCCGCCATCCCAGCCGCTCCAAGAAGCTGCGCGACTTCCTAGAATAAGACCTCTACACTAGTACTGTGTCAACTTGATTTTGATGGGGCGCTTCCCCCTCATCTTGGTCCTCTCCCGCCAGGGGAGAGGAAATACTCCTTCTCCCTTGACGGAAGAAGGTTGGGACGAGGGTGAAGCCCTTCATCAAAACTATGTTGACACAGCACTAGTCCAGGTGGCATAGCCGGAATATGTGGCTACGCCACTTGTGTTTATTCCCGCCCTGTCCAGAGAGACAGGACGTCCAGGAGAAGGTTTCAGGTATAGTTTTGCTGTACAATCTATATAAGCGCCGCCCATGCCGTGGTCCTCACGTCCCCACTTTCGCCGGTGGGTGGCCCAGACAAATCACTATGGGGAAGGTCAGTCTATGGCTGTGACTCCACAGACCCGGCAGCAGACGCTACACGGAGGGCAGGTAACCACCAGGCCCAAGGTGGCAGTAGTCTATACCACGCCCGAGACGGTGCTGGATGACATCGCCCGGGCCATGCGCCTGGCTGACTACCAGTCCTACCTGCCCGGCGATGTCGCCACGCTGCTCAAGATCAACATCTCCTGGCAGCACTACTACCCGGCCTGCTCCACCACTCCCTGGCAGCTTGAGGGAGTCATCAGGACGCTGCTGGCCGACGGCTACCGCGACCTGGTGCCGACCCACAACGGCACGGTGGTCGTGGACCCCAGGGAGGGCGCCGTCAACAACAAGCACGAGGCCGTGGAGCAGAAGTACGGCCTCCAGAGCATGTTCCTGGAGGATGTCCGCTGGGCCAGGTACGAGCCCAAGTCCAGGATGCTGGTGCTGGACAGGGTGTACCCTGACGGCATCAGGATACCGGAGGCCCTCATCGGCAAGAACGTAGTCCACCTCCCCACCCTCAAGACCCACGTCTTCACCACCATCACTGGCGCCATGAAGAACGCCTTCGGCGGGCTGCTGAGCTACAACCGCCACTGGACACACCCGGTCATTCATGAGACGCTGGTGGACCTGCTGAAGATACAGCGGGAGATACACCCGGGCATCTTCGCCGTCACCGATGGCACCTTCGCCGGTGATGGCCCCGGCCCGCGCGCCATGCGCTGGCACATCAAGAACGTCATCCTGGCCAGCGCGGACCAGGTGGCCATTGACGCCGTGGCCGCGCGGCTCATGGGCTTCGAACCCATGTCCATCAAGTTCATACGTCTGGCCCACGAGGAAGGGCTGGGCTGTGGCGACTTCAGCCAGATAGAGGTAGTGGGCGCGGACATCTCCGGCGTCAACTGGCACTTCACCGGCACCGAGAACACGCTGTTCAGCCGCAGCCAGAAGGCCGTCTACTGGGGCCCCTTCCGGCCGCTGGAGAAGGTGCTGGTCAGGACGCCCCTGGTGTTCTGGGGCATCCTGGCGTCCAACCTGTACCACAACGGCTACTGGCTGCGCTTCATAGGCCGCAAGCGTGTCCAGGCGGCCCTACAGACTGAGTGGGGTAAGCTCTTTCAGAGCTACTGATGCTGGCCAGCACAGAAGGGGGTGCGGCACGCCGCGCCCCCCTCTTGTTTTGTGCCTGGTCCTGGGGGCCCCGGCCATGGCCCCCTAACTCATCCGCTGGTGCCCGCCGTTCTCCTCGAAGTCGCGGGTGCTGAACACGCCTATGTCCCTGCCCTGATGTACGTGGACGATGATCTCCTGCCTGTTGATGCCTACCGAGTCCACCAGCTCCTCGTCAATGGCATCTATCAGGTCCTGGATGCCCTCGGTGGTGAGGCTCTCCGAGACGGCCAGGGTGGCGTGGACGACCGAGTTGGTGTAGTGCAGGTCCACCCGGCCAATGGTGTTGTCGTCCTCAAGGATGGTGTAGCACTCCGAGTACGGGGTGCGGCACTCCCGTTCGAAATAGTAGTTGCCCATAGGTTGCCACCTGCCCCGAGCAAGCCGGGGCCTGAAGAGTTAGCTGCGTACCTGCCCCGTCCCCAGCACCGTCCACTTGTACGACGTTAGCTCGCGCAGCCCCATCGGCCCCCGAGCGTGCAGCTTGTTAGTGCTTATGGCGACCTCGGCCCCAAGGCCGAACTGGCCGCCGTCGTTGAAGCGCGTACTGGCGTTGACCATGACCACGCTCGCGTCCACCTCGTCCAGGAACCGCATGGCGGCGGAGTAGTCCTCGGTCACTATGGCCTCGGTGTGGCCGGAGCCGTAGGTCTCGATGTGCGCTATGGCCTCGTCCAGGGAGTCCACGGTCTTCACCGCCGCCCGCAGCGCCAGGAACTCGGTGCCCCAGTCCTGTTCAGTGGCAGGCAGCAGCTTGAGGCCGTCCACCGGCCCCAGGACACTCAGCGCCCTGCGGTCGCAGCGCATCTCCACGCCGGCCGTGGCCCACTGGCGCGCCAGGCGCGGCAGGTAGCCGGGCGCTATGGCGGAGTGTACCAGCAGGGTATCCAGGGCGTTGCACACCGAGGGGCGCTGCACCTTGGCATTGAAAGCGATGTTCACGGCCATGTCCACGTTGGCGGCCCTGTCCACGTAGATGTGGCACACGCCGATGCCGCCGGTGATGGCGGGCATTGCGGCCTCGGCGGCCACGCGGCGGATAAGCTCCTGGCCCCCTCGCGGGATGAGCAGGTCTATGGTGTCCTTCATCTTCAGCATCTTACCGACCAGGGCGCGGTCCGTGGACTCGATGAACTGCACCGCGTCCTCTGGCACGCCGGCGCCCGCGATGCAGTCCCTGATAAGCTTCACCAGCGCCGCGTTGGAGTGGATAGCCTCCCGGCCGCCGCGCAGTATGACGGCGTTGCCCGATTTTAGGCACAGGGCCGAGATGTCCACGGTGACATTGGGCCTGCTCTCATATATGACCCCTATGACGCCCAGAGGCACCCGGCGCTTGCCCACCTGAAGGCCATTGGGCAGTGTGCGCATGTCGAAGGTCTCACCCACAGGGTCTGGCAGCGCGGCCACGGCACGCACGCCGGCGGCCACGTCCTCCAGCCGGTCGGGCGTCAGGAGCAGCCTGTCCAGCAGGGCGTCGCTCAGCCCGGCCTGCTGGCCCGCGCGGTAGTCCTTCTCGTTGGCCGCCAGCACCTCTTCCTGGCGCGACTGGAGCGCCTCGGCGATGCTGAGCAGCGCCCTGTCCTTGACGCTGCTGGAAAGCTTGGCCAGCTTTCGCGCCGCCATGCGGGCGGAGAAGCCCTTGAGTCCCAGTTCGTCCACCGTCGTCTGCATTCTGGCTCACTCCTTCGGCGGCAGGCAGGCGCAGTGGCTGCCGTGGCGCCTCGTCAGTGGGCATGTCCTGATTAATTATGGCCCCCTGGGGCCTCGCAAGAACAGGCCCCAGGCGCCGTGAGCTTTTGTGGGACGGCTAAACAGCGAGGTTACCCGGGAGGGGACGGCCCTACAGGGTCACCATGTTGTTGCGGTGTACCACCTCGTCGCCGTACTGGTACCCCAGCAACTCCTCGATACGGCCAGAGTGCAGCCCCTTGATCCTGGCCAGGTCGGCTGAGGAGTAGTTGGCGATGCCGCAGGCTATCTGGACGCCGCCTGAGTCCAGTATGGACACGATGTCGCCCCGCTCGAAACTGCCGCCGACCAGGGTCACGCCGGCCGGCAGCAGGCTGCGGTTATGGAACCGCAGCGCCCTGGCGGCGCCATCGTCCACCACGATCTTCCCACGCGTGGAGAGGCCGCTGAGCATCCAGCGCTTGCGGCTCTCCAGCTTGCTGGTATGCGCTGGAAAGAGCGTTCCGATGGCCTCGCCCCTGGCCAGCCGGGCCAGGACGTCGGGCTTCAGGCCGCTGGCTATGACCACGTCCACGCCCGAGGCAGTGGCAAGCTTTGCGGCCTCCAGCTTGGTGGCCATGCCCCCCCGGCCCAGGTTGTCCCAGGAGCCGCCCCCCAGCGCCTCGATTTCGGCGCTGAGCCGCTGGACCACAGGTATCAGCCTGGCGGCGGGGTCTATGTGAGGGTCAGCGGTGTACAGGCCCTCCACTGTGCCCAGCAGCACCAGCAGGTCGGCGTCCACCAGGTTGGCTACCATGGCCGACAGGTTATCGTTGTCCCCGAAGACCTCGCCCGCAAGCTCCTCCATAGCCACCACGTCGTTCTCGTTGATGACAGGCACGACCCGCAACTCCATGAGCATGAGCAGGGTATTGCGGACGTTGAGGTAGCCCAGCCTGTCCGTCAGGTCCCTGCGGGTGATAAGCGCCTGGGCCACCGGAATGTCGTGCCAGCCAAAGAGTTGCTCGTAGGCATGCATCAGGTGCCCCTGCCCCACTGCCGCCAGCACCTGGCGGAAGGGGAGGTGCTTGTGCTTCGTCTCCCTGGACACGCCCAGCACGTGCCTGCCGGCGGCCACGGCCCCGGAGCTGACCAGCAGGATGTCAACGCCGCCCTGGTGCAGCCGGGCAATCTGGCCCACCAGCGCGGCCATGACCTCCAGGTTCAGGCGCTCCCCTCCACGGGTCAGCAGGCTGGTGCCTGCCTTCACCACGATGCGCCTGTACCGACGCTGGCTACTTCGCTGGGTCTCCGCGTTGCTCAGAGTCACCAGTTCCTGCTGTGATGACATAGAGGAGTCTCGGTACGAAGCATGCTAGTCATGGGCCGAAAACGCAACCATTATAGCAACATGGCCATACCCCAACAAGAAAAGCCTGCTCCCCTCACCCTGCACCTTCTGCCTGGGCTATGTATTCCCCCCGACGCCAGCCTCCAAGCAAGTGGCCTGAGTTGACATGCACTTTCAGGTGCTAGCGCTAGCCCTCCTCTAGCTCTCCCCCAGAGGGGGCGAGTACCCTTCCTGCCCTCTGTGGGGGAAGGCCAGGGCCTGCCCCGAGCCTGCCGAGGGGAAGGGGGCCAGGCCGTGCGTCGCCGTCCCAGAGTGCATCACGCGTGCGAATGGGGGTGGGGATGGACGCTAATCAGTACTCCATTCCTGGAGGTACTAACAGAGGCTTGCAGGCCACTCCATAACGGAATAATATGGACTCAGTACCATGGTCAACCCGAGGAACGAGTTCACCAACGTAACCAGCCTGAAAGCTGAAGCCCTGGGCCAACCAGGAAAGCGTACCTTTCGTGTCCTGGTGGAGAGCGGCAGCAGCTCGGCGATAGTGTGGCTTGAGAAGGAGCAGTTGTTCCACCTGGCCCTGGCTATCCACCGGTTGCTGGCGATGGTGCCAGAGGGAGAGGAGGCCAAGGGCACGCCGCCCTTCGAGCGGGAAGTCCCCGGGCTTACGCGGCTGGACTTCAAGGCTGGGAAGCTGGTGCTGGACAGGGACAGTGACAGCGGGCTGTTTGTCATAGACGCCCACGACGTCACGGAGGATGAGGACGCCCCCGCCAAGGTCAGGGTGTGGGCCGACCGGTCCCAGGTGACGGCCTTTGCGCAGCAGGCCCTGGAAGTGTGCGCCGCTGGACGCCCCATCTGCCCTCTTTGCAGCAGGCCCATTGACCCCACGGGCCACGCCTGCCCCCGCGTCAACGGCCATGCCAAGGCCATCTTTAACGATGCGTGACCATACGAGGTAGCCAGGGCGATGGACGTGGCATGCGGTCGCAGCGCTCCATCCCCGCGAGTCCTGGCCCTCCAGGCCCGGAGTTCTCTCAGCAACTCAGCTATATGAAAGGCGCAGTCCCCATCGAGCCTACCTCCGAGGAAGAGGCACGCCGTCTGCTCGAGGCAGGTCAGATTGTTGACACCCGGCGAATGCTCTGGGGGTCAAACTACACCTTCCTGGTGCATATTGACGCAGGCCCAGGCAAGTACCTTCGCGCCGTGTACAAGCCCCGCGACGGCGAGAGACCCCTGGGGGACTTCCCCAGGGGAACGCTCTACAAGCGGGAGTACGCCGCCTACCTGCTAAGCCGGCTCCTGGGCTGGCCAGACATCCCCACGACCCTCATCCGTGATGGGCCTTACGGCGTCGGCTCCTTCCAGCTCTACATTGACTGCGACCCGGAAGCTAACTACTTCAGCCTTGTCCAGCAGCGGGACGACGTTTTCGAGCGCTTCGCGGTATTCGACTTGCTGGCCAACAACGCCGACCGCAAGGCCGGCCACTGCCTGCAAGGCAAGGATGGCCGCATCTGGAGCATAGACCACGGCCTTACCTTCCATCACGTTTTCAAGCTGCGCACGGTGATGCTGGAGTTCTGGGGAAGGCCCATCGCGCCGCGACTGCTGGAAGACCTGAGGCTGCTGCTGCCCAGGCTGGAGGCCGGAGGCGACATGGTGGACGGCCTGCTGGGGCTGCTGGCCCCAGAGGAGATGAAGGCCCTCAAGCGCCGGCTCCAGGCCATCCTGAAAGAGGCCACTATTCCGGTGCTGGACCCCTACCGCAACGTGCCCTGGCCCTGGGTGTAACAGCGGCCACCGCTCAGAGCAACACTTCCCTGCGCGTCTCGGAGGAGCGGTCCATGGCCTCCATGACCTGTATGACGCGCCTGCCGTGCTCGGCGCTGATGGGCGGCGCCCGCCTGTCCCGCACCGCCGCGACAAACTCCTGGAACTGGCGCTCCAGCGAGTTGGACCTGGAGAACTCCACTGGCGTGTACTTTTCGTCCTGCCCTATCCAGACGCCTTCCTGGCCCACGGAGCCGTAGGGTATGCGGAACCTGACCTGGCCGTTGGTGCAGAAGAAGTCGGCGCCGTACTTGGTGACGCCTGTCTTGAAGGCGATGCGGCTGATGGTGGCGACGACACCACTGCGCCAGCGCAGGAAGGACATGGAGGTATCGTCGGCGGGGATGTTGGGGTATACCGGGTTGCCCACCATGGCCGAGACGGCCTCCACGTCCGGGCCGATAATCCACAGCAGCCGGTCTATCAGGTGCACGCCGTCCATGAGGGCCATGCCGCCGCCGGTCTTGCGGTCCAGCATCCAGCGTGGGCGCGACTCCGGGTTCAGCGGCTTGTACCACATGTCCACGGCCATGATGAGCTTGCCCACCTGGCCCGAGTCTATGATCTCCTTGGTCTTGCGCACTACCGGGTAGTAGTGTTGCGTGTGGGCAGGCATGAGGGCCACGCCGTTGCGCTCCGCCGCCTCGATGATGCGGTCGCACTCGGCCACCGAGTCGGCCAGGGGCTTCTCGATGAGGATGTGCTTGCCGGCGTTGGCGGCGTCCACGGCGGCCTGCTCGTGGAGCCAGTGAGGCAGGCAGATGACCACCACGTCAATATCGTCCCGCTTCAGGACATCCCGGTAGTCCCCGTAGCCGGCCACGCCGGGCAAGTCGGACAGCAGCTTGCCCAGCTTCTCCTCGCTCATCTCGGCGACGGCCTTAAGCTCCACTCCTGGCGTGCTGGCAACGATTCTGGCGTGGGACGGCCCGATGCGGCCAAGGCCCAGAACGGCGGCTCCTAGCATACCTGTTCCTCCCCAGACTTGACCTGTGACGACGCAGAGTGTAGCAGCGGACATCCGGCCGGTCAAGCCAGGTGGCGCCTGCTGCCCTGTGCTGCCACCCGCCCGATGGCGGTGCTGGCGTTAGGTCCCCTTCTCGCCCACGTGGATGGCGACGGTGCCCAGCGCCAGGGGGCGGACACGCACCTTGCACAGCCCGGCCTGCTCCATGAGCGCGGCCAGTTCCCGGGCGGTGAAGAAGCTGTGTACCGATTCGGGCAAGTAGGTGTACGCCTCGCGGTCGCCGGCCAGCAGCGCCCCCAGCCACGGCGTCACGTGGCGGAAGTACAGGGGGAACAGCCGGCCCACCAGGCCCCTGCGCTCCGTCCGCACTATCTCCAGTATGGCCAGCCGGCCGCCTGGCCGGAGCACCCGCGCCATCTCCCGCAGCGCCCGTGGCACGTCAATGAAATTGCGCACGCCAAAGCCCACGGTGGCGCAGATGAACTGGCCATCGGGAAAAGGCAGGGCGTGGGCGTCGCCCACCACAAAGTCCACCCGCTCCGAGAGGCGCTGCTGCCGGGCCTTGCGCACGGCTATGTCCACCATCTCGCGGGTGTAGTCCAGGCCCACCACGCCGGAGACGCCGGGCTGGCGGGCCAGGTCAAAGGCGAAGTCGCCGGTGCCCGTCGCCACGTCCAGCGCCGGGCCGGACAGCCCGCGCACGGCCATGTCCGCAGCCAGCCGTCGCCAGGCATAGTGCCTGCCCGCCGTCATTACGCTGTTTAGCAGGTCGTAGCGCCGAGAGATGCGGGCGAACATGCGCGTTACGTACCGCGCCCGCTCCCGGCCTTTCAGGTGCGCCAACAGACAACGCTCCTTTGGGGGTACTCGCTGGCCCTGCGGCGGACCTCACCCCACAGACCTTTTCCCTCAAAAGCTGTCCGCTTCTGGACCACGCCTGGAGAAGGTACTACGGGGGTGTAGCCTGCCGCAGTCCTCTTATGGCCCGTGGCAGCACCGGCAGCAGGTCGCTGGCGATCATGCCGGTGTCGCCCAGTTCGGCGCGGACGCGCTCTCCAGCGAGGCCATGGAGGTACACGGCCAGCGCCGCCGCGTCCTCCAGCGTCAGGCCCTGGGACAGCAGGCCGGCCATGGCGCCGGCCAGCACGTCGCCGGTGCCCGCCGTCGCCAGGCCGGCGTTGGCGAAGGGGCTGAGCATGGCCCGGCCATCCGGAAAGGCCACGACGGTGTAGGCACCCTTGAGCACTACCACCTTGTTCCACCTCACCGCGGCGCCCCTGGCCTTGCCTATGCGGTCCTGCTGCACCGCCTCGGTGGACTCGCCCAGGAGCCTGGCCATCTCGCCAGGGTGGGGAGTCACGATGGCCCTGTGAGTGCAGCGCTCCCACCAACCAGGCGCCTGCGAGGTGGACAGGAAGTTCAGCCCATCTGCGTCAATGACGGTGGGCGGCAGCGCCGCGCCCGAGTACAGCAGCCGCGACAGGAACTCCCGAGTCGCCGGCGCCTGGCCCATGCCACAGCCCACCAGCAGGGCGCTGTAGCCGCCCAGGGACTCCAGCACCTGCGCGGCGGCCTCGGGCGCGGGCACGCCTGGCTCGGCCTCTGGCAGCGGCAGGTAGGTCGGCTCGACGGCCCTGGCGGCGATGGCGGCCTGGAGGCTGGCCGGCGTGGCGATGGTCACCAGCCCGGCCCCTACGCGGGTGGCCGCAGTGGCGGCCAGGTACACCGCACCGATGAAGTTGCGCGAGCCGGCCACCACCAGCGTGCGCCCGAAGGTGCCCTTGTGGGCCGACGAGGGACGCTGTGGGAGCCGCGCCCTGGCCCACTCCGGCCCCATCAGCTCCAGGCCGATGTCCCTGTCCAGGCCGGTGGGTATGCCGATGTCCAGGACCTCCAGCGTGCCGGTGAAGTCGGCGCCCGGGTACAGTAACAGCCCGACCTTGGGGTAGCCCAGCGTCACCGTCACGTCGGCGACGGGGCAGGCTGGGTCCACGGCACCGGTGTCGGCGTTGAGGCCCGTGGGCAGGTCCAGGGCCAGGACGCGCAGGTCTCGCCGCCTGGCCTTCTCCTCGGACAGCGCCAGCAGCACCTCTTTCAGCGTGCCCTCGATGGGCCGCGCGTGGCCTGTCCCCAGCACGGCGTCCACGGCCATGTGGGCCGTCGCCAGCCACTTTCGCAGCCAGGCCAGCCCGCTGTCGTCGGACACGTGCATGGCCGGCACGCCCTGCCCTTGCGCCAGGTCCAGCTTGGGGTCAGGCGTGCGACGGGGGGCGCAGAGGTAGATGACCACTCGCGCGCCCCAGCGGTGCAGGTGGCGTGCCACTACCAGCCCGTCGCCACCGTTGTTCCCCGGCCCCACCAGCACCACCACCGACGCGCCTGCCAGGTGGCCCAGGTGGTGCCGGACACGCTGCGCCACGGCCAGGCCGGCGTTCTCCATCAGCGTGTCCGTGGGGACTCCGGCCTGCGCGGCACGCGCCTCCATCTGGCGCATCTGGTCTGAGGTGACTACTTTCATGCGGGAAGACTGCGCGGCCAGGTAAGGCGCTCCATCTATATTTTGCCTGACAGGGACTTGAGCAGCGCCCTGGTGCGGGCGCCGGCGGCGTCGTCGGCCACCGGGAAGATGGAGGCCACCAGGTCAGTGGCGCCGGCTTTGGCAAAGGCCCGCAACTGGCGCTCCACCTGGACCTCGTCGCCGAACACGGCGACCTCCGCTGGCCCTTCCACGCCCTCCATGTCCAGCATGCGCCGGTAGCTGGGCAACTGGCCGTACCGCTGGAAGGCACGGGCGGCCCGCTCGAAGGCGGCCGGCGGGTCGCTGGTCACGGCCACGGGCAGTATGACGCAGGTGCGCGGCGCTGGCCGTCCGGCCTCGCTGGCGGCTCGCTGGATGCCTGGCACTATGTGGGTCTCCAGCGTCTTGAGGCCCACCATCCAGGTGACGGTGCCCTGGGCCATCTCCCCGGCGATGCGCAGCATCCGCGGCCCCAGGGCGGCCACCACCACCGGAAAGGGCGACCCGCTGGGCACCTGGAGGCTGGCCTTCACGCGGTAGACCTGGCCCTGGAAGTCCACCTCGCCACGGTGCACGAGGGCGTGCAGCACCGCCAGGTACTCCTGCATGCGCAGTGCCGGCCTGTCGAACTCCAGGCCGAAACGCTCCTCCACCACTGGCTTGTGGGACAGGCCGATGCCCAGGGTGAGCCTGCCTCCCGTGGCCGCGTTGGTGGTCAGCGCCTGCTGCGCCATGGCCAGAGGGTGCCGCGTGAAGATGGGCACCACGGCCGTTCCCAGCTCGATGCGGCTGGTGCGCTGGCCTGCCACGGCGAAAAGCGTCAGGGCATCCGCGCCCATCACCTGGGGCGCCCAGAAGCTCTCGAAGCCGTCCCTCTCCGCCGCCACGACCTGCTGCACCAGGCCCTCCAGGTCCTGGGCCGAGCCGATGGTGCCAAAGAAAACGCCGATGCGCATCCTTTACCCCCTCATGCCGCCATACCGTGGCTAGCCCCGTGGCACCAGGTTGCCGTGCAGGCTCTCGCCCACGACGCTGGCGACGGCGTACTCGTCGGAGTGGGAAAGGGAGATAGCCAGGTGGTCCAGCCCTATCTTCTGCGCCCGCGCCAGGGCCGTGCCGTGCAACTGGATGGTGGGCGCTCGCCCCCGCTCTCTCACGACCTCGATATCCCTCCAGCGGAGGCCGCGAATTCCCACGCCCAGAGCCTTCATCACCGCCTCCTTGGCGGCGAAGCGTGTGGCGAGCTGCGGCGCTCGGCCACGGCAGTAGGCCAGCTCGCGGTCGGTATATATCCGCTTCAGGAAGCGGTCGCCGTACTGCTCCGCCACGCGCCTGACCCGCGAAATCTCGACAATATCCACCCCGGTTATCAGCATACCCCCGGGCTACTCCCCTCTCCTGGCCTTGTGGGCCTGCTGGCCGCCGGCGACTATACCGGCCTCAGCCAGCACCCGGGGCACCAGCGACTCCCAGCCCACGGCGGTTATGTGTACGCCCTGGCACATGGGCCTTATCTCCCTGATGACGCGTGCCGCGATCTCCACGCCCTTCTGCTGTTTGTCCTGGGCCTCGTCCAGCTCCTGTATCAGCGCCTCGGGTATGTGCAGCCCGGGCAGCCACTGGTTGAACCGCCGCGCCATGTCCCCTGACCGGAACATGATGTAGCTGGCCAGCACCGGCACCCCGTACCCCTGGACGGCGCTCATAAACTGCTGGAACCTGGCAGGCTCATAGACGGCCTGGGTCTGGAAGAACCGCGCGCCTGCCTGTATCTTCTCCTCCATGCGGCGTATCTCGCCATCCAGGTCCTTGACGCCAGGGTTCACCACGGCGCCCACGAAGAACTGGGGACTGCCCTTGAGGGCGTTCCCGCCCAGGTCCTGCCCCGCCTGGAGAGAGACAGCGGCCCGCAGCAGGGCCACCGAGTCCAGGTCAAAGACCGGTTTCGCGTCCGGGTGGTCGCCTGCCCGGGGCGGGTCGCCGGTCATAATGGCGATGTTCCGGATGCCCAGGGCGTAGGCGCCCAGCAGGTCGCCCTGCAACGCCAGCCTGTTGCGGTCCCGGCAGGTCATCTGCAGCACAGGCTCAATCCCCCTGTCCAGCAGCAGGTGGGCCACCGCCATGGGCGACATGCTCATACGGGCGCTGTGGGAATCGGTGAGATTGAACGCGTCCACCATGCCCTTCAGCTCCTCAGCCTTCTTCAGCAGCGGGCCAAGGTCGGTGCCTTTGGGTGGGTTCAGCTCAGTGGTGACTACGAATTTGCCTGCTTTCAGCGATTCAGCTAATCTGCTCAATACTGCACGCTCCCTGAATGTCGCCAGGATGGCCCTCCGATGCGTCACATGGATGCACCTATTTTACCAGGGCCGCCGCTATTATAGTCGCTGGTTGCGCAGGAATGAAGCCGAGGGGCCTGCGCTACTGCTGGTATAATGAGGGTGCCCAGGGGCTGCTGGCTACGCCCTGCTGAAGTCCAGGGACGCGCCCACTGGACGACTTACCCGAGCAGGGAGGGTCCTCGCCCCCTTCCTGGCCTTCCCCCACAGGGGGCAGGGAGGGTCCTCGCCCCCCATGGGGGAGAGCCAGAGAGGGGGCAGGCCTCTGGCCCCCTTCCTGGCCTTCCCCCGCAGGGGGCAGGGATGGTCTCGCCCCCCATGGGGGAGAGCCAGAGAGGGGGCAAGCCTCTGGCCCCCTTCCTGGCCTTCCCCCGCAGGGGGCAGGGACGGTCTCGCCCCCCATGGGGGAGAGCCAGAGAGGGGGCAAGCCCGGCGCCAGTGTGCATCACGTCCCCGGTAAGGGGTAAAAGAAGGCTTCCAGCACACACTCCGAGAGGTGGACTCAGTGACAGCCCAGGTTATAGACGGCACACTCATGGCCCAGCAGATAAGAGCAGAGGTCGCGGCTGGCGTGGCGGAGATGCGCCAGAGGCATGGCGTGGTGCCCGGCCTCGCCGCCGTGCTGGTGGGCGACGACCCCGCCTCGGCAGTATACGTCCGCAACAAGCAGCGGGCCGCCACCGAGGCAGGGATGGACGCCCAGGACTTCAGGCTTCCTGCCAGCACCACCCAGGAGGAGCTGCTGGCGCTGGTGGGCCAGCTCAACACTGACCAGCGGTTTCATGGCATCCTGGTCCAGTTGCCGCTGCCCGGGCAGATCAGCGAGGAGGCCGTCATCGAGGCCATCAGCCCCGACAAGGACGTGGACGGCCTGCATCCGGTGAACATGGGGCGGCTGCTGCTGGGCCGGCCGCGCTTCGTGCCAGCGACGCCGGCGGGCATCCAGCAGATGCTCCTTCGCAGCGGCTTCGACCCCGAGGGCCAGCACGTGGTGGTCTGCGGGCGCAGCAACATAGTGGGCAAGCCCGTCGCCACTCTGCTCATGCAGCGCCAGAAGGGCGCCAACGCCACGGTCACCGTCTGCCACACCCGCACCAGGGGCCTGGAGGCCATCACCCGCCAGGCCGACATCCTCATCGCGGCGGTGGGCAGTCCGGCGTTCATAAAGGCTGGTATGGTCAAGGAGGGCGCCGTGGTCATAGACGTGGGCGTCAACCGCGTGGACGCGCCAGAGCGCAAGGCGGGCTACAAGCTGGTGGGCGACGTGGACTTCGGCCCCGTCTCCGAGAAGGCGAAGGCCATCACACCTGTCCCTGGCGGTGTCGGCCCCATGACCATCGCCATGCTGCTGCACAACACGCTGAAGGCCGCCAGGCTGTCCATCCATCCGGGGCTCTCGGACTGATTCTCCAGCGCCACGTGCGCTATCACACCATCCTCACAGCCCTCACGCTACAATGCTACTGAAGGGACGGCAAAGTAGTGCCCTCTCCTGTCGGAGAGCGTTGGAGGAGGTTGCCATGAGCGAGGCGGTCCTGGTGGTAGACATGGTGAAGGACTTTGTGACCGGCAAGCTCAAGACCGAGCGGGCGCAGTGGATAGTCCCCCACATCCAGCGGCTGCTGGACGCGGCCCGCAGGACTGGCCGGCCGGTGATATACGTGGGCGATGCCCATCTTCCCACTGACCCGGAGATGGACGTGTGGGGCGAGCATGCCATGCGGGGCACCGAGGGCGCCCAGACCATCCCGGAGCTGGAGCCGCAGCCGGGCGACCACGTGCTGGAAAAGCGCAGCTACAGCGCCTTCTACGAGACGGGCCTGGATACCATTCTGCGGCGGCTGGGCGTGGATGCCGTGGTCGTGGCGGGGCTGCACACCAACATCTGCGACCGCCACACCTCCGCCGACGCCTTCCACCGTGGGTACCGCGTCATCATTCCCAGGGACTGCGTCCAGGCCCTCACTGACGAGGAGCACGAGTCCGGGCTGGAGTACCTGAAGCGCATCTACGGCGCTCGCATTACGACATCTGAAGAGCTTGTGGGAGAGTGGGCTGGAGAGAGGGTAAGATAGCCTGCCCGAGGGCCATCGCCCTTCCCCGCGAGGGGAACGGCGATGGCCCTGCCCCATGCCCGAAGAGAGACAATGAGGACCAGCGAGTTCGACTACCACCTGCCACCTGAGCTTATCGCCCAGACGCCCATGGAGCCACGGGACCACTCCCGCATGATGGTGGTCTCGCGGGCCGATGGCTCCATCCAGCACCGCCACTTCTATGACCTGCCGGAGTACCTTCGCCCCGGCGACGTGCTGGTGTTCAACGACAGCCGCGTGGTGCCCGCCAGGCTCTATGGCCGGCGGGCAGGCACGGGTGGCAAGGTGGAATTGCTGCTCCTGGAGCGGCTGTCCCCTGGGGTGTGGCGCGCCCTGGTCAAGCCCGGGCGGCGCATGCAGCCGGGCGCGGCCTTCCAGGTGCCAGGGGACGGCGCCGGGATCAGCGGCGAGGTGCTGCGCGTGGAGCCGGACGGTGCGCGGGTGGTGCGACTCGCGGGCGAGGAGCACCTGGACAGGCTGGGTGTCATTCCGCTGCCGCCCTACATCCATGAGCCGCTGCGGGACTCAGAGCGCTACCAGACGGTTTACGCGCGGGTCAAGGGCAGCATCGCGGCGCCCACGGCGGGCCTTCACTTCACGCTGGAGCTGCTGCAGCGTCTGGACTCCATGGGCGTGGAGCTGGCCTTTGTGACGCTGCACGTGGGCTGGGGCACCTTCAAGCCCGTGAAGGTGGAGGACATCTCCCAGCACCAGTTGCACGCCGAGTACTGGGAGTTGGGCCAGGAGGCCGCCGAAGCCATCAACCGCGCCAGGCGCGAGGGCAGGCGCGTTATAACCATCGGCACGACGGCGGTGCGGCTGCTGGAGCATGCCGCCAGCCTGTGCAGGGAGGAGGGCGCTGCGCTTTCGCCAGGCTCCGGCTGGGCAGACCTGTTCATCCTGCCAGGGCACCGGTTCCGCGCCGTGGACGCGCTGGTGACCAACTTCCACCTGCCCCGGTCAACTTTGCTCATGCTGGTCTGCGCCTTCGCTGGCCGCGACCTGGTCTTCAGCGCCTACCGGGAAGCCGTGGAGCAGCGCTACCGCTTCTACAGCTTCGGCGACTGCATGCTTATACTATAGTCCCTGGCTCCAGTCCGTGCTCATCAGCCTACCGAGGGCGTGGCCAGCTTGCTCCGCCCCAATGGGCCATGAAAGCCCGTTGCCCGGAGTTTTGACCTTCTCGCCCCCTCTGGGGGAGAGCCAGAGAGGGTGCAGGGACAGGCCCCCATCCTGGCCTTCCTCCACAGGGGGGCAGGGAGGGTCCTCGCCCCCTGTGGGGGAGAGCAGAGAGGGGGCTGGTTACGCCATTACCCTGTTTTGTTGTAAAGTCCAAAAAATCCTTTCCTGCATACCGCCGTGCAGACGCAACTCAAGAAGGCTACAGGAATCGTTCCAGGCAGCAAGGAGAGAAGCATGGCCGAAGATAGGGACTCATTGCTACAACACTACCGCCAGATGCGCGAGGAGCTGCTCTCTGCCATCGAGGGCCTCAGCGACGAGCTTATGACCGAGCCATCCCTGGATGGCTGGTCGGTCAAGGACCACCTGGCGCACATCGCTCTGTGGGATGACATCCGGGCCAGCGAGGTGGTGCGCATCTCCGCCGGCCACAACTCGGCCTGGCGCATGAGCCATGGCCAGGACGAGGCCTTCAATGCCATGGCCCACGACATGCGCGTAGCCCTGCCGCTGGAGCAGGTGAGGTGGGAGCTGGCAACGTCCAGGCAGAGGCTGCTGGACGCCATCTCGTCGGCCACGCCCAGAGGGCTGGACGCCACCCTGTATGGCGAGGCGGCCCTGCGTAGCTCCCACGAGGCGCAGCACGCCGGGTGGATCAGGCGCTGGCGGCAGGAGAAGGGCGTCTAGGTCTCTCTATACCCTCCGCACCGTTGTGCTGGCCAGTGCCAGGGCGCCCGCCGCAATCGCGACGAGGACCAGCAGCTCTTTACTCACGTCCACCAGACCCACCCCCTGGAGCATCAGGGCGCGCAGGCCATCAATGGCGTAGCGCAGCGGCATCACGGCCGCTAGCGCCTGGAGGTACCCCGGCATCTCCTCCACCGGCAAAAAGACGCCGGAGAGGAAGACCTGGGGCGACAAGAACAGGGGCATGAACTGCATGATCTGGAACTCGTTGCGGGCGAAGATAGAGACGAAGATGCCCAGGGTCACTCCCGTGACCGTCAGCACGGAGAGGAAGACCAGGACCTCCCAGAAGCTGCTCCGGTAGGTGACATCCAGGACGTAGACCGTGAAGAGAAGCACCAGGGTAGCCTGGAGGAGCGCGAAGCCCAGGAAGCCCAGGAGATAGCCCACCAGGACATCAGCCCGCCCGACCGGCGTGGCCAGCAGACGCTCCAGGGTGCCGCCCACTCGCTCCCGGAGGAAGCTGACGCCGGTCAATATGAAGGCGAAGAGGAGCGCGAAAATACTCATAATGGCGGGCGCGGCGAAGTCCAGCACCCGGGGCATCTCTTCGAAGCTGAGCCCCACCAGGGCCATGATCACCACCGGCGCTATGACCATCAGGGCGAGGGTCCGATGGTCCCGCCGCATCGTGTGGACGATGCGGAGCGCGATACCAGTTGAGCGTAGCAGTAGAGGCATGCTTATCCCCTCCTGGCGAAGTAGAGGAAAGCCTCCTCAAGGGAGGTGCTCCCCGCCTGGCGTTGTAGCTCGTCGGGCGCTCCTTCGGCGACGACCCTGCCGCTGTGGAGGAAGGCCAGGCGGTCGCAGTGGGCGGCATCATCCATGGTGTGGCTGGAGATGAAGAGCGTGACGCCGCCCGCCGCCAGGCGTCGAAAATGCTCCCAGAAACCAGCCCGCAGCTCGGGGTCCAGGCCGACGGTGGGCTCGTCCAGGAGGAGAAGCACCGGCCCGTGCACCAGAGCGCAGGCCAGGCTCACCCGCTGGCGCATGCCGCCGCTCAGGGTCATCACCGGCGAGCCAGCCCTTTCGGACAGGCCCACCAGGCCCAGCACGGCCGCCACGCGGTCGCGACGCTCCGTCCGGTTGAACACCCCGTACATCCGGGCGAAGAAGTCAATGTTCTCCCGGGCCGAAAGCTCGGGATAGAGGGCAGCGGCCTGTGGCATGTAGCCGATGCGCGACGTCAGCGCTGGCCGTGGCTCTTCTCCCAGGACCCGGATGGCCCCCCTGGCCGGGCGCAGGCGCCCTACCAGCAGCCGCATCAACGTGGACTTGCCTGCCCCATTCGGCCCCAGGAGGCCATAGGCCAACCCACGGGGGACGGCCAGGTCGAGGTCCTTAAAAACGGTCAGGCGCCCGTAGCTGAAGGCGACACCGTCCACACCTATGGCATATGCGCTTTGTTTCGCAAGACCAGGCCCACTTGCCCCTCGTTCAGTCCGTTCCATGTACATCCCTTTCCATGGTTGTTTACAGGGACCAGCCGTGACTTCTCCAGGGTGCGCCCTCTTTATCTCGCCGAGGCCTTTCGTGCGCCCTCCAGGACGATGCGCACCACCGATTCGGTCCACTGCTCGTCCATGGGCAAGCCGCTCAGGTAGCGCGCAAATACCGGCCCGGCGATGCAGTCCACAGTCGCTTCCAGGTCCACGTCGCCACGGAGCTGGCCGCGCTGGACGCGTCGCTCCAGCAGCCCCTTTATGGCTGCACGTCTGGGCAGAATGACATGCTCCCGGAACAGGTCCAGGAACTCCGGGTTCTGCCGCGCTTGCGTGAGCAGTGTGCCGACGATGGCGAAGCCGTTAAGGCTGCGGAAATAGCGGAGCATATCATTGATGGCGTTGAGCAGGTCCCGCTGCACGTCGCCGGTGTCTGTCAACGCTGGTGCCTCCTGCCTCAGCACCGAGAGGGCGGCTACCACCAGCGCCCGCTTGTCCCTGTACCGGCGGTAGATGGTAGCCTTGCTCACCTCCGCAGCGGCTGCGACACCTTCGACGGACATGGCTGTATAGCCCTGCTCCGCCAGCAGTTGCAAGGTCTGCATCAGGATGGCGCGGTCAACCTCGCGGCTGCGAGGGCGTCCGCGCGCGACGCGCTCACTCAGCATTGAGGACTCCCCCCGCCGCCTCCGGCGTGGCCCTGCCTGGCCCCTGGCGGCGCCTGTTACGATACGGTACCGTACCGTTTATAAAATAAACGGTCTCCCGGGGACTGTCAAGGGGCCTTATAAAGGCAGGACGGAAGCGCCGCCTTGCAGGGCCGGGGCAGTCCTCCACTGACTATAGACAATACGAACAATTGTTCGGTATAATATTCATGCACCGGTGTTGACGTGTTTGCACTTTGCCGTGAGACATGGGACTGCCTGAAAAACATGAGGAGAGTAAGCGATGATGACTGAACAGCCCAACGCCCTTGCGCTGCCAGAGGAGGAGCATTTCCTGAGCGAGATCGAGGCCCTGGACCGCTTCCAGAGGATTGTGAGGCAGCGGCTCGTTCAGGGCCATGACTTCGGCGTCATACCCGGGACCCAGAAGCCCACGCTCCTGAAGCCCGGAGCGGAGAAGATTACGAAGCTGCTGGGCCTCGCCGACCACTACGACATCCTGGACCGCGCAGAGGACTGGGACAGGCCCCTGTTCCGGTACCTCATACGGTGCACCCTGGTCAGTGTCTCCACCGGAGTCGTCATCTCTCAGGGACTGGGCGAGTGCAACAGCATGGAGGCCAGGTACCGCTGGAGGGAGGCCAGGCGCAGGTGCCCGGCGTGCGGCGCGGAAGCCATCATCAAGGGCAAGGAGCAGTACGGGGGTGGTTGGGTGTGCTTCAAGAAGCAGGGCGGCTGCGGCTCCACCTGGCCGGACAATGACGCGAGGATCACGGAGCAGAAGGTCGGCCTTGTAGAGAACGAGGATGTCTATTCCCTGGTGAACACCATCCTCAAGATCGCCAAGAAGCGTGCCCTGGTGGATGCGGCGCTGTCCGCCGGCCGGCTCAGCGACATGTTCACCCAGGACCTGGAGGATGGAGTGCCGGTGTCTGTCCCTCAGCCCCGGCAGCGTGCCGAGGCCGCGCCCCGGGCAGTTGTACACGCGGCCAGGCAGGCGGGCTAGTCCCTGCCACCCGGTCCGAAGGCCAGGGGCAGGTGCCTTCCGGCGGCCGGCGCTGGCTGCTACTCCGGCGCTGGACTCCAGCGGCCACGGCAGCCCAGGCACCAGCACCTGGCCCGGGGCCTTGACTCGAACACTTCCTGGTACAGGCGAAGGGCCACTTCCCGCTCGGTCAGCCCCAGCGCGTTGCCCATGGCCAGGACCTCGCGCAGCCGCTTCTGCCGGTCGTCCTCCTCGTGCTGAGTAAGGACCTCATCGTGCAGCAACACGCGTCGCGCGTAGGTCTTGAGCTCGGCCAGGTGCTGGGCCATCAGTTCGTTGGGGTCTGCTACCGGCGATTGGCTCACGGCACTGTCTCCTGCGGGAAGCGGTCTCTATCCTCACAATACCAGCAGCCGTGGGCGCCCTGAAGGGTGTACTCTCTCACAGTTGCACGAAAACCAGCGGTAGGCCTATGCGTGTCTGCCCTGATGTGCCCTTGCGTACCAGCACCTGAGGGCTTGCGCTGCATGTGGGGCTAGCCCAGCCCGGCTACCGGCCACGGACGCCGGCGGGGCAATGCAGGGGATGGGACACGGCGCACCTGCCCTTATGACAATTCTCTGCGAAGAGAGGGTATGTAGGGGCAGGCCCTTGTGGTTGCCCAGGGCCAG
>DAOUAM010000100.1:0-1926 GCA_034433305.1 Dehalococcoidia bacterium | reverse complement strand
CCTGTTCTACCATGCAGGAATGGTATACTACGCCCTGGGGGACAGGGAGCAGGCCAGGGCTTACCTGGAGCGTGCCCTGGAACTCAACCCTCACTTCTCCTTCCTCCTCGCCCACTCCGCCAGGCTCACCCTTCGGGAGCTACAGCAACCGCCCCGGTAGCCTTCGGCCCTCACTTTAGCCACCGCACTCGCCGTCCTGGACTGTGTCGCACATCAGGGCCGGCGCTGGAATACCTGATTAGCCAGCAGCCAACACACTACGCCGGCGCCAACCTGTGATCCAGGAACACCGCCCCAACGCATACAATTATGCAGCGTTCAGGACACATGGCAAAGAGCAGCCTGATGGAAATGCACCAGGGGCGCACAGATTTTCACCTATGGTCATAAATAATAGACCTTTCTTACACTGCATAAGTCACATCGCTATGATAGAGATTGCATTATGCATATCTGGCCAGGCACGGGGAGCGCGACAAGCAGGCGCCAACATGCCAGGAAGCTTTGCCCCATGCTGCCTCAAAGCTCCCGGCCAGCGAAATGAAAAGGGAGAGGAATGCCAGCGTGGTCCTCTTCCTGAGAATGTGCATCTCGCGTCTTGGAGGAGAGGCCTCCTTTCCTCTCCGAGGGGAGAAGGTAGGGCTGAGGGTGAAAAGCCTGCCGGCGGTACAGTCCTGTCAGACACCCTGAGTCAGACCGACCACCAGAGGTTGCAAAGGCATTCACTGGAAGGAGGTGGACAAGCTCACAACTAGGAGACTGCGCGCGACCCTCTAGTAGAAGAAGTCGGAAAGCAAGCAAACACCTGGGGGAAAAATGAGCAGAGCACTTTCGTCTTCCCGTCTCTGGTGGAGCGCCTTTGTAATTGCGGCGCTAGCCATCTTTCTAGCATTCGGCCTGCCTGCGTCCATCACCCGTGGCGCTGACCGTAGGGATGCGCCCCTGGTGCAGACGGACGGCAGGCTGGACATCAACGACGTCTATGTGTTCCAGTCACCGGCCAACCCGGACAACACCGTGCTCATAGTGACCACCAACCCTGGACTCGGCATCCTCAGCCCGACAACCTTCTATCCAGGCGCTGAGTACCAGGTCCTGGTTGATAACGATGGGGATGCCAAGCCCAACGTCAGGTTCGTGTTCAGGTTCTCCGAGCCGGACGAGAATGGCCTTCAGAGAGTGAGGGTCTACACCAAGGATGGCCTGGAGGGCAGGGGCGCAACCCGCTCCGTGGATGACATCGCCCTGTCCGGCGGCGGCGAGGCCCACGTTGGCCCCTTCGATGACCCCTTCTTCTTCGACCTGGAAGCCTTCCGCGATGGCCTGGACTTCTGCTCCGAGGCCCATCCCGGCACCGATTTCTTCGCCGGGCTGAACACCAATGCCATTGTGCTGGAGGTGCCCAGCTCCAGGCTCATCAGCTCCCCGGAGAATACGCTTATCGGCGTCTGGGCCGCCACCGTCGTGGACGGCGCGCAGATAGACCGCATGGGCCGCCCGGCCATCAACACCTTCTTCATTCCCTCGGACCAGAAGGACTCCTTCAACGCCTCCAAGCCCGCCAAGGACAGGGAGAACTTCCGGGACGAGGTCATCGCGACGCTGCGCGCCCTGGGCAACGACCGGGACACCGCCCGGGCCATAGCCAGGGTGCTGCTGCCCGACGTCCTGACCTTTGACACCTCCTCCGCCGACGGCTTCGAGGTCCTGAATGGCCGGCGGCTCCAGGACGACGTCATTGACATCGAACTGTCCCTCATCAGCGGCGGCGCCATAACCACCGACTGCGTGGACGAGAATACGGCGCCTCCGTATGATGGACTCAACGAGCATGGCTTCTGGGACGTGTTCCCATACCTTGCCCCCGTCAACTAAAGGCGCTTACGCCTGAAGGCGCGGCCCCCAGGGTGCCTGAGCGGACACCCG
>DAOUAM010000099.1:0-7790 GCA_034433305.1 Dehalococcoidia bacterium | reverse complement strand
CCGCACAACACCGGCGCCATCGTGACCGGCTACATAGGCCGCAATGTGTACGAGCAGATGTTTGCCCCCAACTCCCGCTATGAGCCTCAGCCCGAACTGGTGGAAAGCTGGAAGATATCCGACGACCAGAAGGTGTGGACCTTCAAGCTGCGGGAGGGGCTCAAGTTCCATAACGGCGACCCGCTGAGGGTAGAGGACGTCATCGCCAGCGTGGTACGGGAGGCCAGCCGCAATCCCATCTCCAAGGGGCTGTTCCGCAGCTTCACGGTGGACCCCAACGACTTCTCCAAGGCCTTCGCCAAGGTGGATGACTCCACCCTCACCCTCACACTGACCAGGCCCACGGGCTACCTGCTGACCGCCATGGCCCAGGCTGACCCCTACATGCCCTCGGTAATGCACGAGAGCATCTGGAGCATCAAGCCCGGCGACCGCGTGACCGATGCCATCGGCACCGGGCCGTGGCAGTTCGCCGAGTGGGTGCCCGGCAACAGGCTGGTGCTGGAGAAGTTCGCGGGCTACAAGCCTCGCCCCGAGCCTTCCGACTTCCTGGCCGGCGCCAACCAGGTATACCTGGACCGCCTGGAGATCGTGGAGGTCCCGGACCACGCCTCCCGCGTCGCCGCCCTGCGCACAGGCGAGGTCCACTACCTGGACGACTTCAAGCTGGACCTGGCCAAGACCCTGGAGGGTGTGCCGGGCATTACGGTACTCAAGACCAGGGACGGCAACATGGGCACCTACGCCTTTAACCACACCAGGCCGCCCTTCAATAACAAGCTGGCGCGGCAGGCCGTGGCCTACGGCGTAGGCATCGAGCGGCTTATGACGGCGGCCGTGGGCGATGAGACCTGGTGGAAGGAGTGCCCCTTCTTCATCCACTGCGGCACCTACTGGAGCGAGAACGCCCTGGGCGCCGGCCTCGACGTCCAGACACGCCAGGGCAACATCGCCAGGGCCCAGGAGCTGGTGAAGCAGGCTGGCGTGGAGGGGATGCAGGTGCGCATCCTCAGCTCCCAGGACATGCCCTTCATGCCTGAGGCCGCGCTGGTGCTCAGCGAAATCCTGGACGAGATCGGCTTCAACGCCGAGGTGGTGGCCGTGGACTGGGCCACCACCGTCAGCCGCACCCAGTCAGCCAAGCCCGAGGACCTGGAGCGCTGGGAGTCCAACACCTCCTGGAGCAACTTCGCCAATGGCGTTGACCCGCTGGCGCCCCATGGCATCGTCAAGGGGGCCAACGCCGCAGGCTGGCAGGACCCCGAGGGCAAGGTGGCGGCGCTGCGCCAGCAGTTCATGGAGACCACCGACATCGCCAGGCAGGTGGAGATAGCCAAGCAGCTCGATGCCATTTACTGGGACGAGATACCCTCCCTGAACCTGGGCATGTTCTCGCCGCCACGGGCCTACAGGAACCAGGTCAATGGGGTGCAGAACTACCTGTTCCCGCTCTTCTGGGAGGTCTGGCTGGATGAGTAGGGGACTCCCCCGGCTGGCGCTGGACACTGCCCCAGCCACCCCATGACGTCATTTCCCGGGGCCTGGCCTTTGTGGGGCCAGGCCCCGGAGCAAGGGCAGCGCCCACGCAGACAGCCCTTCCCTGGCACCGGGGCCGCCCACAGGGCAACGCCCGCGTCTGGCGGACGGAGGGCCGGGCGCTCGGGGCAACACCAGTGACCGAGGACGGTTGCCGTGCATCAGTACATCATCAGGCGCATACTGGCCAGCGTACCGGTGGTACTGCTGGTGGCAGTCATCACCTTCTCCATACTGCACATAGTCCCGGGTGACCCGGTGGCCATCCTCATCGGCAGCCAGATCGAGTACAGCGAGGAGACGGCCAATGAGATACGGGCGCGGCTGGGCCTGGACAAGCCGCTGCCAGTCCAGTTCTGGAACTGGTTCAGCGGCCTGTTCACTGGCAACCTGGGCACGTCCATCTTCACCGGCCACTCGGTCTTTCAGCTCCTGAAGCCCAAGCTGCCCATAACCTTCATGCTGGCCATCATGGGGCTGGGGCTGGCGGTGCTGATAGGAGTGCCCCTGGGCATAGCCGCCGCCTGGAACTACAACAGGGCCATAGACCGCGTGGTCATGGTCTTTGCCGTGATAGGCTTCGCCATTCCGGGCTTCTGGCTGGCCTTCAACTTCATCTGGCTCTTCGCCGTCAAGCTCTCGTGGTTCAACGTCATTGGCTGCGACCTGAACAGCGGCGTCAGTGGCTTCTTCCGGAGCATGACACTGCCATCGCTGACGCTGGCAGTGGCCTTCATGGCCCTCATCGCCCGCATGACTCGCTCCAGCATGCTGGAGGTGCTGCGGGAGGACTACATCCGCACGGCCAGGGCCAAGGGCCTGCGAGAGGCCATCGTCATGGTCCGCCATGCCCTCAAGCCCGCGGCCATCCCCATTACCACCGTTATAGGCATCGCCTTCGCCGGCGCCATCACCGGCGTGGTAGTCACTGAGACCGTCTTCGCCTGCGATGGCGTGGGCCGCATGGTAGTGGACGCGGTGACTCGCCGCGACTTTCCCATTATCCAGGGCGCTATGGTGCTGCTGGCCGCCTCCTACGTCCTGGTGAACCTGATGGTTGACCTGGTGTACGCCTACCTTGACCCGAGGATACGGTACTGATGGAAGCCCAAGGAGAAAGGTCCCTGGCCCTGCCGGCGCCCAGCCCCGTGGCGCTGCGTGCCCGCCGGTTCGCCCTTACCTCCAGGCGAGTCCTGGCCAAGAACCCCAACATGCTGGCCGGGCTGGTCATCCTGGTGGTGATAGTAGCCACATCTATCTTCGCTCCCTTCATAGACCGCGTCAGTCCCACCAGGCTGAGCGGCGCCGAGCGGCTGCAAGCGCCCTCGGCAAAGCACTGGTTCGGCACCGACCAGGTGGGCCGGGACATCTACTCCCGGACCGTCCACGGCGGGCGCATCTCCCTCATAGTCGGCGGCTCGGTGGCCGTCATAGTGGCGGTGGCCGGGGCGATGCTGGGCCTGGTGGCCGGCTACTACCGCCAGGCCGACGAGGTGCTGATGCGCTTCATGGACGCCATCATGGCCTTCCCGACGCTGCTGCTGGCCCTGGCGCTGATTGCCCTGCTGGGCGGCAACGTGGTCAACGTCATCATCGTTATCGCCGTGGTGGACACGCCGCGCATGGTGCGGGTGGTGCGCGGCTCGGTGCTCAGCGCCAGGGAAATGGACTTCGTGACGGCGGCCCGGGCGCTGGGCGCCCGGGCGCCGCGCATCATGGGCATACACATCCTGCCCAACGTCCTGGCGCCGGTCATCGTCCAGGCCACCTTTGTGTTTGCCTCGGCCATACTGGTGGAGGCGGCCCTGAGCTTCCTGGGCGCTGGCGTCAACCCGGAGACGCCCACCTGGGGCAACATCATCGGCATTGGCCGCACCTACCTTCAGCGGGCCTTCTGGGTGACCTTCTTCCCCGGCCTGTTCCTGTCCATAACCGTGCTGGCCATCAACCTGCTGGGCGACGGCCTGCGCGACGCCCTGGACCCCAAGCTGCGCCGCCGGGCGTGAGGAGCTATCAGCTATCAGCGGTCAGCCGTCAGCTTCCCCGCCCAGCCCCCCAAGGGAAGCGGACAGATTTCTGAAGGACGGGGGGTATGGCAAGGGCAGACGGGCCGACCTCACCCCCGTAGCCCCTCTCCGAATTTGGAGAGGGGGCCATAGATTGACCCGCGTTGTGCCGTTAAGACTGGGGGTGAGGTCGGCCAGGCCTGGCCACCTCTCAGCTACCCTCAAACCCTGTCCGCTTTTGGACCCCATGGACGCAGGCTGGCCCGGGACACCTGCCGCCGTCAGGGGCCAGGTGGGGAAGCTGACGGCTGAAAGCTAATAGCTGATAGCTCCCCTATATCAGCAACTCCCCCTTGCGCTTTACCACCTGGCCCTGCTTGACGATGGTGTTAACGCTGTGCAGAGCGCGGATGTCGGCCAGCGGGTCGCCGTTGACAATGACCACGTCGGCGGACTTGCCCACCTCCAGCGTGCCGGTCTCCTGGAGCACGCCCAGGCACTCGGCTGTCGTCCTGGTGCAGCAGACAATGGCGTCCATGGGGGAGATCTCCATCTTCTCCACCATGAGCTGCGGCGTGTAGGCGTAGTCGCTGAAGCGGACGTACACCATGCCGGTGTCCAGCCCGGTCACGAACTTGACGCCCCTGTCCCACATGTCTCGAAGGATCTCGTAGCGCCGCTGCGGCTCGGTCATGAAGTTGCCCTGGCGTCGGGCCGCCACCCACTGAGGGTCGCGGAACTGGGCCATGTAGCCCGTGGCGATGGTGGGGTCAACGTAGATGCCCTTCTCGGCGATCTGGTCGGCCACGGCGGGATCGTAGTCATAGACCTTTGACGGGTCGGCGGCCAGCCAGGAGCAGTGGATAAGGTTGTGGACGCCGGCCTCGACGCAGTTGCGTACGCCCGCAGCGGCGTGGCAGTGAGCGGCGACGCGCACGCCCAGCCGCTCGGCGTCCTGGACGGCGGCCCGCAGCGTCTCCACCGGGTACTGGGGCGCGCGGACGTTGGTCCTGGGGGTGAAGCCGCCGCCCGTGGACATGATCTTGATCCAGTCGGCGCCCAGCTTCACCTGGCCGCGGACGGCCTTGACCACATCCTCCAGGGTGTCTGCCTCGGTGCCGAACATGTGGCAGTGGCCGCCAGTGGTGGTGATGGGCGTCCCGGCCACCAGCAGCCTGGGGCCGGGGATGATGCCGTCCTCAATGGCCTGCTTGACGGGCATGGCAATCTGGTTCTTGCTGCCCAGGTCCCGCATGGTGGTCACGCCCGAGGCCAGCGCCTGGCGGACGGCCTGGACAGCCCGCATCAGCAGCACCTGGTCACTCTCGGTGACCACCTGGCGGAAGGCCTCGGTCTCGGCGCTGCAGTGGATGTGGGAGTGGGCCTCGATAAAGCCGGGCATGATGGTCCCGCCCTTGACCTCGATGACGTCCGCCTCCTCGCGCTCACCCAGCTTCAGCCTGTCCTGGGTGATAACCTGGGATATCCTGCCTTTCTCAATGACCAGCGCCCCGTTGGGAATGGGGTCGGCGCCGGTGCCATCAATAACTCGGTCTGCCTTGAGGACCAGCTTCATCTTTCGCCCTCGCCATGCAAAGAATGCGGCGCAATTATAGCATGGGCAAGCAGGGTTGATGCCACAGTAGCCACAGTCCGGCTCTGCTGCTATAATCCCCATCAAAGCTGGACATGCAGACGGGAGGCTGACCGTGGGCAAACTGCACAACGAGCTGAACAGGGATACGCTCCTGTGGATGTACGAGATGATGGTGACCATCCGTCGGTTCGAGGAGCAGTCGCGGCGGGAGGCCGACGCCGGCAAGCTGCGGGGCATGCACTCCTCCATCGGGCAGGAGGCTGTGCCAGTGGGCATATGCGCCCACCTGCGGGACGACGACTACGTGCTGGGCACCCACCGCAGCCATCACCACTGCATCGCCAAGGGCGTTGACCTGAAGGAGATGATGGCGGAGTTGCTGGGCAAGGCCACCGGCACCAACAAGGGCAAGGGCGGCACCATGCACATCGCCGACATCACCAGGGGCATGCTGGGCGCCAATGGCGTCGTCGGCTCCAACATCCCCGTGGCGACGGGCGTGGCCCTCAGCGCCAAAGTCCGGGGCACCGACCAGGTCAGCGTCGTCTTCTTCGGCGACGGTGCCGCCAACCAGGGCAGCCTCCACGAGTCCATGAACCTGGCCGGCATCTGGAAGCTGCCTGTCATCTTCGTCTGCGAGAACAACCGCTACGCCGAGTCCACGCCCTTCGAGTACGCCGTGGCCGGCGGCTCGGTGGCCAACCGCGCGGCAGGCTACGACATGCCCGGCGTCGCCGTGGACGGCCAGTCGGTCCTGGACGTCTTTGAGGTGGCCGGCGAGGCCATCCGGCGGGCCAGGTCCGGCGGCGGCCCCACGCTTATCGAGGCCCAGACCTACCGCTACATGGGCCACTTCGGCGCCGACAACCCGCTGGCCTACCGCTCCGAGGAAGAGGAGGCCTACTACAAGAGCCGGGACTGCGTCGCCCGGCTGCGCAAGTACATGGTCGAGGGCAAGTTCGCCACCGAAAAGGAGCTGGACGCCCTGGACAAAAAGGCGCTGGAGGCCGTGGCCGAGGCCACCAGGTTCGCCAACGAGAGCCCCTTCCCGGCCTCGGACGAGCTTTTCACCGATGTCTATGTGTCATACCCCACGGAGCAGATCGGGCTGAAAAGATAGTTACGCTGTGCCCTCGCTCCCTGTCCACACGTGGAGCGCCGCGCCCATTGCAGGCTGGTGGATGCTGAAGGTCAGAAGGGGGCCAGTCTCCTGTACCAGCGCGACACGCGTCCGGAGAAAGACCAGGGCCGGAGGGCAAGAAAATCCAGGAGGCAACCATATGGTGCAGGCGCAGGCAACCAGGCAACTGACGTTCATCCAGGCCATCAACGAGGCGCTACGCCAGGAGATGGAGCGCGACCCGACCGTCATCGTCATGGGCGAGGACGTGGCCGGCGGCGGCAATCGCCCGGGCAAGCAGGACGCCTGGGGCGGCCCCATGCGTCTCACCAAGGGGCTTATCGGCCAGTTCGGGCCGGAGCGCGTCCGGGACACGCCCATATCCGAGGCGGGGTTCATCGGCGCCGGCGTCGGCGCGGCGGCCACGGGCCTGCGCCCGGTGGTGGACCTGATGTACGTCGGCTTCTACGGCGTCTGCGCCGACCAGATCACCAACAACGCCGCCAAGATACACTACATGTTCGGCGGCAAGGTCAAGGTGCCCCTGACCATCATCACCGGCATCGGCGCGGGCACCAACTCGGCGGCCCAGCACTCGGAGACGCTCTACTCCATCTTCGCCCACTTCCCGGGCCTCAAGTGCGTGGTGCCGTCCAACCCCTACACGGCCAAGGGCCTGCTCATCGCCGCCATCCGCGACGATGACCCGGTCATAGTCTTCAACAACCGCCAGCTCATGGGCTTCCGCTTCGACGTGCACGTGCCGGAGGAGCCGTACACCATCCCCATAGGCAAGGCCACCGTCGCCCGCGAGGGCACCGACGTGACGCTTATCGGTACAGGCTACACCACCTGGGTCTGCCTCCAGGCGGCGCAGCAGCTGGAGTCCGAGGGCTACTCGCCGGAGGTTATAGACCTGCTGTCCGTCTCGCCCCTGGACGAGGAGACGGTGCTGGAGTCGGTGCGCAAGACGCGCAAGGTGGTCATCGTGGACGAGGACTACCCGCGCTGCAGCGTCGCCAGCGACCTTTCGGCGCTGGTAGCCGAGGAGGCCTTCGACTACCTGGACGCGCCGCCCAGGCGCGTCACGCCGCCGCACACCCCGGTGCCTTACAGCCGCCCGCTGGAGGCGCTGTTCCTGCCCAGCAAGGACAAGGTGGTGGCGGCCGTCCACGGAGTGCTGGCCTAGGACCTGGAGACTGTGGAATACATACGAGGTACCCATGGCGACACCCATAGTAATGCCCAGGCTCGGCGACTTCATGACCGAGGGGACTATTGTGAAGTGGACCAGGTCGCCGGGCCAGCGCGTGCAGCAGGGCGAGGTCATCGCCCAGATCGAGACCGAGAAGCTCAACTACGACCTCCAGGCCACCGATAGCGGCATCTTCCACCCGACGGCGTCGGAAGGCGCCGCCGTGCCGGTGGACGGCGTCATGGGCTACCTGTTGGCCGAGGGCGAGGCGCCGCCTTCGGCGCCAGGGCAGCCGGCGCCGGCCAGGCCCGCCGCCCCGGCCGCCGTGGCGTCGAA
>DAOUAM010000098.1:0-9292 GCA_034433305.1 Dehalococcoidia bacterium | reverse complement strand
GCTGTTGGGCGGGGCTGGGTGGACGGTGGAAAAGACCACCTGCGCCTTTTGAGGACACGGCGGGGTCATTCGGGCCTGGTATTGGGCACTCCAGGAAGCCCTACTTCCCCTGGCGGATGAAGTCGGCGATGCGCTCGCCGATGGTCATGGTGGTGACGTTGGTATTGGCGCGGATGCAGTCCGGCATGATGGAAGCATCCACCACGCGCAGGCCCTTGAGGCCATGTACCCGGCCATACTGGTCCACCACGGCCATGGGGTCAGAGGCTGGCCCCATCTTGCAGGTGCCCGAGATGTGCTGGCCCGTGGTCGCCTCTCGCAGCAGCCAGTCGTCCATGACCTCGTCCGACTCCAGCGCCTCGTCGGGAGGCTCGATGCGCTCCTGGACGATCTTCTTGAAATCAGGGTGCTCGCCCAGCTTGACGCACAGGTGCACGCCCTCGCGCATGCGGCGGCGGTCGAACTCCTCCTGGAGGTAGTTGTAGTCCAGGAAGGGCTGCACATGCGGGTCCGCCGACTGGAGCTTCAGCTCCCCGGCGCCCAGGGCCAGGTACAGGGCCACCGTCATGCGTATGCCCAGGGGCGCCATGCGGTTGCCACCCCGGTTGATGCGCTCGGTGGCGAAGGAGGACATGAAGACCATCATGTCATTGCGCAGACTGGACTCGCTGGCCGTGTAGCGCAGGCACAACTGCCCTCTGGGGGCCAGGCCATCCAGCTTGAAGCCCGGCTTCGTCCGCCAGGTGACGAACACGCACGGGTGGTCGCGCAGGTTCTGGCCGACGCCAGGCGTGTCCTGCACCACAGGTATGCCCAGGCCTTTGAGGTGCGCCGCTGGCCCAACGCCAGACAGCAGCAGCAACTGGGGCGAGCCAATGGCACCTGAGCACAGGACAATCTCATCGCCATAGACCCTGAACTTCTCGCCGCCGCTCTCCACCTCCACACCGATGGCACGCTTGCCCTCGAACAGGATGCGATGGGCCAGGCAGTTGGGGCGGATAGTCAGGTTCAGCCGGTGACGGGCCGGGTTGAGGTAGCCTATGGACGTGCTCCAGCGGATGCCGTTGGGGTTGTTCAGCGGTATCGGGCCGACGCCCGTGGAGTCGGGGTTGTTGTGGTCTGGGCTGTCGGCGAAGCCGGCGGCCCGGCAGGCGTTGTAAAAGGCCACCTGGGCGGGCAGCCACTCGCTCTTCTTGAACCGCCGGCAGATGATGGGGCCATCACTGCCGTGGAAATCGTCGTGAAAGTCCGTGTCGGTCTCCAGCTTGCGCATGTAGGGCAGGAGCTTCTGGAAGGTCCACTCGGTATTGCCCCAGGAGGCCCAGGTGTCGTAGTCCTCGGGCACGCCCCGGAGGAAGACCTGGCCGTTGATGGCGCTGGAGCCTCCTGTGACCTTGCCCCTGGGCACCAGCATCGGCTCGGCCCTGTCGGTGGCCTTGCCCACGAACTGCCAGTTGTGGCTGCTGGTCATGATGTCTATGGCCGTGGCGTAGCCGTACTTGACCTCGTCGGGCAGGCTGTCAATGTTGGGGTAGTCCGGGCCTGCCTCCAGCAGCAGCACCGACCGCTCGGGGTCTTCCGACAGGCGGGCCGCGACGATGGCGCCGGCAGAGCCGGCTCCGACAACAATGACGTCGTATTTCACACTCTTCCTCCACGCAGAGTCAGGCTATCGGGCGTCTCGACGGCGAGGATATTACTCTTTCATGAAATCCGCGTCAATGTTTTCTGAATCGCCATGGAACGAAGTCTGGTGAGGACTGGTTGGCAAAATCCATGTCAAATCATGCGGGTCCCAGCCTGGACTCGCCCGCTACCTTCAGGCCCACCCGGGCAGGGCACGCGCCCTGGCGTGTGGAGCACCAGGCAGGCTGGCGGTGGCCGAGCAGCCCAGAGGCTACCTGGCGGCACAGGTGTGCCGTCGGGCTATGTTGTCGCCGGCGTTGCCGTGCGTGGAGGGACTGCGGGGCCTGGCTACCGCCCGCGCCGGATGAAGTCGGCGATGCGCTCGCCAATCATCATGGTGGTGACGTTGGTGTTGGCGCGGACACAGTCGGGCATGACGGAGGCGTCCGCTACCCGCAGGCCCTCCAGGCCGTGGACTCGGCCATACTGGTCCACCACGGCCATGGGGTCGGAGGCAGGCCCCATCCTGCAGGTGCTGGTGATGTGCTGGCCCGTGGTGACCTCCCGCAGCAGCCACTGGTCCAGCGTCTCGTCCGATTCCAGGGCCTCGTCGGGAGGCTCTATCCGGCTTTCGATGACGCCGTCGAAGTCCGAGTGCTTGCCAAGCTCCACGGCCAGGCGCACCCCTTCCCGCATGCGCTGGCGGTCAAAGGGGTGCTCCAGCAGGTGATAGTCCAGGAAGGGCTGCACGTGCGGGTCCGGGGACGCGAGCCGCACCTGGCCGGCGGACCTGGCCAGGTACAGGGCGACGGTCATGCGGATGCCCAGCGGCACCATGCGATGGCCGCCCCGGTTGATGCGCTCGGTGGCGAAGGAGGACATGAAAATCATCATATCGTTGCGCAGGGGAGAGCCGGCAGCCGTGTAGCGCAGCGCTACCTGTATCCTGGGGGCCAGGCCGTCCAGCTTGAAGCCCGGCCTCGTCCGCCAGGTGACGAAGGCCATGGGGTGGTCGCGAAAGCTCTGGCCCACACCGGGCAGATGGTGGACCACCGGTATGCCCAGTGCCTTGAGCTGCTCCTCAGGCCCTACGCCAGAGAGCAGCAGCAAGTGGGGCGATGCGATGGTGCCACTGCTGAGGACCACCTGCCTGCCATAGGACCTGAACTTCTCGCCGCCGCTCTCCACCTCCACGCCCACGGCGCGCTTGCCCTCGAACAGGATGCGGTGCGCCAGGCAGTTGGACCGAATGGTCAGGTTCAGCCGGTGCCGGGCAGGGTTGAGGTAGCCTATGGCCGTGCTCCAGCGGATGCCATTGGGGTTGTTGGAAGGGAGAGGGCCGACGCCCGTGGAGTCCGGGTTGTTGAGGTCTGGGCTGTCGGCAAAGCCGGCGGCCCGGCAGGCATTGTAGAAGGCCACCTGGGCAGGTAGCCACTCGCTCTTCTTGAACCGCCGGCAGATGATGGGGCCATCGCTGCCGTGGAAGTCATCGTGGAAGTCGGTATCTGTCTCCAGTTTGCGGAAGAAAGGCAGACACCTTTCAAAGCTCCACTCGGAGTTGCCCCAGGAGGCCCAGGTGTCATAGTCCTCGGGCACGCCCCGGAGGAAGACCTGGCCGTTGATGGCGCTGGTGCCGCCGGTGACCTTGCCCCTGGGCACCAGCATAGGCTCGGCCACGTCGTTGGCCTTGCCTGTGAACTGCCAGTTGTGCTCGCTGACCATGATGTCAGCGGCGGTGGCAAACCCGTACTTTAGCTCATCGGGCAGGCCCTGGATGTTGGGGTAGTCGGGGCCTGCCTCCAGCAGCAGCACCGAGCGCTCCGGGTCTTCCGACAGGCGGGCCGCCACCACAGCGCCCGCGGAGCCTGCACCGACAACGATAACGTCGTACTCCACGCCTGGACCTCCGTCGTTCCATTCGCGGCCACGTGCCGCCAGTCAGCAGGGCGGCACGTGGCGAAGATGATATATGGTGTGGGAACGACGGTCAATATGGCGCCCCACTGGCCGCGTCGTGGCGGGCCGCCTGGCCCCGGCTGATGGGCCGCGCTCTATTTCAGGTGCTTGCGGAAGAAGGCCAGGGTGCGCTGCCAGGAGTCCTCGGCGGCTTCCTTGCGGAAGCTGGCGCGGGTGTCGTTGAAGAAGGCGTGAGGCGCGCCACCGTAGATGTGTATCTCGTAAGGCGTGTGGGTCTTCTCCAGCTCCTGGCTCAGCGTCGCGGCCACGGTGACGGGTACCCCGCCGTCGGCGCCGCCGTAGAGGCCCAGCACCGGGCAGCGGACGTTGGCAAGCTGGGTTATGGGGTCCGGGTTGTTGCCGTAGTAGATGACCGCCGCGTCCACGTCGCGGGAGCTGCAGGCCGTGGCGATAGACAGCGCCCCTCCCATGCAGAAGCCCACGGTGCCCACCTTGCCGCTGACGAAGGACTGCTGCTTGAGGTACTTGATGGAGGCGACGATCTCCTTGATGGCCTTTGGCCTGTCCAGGCCCATGAGAAGCTTGCGGGCCTCGTCTGGCTCCCTGGTGACCTTGCCATGGTAGAGGTCCGGGGCCAGGGATACGAAGCCCTCCCGGGCGAAGCGCTCGGCCACGTCCTTGATGTGAGGCTCCAGTCCCCACCACTCCTGGATGACGATGATGCCAGGAGCGCGGCCTTCGCCGGACGGCCGGCACAGATAGCCATCAACGGACGAGCCGTTGCTCTGGACACGGACGTTTGACGTACGTACCTGTTGCTGCGCCATATCCTGTACCTCCGGTTACACTATTGAGCACATAGCAGCGCTGGCCGGGAAGGCCGCTCAGTCTATGCCCAGTTCCGCCTTGACCTCGCACGTGGCTGCGACCATGTTCCTGAGCTTGCCCACGGCCTCTTCCTCCAGGCGTGTCTTGAGGCCGCAGTCGGGGTCTATGTAGAGCCTCTCGGGCGGGATGACCTCCAGCCCGCGCAGGATGCCGTCCTTGATGGCCTCCACGCTCTCGATGACGTGGCTGTGAGAGTCCACCACTCCCATGGAGATGTACTTGTCCGTGGGGTGCTGCCTGAAGAGGTCCAGCAGCCGGTAGTTGCTGTTGGCCATCTCCAGGTCCAGCATGTCCACGGGCAGCCTGAGCAGGTCATCGAACACTGCCGCGAAGTCGCCGTAGCAGATGTGGGTGACGGTGAAGGCGCTGAGTCCCCTGGTGACGATGCCCAGCGCCCTGGAGGCCAGCTCCATCTCCTCGGGCCGGACGGAAATGGCCGGCTCGTCAATCTGTATGTACCTGGCGCCGGCCCTCTCTAGCGCCAGCGCCTCCTCGTGTATGGCGCGGGCCACGTCCATGACGAAGGCCTCCCGCGAGGGGTAGTACTCGTTGAAGGACCAGTCCACGATGGTGTAGGGGCCGGTGAGCATGCCCTTGACCGGCCTGCTGGTGAGGCCCTGGGCGTACCTCCACCAGCCCACGGTTATGTCCGATTTCCTCCCCACGGGCTTCATGGCTATGGGCTTGCGGTAGTAGCGGTTGCCGTAGGACCGGACCAGGCCGCTTATCTCGAAGCCCTCCATCTCCTCGGAGAAGTAGGTCACCATGTCGCCCCGGTACATCTCCCCGTCCACCAGGATGTCCATGCCCAGCTCTTCCTGGATGCGTACCCAGTGGGCGGTAGCCTTCTCCTCCAGCTTCCGCAGCTCCTCCCGTGGCATCTCCCCCCTGGAGACGGCTGCGCGTGCTTTGAGGATGTAGTCTGGCTTGGGATAGCTGCCCACCGCTGTAGTCAGAAGCCCTCGGCTCACTTCAGCACCTCCCTGGCCCTGGCGACGCCTTCCACCATGCGGACCAGCTTCCTGTAAGCGTTGTCCCTGGGCAGGAACTCCAGGCCGCAGTTGGGGTTAACATAGATGCGCTCGGGCGGCACCCACTGGCCCACTCGCCGGACGTGGCCCACAATCTCTTCCACCGTTTCCATCCGGGTATTGCGGGCGTCAATAATGCCCAGCCCCAGCGCCTTCGTCCCTGGAAACCCTGAAAGCAACTGGAAGTTGGCGCTGCCCACCACGAAGTCCAGCCCGAGAATCTGGAAAGGCAGGCCAAAGAAGCGGTCGGAGATGCCCGAGATGTCGCCGAAGTAGGTATAAAGGGCCGTCGTGGCGGTGACGCCCTCCACCAGCACGGCGGCTGCCTCTTGGAATATGGGGAAGTCGGCCTTGTTCCTCACCAGGGCTGGCTCGTCGAACTGGACGACCGGTGCGCCGGCCTCGGCCAGCGCCCTGGCCTCCTGGTTCAGCACGTGGGCCAGGTCCAGCACCACGTCGCGCAGGGCCTGGTAGTGGGGCCAGCGCGACAGCCGGGCCAGCGTGTACGGCCCGGGCATGGCCACCTTCACCGGCCTGGCGCTGTTGGCCGCGGCGAACTTGTAGTCGGCGACGCTTATGGGGCCTCGCCACTCCAGTTTGCCCTCGGCCACCGGCTGGCGGTAGTAGGTATTGGTGTCGAAGTAGCGGATAAGCCCGTTGATGCTGAAGCCGCCGATCCTGGAGGCGAAGTAGGTCTGCTCGTCCTCCCGGCGGATGTGGCCATCGGTGACCAGGTCCACGCCTGCCTGGGCCTGCTCCTCCAGCGCCTCCCGGGTCACCTCGTCCTCTATCCGGCGCAACTCTTCCCGGGAGATGCGTCCCTGGTCGGCCCTGGTTATGGCGGCCCTCAGGTTAGGCGCCCTGGTGCCCGGGCCTATCTTGGGGTAGTTGCCGACGACGGTGGTCTTCAAGGGCGGCTCCCTTCGCGGCGGGTCATCAGGACCATATTCTAATGGACATGCACCATACCCGCAATCTTCCGCTGGGGCCGTCCGCTCGCCTTTCACACCCAATCATGGGATAATGAAGATGGCGTGACATTCCATCCTTACCACCGGCAGGCGGCGCCTGGGGAGAGCGGGTGCGCTGCTCGTGAAAGCCCCACCGCCATGACAGCATGCTGGAAGTCCTGGTCATACTGGTCCTTATCATCGCTAATGGCATATTTGCCATGGCTGAGATCGCCGTGGTATCGGCCCGCAAGGCGCGGCTCCAGCAGATGGCCGACGAGGGCAACGCCGGCGCCCGGGCCGCGCTGGAGCTGGCACGCGACTCCAGCCGCTTCCTCTCCACCATCCAGATCGGCATAACCCTGGTGGGCATCCTGGCCGGCGCCTTTGGAGGCGCGACCGTTGGCCGAAGGCTGACCGACCTCCTGGCCGGCGTGCCGTGGCTTGCTCCATACAGCCAGGCCCTGGGCTTTAGCATCGTGGTGGTGGTCATAACCTACCTCTCCCTGGTGGTGGGCGAGCTTGTCCCCAAGCAGATAGCCCTGCGCAGTCCCGAGAGGCTGGCGTCCCGGGTGTCCCTGCCCATGCGCCTTCTGTCGGCCCTGGCCTTCCCCGCCGAGCGCGTGCTGAGCCTTTCCACCCTGGCTGTCCTCTGGGCACTACGCCTCAAGCCCGTGCCGGAGTCGCCGGTCACCGAGGAGGAGATCAAGATACTGGTGCGGGAAGGGACACACGCCGGCGTCTTCGAGCAGGCCGAGCAGCAGATGGTGGAGCGGGTGCTGCGGCTGGGCGACCAGCGGGTGGACCAGTTGATGACGCCCAGGACGGACATCGTGACCCTGGACCTGGAGGACTCGCCCGAGGAGACCAGGCGCCGCATAGTCGAGAGCGGCTACTCCCACTTCCCGGTGACGCGGGGCGGCGTGGACGAAATCGTTGGCCTGGTGGACGCCAGGGACCTGCTGGCCCAGAGCCTGGACCGTGGCACTATAGACATCGCGGCAGCGCTGGAGCCACCCATCTTTGTGCCTCAGAATATGCGGGCGCTGCAACTGCTGGAGATGTTCAAGGGCACCAGGGTGCCGGCCGCGCTGGTGATAGACGAGTACGGCGACATCGAGGGCCTGGTCACCATTACCGACGTGCTGGAGGCCGTGGTGGGCGACCTGCCCCCCGGCAATGGGGAAGCCGAGCCTCAGGCCGTCCAGCGCGAGGACGGCTCCTGGCTGCTGGACGGGACCCTGCCGGTGGACGACTTCCGGCAGCTATTCAACATCCCGGCCCTGCCGGAGGAGGATGCTGGCAAGTACCACACCCTGGCGGGCTTCGTCATGAAGCGCATGGGCCGCATCCCCGCCGTGGCCGACCATTTCCACTGGGGCGGCCTGTACTTCGAAGTGGTGGACATGGACCGCAACCGCATAGACAAGGTACTGGTGAAGCCGGCCGGGGCCAACGGACAGCGTGCCTAGCGCACCCACTCGGCCCGGTGGACCCAGCCCAGGATGCGCTCCGCCTTGGAGGTATCTATGGCGCTGGCGAAGCCCGGCAGTGGCTTCTTGATAGGCACCCCCGGGTACGCCCTGGCGATGGCCGCCTCGGTGGGAATGGAGAGCATGGTATCGCGGGCGTTGATGAAGAAGGCCTCGTGGCCCGTCCAGTCCTTCTCGATGGCCAGCCGGCAGGCGCGCGCGGCGTCCTCGCGGTCCGTCCAGCCCCAGAAGGCCATGGCCTGGCGGCCAGTGGGATCGGTCACGGGCCTGGCCTGAAGCCGCTTCTGGGTCTCCAGGTCCATAAGGGCATGGAACCGCATGCTGGCGACCTGCATCTCCCTCCGGCGGCAGAAGGACTTGGCCATCTCCTCGCCCAGCCACTTGGTCAGGGCGTAGCCGTCCTCTGCCCGCGTGGGGTGCTCCTCGTCAATGGGGAGGTAAAGCGGGCGAATCGGCCCCCTGGAGAAGCTGGCCCCGATGGCGTTGATGGAAGAGGCCATGACCACCTTCCTGATGCCGTGGACTTCCGCTGCCTCCAGGACGTTCCAGTTGGACATCATGTTGATGCGGAACATCTCGTGGACAGGCATGTCCAGCGGGTTGGGGATGGCCGCCATGTGTATGACGGCGTCGGCGCCCCGGAGGGCTGCCACCACCTGGCCGAAGTCGGTGCAGTCCACGCGGTAGAAGCGAGCGCCCTGGTCTGGGCCTGGCACCAGGTCTGCATTCACCACCTCGTACCCGTGGGACACAAGCTCCGGGATAATGTACCGTCCGGCGCGGCCCGAGCCGCCAGTCACGACGACTTTCATCTACCTGCTCTCCTGCTAGCTGTAGGCTTCTCCCGAGCGCTGGCCCGCCCTCCAGGGGGCATGGGCGCCCGCCAGGTCCCGGGACACAAGCGGCAGCGATTGTACTCGTGACCTGGGCCAGCGTCAAGCATGCCTGCGCGTGGCGAAGGGGGCCGACCAGTCCTGCGGCCGGCGCGACACCAGGGGGCTTGCCAGACAGGGCGGCAGTTGCTTTATAATTGGGGCGCATAAATTCTATGTGTGGAAGGGGATGTGGCAGACGCCGAGTTGCGAGAGGTCCGGTGGTGGACCTCCCAGATAGGGACCGCTCGCAATTTTCCAGGTAGGGAAGACGGGTTGAGGCCGGAACGGTAAGGGCAGTGGAGTAAAAAAGGGGACGGTTATGCTGCCGAAACGAAAGCAAGAGGCGTTCTGCTGGCGCAAACCGTCGCGCGAGAGCCGTATCCATAGCTGAAAGGCTATGGCCCCATTGAAGCTGCGCATCGCATGGGTGCGCCCATACGATGGGGCGGTCGTATCCATAGCTGAAAGGCTATGGCCCCATTGAAGCAGTTCAGCCAGGTAGGGGGATT
>DAOUAM010000097.1:0-6194 GCA_034433305.1 Dehalococcoidia bacterium | reverse complement strand
GCCAACCTGGACATCATGGAGGGGGAGGGGATGGTGGACAACTCGGCGCGCATGGGGGAGTACCTGTACCAGCAGTTGCAGACTTTGTATGAGCACCCCATCGTGGGGGACATTCGTGGGGGCATGGGGCTGCTGTGCGGGATAGAGCTGGTGAAGGACCGTGCAACACGGCAGCGCTTCCCCAGGGAGGCCGAACTGGGCAAGAAGCTCAACTCACTGATGACAAAGCACGGCCTCCTGGGCCGGGCCATGGATGTGATGGCCCTGGCGCCGCCATTGTGTGTAACCAAAGAAGAGGTGGACTACCTGGTGCAGCAGGTGGACGCCGTCATCACAGACCTGGAGAGCAGCATGTAATACCACTTTTGGGGTATGTTTTTTGCCCAGGCCCTTGCTTCCGGGCCGCAGGGCAAGACCTCTGTTTGCTCCTCTCGGTGTGCTATACGGCATGGCCCAGCCTCGCACGCGGGACTGGGCCGTGCCGTATAGCATCTTCAGGCGGCTGCCGGCGGCCTCAAGCTTCCTGGCGGACGTCCGAATTCTACTCCCCGCGTACAGACAGGCGGTGCCATCTGACTACTGGCAGTCAGCCGGTGGGCTGGACAGCCTCCCACCAGCGCCGGGCGCTGAGCGGTTCGCGTAAATTTGACATTTGTCACAGGGTGTAGTATCTATGGACACGCCCATCACCTGGTGTGAACCTTAATATGTGCTCCCACGATGATGCCAGGCCACACCATGGCGAGCGGCGTCGCGCCACCATGGGACAGCGCTGAGTCTGTATCACAGGAGAGCAGCATGAGAATGTGGCTACTAGCAGTCCTTTCAGTCTTTGTCCTCAGTGTAGTGGTGGGGTGCGCCTCCGGGTCGGGGACGGAGGCCCCCACGGCCACGCCGCCGCAGGTGCGCACGACAGCGCCAGCAGCGCCTGCTGCTCCCACGGCTACGGCAGTGCCTTCAGGCCAGCCCTCGGCCGCGACTCCCAGCCTCGCCCCTCGACCCCTCCTGCGGCTCCCGCCGGCCCCAGCGGGAAGGTCGTGGCGGCGGTGGACGATGTAGGCCCGCGCCTGTACAGCATGTTCGAGCTGGCCTGGCCCTACAACGAGCGCAACGCCAGCCTGGGCATCTACGAGCAGCTTATGACCTTCTGGGACCTCCAGCTAGGCCCCATGATCGCCGAGTCCTGGGAGCTTAAGCCCGACAGGGTCATAGTCACCGTCCGGCAGAATGTGCCCTGGCAGGACCCCAGGTACGGCACCGTGACCGCCGAGGACGTGGTGTTCTCCTACGTGGAGGCCGGCAGGGACCAGACCAAGTACACCGGCGGCCAGTCCGTACAGCAGATCTACGACTACTTCAGGGCCGTGGACGACCGCACCGTGGAGATGGCCTTCAAGACCTCGGACATGCGCTGGGCGGAGCCTCACAGGCTCCAGAACGTGCAGATACAGAGCAAGAAGCTCTATGACGAGATTGGCCCCCAGCAGTTCACCCTCACGCCCATGGGCACCGGCCCATTCAAAGTACTGGACCATGTCTCGGACGAGAAGATCATCATGGAGGCCGTCCAGTCCCACTGGCGCGCTACCCCCAAAGTCCAGCGCGTGGAGGTCTTCGAGATACCTGAAGAGGCCACCCGGCTGGCCATGCTGGGCACCGGCGAGGCCGACATTGTGACCATCAGCCTGCCCAACCTGGACAGCGTGAAAGCCATGTCTGGCGTGCAGTTGCTCCAGGGCAAGTACGGCGGCAAGCGGGGCGCCAACGTCTACCTGGCCGGCCAGTACTACTCCAGGGCCAAGGATGACGGCACCCCTGTACAGCGCGAGCTAGATACCTCCAGGCCCTGGATCGGCGACCCCAGCAACCCCCAGTCCATGGAGAACGCCCGCAGGGTCAGGCTGGCCATGAACATGGCCATTGACCGCCAGGCCATCATAGAGGCCCTGCTGCTGGGCAACGGCTGCCCGGCCTATATCTTCGCCATGGACTCCTGCCACCCCAGGTTCAACCAGGAGTGGGTCATCCCCTACGACCCCCAGGGAGCGAAGCGCCTGCTGGCTGAGGCCGGCTACCCCAATGGCTTCGACTTCCCCTACTTCATTCCCACCGGCGTTGACCCCACCAACGAGGCCATCGGCGAGGCCCTCGTGCCCATGTGGGAGGCCGTGGGCATCAGGGCCAGGATCGGCAAGGCCGCCTACAGCGCCCGCCGCCCGGAGATGCTGGCCCGGACTATCAAGGATGCCTGGATCTTCGGCCATAATGGCGCTGAGCTGCCCGAGACCTTCGCCTCCTACATGAACTACTTCACCACTCGCCGTGTCTGGAACCCGGGCTACGAGTACGACGAGGCCAGGAGCTTCGAGGACAAGCTGGCCCCCGAACTGGAGGAGGACAGGCAGTGGGAGATCATCACCACCGAGTGGCTGCCCTGGATACACCAGCTTGTGCCTGACGTACCCGTGGCCTCCTACAGGATTCCATGGGCCGTAGGCTCGCGGATTGCCTCCTGGCCCCTCCATCACCACGACGCCCGCTGGCCCAGGGAGCTGGAGACACTGGAGCTTAAGGACTAGCCGCGACCCGCCGGCCTCTGGCGGGCCAGAGCACACGGGAGGAGTGTCTAGCACATGGTTGCGCAAGAGAAAAAGCTAAAGGTAGTCCACTTCCTCAACCAGTTCTTCGCGGGCCTGGGCGGCGAGGAGCAGGCCAATCTTCCCGTTGAGGTAAGGCAGGGTGCCGTGGGCGCTGGCCGCGCCCTCCAGAACAGCCTGCGCCAGCAGGGCGAGGTGGTAGCCACCATCATCAGTGGCGACAACTACTTCAACGAGCAGAAGGCCGCGGCCCTCCACGCGGTCAACGACGCCCTCAGCCAGTACGGCCCCGACGTTGTCGTGGCTGGGCCAGCCTTCAATGCCGGGCGCTATGGCCTGGCCTGCGGCGAGGTGTGCAGGGCCGCCCAGGAGCGCGGCATACCGGCGGTCACCGCCATGTACCACGAGAACCCCGGCGTGCTGGAGCACCTGCGCCACGTGTACATCGTGCCCACGGGCGACAACCCCGCCGAGATGTCCAGGGCCATGGACGCCATGGCCCGGCTGGCGCTCAAGCTGGGGCGCGGCGTCGAGCCTGGGCCTGCCCAGGAGGAGGGCTACATGCCCCGTGGCATCAGGAAGCCCTTCCTGCGGGACAGGCCCGCCGCCGTCCGCGCCGCCGACATGCTGGTGGCCCGCCTCACCGGCAGGCCCTGGGCCACGGAGCTGCCCATCCAGCAGCCAGAGGTCGTCAGGCCAGCAGCGGCGCTCCGGGACTTGCAGCACAGCACCCTGGCCATGGTCACCACCGGCGGCCTGGTGCCCAAAGGCAACCCCGACAGGCTCGTCAGGGGCGGCGCCAGGGAGTTCTTCCGCTACTCCATCGAGGGCCTGTCCCACCTGCCCCCTTCCGACTGGGAGAGCGTCCACAGGGGCTTTTACACCGACATCGTCAACAAGAACCCCCACTACATCCTGCCGCTGAACATCATGCGGGCGCTGGAGGACCAGGGCGTCTTTGGCTCCCTGTACCCCTGGTTCTTCACTACCAGCGGCGTCGGCACCGCCGTGGCCGACTCCAGGCGCATGGGCAGCGAGATGGCCCAGGAGATGGTCAAGGCCGGCGTCACCGGCTGCATCCTGGTGGCAACCTGAGGGACCTGCAACCGTTGCGGTGCAACGATTGCCAAGGAAATCGAGCGGGCTGGCATTCCCGTGGGGATGATTTCCGCTCTGTACAGCCTTGCCCTCACCACCGGCGCTCCCAGGGTCGTCAGAGGCTCCAGGATCGAGCACGTCTGCGGCGACCCATCCCTCGGCCCCGAGCGGGACTTCCAGTACAGCCGCCAGATAGTCATGACGGCCCTGCGCGCCATCCAGACCGAGGTCTCCGGGCCGACCCTGTTCGACCCGGCGGAGGAGTAGCTATCAGCTAACAGCTTTCAGCCATCAGCCCCCTCTCTGGCTCTCCCCCAGAGGGGGCGAGGACCCTCCCTTCCCCCCATGGAGGAAGGCCAGGAAGGGGGCAGAGGAGAGACCCCTCGCCGTGCGGCGTGTCCTGCCTTCGGACCTCACGCCGGCGCACAGGTGGCACCCGGGGTGGGGCGCTGACGGCTGATAGCTGACCGCTCATGAGGAGAAATACGATGCGACTGGAGCTTGGTACTTTCCCCGTCGAAGATGTGGCCTTCGGCAGCCGGACCCGCTGGCGCGACGGGCGGCTGGAGATCAACCGCGATGAGCTGTCCCGGGCGGTCCTGTCAGACCGGCGCATCCAGCGCGTTGACCTGGAGCTGGTGAAGCCCGGTGAGTCGGTGCGCATCACCGCCGTCAGGGACGTGCTGGAGCCCAGGATGAAGGTTAAAGGGCCGGGCATGGTCTATCCGGGCGTGCGCGGCAGGCCCGTCACGCCCGTGGGCAAGGGCCGCACCCACCGCCTCGCCGGCATCGCCGTCACCGAGGTGGCCGAAGTCCTCATGTACAACGGCAACGATGGCTGGCTGGACACCTTCATAGACATGACGGGCAAGGGGCCTGAGTCCCCCATCAACACCATCCCCAACCTGTGCGTTGTCCTCACCGTTGACCCTGCCCTCAGCATCGAGGACAGGAACGACGCTGCCCACGGCGCGGCGCTGGTGGTATCCGACAGGCTGGCCGCCACCACCTTCGACCTGGAGCCGCCTCAACTGGAGACCTTCGAGCTGACGCCCGCGGACCCGTCCCTGCCCAGGGTGGTGTACATCATCTGTCTGCGCTCCCCGCAGCACTACTCCAACTCCCTGTACGCCTTCTGGACCAACATCTACGGCCTGAGCCGGCTGACGCCGCCGTGGCTGCTGCACCCCAACGAGCTAATTGACGGCGCCATCAACGTGCGGACGTCCTGGGTGCTGGTGAACAACCCCGTCCTGCTGGAGCTTTACCGCCGGCACGGCAGGGAGATAAACTTCCTGGGCTGCATCGCCATCAGGACGCGCTGGAGCTCCCAGCCGGAGAAGGACACCACCTCCACCCAGGCGGCCAAGCTGGCCAGGATGCTTGGCGCCACCGGGGCCGTGATTACCTACGACGCCGGCGGCAACGACTTCATGGAGGTCATCAGGACGGTGCAGGCCTGCGAGCAGGAGGGTATCTCCACAGTCTTCGTCACCGGCGAGGAGGACCCCAGCACGGGCGGGCCGCCCCTGCTGGAGCCGCTGCCGGAAGCCAGGGCCATCGTCAGCATCGGCATCGGCCGCGTGGGCTACGAGCGCGAGACGCTGCCTCCAGTACAGCGCGTCATAGGCTCCAGCACCATCATGCGCGACCCCAGCCAGCGCCAGCACCTGGTGCCCTCCGATGGCCCCCTGCCTGCCCGCGGCTGGCCCGACCACTATGGCTTCGGCCGCGTGTCCTGCATTGACTATTAATGGTCTGGCACGCGTAAATTGAAGGAACGCTCCCCCTCATCCCCTCGGCACGCTCGGGCCTGCCCCGAGCGGAGTCGAGGAGATGAGGGAAAACCTGACCTTATACAAGTCCTCTCCGATGAGACCGCAAGACCGTAGGGGCAACCCTTGTGGTTGCCCGAGGCAGGGCAGGCACAGGGCCTGCCCCTACTTTTGTGGCGTCTTCAAACAGGACCGGTATAAATTTGGCAAGAATTCGGGACCGAACGCCGGCCTGCTGTTTAGCGCTAGCAGGAAGCCGCGCATAACGCCGACAGGGGAGGCGCGATGCCTCCCCTGTCGTGCGAAAGCAGCAGTCGGTATCTGGCCCTAGGTCGTCGAGAGCGTGGGCGCCTTCATGGGTGGGGCGATGTCGGCCTCGCTCAGCGGGTAAGACTCCTTCTTGTACACCTGGATGCGGTGCGAGCCATAGTCCGCGATGTACAGGCGGAACTGGTCGTCTATGCGCACCGAGGTCGGCCCGCGCAGCCGCTTGGACGGCTCCAGCGACGCCATCTCCCGCAGGCGCAGGGTCTTCTGGTTGGCCAGGATGTAGGTGCGGCCCGCCCTGGACAGCGTGGCGTCGCCGATGAACTTGTCCAGGTACATGCCCTCGGCGTTGAACTGCTGCACCCGGTTGTTCTCCAGGTCCGCCACGTAGATGTCGCCATGGGTGTCCACGGCGATGCCCGCCGGCCGGTTGAACTCGCCGTCGCCGCTGCCCGAC
>DAOUAM010000096.1:0-23444 GCA_034433305.1 Dehalococcoidia bacterium | reverse complement strand
TAGGAGTTGCTGCGGGGGCGACGTGGGCGTCGCCACGGGGGCGGACGTGGGCGTCGCGGCGGGCGGAGTTGTAGCCGTTGGCCCGGGCGCCGTAGTCGCCGTGGGCCGCGCCGGCGGCTGCGTGGGCGTGGGCGACTCGGCGGGCGACGTACATGCCACAGTCGCGACAGCCAGCAGCGCCATCAGACTGAAGGCAAATCCCCAAAAGCCTTTTCTCTTCACAGGAACCTCCGGAGTGACTGGGTGCTTATTGCCGACATGAATCTGGCCTGAATATAGCATTGGCCGGAGCGGAAGGGGTATAGCAGGAGTACGCCGTGGGTGTGGCGGCAGGAGGAGACCTGATTTTGCTGTTGAGGGTCTATCATTTCCATCATGGGAGCCGCGAGACGGCCCCTGCAGCCCATTCTCGCCTGGGAAACAGAGGCATCTGGGTTGGTGGCTAATGGGCCTCAGGGAGACTATCAGATTCCCAGCCCCGCTGTCAACTGGCCTTGTTGACGCGCTTGAGGGCAGCTAGTATCCTAGATGGTCGTTCGCGCCAATGGGATGCTTGCTCACTGGTGAGTCCCGGCAACGAGGATATCCCCCGGCGGCAGGCGAGTCATGAGAATCGCGGCTCAGGCGTGAGCAGTGCGCGTTCCCCACGCCGAGGCGCTGCATGGATAGGTGAAGGCCTGTGCAAAAGTTCTTGCTACGACGGTTGTTGCTGCTGGTGTTTGTGCTGGTGGGAGTGTCCTTCGTGGTGTTCGCCATGTCCCGCATCCAGGGCGACCCACGACTGCTATACCTGAACGAGTACACCACCCAGGAGCAGTGGGATGCCTGGGGCAAGCAGATGGGACTGGACAAGCCCCTGGTAGTCCAGTACTTCATCTGGCTGGGCAAGGCCCTCAAGGGCGACCTGGGCACCTCGCTGCGGGAGGCGCGCCCGGTGACTCAGGCCGTGGCGGAGCGGGTCCCGGCCACGCTGCAACTGGGGCTGGCGGCCTGGGTATTCACCTTTGTGGTGGGCTGGCCGCTGGGGGTGCTGTCAGCAGTGAAGCGCTCCACTATCTGGGACTACCTGGGGCGGCTGGTGGCGCTCTTCGGCCAGGCGCTGCCGCCCTTCTGGGTGGGCATCATGCTCATCCTGCTCTTCTCGGTGCAACTGGAGTGGCTGCCCACCGGCCGGCGCGGCGGCATTCAGCACTACGTCATGCCCGCCATAACCCTGGGCTGGCTGGCGGCGGCGGGCCAGCTCAGGCTGGTGCGCTCGGCCATGCTGGACGTGCTGGACTCGGAGTACATCAAGCTGGCGCGGGCCAAGGGCGTCAGCCGGGCCATGGTCATCTGGAAGCACGCGCTGAAGAACGCCCTCATCCCTCCCCTCACCTTCGCCGGGCTGACCCTGGCTGGCTTCATCACCGGCGCGGTGGTCACCGAGTCCGTCTTTGCCTGGCCAGGGCTGGGCAGGCTGGCGGTGGAGGCGGTCTATCAGAACGACTTCCCTCTGCTGGTGGGCACCATCATGTTCATCACCCTCATGTACGTGGTGATTAATTTCCTGGTGGATGTGACTTACGCTTTCATAGACCCCAGGATACGTTTCAGGTAAGGAAGGGACATGATACACGATCTGGTAAAGGCAGAAACCAGGCTGGGGCTACCCCGGACGCCCTGGGCCAAGCTGCTTGGCACGCTCCGGCGCTGGCCGCTGGTCCCCATGGCGGTGATGCTGCTGCTGATCGTCTGCGGCGTGTTCGCGCCCTGGATCGCCCCGCACGACCCCATCGAGTCCAACCTGCGGGCCAGGAACACCCCACCCGCCTGGAGCGAGAAGGGCACCTCCCGGTACCTGCTGGGCGCTGACCACCAGGGCCGGGACGTGCTCAGCAGGGTCATATACGGCGCGCGGGTCTCCCTGATCGTGGCCGCCGTGTCGCTGCTGATTGGCGGCACCGTGGGCATAGTCCTGGGCATGGTCTCCGGCTACTTCGGCGGCTGGGTGGACGAGGTGATAATGCGCATCATAGACGTGAAGCTGGCCATACCGCTGATCCTGGTAGCCCTGGTGGTGGTCATCGCCGTCGGGCAGAGCTTTGCCGTGCTGGTGGGCCTGCTGGCCATCAACTCCTGGAGCGGCTTCGCTCGCCAGGTGCGCGGCGAGACCTTGCAGCTCAAGACTCGCGACTACATCGCCCTGGCCAAGGTGGCCGGCGCCTCGACGCCCCGGATAATCCTGAGGCACATATTCCCCGGCGTGGTGAACACCGTGCTGGTGCTGGCGAGCCTCCAGGTGGGGGGCCTCATCCTCACCGAGTCCATCCTCTCCTTCCTGGGCGCCGGAGTACCGCCGCCGACGCCTACCTGGGGCTCCATGGTCTCCGAGGGCCGCACCTACCTGGCCGGCGCGTGGTGGATAGCCTTCTTCCCCGGCGTCGCCATCTTCCTGACGGTCATGGCCTTCAACTTCCTGGGCGACTGGCTGCGGGACCGCCTGGACCCACGGCTGCGGCAACTGACCTGAGCAGCCCTGGCCCTTTCCCCGCTCCACGTGTGGCTTACTACACGACACTTTTTCAGAAAGGGGTGGAGGCGTCAGGACAGCGCCGCAAGACCTCACCCACGTAGCCCACTCTCCAGCCTGCCCCCTCGACAGGCTCTGAGCTTGCCGAAGGGTGGAGAGGGGGCCATAGATAGGCCAGCGTTGTGCCCTTAAGCACCAGGGGTGAGGTCGGCCCGGCCTGTCAGCTCAGCCTCTCGCGCCGGAGTCCAGGACCTCGTAGATGGCTACCTGCTCGTTCTGGTACACCTTGCGCAGCACGCCGGACAGGCCACCCTCGAACTTGTCCAGGCCCGCGCCGGGGTAGTAGAGCCGCTCTAGCTGGCCCAGGTACACATACCTGACGCGGTAGCGCCGCAGCAGCTCCAGGGCCTCGGTGGCGTCCGTGGTGCGGTAGATGGTGTGGACGTCCTCGATGCGCTGGCCCACGGCCCAGCGGTAGTCCCAGCGCTGCTGCTCCTGGTGCCACTCCCAGCCCACCACGCTGGGCAGGCCGGTGTAGATGGACACGCGCCCACCCCAGCGGTAGGTGGGCGTGTTGCCCTCCAGCACCACCGGCGACCCCTGGACGTTCTGCTGCAGCCAGCGGATGGCTACGTAGTCGGCGGACAGAGTCAGGGGACCGTGCTCGTCGAAATAGGTGGCGCCGCGCATGTAGGCCGTGCCATCCAGGGACAGCGGCAGCGTGGGGTCGAAGCGGTCCCGCAGCCTGACCTGGGTGCCCATGATGGGATAGACCGATACGCTGACCAGCAGCAGGGCCAGCGCCGCCAGCCACGCCTTCTTCGCCCTGCCCAGCTTCCCTATGGGCACGCGCCGCCCACGGGCCAGCCGCCACAGCAGGTAGGCCGACGCCAGCGCCAGCAGCACCCATACCTGCATGTAGAACTTGAACACGCTGTTCATGCGGTCTATGTCGCCCTCCAGGCGGTAGAGGTCCAGGCCGGCCGCCAGGGCCAGGGCCAGCCCGACCATGGCCGCCACGAAGGCAAGCTGCGGCGCATCGGCCCGCCAGGACAGCAGCCAGCGCAGCCCAGCGGCCGCCGTCAGCACCAGCAGCACCACCAGGAAAGGTATGGTGCTGCCCGCCACGCCCGATATGATGGCGGCGCCGGCGTACCCGGCCAGCAGCCCGCCCACGGCCAGGACGCCGGCCCTCAGCAGCACCACTTCGCCTCCGGCCAGCGCAGGCGTCGCCTGGGGGGAGACGCCCAGCCTCCGGCCGGCCACCCGCCAGGCCACGGCCAGCCAGTCGCGCAGCTCGTATAGCAGGAACGAGCCGATGATGAAGATGGGCAGGCTATGAATGCCCAGGAACTGCCACAGCACCGTCCGGTTTGTGGTCGCCTCCAGACTGTTGAAGAAGGTCTCGTAGCTCAGGTGGAAGGGCAGGAAGGCGACGTAGCCCACGGCGAAGACGAAAAGGGACTTGACGCCCGCCTCCAGCAGCACCATCAGGCCAAGGCCGCCGTTCCTGAAGTACGCCCCCAGGAAGATGCCGGCCCCGGCCAGCAGCAGGTAGGTGGGGAAGTCCCAGGTGTTGATGGGCCTCAGCGCGCCGACGGCAACGCCCAGCAGCGCCAGCGCCGCCACCTCGCGGGCCTGCTCCCACCTTCCGGACGCGGCAGGAGCGGCCGGGCGCAGGGCCACCGCCAGCGACAGGCCCAGCGCCAGCAGCGTGAAGGGCAGGCCCAGCAGATGGGCGTGCAGGTCGGCGAAGAGGAAGGTGAAGAAGGGGAACTCGGTGATCTCGTGGCCCGGCGGGTCAGGCGGCATCATGCGGCTGCTGCGCCAGAAGTCGAAGGCGCCGAAGGGCTGGTGCTGGAACATGGCGCGCCAGACGCCCTCGCCCACCTGCACCATGCCGTCCAGGTTGCCGGCGACGCACACGAACAGCGCGGCGACGACGCCGGCGAAGACGGCGCCGGCCCCTCCCTCGGGCCTGGCGCCGGCGGCCAGGGGCGCGCGTCGCCGCGTACTCTCGGCCAGGTTGTACACCACGGCGTAGGCCCCGGCAGCGGTCAGGGCGAAGAAGAGTGGCACGGCCAGGTTGAAGGCCACCGCCGGGTCTATCCCCGTCGCTTTTATGAGCAGCGCCACCAGGAACTGGCCCCAGTAGTAGTAGTTGATGTAGCCGCCGGCGAACCACGGGTCGTAGGGCGGCATGTAGGTGGAGCGCAGCACGGCGTTGAGGTAGGCCATCTCCATGGGCTTCTCGCCGCCGCGATAGGGGTGCCACAGGTCTGGGTTGGCCATCCTCACCAGCAGGAAGGCGAAGAAGGCGGCCAGGAACACGGCCTCGCCGGCCAGCAGCGCCGGCCAGCGCCGCCGCAGGAAGTCGGCCAGCTCCCGCCGCTGCCGGGCGGCCAGCAATGCCGAGGGCACGGCCAGGGCCAGCAGCGCGACGCTGATGGAGGCGCGGGAGAAGGCCATCCAGTGCAGGCTGGCCAGCAGCCAGGTCGCCAGGCCCACCAGCAGCAGGCCCAGGGCCTTGGCCAGCAGGTAGCCCCGGTCCGCCAGCGCCGGCGCCACGGCGAAGGCGATGGGCAGGGCCAGCAGCGCCATGCCCTCCACCATGACCAGCCAGCCCAGCACCGGCAGCCGGCTGGGCCAGCCCTCGGGCCTGACTATCTCGGCCCAGGTGCCGCCCCGCTGCTGCGCCTCCAGGTCGCCGGGCGACAGCATGAGGCCAATGTCCGGCCCGCTGGCCCGCGCCTGCTCTATGGCGCGCTGTATGGCCTGGGCGCTGAGACGCTGGGTGTTGCGGAAGACCATCACCTTGGGATGGTCGTACACCGTGAAGCTCTCGTCGGCGTAGCCCAGGCCCAGGCTGACGGGCGACGGGCTGAACGCCCGCAGCGCCCCCGGCGCGGGCAGCCCCGGCCGGCCGAAGGTATCGTCCACGAAGCTCACGCCCAGCAGCTCCGGGTACGTGGCCTCGTACTCCACCAGCTCGTACCCCAGCGCGCCGGAGAACAGCAGCCGGTAGTAGGCCAGGCTGTCGGGGTAGCGCTCCGGCAGGCGGGAGATGGTGCCGTAGAGCCGGTTGCTGAAGAACACCAGGTAGTCGGCCCGGGACAGCTCCCCGGCCAGCAGCCGCAGCTTCTCCGGCCTGTCGTCGTCGTACATGGGCAGCTCCCGGACGCGGTAAGACTCCAGGCCGGGCAGGCCCTCCTCCCAGTGCTCTTTGAGGATGACCGAGCCGGCGGGCGCGTTGCGATTGAGCCACTGGGAGGCCCGCACCGCCGTGTGAGGCTGCCGATATACGCCCAGGTAGGCCAGGGCGTAGAAGGCGGTGGCGCCCACCAGCACCAACAGCCCGGCGGCCAGCGCCGGCCTCAGCGTGGGCATGCGTCGGCTGGCCCAGTCCCAAAGATCGAAGAGCAGCCGCGAGGCGAAGAGCAGCAGGAAGGGCGTCAGCGGCAGCAGGTAGCGCAGGAACTTCACCTGGAAGGCGCCCGTTATCAGGAAGTAGGGAACGGCCCAGGACAGCAGCAGCGCGTCGGCCCTGGAGTCCCTGGGCCGGAAGGGCAGCGTCGCCAGCAGGGCCAGGAAGGCAATGGCCGAGGCCACCAGGATGGCCAGGAAGCTGCTGGAGAAGAGCAGCAGCGCCACGGGCACTCCCCAGCCGGCCAGCAGGTAGGCCAGCCCCATGTCGGGCCGCAAGCCCCGGAGGGAGACGTACAGCAGCCCGGCCCAGGCGGCCAGTCCCAGCGGCCAGCCCAGGCCCCAGGTGGCAAGCTGCCAGACGTGGTAGAGGTAGGGCGTCGTGCCGATGTACTGGCGAGTGTAGGGGTAGTCACGGATGCGCCGCACCATCTCAGACTGCTCCACCACGTCGGAGAAGAAGCGGGACCAGTCCAGGAAGGCGTAAGGCTCGGCGACGAAGAACACGGCCAGGGACGCCGCCGCGCCCCAGGCCAGCCCCTTGACGGCCGCCAGCGACCGCTGGCGCGGCCCCAGGGCCTGCGCGCCGCCCATGGCGCCGATGGCAAAGAGCAGGTGGGCCATGAGGAAGGCCAGGTATATGGGCGCCTGGCTCACCTTGGTGGCCAGCCCCATGCCGATGAAGGCCCCGGCCAGCACCGAGTCACGCAGCCTGCCCTCCCTGGCGACGCGGTACATGAAGTACAGGGCCGCGACGGTGAACAGGGCCAGCAGCGTGTCCACGGCGTAGAAGTGGCTTAGCTGGATGTGCAGGACGGCCAGGGCCACCAGCGCCGAGGCCAACAGGCCGGCCCTGCGCCCGTACATGGCGCTGCCCAGGGCATAGACCACCAGCACGGTGACGGCATCGGCCAGCGCCGAGATGGCCCGGCCCAGTGGCCGCAGGTCGTGGGGGCCGTCGCCGGGCCACAGCGACTGCGCCAGCTTCAGCAGGTACAGGGGAAGGCTGCCGTAGGGGAACCAGCGGGGATTCCAGGCGCTGTGCTGGGCGTCCAGTAGCTGGCCCAGGTCGCCAGGGGACGGCAGCCTGAGCTCGTCCACCTTCATCAGGATGGCCCGCTCGTCGGGGTGGGGCGTGAAGGGGATGCCCTCGTCCCAGCGCAGCCCGTACAACCGCAGCCCCAGCGCCAGAGCGAAGACCACCAGCACCGTGGCCAGCGGCAACGTCTGCGACCGCAGGACGGCCAGCGCCCTGCGGCCACTGGAGATGGTGACTTGCTCTCGGGTTACATCCATCCTTCCCTCATTCTAAAGGCAGGGGGTATGGTGAGCAATTGACTGCGGTGCCTTTTGAGAGGCGATAGCCAGACCTCACCCCCGTAGCCCCTTTCCGCCCTGCCCCCCTGGGGGCAGGGGAGGGTCCTCGCCCCCTTGGGGGAGAGCCAGAGAGGGAGCTATGGGGTAAGGTCGCCCCTGGCAGGTTTCAGGCAGGCGCAGCCGTATTATTCTACGGTATGTCCCCAGGGGGAGTTTTCCGCTCGCCCCAAACTGACCGAGGCCAGAGGGATGCTGAAGACCCGGGGCAGCGCGCGCCCTCGCCGACGGGAGGCGACGTGGACGCTTCCAGCGGCGCACCTGTGGGCCAGCAGGCTGCTGGAGCCGCTGTGGCTGCTGGCGGTGGGGCTGGTGCCCCTCGCCTTCGCGCCATCGGGCTTCATGGCCTTCGTGGACGTGCCCAAGGTGGCGCTGCTGCGGACGCTGGCCGGGCTGATGGCCGTCCTCTGGGCCGTGGAGTGGGCCTTCCGGCCACAGCGGCCCTCACAGGCCGGCGTGCCCAGTGAGGGGAGCGACGAGGGGCCACGGCATCCGACGGCGCTAGCGCGGCTGAAGGCCTGGGCGAAAGGCCAGCCCGGACGCTGGGCAATGCTGGCGGCGGCGCTTTTTCTGGCCTCCAGCGCCGTTTCGCTTGCTTTCTCACCCGCCATACCCGTGGCCCTCTGGGGCCGGGAGCCAGGCCGCGATGGCTACGGCTTCTACACCATGGCCTGCTACGTCCTGCTCTTCCTGGTTGTCGCCACCCACCTGAAGACCATGCGCCAGCTATGGCGGCTGCTGGGCGCCGTCGCCGCCGCGGCCACCCTCGCCGGCGCCTACGGCGTGCTCCAGCACTACGGGATAGACCCGCTCCACCAGGGTGCCGCCCAGCGCGTCCAGTCATCCTTTGGCAACCCCCTCTTTGCCGCCTCCTTCCTGGCCATGGCCCTGCCCCTGTCGCTGGGGCTGGCCCTGTCCCATAGCCTGGGGCGAAAGAATCCCTGGGCCAGCGCGCCGTGGGCCGTTGCCAGCGCCGTGCAGTTGCTGGCGGTGCTGTTCACCCTCAGCCGCGGGCCGTGGCTTGCCCTGGCGGCCGGCCTGGCTGTCTGGCTGGCCCTGGTGTGGCTGGCGGCCGGCAAACGGCTGCTGCTGAGGGCGGGCCTCCTGCTGGGGGCCGCGCTGCTGCTGGCGCTCCCGGCGGCCCTGTGGCCCTCGCCCTCCGCCACCGGGGCATCCGGCGAGGTCGGACTCGTGGGCCGCGCCGGAAGCATCTACTCCGAGGCCACCGCGGGCAGCATCAGCGGACGGCTCTACATCTGGCAGCGGACGCTGGCGGTCATCGCCGCCAGGCCGTGGGTCGAGCCGGAAAGCCCCTGGCTCCTGCCCGTCCGGCACCTGTTCGGCTATGGCCCGGACCTGTTCCTCTACGCCCTGCCGCTGCGCTGGGCGCCCGAGTCCCAGGAGCTGGTGAACGCCAGCGCCCATAGCTACCTGCTTCAGGTGACGGTGGAGCTGGGCCTGGTGGGCGCGCTGGCCTTCGTGGCCCTGGTGGCGGCGCTAGCTGGCTGCGGCGTCGCGGTGCTGTGGCGCAAGCCGCTGGCCCTGGAGCACGGGCTGGCCTGCGCGGCGCTGCTCTCGGCCCTGGCGGCGCGCGTCCTGGAGCAACTGACCGGCGTGGCCAGGGTATCGGACATGACGCTGTTCTGGGCCGTAGCCGGGGCCATGGCGGCGCTGCCCGACCTGACCAGCGGCGCCGTCCCGGAGGCCCGCGCCCGGCCGAAGGAGGAGTCCAGGCCGGCCCAGGCTGGCCTGCTGCACAGCCCCGCATGGCGCTGGGGCGCGGCGCTGGCGGTCGCCATCATCTGCTGCACCCTCACCTGGCAGAAGAACGTCCCCTACGCCCAGGCGGCCATGCTGGGCGCCGACGGCTTGGAGGCTGCACGGCGCGGCGACCTGGTGAGGGGGCTGGAGCTTATGGAGCGGGCGTCGGGCCTGGCGCCCGACGTGGAGTACTACTACACGTCACGCAGCACCATGCTGGACGCGGCCACGCCACGGGACAGGGCGGAGGAGGTGGAGATGGCGCGGCGGAGGTACAGCCTGGCCCTGGAGGCCCTGGGCGTGAACCCGCTGTCCCACACGGCACGCTCCCTGGCAGGCGATGCGGCCATGAGGCTGGCCACGCTGGGCTTCCCCCAGCAGGCGCAGGAAGCCGTGGCGCTGTACGAGGGCCTGGTGGCCTCGCTGCCGGGCTACGAGCAGGGCTACACGGCCCTGGCCTCGGCCTACCTGTTCCTGGGCCAGCCAGAAAGGGCGCTGGCGACGCTGGACGCCTACGCCTCGGCCGCCGGCGGGCGCCGGCCCTCGGCGCTGGTGTACTACCTGAAGGGCATTGCCTACCACGAGGCCGGAAGGCTGCAGGAGGCCGCCGAAATGCTGGAGACGTTCCTGGAGACCGCTCCAACCCGGCACGCCGACGCGGCGCACCGCCGCCTGTCGGAGATATACGCCAGCCTGGGCCAGCAGGACCTGTCCAGCCACCATACCGCCCTCTACGAGGCGCTGCGCCAGCGGTAAGCCCCAGGACCTCGTCTCCACCAGCCCCTTCTCTAGCTCTCCCCCAGAGGGGGCGAGGACACTCCCTGCCCCTGTGGGGGAAGGCCAGGAAGGGGGCAAGCCCCGGGCCTGCCGAGGGAAGGTGAAGCCTGGCCGTCCGCTTTTGGACCACCCCAGGGGTGGGCGCTGAAAGCTGACTGCTGAAGGCTAAACGTGTGAGGTCGGCCCGGGCTGCACGGCGGGGGCCGCGCCCTGCCTGATAGCCACCACCAGCACGGCTACGCCCAGCGCCGTTATGGCGGCCGCCGTGGGAAAGACGTTGAAAAGGCCGCCCCTGGTCACGACGCTGCCGATGGCCGGCCCCACCACGGAGCCCAGAATCATGGGCAGCGTGGACAGCGCCATGACGCGCCCCCGGACCTCGCCGGGCGCCGACTGGGACAGCAGGCTGAAGGAGACGGACATCACGCCCGATACCACGCCGCTGACCACCGCCCAGAATATGGCGAAGCCCAGCAGGCCCTGGGTCAGCAGCCCCAGCGGCCACAAGGCCGTCTCCACCAGCGCGCCGGCCAGCAGCATGCGCCTGAGTCCGAAGCGATCGGCCAGGGCGCCCATCAGTGGGCTGAGGGCCAGCGTGGTAAGCCCGCCGGCGCCGGCCACCAGCCCCACGGCGGTGCCCGGGTCGCCGCCGTGGTACAGGTCGGTGACCACCAGCGGCATGTAGATGCGGGCCAGCGCCGGGCCTGCCAGCAGCAGGAAGATGGCCGGGAAGAGCGCCCGCAGCAGCGGCGAGCGCCAGATGACGCCCACCGAGCCGCCCACCATGCCCAACACCTGCCCCCGACCGGAGGGCACAAAGTTGTCGCGGTAGCCGAAGGTCATGGCCAGGGAGACCAGGGACATGACGGCCACGTCCACGCCCAGGAGCGCCCGGAAGCCCCAGGCGTCCACGATGGGGCCGCCCAGGAGCGGGCCGACAAAGCCGCCCAGGGGCAGCGCACCGGTCATGATGGAGATGGCCAGGGCCGTCCTGTGCCGTGGGACGCGCTCGGCCAGCGTGGCGACCATCAGGCCGCTGTTGCCGATGCTCAGGCTCGTCACCGCCCGGCCGGCGGCGAAGGCCCAGACGTTCCCGGCGGAAAGCATCAGCACCAGGCCCAGGGTGTGGGCCACGAAGGAGCGGACAATCAGGGGGTGCCTGGAGAAGCGGTCGGCCAGGGCGCCCCACAGCGGCGCGAAGGGCACGCCGATGGCCGTGGACACCGCGACGATGCGCCCGGTCAACTCGGGCACACGGACCTCGGCCACGCCCAGGTCCGGCAGGTACAGCGGCATGAAGGTCGCCACCTGGGAGAAGACGAAGCTCTCCAGCAGGCTGGCGGCGGTGAACAGGGCCAGCAGCCGCGGCCAGGAGGAGTCACAGCGGCGCAAGCGCACCTGCCTACCTGGCCCGGCTGACCAGGGCGCCATGCCCGTGCAGTTGCATATCCCACCATTGCCAGAGTTACTTGCTAGCCAGCTCGCGCCTCACAAGGCCAAGCCCGTCCGTGAAGCTTGAGACCAGACGACAGTGGTACCTGTCCAGTTCGTCCTGGATGTCGGGTATAAGGAAGTCCTTTACATTCCTGTTCATGAAGCACTTAGCATCATGGCTGGCCGAGGCCAGGTGCTCCAGCACCGAAGCATAGATAATGGAGTCCTGCGGCTCCAGGCCCAGACTTGACTGGTAGGCCACGGCTGCCCTGATGGTACTGGCCCCGACCGGGATCAGCTCTGAGGAATCAAGCATCCGGCTGAGGACTGCATCAAGCCTGTCCTTCTCTTCGTCGGCGCTCTGCACCAACAGAGTGGTAATTGCATTCAGTTCCCGTACCCTGTCCGCGTAGGGCCTGGCCCGGGACAACTCGCGCAACTCTCTGGCAACCTGGTCTCGTATCTGGGCGCGGCGCCTGGCCCTTCGACCCAAAGCGTCATAGCACTCAGCGACACAGAAGGCAGGCATGGCAAGGGCAATCCTGCCTGATTCAGCCAGGGCCAGTATCTCGGCGCAGCTTTCGTGCTCCTCCTGGAGGAACGCGGCTTCCAGGACAAAGTTGGACTCCACGTACACTATCACGCAACGGCTTTTGTCTCCATCGAGCCGTCCCTGATGGCTTCGTACAGCCCCGAGTCAAACAGCCATTGCAGCTCCGGCCCTGCTGCTTCCCGTGTGAGCCGGGTGTTGAGAAGGTCGGTGAGCCAGGACCGCACCAGGAGCCTGAAACTCTCCCCGCCGAGCTCATCGGGGTCTAGCCCGCCAAGGTACGGCCCCAGTACTTCTACCGTGGGGACTTTGTAGTCTGCGACGGCTACCAGTCGCGCGGACTTGCCACGCCACAGATAGAAGTACCTGGGGAGTGCAATGAGGAAGAACCTCGACCTGGGGACCGCGGCATGCGCCAGCAGGTTGCGGCGCAGCTTCGCAGCCCAGTTATCATCGGCGTTCTTGTTGCTCTTGACCTCGACGACCAGTTGGACCGTCCCATCCGGCGAGTACACGACTATATCGGCGCCAGGCTTCATGGAACACCTGCACTTGAAAGCTGGTAGGCTATATGCACATGCTACCAGTACCCGGTCGCCGGCGCTACAGGCCTATGGCGGCGGCCACGGTCTCGCGGTGCAGGTCGGCGTCGCCGAAGGCAAGCTCGGCGGCCTTGGCGCGGCGAGAGTAGAGCTGCATGTTGTGCTCCCTGGTGAAGCCAATGGCCCCGTGGCACTGGTGGCCCAGGGCGCAGACGCGCCGGTAGGCGTCGCTGACCCACGCCTTGGCCAGGGCCACCTCCCGCTCGGCCGGCAGGCCCTCGGCCAGGCGCCAGGCTGCCTGGTAGGTGATGTAGCGTGAGCCTTCCACGTCGGTGGCCATGTTGGCGCAGTGGTGCTGGATGGCCTGGAAGCTGCCGATGGGCCGCCCGAACTGGACGCGCTGCTTGGCGTACTCCACGGTCATCTCCAGCACCTTCTGGGCGCCGCCCAGCATCTCGGCGCACTTGCCCACGGCACCCCACTGGAGCACCTTCCTGATGGTGGCCCAGCCCCCGTTGACCTCGCCCAGCACCGCCGAGGCGGGCACACGGACGTTGCTGAAGACTACCTCGGACTGGCGGTCGGAGGCGATGGTCTTGAGCAGGGCCTGGCTGACGCCGCTGGCCCTGCCCGGCACGATGAACAGGGTGACGTCCTCCGCCGCCCGGCCCGTCCTGGCGGCGACCAGCATGTAGTCGGACACGTGGGCATTGGGGACGAAGAGCTTGGTGCCGTTGATGGCGAAGCCATCGCCGGCGCGGCTGGCCGTGGCCTCGATGCCGGCGGCGTCCCAGCGGGCGCTGGGCTCGGTCAGGGCCAGGGTCATGACGAGCTGGCCCTCGGCTATCCTGGGCAGGAACTCACGCTTCTGGGCCTCGCTGCCGGCGTCCAGGATGGGCATGCCGGCCAGGACGACCGTGGAGAAGAACGGCCCTGGCAGCAGCGCTCTGCCCATCTCCTCCAGCAGGATGGCCAGGTCCAGGAAGCCCAGGCCGATGCCGCCGTGCTGCTCCGGGAAGATGAGGCCCAGCCAGCCCTGCTCGGCCAGCTTGCGCCACATCTCGGGCGTATAGCCGCGCTGGTCCTCCTCCATGGCGCGGACGTATGTATGCGGGCACTCCTTCTCCAGGAACTCCCGTGCGCTGTTCTTGAGCATCTGCTGGGCTTCGGTAAGTCCAAGGTCCATGTCAGGCCCTCCAGGTAACTTGAAGGTAGGCTTTGCCCTCTCTCTAACTCTCCCCCACAGGGGGCGAGAATTTCCTGCCCCCTTGGGGCAAGGCCAGGGCTTGCCCCTGGCCTGTCGAGGGAAAGGGGCCGGGATGTTCCTCGCTACCCCCTGGGCAGGCCCAGGCCGCGGGTGGCGATGATGTTGCGCTGTATCTCCGAGGTGCCGGCGGCGATGGTGGCCGAGACGGACGTCATGTAGCTGCGCTGGATGCGGCCCTGGAGCGGAGCGTACCTGGAGTCAGGCCCAAGCTGGCCGTACAGCCCCAGGATGGCCATGCCCGTGGCCGCCATGCGCTGCTGCAGCTCCGTGCCGAAGACCTTGCCCATGGACGCCTCTTTGTTGGGCACCCTGCCCTGGCTCTGCATCCAGGCGATGTTGTAGGACAGCAGCCGGCTGACCTCCACCTCGATGGCCATGTCGGCCAGGCGGCGGCGCACCAGCGGGTCTTCGGCCAGGGCGCGGCCATTGCGGGTATGCTCCTTGCAGAACTGGACCAGCTCCTCCAGTGTCCGCCGGGCGCCGGCCGAGTACTCCACCCCCGAGCGCTCGAAGTCCAGCAGCGTGGCGCCCACGTACCAGCCCCGGTTCCTCTCGCCCACCAGGTTGCGCTTGGAGACGCGCACGTTGTCAAAGGTGACCATGTTGAAGCTGTGCAGGCCGGCCATGTTGATGATGGGCCGCACCGTGACGCCCGGGTCGCGCATGTTCAGCAGGAAGAAGCTGATGCCCCTGTGCTTGGGGGCGCTGGGGTCGGTGCGGGCCAGCATGAACATCCAGTCCGCCCGGTGGGCCATGGAGGTCCATATCTTGGCGCCGTTGATGACGAAGTCGTCACCGTCCTCCACAGCCCGGGTCTGGAGGGATGCCAGGTCCGAGCCGGACTCCGGCTCCGAGTAGCCCTGGCACCACTGCACCTCGCCCCTGGCGATGGGCGGCAGGTGCTCGCGCTTCTGCTCCTCGGTGCCGTGGATCATCAGCGTGGGGGCCAGCATGCGGATGCCGAAGCCGTCACGCCCGGGCGCGCGCTGGTAGGTCATCTCCTCGGCGAAGATGACCTGCTTCATGTGGGACGCGCCCTGGCCGCCGTACTCCCTGGGCCAGGCCATGGTGAGCCAGCCCTTCTCGGCCAGCCTGCGGCGCATCTTCAGGGTGAAGTCCCAGTCTTCGTCCTCGTCATCCAGCGAGCCAGTCCAGCCGGGAGGCAGCTCCTGCGCCAGGAACGCACGTAGCTCTTCCCGGAAGGTTTCTTCCTCAGGTGTGAACCTGAATTCCATGGCGTACCCCCTTCACCACTTGCCACGGGCCTTGCCTCGGCGCGGGCCGGCTTGCTAGGCGGCGCTCACCGAAAGGCAGGTCACCGTGCGGACGATGCCGTTGATGGTGTGTACCTGGCTGGTGACCAGGTCGCCCACCGCGTTCAGGTCGGACGCGGATACTACAGCAATAATATCGTAGGGGCCTGTGACGGCGTCCACGTTCTGGACACCTGGCAGACTGCGCAGCGCGCTGGCAACATCCCTGGACTTACCGACGGCGGTCTCGATGAGTATGTAAGCTTTGGTTGCCATGACCAACCTCCGTGGCAGACTGGAGCTAAAGGGCCAAAAGAGCAGGTAGTCGCGAGGCTGAGGCAGACGCTGAAAGTAAGACCGTTTGGTTGCTCGCATTCTAAAGCCCACATGGGGGCATGTCAATCGTGGACGAAGACCGGTGTCGCCCCTTACGCCCTCGCCATCACTGGAAAAGTGGCCGGGGCTTTTCAGGATGCCTCGCCCCCTCTATAATCGGGCCATATTCGGGGCTGTCGCCTCCAGCAGCCGATAGCCCTAGCCGAGGTGTGGCCATGGCGGCCGACGCGCTCAGCTTCCGCAGGGCCTGGAGCAAGTTCGCCACCGGCGTCGCCATTATCACCACCATTCAGCCGGATGGCAAGGTGCATGGCATGGCCGCCAACGGCATCAACTCGGTGTCCCTGGACCCGTTGCTGGTGCTGGTGTGCGTGGGCCACAACCGCAATACCTATCCCCTCATAAAGCAGACGGGACGCTTCGCCATCAACATCCTCAGCGCGGAGCAGCAGGCCGTGGGCGAGTACTTTGCCCGCCCGGCGGATACGCGCGCGGGGGATGTGAAGCTGTCCTTCAGCGTTACCGAGCGAGGCTCCGCCATTCTGGACGACTGCCTGTCGGCCATGGACTGCCACGTGGTGGGCGAGTACGTGGCCGGCGATCACACCATCTTTATCGGCGCGGTGGACGAGATACGGGTCAACGCCCAGGACAGCCACCCCCTCATCTTCTTCGAGGGTAAGTTCAGGGGGCTGGGCTAGCGCCTGGCCTTCGTCCACGGTGCCTGTAAGCGGGTGTTTCCCAAGAGGGCATGTCTGAAGTCAGGTCTTGCCCCTTAGCAGGGGACGCGATGCCCGTTGGCGCCGCGCCGGTGGTAAGGCCAGCCCCCTCTCTGGCTCTCCCCCAAAGGGGGCGAGAACAGTCCCTTCCCCCTGTGGGGGAAGGCCAGGAAGGGGGCATGATAGCCATGCAGCGACAGGTTTTGCAGGAGAGCGCCCGGTTTAAATTGGCAGTGTGCAAAGCCCACAGTTGAACGCCCCCGGCAGAGAGGCGCCTGGCCCCATGATTCAGCCCAGTGAGGTTAAGGCCGCCGTCGAGCTTGCCTTCCCCCGCCGGCCCATCCAGCAAATGGAGCCTCTGAAAGGCGGCATGGACTTCGTTGTCTATCGCGTGGACTTCTGCGAGGGCGACCCCGTGGTATTCCGGGGCCAGCGCAACTTTGTCTCGCCCTACCTGGGCCGCCTGGACTTCGGCCAGGTCCTGCTGGGCGAGGTCCGCTTCTACGAGAAGCTGTCCCATCTGCCCGTGCCACGGCTGCTGTACTTCGACCCCCACGGGGCCAGGCTGGGGTTCCCCTTTGCCTTCTTCACCTGTCTGCCAGGCTCGCCCCTCTCCAGCCTGCTGGCCCAGGCGACGCCCCTGGAGCAGCAGCGGGTCATGCGGGAGATGGGCAGGCTGCTGGGCACCATTCACCAGGTCCACCTGGAGCAGGTGGGCTACCTGGGCACGCCCTCGCCCCAGCCCTGGGGCGAGTACTTCAGCCGCAGGCTCCACCACCGACTACAGCCTCGCCTGAAGGACGGGCTGATGTCGCGGCCCGAGGTGGATGCCCTGCTGTCCATGGCCCTCTCGCTGGAGCTGGACCGCCCCCGGCTGCTGCACATGGACTTCAGGCCGGAGAACCTGCTGGCCCAGAGGCGCGGGGCCTCCACATACATTACAGGCATCGTGGACGCCGCCAACGCCATCGGCGGGGACATGGCCTTCGACCTGGCCAGGTCCGAGGAGGGCATGGGCCTCGGCCCCGAGTTCCTCTTCCTGCTGCTGGGCCACGCCGACACTCTGGGCAGCGTGGACCGGCAGTCCACCGCCTACCTCCTCTATCGGCTGGAGACAGCCGCCCTGCTGGTGGACGTTTACCGCGACAAGCCCGAAGGCGACCAGCGCCGCCAGCGCTTCCTGGCCCTCAAGCAGGAGCTCCTGGGCCGGGCCGCCGGCTAGGGCTTCCACTGGCAAGGCCCGTAATGCCCCTTCCTATCCTTCCCCCACAAGGGGCAGGGAGTGTCCTCGCCCCCAATGGGGGAGAGTTAGAGAGGGGGCTGGCCTGCACTAGACGCCGGACCTGACCCCCTGCACCAGCCCGCCCGACTCCAGGGCGTGGACAGCCTTCACCACAAGCTCGGCGGCGTAGGACAGGTCCACCTCGCTAACGTTTATCACCATGTGGAACAGCTCAGGGTCCATGGGGTCGGAGACGCCAAAGAACCGTTTGAGGTAGTAGGCCCGTGCCCTGTCCCTGGCGTCTATGGTCTTCTCGGCCTGCTGGCGGTCCAGGCGCATCCGCTCCATGACCCGCTTGATGCGGTCTTCCCTGCTGGCGACGGTGCCGACGCGGAGCACGGTGGGGTTGTCGCGCAGGATGGCCGACCCGCCCCGGCCCACGATGACCACGTTACCCTTCTCGGCCAGGCCCGTCATCACCTTGCGTATGGCGTCTATGTACCGGGCGTCCTCCAGCTCGGGGCCCCTGGTCACCGGCGGCTGGGGCAGCTCCTCGTACTCCCTGGTCAGGAATGGCAGGGTGTCCGGCCCCATGTAGAAGTCGCCGCCGGTGCCGGCCACGGCCGCACGCTCCAGGATGCGCTGGAGCGCCCATGAGAAGCGCTCGCCCATAGTGGGAGGGCGCTCCTCACGCTGGTAAAGCGCCTCCACTGTGGCGCCGGCGTGCCTGGCCGCTTCGGCCAGGATAAGCCGGTCCACGTAGTCGTAGCCAAGGCGCTCGGCCACCAGGTGGCCCACCTCCACGCCACCGCCACCCTCCAGGCTACCAATGGTGATCGTCGTCATGGGAAATTCCTTTGCGGAGGCCCTTACAGCCCCACGAAGAAGTCAGCTTCCTTCAATACCTGCTCGGCGCTGTGCGTCAGGTGCGCCAGCGTGCGCCGGTAGCGGTTGCCCAGCACCTCGGCCACGGCGGCGTATATGTGCATGCCGATGGCCGGCTCCCGAGTGAACAGGTCCAGCAGTTGGGAGCGCTGTATGACCAGCAGCTCCATGTCCGTCATGGCCCTGGCCGAGGTTATCATGGTGCCAGCGCCGATGAGGACCGCCAGTGGGAAAGACTCGCCCGGCCCGGCAATGCGCACCGTGATCTCGCCCAGGCGGGAGTGGGCCGAAAGCTGCGCCTGGCCTCGTATGATAACAAAGAACTGGCCACCCGGCTCCTCAGCCCTGGCCAGCGTCTCGCCGGCTGGCACCTGGAGCAGCCGCCCCAGGGATATGACCCTGCTGGCCTGCCAGTCGTCCAGGCCGGCGAATAGCTCGGCCTGCCTTGCTGCCGTTACAGTGCCGGCGGCGCTGGCCTCGGTGGAGGCCGGTGGCGCTGGAGCGGCCTGCCTGTACAACCAGTAGATAAGCCCCAGTACCAGCGCGTAGCCCAGCGCCACGATGGCGAAAATGGGGCCAAGCTCACCAATGATGGCGGCGGCCTCCGCCGCGATGAGCACGGCCACGCCTGCCAGGAACGCCAGGTCAACCCGGCCCAGCCCCGGCCTGCGTGCCCGGACTGGCCGCTCCACGGGTTGCTCAGCAGCAGCCACGGCCGGCGCCCCGGCCAGCTCGCCGCCCCGCCAGCGGCCCCGTAGCTCGGCGAACACGACGGCCAGCGGGACCAGGAGAATAGCCACTATCAGCAGCGGCCCCACCAGGAACCCGCTGAACATCATGATAATGCCGGCCATCAGCGCCACGACCATCAGGAAGGCACTCATGGCCAGCCCCAGGAGGCCAGCCACCTGCCTGACAAGGCCCATCATGGTCGCACCCCCTCCAGGTCGCACGGTAGCCATAGCGGCGGCCATCGCGCGCTTGCCTGTTCTGACGTGTTCGCGCAGTCCCAGCCTGGGCCTCCTGGCCCGATGGACGGGTGCGGCAGCACAAGCGGCCACTAGCGGCCGGCCGCTCTGGCTGCCCCCAGGGGTACTGAAATTTAATCGGTTCCATGCGGATTTGTCAACATTGTGCCGGATGTCACAACTCTTTTCGTCTTTCAGCATGGCTAGAATGACTGGCAGACACAAGCGACCGCCTGTCCAGCCAGACGTAAGGACGGCACTTTGCCCCTTTCTTCCCGGCAGGCCCAGGGCAGGCGCTGGGACCGCGCACGCGGGGGAGCCTGATTACCTGGACTTTGTCTTGGCGTGGGACAAGACAAAGAATCAACACGCTAGACATAACTATGTGGATAACTGGCCGATTAGCGTGGATAACCTAGCCGTTCTGTGGATAACCTGGAGACTATCCCAGTTCTCATACCACCTATGGACGGCCCGCCGCTCAAACATTCTACCCCTGTCCCCAATGAATCCACATGCCGGCCATGCTACAATGACTGCAAACTCCCTACCTGACGAAGCCAGTATCCCCACTGTCCACTCGCTTATTAGAGAATACTGTTACCCTTCTACCTGCGATGATTGACCGTGCGGTTATCCACATAGCCAGTGGCCGGGGTGGAAACGGCGCCATAAGCGGCCGGCGTGAGAAGTTCGTCCCCAGGGGCGGGCCTGACGGCGGAGACGGAGGCGACGGAGGCAACGTGTACATGGTGGCCGACCCCAACGAGAACACGCTGCTGGCCTTCCGCTACAAGCGCCGGTTCATAGCGGAGAGCGGTGGCAACGGCGCTAAGGCGCGGCGGCACGGCCGGCGCGGTGCCGATGTCGTTATACCCGTTCCGGTGGGCACTCAGGTCTGGACTGCCGAGGAGCCTCGCCGGCTCCTGGCGGACCTGGCCGCGCCCGGGCAACGCGTGCTGCTGGCCAGGGGCGGCAAGGGCGGCAGAGGCAACGCCAGCTTCGCCTCTCCCACCAATCGCTTTCCCCTGCTGGCCGAAGCCGGCGAGCCAGGCGAGGAGCTTACTGTGCGCCTGGAGCTGAAGCTCCTGGCCGACGTGGGCATCGTCGGCGCGCCCAACGCCGGCAAGTCCAGCCTGCTGGCAGCCGTCAGCGCGGCACGCCCCAGGATCGCCGACTACCCCTTCACTACCCTGGAGCCTGTCCTGGGCGTGGTGGAGCACCGTGGCCAGACCTTCGTCATGGTGGACATCCCTGGCCTCATCGAGGGCGCACATCGGGGCGCCGGCCTGGGCCATGACTTCCTGCGCCACGTGGAGCGCACCCGCGTGCTGGTCCATATGGTGGACGGTGCGCTGGAAGACCCCGTGGCCGTGTACCGGCAGGTAAACCAGGAGTTGCGGCTGTTCAACGAGGCCCTGGCCCGCAAGCCCCAGGTGGTGGCCATCAACAAGATAGACCTGCCAGAGGTCAGGGAGAGGCTGCCGGCACTCCAGGCCGCGCTGGCCCGGGAGGGGGCACCGGCCCATGCCATCTCGGCCGTGGCGCGGGAGGGCCTGGATGCCCTGCTGGACGAGGTGTTGCGCCTGCTGCGGGAGGCCCGGGCCATGGAGGCGGCGTCGCTGCCGGCGCCGGCCGAGGAGGTGCCTGTGCTGCGGCCCAGGCCACGGCGCGAGCCTGTCCAGGTCCGCAGGGAGAACGGCACCTTCATCGTGGATGCGCCAGTGGCGGCCCGCATCGCCGAGATGATTGACGAGACTAGCTGGCCAGCCAGGATGCAATTCTATCGCCACCTGAAAAAGCTGGGAGTGGTCAGGGCGCTGGAGGAGGCCGGCATCGCGCCGGGCGACACAGTCCGCATCGGCAAGGTCGAGTGGCAGTGGGAGTAGCCGCTTGAAAGTAGGCATCTTCGGAGGCACCTTCGACCCCATCCATATCGGCCACCTGATAGCAGCGGAGGAGGCGCGGTGCGTGCTGGGGCTGGAGCAGGTGCTGTTCATCCCCGCTGGCCAGCCGTGGTTCAAGGCCGGCCAGCGCATCACCGAGGCGCGCCACCGCATGGCCATGGTGCAGTGTGCCGTGGCCTCCAACCCCACCTTCAAGGCTTCCGACATCGAGGTCAGGCGGCCAGGGCCCACCTACACGGTGGATACCCTGGTGGAGCTGCGTCAGTCCCTGGGCTGGGACTCTGAGCTGTACGTCATCCTGGGGCTGGACGCCCTGAGGGAAGTCCACCGCTGGCGAGAGCCCGGGCGCATCTTCGAGATGGCTACCGTGGTGGGCATTTCGCGGCCTGGCACGCCCAACTTCGACCCCACTGCGCTGGACGCCATCTCGCCCGGCGTGTCGGCCAAGGTGGTGCTCATAAACGGCGTGCGCATAGACATCAGCGGCACCGAACTGCGCCGGCGCGTGGCTCAGGGCAAGTCCATCCGCTACTGGGTACCCGACGCCGTGGAGGCCTACATTCACGAGCACGGTCTCTACCGCGCCTGACGGCGCTTCCCAGGGCACACGCCTCGCCCTCAAGGGCACCCTGCCCTGCTGTGCTGGACGCCATAGGCCCGGCGCCTGGTGCGCGCATGAAAGGTGCCTGTGCATAAGGCCAGCCCCCTCTCCTTCGACAAGCTCAGTGCCTGCCCCGAGCTTATCGAGGGGACAGGTCTAGCTCTCCCCCAATGGGGGCGAGGATGTCCCTTCCCCCCCTGGGGGAAGGCCAGGAAGAGGGCTAAAAGCCCCCTGCCGGACCAGGAGTTGTCGGATAGGCCCTGAATGGGAGAGTGGCATGCCTGCCCCTGTGCTCCCGCGCCGAGGCCGTTTTGTGGTAGTCTCTTGTGGATGTAAACTCTGATTTCCCTGAGGAGGGCCAGTGAGCAAGTCCGAAGCCGAGACCATACTGGAGCTGGCCAGGCAGAAGGGCGCCCTGCTCTTCGGCGAGTTCAAGCTTTCCTCCGGCGGCACCAGCTCCTACTACTTCGATGGCCGCATCATCACCCTGGACCCGGAAGGGGCCTACCACGTGGCGAAGGCATTCCTGCCCATCCTGCGGGAGTGCGGCGCCCAGGCCATCGCCGGGCCGACACTGGGCGCTGACCCCATCGTGTCCGCCGTGGCGGTGATGAGCTACCTGGAGGGCCATCCCATCGCCGGGCTTATTGTGCGCAAGGAGGCCAAGCAGTACGGCGGCAAACGTGGCATCGAGGGGCCGCTGTCCCCTGGCGCCAGGGTCGCCATCGTGGACGACACCTGCACCACCGGCTCCAACCTTATCCACGCTATTGAGGCCGTGGAGGCCGCCGGCTGCCAGGTGGTCAAGGTCATGTGCATCCTGGACAGGCGCCAGGGCGGCAGCGACGAGATACGCCGGCGCGGCTACGACTTCGTCGCGCTCCTGGCAGCCAACAGCCAGGGGGAAATCAGGCCGGCCAGCCCGTAGGGGCGTCGCGCGCAGCATCCCGCCACAGGAGTGTAGGCCATGAGGCTGATATTTGTCCGGCACGCCGAGACAACGGCCAATGCCGAGGGCAGGTTCCAGGGTGTCCTGGAGTACGAGCTGTCCGAGGCAGGGCTGGCCCAGGCCCGCCGGCTGCGCCAGCGCTTCGACAGGCAGGGCCTGGTGCCCACCCACGTCTACTCCAGCCCGCAGAAGCGCTGCGTCCAGACCGTGGAGGTCCTGGCCCAGGGCTGGGTCGCGCCCGTGGTGTACTGGGACGCCCTCCGCGAGCACGACGTGGGCATATTCTCCGGCCTCACGTGGGAGGAGATCGCCGCCAGGTACCCGGACGTGGCCCAGGAGTTCCGCCGCACCCGGCTGTGGGACATAGTGGAGGGCGCCGAGAGCCTGCGCAGCCGTCGCGACCGGGCCAGGCGCGTCATCAGGACTATCCTGGGCCGCCACGCCAACAGCGACATGGTGCTGGTGATGACCCACGGCGGCATACTCCAGTACATGCTCTCGGCCCTCATGGGCGCTGGCCGCACCTGGGGCATGACCGTGCTCAACACCGCCGTATTCGACTTCACCCTGGACCTGGAGCGCTGGCCCCTGGACGGCGTCACCCGCCTCAACAACGCCCTCTGGCGCATCAACGCCTTCAACGACGCCTCCCACCTGGCCTACTGAATCCCGGCCCTGTCGGAGAGCATCCAAACTGACAGAGACAGAGCTGGGACGGTGCCACTTGTGCTTAACAGAGGCGTTTGTTCCCGCTTATCTGGTTACACGTGATGCACATTGGTGCTGACCTTCTTCTCTAGCTCCCCCAGAGGGGCGAGAGCAGTCCCTTCCCCCTCGGGGGTAAGGTCAGGAAGAGGGCCGAGCGGAAGGGATCAGCCACCTGATGGGAGGCCCCGGCCATGCACAAGCTCTCCTGTCTATCACTGGTCATGACTGGCATTGTAGCCGTCCTGGGCGCCTGCACGTC
>DAOUAM010000095.1:0-87729 GCA_034433305.1 Dehalococcoidia bacterium | reverse complement strand
AGCCGTACTTGGAGCGTCCGTTCTGGCGTGGATGGTGCCGCACCTCCACCTCTGCCACGCGGGCGCCCACCGAGCTGGCGATGGCGGCAATGTAGCGGTGGAGCTCGCCGTACAGGTGAATGCCCTTTATAATCTCCTGGCGGTAAGCCTTGAGGGTGCAGCCATGGTCGTGCAGACTGACGCCCGTCAGCCAGGACGCCAGCCTGTTGGAGAGGACGGAGGGGAGGACCTTGGTGAGCACCGGGTCGTGCCGCGCCCGCCGCCAGCCGCTCACTATGTCGAAGCCTTCCTCCAGCTTGGTCAGCAGCCGTGGGATGTCCGCCGGGTCGTTCTGGAGGTCGCCGTCCAGCGTGATGACCACCTTGCCCCTGGCATGATCGAAGCCCGCAGCCAGCGCCGGCGTCTGCCCGAAGTTGCGCCGCAGCCGTACCACGGTCACCCGCCCGTCCCGCAGGTAGAGCGCCCGCATGACCTCGAAGCTCCCGTCCCGGCTGCCGTCGTCCACGAACACGAGCTCCCAGGACTTGCCAAGGCTGTCCAGCACCGCTCTGATGTTCTCGTACAGCACCGGAATACTTTCCCGCTCGTTGTACACGGGGACAACGACTGACACCAGCACCTGGCCGGTGACAAGGCCATCGGCGGGAGTGGCATCAGGTACTTGCAGCAGCACTCTTTCACTCTGCATAGACTTTCACCCTCCGCTCCCTGGGTACCGCGCCGGGCCGGGACGCAGTCCAGGCTCCACGCTTATACCAGCGCCCTGGATATGGCCCACAGGTTGACACATATGAGGGCTGTCCCCACCGCCACACCCACCACACGCCCCGGCAGCCGGCCCACCAGGTACGCCCCCAGGGGCGCGGTCAGGGCGCTGCCCAGGACAAGCAGCAGCGGGAACTGCCAGGGAAAGCCGCCGTGGTCGGAGTTAAGGACAAGCACGGCGGACGCGGCGCAGGCGACGAAGAACTCCGCCAGGTTCACCGAGCCAACAGCGTGCCTGGCGCGGCCACCCTCCGAGAGCAGCACCGACGACGTGGCGAAGGGGCCATAGGCCCCGCTGACACCCCCCAGCAGGCCAGCCACACAGCCAATGCCAGAAAGCCGTACAAAGGCAGGCACCCGACGGTGGAGCACCTTCAGCCGGTAGTGCAGCCTGCCCCTGAGAGAGCCGGTCCAGTCCTGGCTTCCCCCCGCCACCACGGGATAGCCCCTGGTGCGCGACCAGATGCGCCGGAGTATGAGGACACCCATGCACAGGAGAAGGAAGGGCACCCATACCCGCGCGGTCTGGGCCGGAATGTGCGTCAGCAGCAGGGCGCCGGCCGAGCTGCCGGCCGCGCCCGACACCGCCAGGGGCAGCACCCAGCGCCAGCGTATGTTGCCGAACCTCCAGTGAGACAGGCCCGAGAAGAGGCCAGAGCCAACCTTGGCCGTGTTGACTATGGCGACTGTCAGCACAGGGCTGATGCCGCCCGCGATCATGATGGATCCGGAGAATGCGCCGAAGCCCATGCCCACCACGCCATCCACCATCTGGGCAACCGCGCCGGCCAGCACCACCAGACCCCACAGCACCGGTCCCCAAACCAGCATTGTTCCTCCCTGCACGACCTTACCTTCTACTCGCCCTCGGCCTCAAAAGAGATGGAAATAACGTCGCCGTCACGCAGGACGTAGGACGGCGGGTCCTGGACAGGGAGGCCATCCACCAGCACCACCACACGGCCGGGCCTGCCATCAGGGCAGCGGTCGCCGTTGACGTAGCGCTGGCCAGAGGGCAGCGTGAGGCTCGTGCTTGTCAGTTCGCCGCCCGAGTTGAGGAAGAAGCGCCCCAGGTTGGCGTTGGCGCCAGCCTCCGACGGCCTGTAAGGGTGGATATGGATGGAGCGGCCCCCGTGGCTATGCACAGCCCCTTCAGTGGCCGGGAAGGGGCGCGCCACCCTGCCGCACACAGACACCATGTAGCGGGCGTGCCAGTGGTCGCCCATGCGGGGATAGCTGGGGTCCCAGACCATGGCGCTGACTCCCACCAGCAGCATCAGCGCCACAACTCCGGCGGCGGCAGCAGTCCGCAGCAGGACCTGGCTCACCCTGAGCTGGTCCAGGGCAAAGACCATCAGCGCCCCGGTGGCGCCGCCGGCGGCATCCACCAGGACATCGGACAACTGGGCCTCTCGCTCCTGGGTGGCGGTCGCCTGCAGCACCTCGATGAGGACGCCGGTACCGATGGCCAGCGCAGTGGCCATGGCCGCGCCACGGACGCGGTGGAGCAGGCTGGCCCGCCCCGGAGTGGTCAGGAGATAGGCCAGCACGGCCAGCACAAGGTGCGCCCCATAGTGGCCCAGGACTGGCCCGCTCCTCACGGGCACCAGGGGGAGCTGCGGGAGCCGGGGCATGAGGGCCAGGTATATGATGAAGCCGAGCCATGCTGCCGCGACTATCCCGGTCAGGGCGCGGCCCTCAGAGTGTGCTATCGCCATGTCCCTGTGAGTCAGCCGATATGCTCCCTACCCCGTCAGGCCAGGGCTGCCAGGTGTGATGGAGGCAGCGTCACAGGCCCGGCCATCACGTCCTGGCCCTGGCGGCGGGGCTGGCCGCCGCTTCCCTGTCCTGGGCGGCCCTGCCCTTCCGACGCCTGGCCCTGGGGCGGTACTTCCTGTCAGACAGCGTGCCCGCCTCCCTGCGCCCGGCCATGTTCAGGACCGTACCGATCACCGGGACGCTCACAGTCGCCAGCGTCCCGGCGCTCTGCTGGGCCAGTTCCGAGGTAGTCCGCCTGGCCCGCACCACCAGCAGGACTGCGTCGGCGTTGCGGGCCAGGACCAGCGTGTCAGCGAAGCCGATGGCCGGCGGGCCGTCCAGGATGACGGTGTCGTACATGCCCCTGGCCCATCGCAGCACCCCTCTGAACGCCTCCGAGGAGAGAACGTCCGCCGGGTCCGACAATGCCTCGCCGCCTGGCAGCACGTCCACTCCGTCGGCCCTGGCGATGAGCGCCGCCAGCGGCTCGCCGTTGCGGAGTGCCGTGCCCAGGCCCTTCTCCCTGTACATGCCGAAGGACGAGGCCGCGTCCGGCCGGCGCAGGTCCCCGTCCACCAGTAGCACCCTGCGCTTTTCCAGGGCTATGCTGCGGGCGAGATTGGCGGCCAGGGTGGTCTTGCCATCTCCCTCCTGGGGACTGGTCACCAGCAGTACCTTGGCACCCCGGCCCTCCAGGGCGGCTTCCACGTTGGTGCGGAGCATACGCACAGCCTCGGAGAAGGCCAGCGGGCCTGCATCGGGCACCAGCCTGGGGTGGGGGTCCCAGCGGCCCCGGGCTACAGGCACGGCGCCCAGGACAGGCAGGGCCAGGCTGCGCCGCAGGTCCGCCTGCGTCCTCAGACGCCGGTCCAGGTACTCCAGCGCCAGCACCGACAGCACCCCCAGCAGCAGCCCGGCGCCGGCCCCCAGCAGGACGTTGGCCTGCATGTCGGTGTCCCTCACGCGGTCAGCCGAGACGGCGGGGCTGGCAACCCGGATATCCCCTGAGCCTGACAGCAGCCGGCTGAGCTGTAGCTGCTGATAAGACTCGATAAGCTGTCTGTAGAGGGCGCTGGCTGCGGTGGAGGGCTTGCCAAACTGCGTAAGCTCGCTCTTGAGCTCGTTGACGGTTGCCCTGGAGCCATCCAGCACCTCTCCCAGCCGGATAAGCTGGGCGACCGCTGCCACATCGTCTTCCCCTTGCCTGCCCGCCTGGACCTGGGCCGAAGCCAACTCCAGCATGCCGGCGGCGATGCCCAGGTCCGCGCCAGACTGCGCCGACTGGCTGAAACCCTCGGTTTGCTCCAGCCTGCCAGCAACGGCCTCGACGACGCTGTGGGCCTCCTCCACCTGCTCCCGGGCAATCTGGTGCCAGGGCTTGAGAGGAAAAGCACCCGAGGCCATCTGCCGCACGCTGGTGACGGCGTCGCTCAGCACGCTGGACATGCCGCCAAGCCTCACAGCCAGCACCTGCAGGCTGGAGTACACCGCTGGATTTGTCTCGGTGTCAAGAAGCGCGTCCACACCCTGTACCAGGGACGTGACAGCGGCAGAGGCGGATACCAGCCTCTCGTGCAGAGGCCCGAAGGTCGAGGCAGGCACCGGCTGGCCGACTTCGATGCTCTGTCGGACCTGACCAAGCTCCCCAGCCACGGAGTCCACGGAGGACGCGGCGCTCTGGGCCAGGTCCTCCAGGGCCAGGAGCTGCTTGGCGGCTACCTCCGCCACCGGCGCGGACGTGCCTTCCAGGAAGTTTGTCGCGCCGGCCAGGGCAGCGTCGGCATGCTGGAACTGCTCCTCTGCCGTCAGCAGGAGGGCATATAGCATCGGGTCGGTCTCCCGCACGCGAGCAGGCGCGACCTGGGCCGCGGAGACACTCAGCGATGTCCTCAGCGCCTTCACCTGGGCAACCAGGAGCTGTTGCCCGGAGGCATCGTCCGCCCCGTCCGTTGCGGCGGCCTGGCTGTCCAGGCTGACCGCCAGCTCGCTCAGGCCACTGGACACCTTAGCGGTGCGCTCCCTCAGCACCGAAAGCTGCGAGGCCCTGGGGTCCACAGTGGGCACTCTGCCGATCTGCCCGAAAAGCTCTGACGCGCCGGCCAGGGACACGGCACCCGCCAGCACCTGCTCCTCGGCGGTAAGCAACGCCCCAGAGACCAGGGGGCTGGTCTGAGCGTTGCGCAGGAAGCGCAGGTCCTGTACCAGCGAGTCCATGGCCAGGCCCAGCGTCCTCATCTGGTTGCTCATCAACAGCGACTCTCCCGCGTCCAGCGTGCCACCTTCCTCCAGCCCCAGGCTGGCCAGGCGTCCGGCCAGGTCATTGAGGCTGGAGCGCAGGGTGGACAGGCGATTGGCCGCCAGCGTCACCTGGGTACTGGCGGAGATGGCCCTGGCCCTTTCCAGCGACTCCCTGGCGGCCGATACCGACGCCGTGGCGGCGGAGACCTCCCTGACGACCTGGTCCGCCGTGACGGTGCCAGGTGTCTGGGTCTTTAGCTGAGCGATGGCCGCGTCCAGCCTGTTGACCACCAGGTCCAGGGCGCTGACGGCCTCCCGGAGCTTGCCCTGTGCCTGGCCCCGGACATCCAGGACACCGGTGTCGCCCCTGTCCTGCCGGAGCCGGGCTATCTCCGATTCCACCTGACCAAGGCTGGAGATGGCCTGGGCCAGCATGCCCTCCAGGCCAAGGATAGCCTGCACCTGGGGGCCTGGCCCGTGGCCGGCCTGGGCATACTCATCCAGCCACTGCATGGCGAGTCCCAGCCCCCCGCTGGCATCCCGCAGCCTCAAGGCCATGGCCGGCAGCCGCGAGAGGTCAGCGGTAGAAGCCTCCAGCCTGACATGCTGTAAGGTCTGGAGCTGCTGGGCTATGGTGTCCAGGTCACGAGAAATGGCGGTAGCTTGCTCCTGGTTGGTATGCTCTATGTAGGCCTCCGCCATGGCGTTGGCCCGCCTCACGGCCAGGTCAGGGTCTGGCGCCCTGGCGGTGATGACCACCACTCCGCTGTCCTTGAGTTGCTTTGTGGACACGCTCTTCTGGAGCTGCTGGGCCTCGGCGGCCAGCCTGCCCGGGTCTGACTGCCCTGTGTCCGGGTACACCTTGCTGGCGGCCAGGGTGAACACGTGAGGGCTTCTCATAAGCTCCATCTGGGTGGTCAGGGACAGGCCAGGCGGAATGGTGCCCTCGGCTAGCATGCTCCCCACAGGCCCCACCTGTGGCTCAAAGACCACGGAGGCCGAGGCCTCGTAGCTGGGCACCGGCCTGGGCGTCGCCCAGAGGGTCGCCCCGGCGGCGGCCGCGGCCAGCGCCACAATTACCCACCACCTGCGGACCAGGGCATCGAGGTAGCGTTTCAAGTCCAGCTCCTGCTCCATATCGCATCCCCTTTATCTACAGTGCTAAGAGTCTGCTTCTGGCTCCATCGCCCAGGGGCAAGGGCCATGCTAGACCCATGGCCTGGTCAGGACGCCAACGTTGTCCGGTGCCACGTCGCGGGAGGCTGCCGCGTCCACAAGTCCCTTGATGGTGGACAGCAGTTGCTTCACGCTGTCGCCGCCCTGGCCGCGGAGCCTCGCCGAGAAGATGGATGCCAGCTCCTGGATATCGCCGGCCAGGTCATCCTCCTGGGAGCTGCTGTCGTGGGGTGGATTGACGATGACCACCTCGGCGCCAAACTGCTTGCACAGGGCCAGAAGGGACTCCAGGCAGAGGTTGGGCAGCCGGTCGTGGTTCGTGATGACCAGGCGGCAGACCTCGCCGCTACAGATGCGGCGCACAAGCTGGCGCAGGCCGCGGTTGGCGTGGCTGGCGCCTATGCCTATGTCCCGCACCACCTCGAAGACCCAGCCGTTAATGGTGCAGTAGGACTCCAGCAACGCGACCTGCCTGGACAGGTACTCCTTCTGGACCTCCGAGCCTACCCTGGCATAGGCCAGGGTGATGCGTCCGGCGGGCCTGGTAGAAGGCAGTACGTCACAGAGCTTCGACAGGTCGTACAGGCGGCGCCCCCTGGTAGTCCGCTCCACCGGGATCTTGCCATCCGCCTCCCAGCGGCGCAGAGTATCGCGGGACACGCCCAGTTCCCTGGCAGCACGGCCAATGCTTACTTTCATCGCAATACCACCTCGCAGTAAACTGGGATGGATATGCCCTCGCCCACGCCCCATGGAAAAGTGTCGTGAAGCCACAAGAGGGAGATAGCACCGTATTTCGCAGGGGCAGGCTAGCCCCTGGCGGGGTCTACTATCTTACCGGTGCGGCCCAGGAGGCCATGCCAGATGCCCAGGGCCAGGAACCCGCACTTTCTGAGCTTCTGGTCCTCCAGGAAGATAGCTCTGGCCCAGAGCCTCGCCAGCACCACCGCCATGCGACTGAGACGCCAGGCCCAGCTACGGGTCACCTGGACGCGCAGGCGGTAGTGGACTGTGTTGCGGCCAAAGTAGTAGTACTTCCAGGCAGCCCTCTTGGTGGGGTGGAAGCGCCAGTACCGCACCACGGCCTCGGGCGCCCTGAGACGCTCCAGCCCCGCCACGGTGGAGAGCCTCCTGTACCACTCGGTATCCTCCTTGGAGTAGAACAGGTCCCTGTCGGGCACGCCGGCTACGCGGACGGCCTCCGCCGGGACAAGGACGCCCCTCCACGCCGCGTAGTAGGTCGAGTTGCCGTCCTCGTCCACGTTCCTGGACAGCACGAAGACCTTTCCGTCCCGGAGCGCCTCGCGGAGCTGGACCTCCAGGCAGTCAGGAGCTGGGATGCTGTCGTCGTCGAACAGCCAGGCGTAGTCGTAGCCACCCTCCAGCGCCCAGGTGAGGCCCGCCGCGAAGCCACCAGCGGGGCCGAGGTTCTCGGGTGTCCTCAGCACGACCAGCCCGGGAGAAGATGCCTTCATGGACATGAGGTAATCGGCGGTGCCATCTGTGCTGGCGTTGTCCACTACCAGAATGGTGTCGGGAGGCCTGGTCTGGGACTGGACCGCTGGCAGGCAGGCCTGGAGCCTGTGCAGCCGGTTGAAGGTCAGTATGATGGCGCACACGCGCGGCACCGCATCCGGCGCGCGCGCATCCTCTGGCCGAAGGCCCAGCGTTTCTCTCTCGGTAGCCAACTGGTTACCTCCTGGTCTGGAATCAGCGAGGCCGGCAGGGAGAACGGTACGAGAGCGGGAGGGTGGTCCCCATGACCACACCTGCAAGGGGGGCCTGCGCTCTCAGCCTTCCGGGTGCCGGCTGGTGAGGGAGGCCAGCAGGGCACGGCCTACCACTGCTAGGGAGCCTGGGCTGAAGGGAGAGAGCGTCGCCGCCTTGAGGGCCTCCGCCAGGGCGGCGTGGCCGTCGCCCTGGTCTATGAGCAGGCGGCAAAGGCTGCGGTGGTGGTCTGCCAGCACCGCCGGCTTGACGCAGGGATAGGTGGCCAGCTTTTCCACGAGGCGCCGCTTGTAGGCTATGGTCGCCGCCAGGTCCCCGCGTAGCTGGCCCCCGTGGTTCTCGTACATCCTGACCAGCACGTCGGGCAGGCCATCGAAGGCGGTGGCCCGCGCCAGCCTGATGAGCAGGTCACGGTCCATGCCCCTGGGCAGGGACTCGTCAAAGCCGCCCACGCCCAGCACCAGGCCCCTCTCGGCGGCTATGGTGCTGAAGGCGAAGGGCGACCGCCGCAGAAGGAGCTGATAGACGTCGCCACGCACCCGTGGCCGCTGCACGCGCACGCGGCCTGTCAGCACATCCACCCTGCACACGCCGGTATAGACGACGCCCGGCCTCAGGGCGCTTTTGCGGAATACATCCATCTGCCGTGCCAGCTTCTCAGGCGACCACTCGTCGTCGGAGTCCAGGAAGGCCAGGTACTTCCCCCTGGAAACGGCGAGGCCCCGGTTCCTGGCGGCGGAAGCGCCGGTGTTCCGCTCCTGCCGAATGTACCGGATGCGCTCGTCCCCGAAGGCGTAGACCAGCTCTTGCGTATTGTCGGTGGACCCGTCGTCCACCACAACAAGCTCCCAGTCCTGAAAGACCTGGGCCACGACGCTTTTGATGGCCGTGCCCAGCATGTGGGCCCTGTTGTATGAAGGAATGATTACGCTTACCATCGGTGACACGCCACACCCTCACAAGCCTCGGTAGCTGGCTGACCATGCCCCTTGCGGCCCGAGTCCACACGGGCGCACAGCCAAACTAAACCCGCTTCACATCAATTGCACACCGATTTAATTGTATTATGCGTAACAAAGATAAAACTTCGAGGCGTTAAAACTCCCGAAAAAGTTGCCCCTGCGGGAATGGACGATTTTTCTCGTAGCATGCAATATAGAGGGGAGACCATACTGCCATGAACCATGGCGTGCTGGATGAAAGGCATAAGAGGAACAGGACAAGGAGGGCCAGCCTGGCATTCCTCTTTTCTTTGCTGCTGGCCCTGGCGGTGCCCGCACTGGGCCTGCTGACCGCAAGCAGCGCCGCCGCCGACACGGTCCGCAGCGTCGCTAGCGGCAACTGGTCCGATCCTGGCGTATGGAGCCTGCGCAGAGTCCCCAGGACAGGTGATGAGGTCTCCATAGGCAGGGGCACTACCGTAACCTACGATGTCTCCTCGGACGCTGTCATAGGCAGCGTGGAAATAGAAGGCACGCTGCGCGTCTCCCGCGAGCACAGCACCCGCCTCAAGCTGAGCGGCAACCTCATGGTACACCAGGGCGGCACCCTGGACATGGGCACCGCCGCCAGCCCTATACCCAGGAACATAAGGCACGAACTGGTCTTCGTGCTGCCCAGGGACGTCAGGTTCAAGGGCGGGCCGGAGTTCGCGGAAGGCGACACCGGCCTGTGGGTCATGCACGGCGGCCGCTGGGAGTCCCACGGCGCACCCCTCGTCCGGACCTGGTCCAAGCTGGCCCAGGACGCCCAGGCGGGCGCCACGTCCGTGGTCGTCGAGAACAACGTGGCCGACTGGTACGTGGGCGGCACCGTGGTCGTTACCTCCAGCACCATGCCGCGCGCCTACAGGGTCGTGGACGGCAAAGAGAAGAACGCCGACTCCGACGAACTCTGGCAGGAAGAAGTAAGGACCATAAAGGCCCTGGAGGCCATCAGCGGCGGCAAGACGCGCATCAGCCTGGACGCGCCGCTGCGCTACTTCCACTCCGGCACCGCGCCCATGCGGGCCGAGGTAGGCTTGCTCACCCGCAACGTCCTGGTCACCACCGAGTTGCAGGGCGTCAGCGCCAGCGAGCTGGCCAGCGACTGGTCCAAACGCCGCTTCGCCCACACCATGTTCATGCACGGCTCCTCGGGCAACGTCATGTACACCGAGTTCAGGTACATGGGCCACTACGGCGCCATGGCCCGCTACCCTGTCCACATGCACATGATGCGGGAGAGCTCCCTGGGGATGGTGGTCCGGGGCAACGCCATCTGGCTCTCGGGCTTCCGCTGGATAGTGACCCACGAGACCTATGACGTCCTGGTAGAGGACAACGTGGGCTTCGACTCCGTCAGCAGCGGCTTCTACGTAGAGCGCTCGCCCGAGACTGAACGCTCCGAGGACGGGCCTATCGGCAATGTGCTGGTGCATAACCTGGGTGTCCGGCTCCACAAGCCCGATACCGAGGTCGGGCGCGACGAGGGCATATTCTGGCTGGACCAGCTCGACCAGGTGCTGCTGGGCAACGTTGGCACGGGCGCCGGCATAGAGAGCACCGGCGTCGGCGACAGGGCCGCCGCGTTCCGCACCGAGCGTGAGGACGGCACCGGCAACATCCGCCCCATGGTCTTCGTCAAGAACGAGGGGCATAGCAACTACGCCGCCGGCATCCGCACCTGGAGCAACAACATCCCCGACATTGACATGGTGGACAACCTCTTCTGGCGCAACGGCTACGCCGGCATCATCTGGGGGGCCTACAACGGCACCTACCGCTACCACCATACCAGCCTCATCCAGAATGGCCGCTTCGGCGTGGAGACCCTGTCCACCGAGAGCTTCCTCCAGGACAGCCTGGTCCAGGGCGGCAGCCACAGCAGCGCCCTGGAGGACGTGGGCTTCCACGTGGGCAGCTACACCAACGCAGCCCAGCCGGACAAGCCCTTGAGGCTGATACGCACAGTCTTCAAGGACCACGAGACCTTTGACCTCCGGCAGCAGCAGCGCGAGTGTCGCGAGTCCATGTTCGAGGACAGGCCCATCGTCGGAGGCGAGGGCTGCTCCACCGTGTACGTGGACGTCAGGGGGAGCCAGTTCCTGTCCGACCACCCCCTGTACTTTGGCTGGACTCCCAACAGCAACTCCTTCTGGCGCTTCTTCGACTACACCGGCAAGGGGGACCTTCCCCATGACTTCGTCCTGCTCCGCAAGGACCAGGAGGACCCCAGGCACCGGGCTATCATCAGCCAGCGACTGGTCACTGGCAAGTCCTACTACTCCAGCCAGGTTGACGCGCTAGTGACGCCCCTGGACTCGCTGCCGGCCAACGGCATCCAGTTCAACGACCTGCAACCCATGCGGGACCGGGAAGAGCCAGTGGACTACACCTTCGCCACCTCGCCGGACTACCCGCCCCAGGTGGGCCTGAGCGTGTCCATGTCGGGCAAGAAGGCCACCCTGGAGGCGACCGTCAGCGACGATAAGAGCATCGCCCGCGTGGAGTTCTACGTGGACGAGAACAGGGTGGCCGAGAAGACATCCGGGCCATACACCTATACGGTGGACCTCTCCAGACACGCCCGGAAGTACGCGTACCTGTACGTGAAGGCGTATGACAAGGCCGGCCAGTACGCCTACAGCACGGTGACCGAGCTCGGCCCCGAGGCCATCCAGGACGGGCAGCCACAGCAGCCGGCGCCAACTCCCAGCCCCACACCCACCGCGACAGCCACGCCGCCACACCAGCACCCGACGGCCACTCCCACGCCCAGGCCCACCGCGACGCCTACCCCAAGGCCGACCTCTACTCCCACACCCAGGCCAACGGCCACGGCGACGCCCAGGCCAGAAAGCCCTTCCATCTCCATCCAGGGCGTGTCGCTGATGGCTGGTGAGACCGCCGAGGCGAAGCTGGTAATCAGCGCCGCGCCCTCGGGCGTCGCGGGCTATGACATCGAGGTAGCCCTGGAGAGCGCGGACGTGGCCCAGGTGGTTGACGTGGAGTTCCCCGACCTGGGGTTGACCGAGCACGAGCTTGTATCCGGTTCCAGGGTAAGGCTCAAGGCCGTGGACACCAGGAAGCGGCTCCAGCCCGGCCAGACCGGCGCGACCATCGCCACCATTGTCTTCAAGGGGGTGCGCGAGGGCACCACCAGGGCGAACATAAACGTCCGCATGATAGATGACGACTCCGGGAACAGGTTCAGCCCGCAAACTACGTCCGCCAGCGTGACCGTGACCGGCATGCACTGCCCTCTACTCCCGGGCCTGGACTCTCCCTCACGCGACCTGGATAGCGATGGCCTCTGCGAGGACGTCAACGGCAATGGCCGGTCCGACTTCGCCGATCTCGTGGAGCTGTTCACAGACTGGGAGACCCCGGCTGTCCAGGGCCACACCGCAGCGTTTGACTTCAACGGCAACGGACGCCTGGACCTGGCGGACATGGTCGCGCTCTTTGAGCGCCTCCTGGACATCTAGCGGCGTTTCCAGCCACTTCCGCGTAGCGGTATATGAGGGGCGGGTCTGAGACCCGCCCCTGCCTTTCTGCAAGCAAAGGGCGCCGCCTGCCTGATACCGGGCCTGTTTGAAAATGCTGCAAATGGAAGGCCATCTTGTAGGGGCAGGCCTTGTGCCTGCCCTGGGCAACCACGAGGGTTGCCCCTACAGTTTTACGGCCTCACCAGGGAGGACTAGTAGTGCGCGACTCATTGCTGCGAATGATTGCCCTGCCAGTCGCCATCAGTAATGGGCCAGGCTTCCCTCAATCCTGGCCCGGCGCAGGGCCAGGCTGAAGGTCCACGCGGCTAGCGGCACCAGGACGGCGGCGTAAAGGGCCAGGGGCAGTAGCTGTGGCGCCAGCTCCACGGGCGACAGGCCCCGCAGCGCGGCCAGGCGCATGGCCTCTATGGCGTGGGTGTAAGGCAACAGCAGGGCCACAGCCTGGAGCCAGCCAGGCAGAACGCTTACCGGGTACAGCGTACCGCTGAGCATGCCCGACGCCAGCACCAGCGCCCCTGTGAAAGGGTCGCCCTGCTTGAAGACCAGGGTGAAGCCCGCGGCCATGATTCCAAGGCTGCCCATGACCACGACCGTCAGCACCAGCGTCACCAGCATGCTGGCCGCGTCGGCGTTGTCCAGCCCTGGCCCCAGCACCAGGAAGCCCCCGGCCAGGTACACCAGCATGGTCAGCGTCGCCCGGAGGAACGGGTAGAGCGACCAGCCAAAGACCATGGTGGCGACGCTGGCCCGCGTCAGGAGCAGCGCCTCCAGGGTGCCCGTGAACTGGGCCGTCCTAAGGCTGGTGGAGAAGGCGCGCAGCGCGGTGCCAGAGTAGGATGTCACCACCACGCCCACCAGCGCGAAGGCGGGGTAGTTGCCTCCGTACCTGTCCAGGTCTGGCACATTCACGCTATCGAACAGGCGGCCCATGAAATACAGCCCCGCCAGGGGCAGAAGGAGCGTCACGGCCTGGAGGCTGAAGGAAAGCCTGTAGCTCCGGGCCTGCTCCCAGTCCTTCCACAGGAACGCCAGCAGCTTCGCCATCATCGCTGGCCCTCCTCTGCCAGGGCGGCGATGACGTCGGCCAGGGGCACCGTCACCTGGCTCACCTGGGCTACCTTGCCGCCGGCCCGCACCAAGTGGTCAACTATCAGAGGTATGTCCACCGACGGCTCTCGCACCGTGACCTGGAAGGATATGGGGCGGTGCCCGTCGCGCTCTGGCAGCCTCAACGCGCTCACTCCAGGCAGGGCCTTCAGCCCCAGGAGGCAGTCGTAGGGCACGTCCGCCACGGTGATGCTGTACTGTCCGGCGGCGGACAGCCGGGCGTCCAGGGCCGCGACAGGGCCTGAGGCGACCACGCGGCCACGGTGCAGCACCGCCACCAGGTCGCATAGGTATGCCGCCTCCTGCATGTTGTGCGTCGCCAGCACCACCGTCCTGCCCTGCCGTCCCACCAGGTCCTCCCGTATGAACGCCGTCAGCTTTCTGGCGGTGGCCGGATCTAGGCTACGGGTAGGCTCGTCCAGCAGCAGGATGCCCGGCTCGGACAGCAGCCCCCTGGCTATGGCCAGCCTCTGCCTCATGCCAGTGGAGTACTCCACGACCCGGTTGTCTGCGACGTCGGCCAGTCCAACGGCGGCCAGCACCTCGTCCACGCGAGCGCGCCGACGGCCCCTGGGCACGTCCAGCAGCACGGCGAAGAACTGGAGGTTCTGGCGGCCCGTAAGCCTCCAGTAGAGGGACCTCTCCTCGCCGGAGACGTAGGTAAGATGCCTTCCGGCCTGCTCCGGGTGGCGGCCTGTGTCCACGCCGTTGACCCGGACAGAGCCCCGGTCTGGCAGCACCAGGCCGGCCAGCACCTTGAGCAGCGTCGTCTTCCCTGCCCCGTTAGGCCCCAGGACGCCGTGGATGCTTCCTTCTGGCACCTGCAAGTCCACCCCGTCCAGGGCGACGGTGTACTGGCGACGCCAGAATGTCAGGATGTCCCTGAAGCCTGCTGTCCTGGGGAAGCGCTTGTGCAGCCCCCGCACGTCAATGGCGACCGCGTCCACGGCATCAGCCTCGGCCGGCGGCATCCAGCACCTGCTGGGCCACCGCCGGCAGGTGCTGGAACCCCGTGGGATAGCGCAGGCGCCACACAGGCACCGGGCCCGTCAGTCTGGAAAGGAAAGCCATCTGGCGCCGCACGCACTGGACGGGCAGCAGCGGGAAGCAACTGGTGTGCTCCAGCAGCACGCGCAGGGCCTCCTGCCTGCCCAGGCGCTCCAGGCAGACCGACCGCCGGGCCTCCTCGCGGGCCAGCACCAACAGCGCCCGGAGCGGGGCTGGCCCCTCGTGGAAGGACGCCCAGCCACCGTCCACGGGTACGCGGGCCTTCGCCTCGCTGGAAGCGTCCGGCGGGCGCTGGCCCCGAGGCTGGACATCGAGGCCCTCCAGGGCGCACGCATTGAGGGACACGAAGGGAAAACCAGGGTACACGAGGTAGCCATCGGCCTCGACCTGCAGCGCCAGGACGTCGTCCGTCAGGAAGGCCGCGCCGTGGGACGCCAGCCAGGCCGCCAGGCTGGACTTGCCACCGCCGGGGGCTGCCAGGAACCCCACGGCCCCGGCCGGCAGGACTACCGCGCTGGCATGCAGGCTGCCCACGCCCATGAGGTGCAGGGCAAAGGACAGCACCAGCCCGTATATAGTCGCCGTGGCCCACTGCCCCTCCACGCCAGGCCCTGGAGCAACTATCACTCTGCTCCCTGACCGCGATATGTGGAAATCGCAGTGGCCTTGCCAGCGCAGCAGGACTCCCTTGCTGCCCTGGTACACATGCAGGTCACAGCCGAGGTTGGTGTGACGCACCGTGAGCAAGCGGCAGTCCCCACCTTCGCCCACGCTCTCAATGGAGGCGGCGCTCCGCAGCACGATATCCACCTCCCTGGAAGGCGATGGGCACAGTTCAGGCAGCGGGATATCGCTGCACAGCCGCTGGCCGTACACCAGGTAGTGCCGGTGTACGCGCTCAGCCGTGCTGGAGCCAGGGGAAAGTCCAATTGTGGAAGCCATGGACACACCTCAGGTGGCCCTTCAAGCATCCTGGGCGCAGGTGGGCTGAGCCCATCACGCTTGAGAGCGGGTGGTGAGGCAAGGGCCGCAGGACCTCACCCCTGCGATGTCAGGGCAAGACGTGGGCTGAGCATGGCCCCCTCTCTGACTCTCCCCCAAAGGGCGAGAACAGTCCCTTCCCACTGTGGGGGAAGTTCAGGAAGGGGGCACGGTGCCGCCCGAAATTACCTTAAAGCTGTTAATCTTCATTTCGGAGAGGGTGAACGGGGGTGATGTCCGCAAGCGCCTTCAGCGGGCGGCAGCCCGGACGCCCTCCGGCTCGGCGGCGGCTGAGAAGGGCCGCTCCAGCCTGAGCCATTCCTCCGTGATGAATGTCCAGAACAGGCGGGCGAAGCTGGAGTCGTCGCCAGCCAGGTAGGCCCGATAGACGGCCAGGCACCTGGCCCCGTTGATGGCGCCCAGCCTCTCCAGGCACGAGTCCTGCACAAGCTGCTCAAGGCGTCCGGCCTCCCGTTGCCGGAAACCCAGCTCCAGCAGCGGCCCGAAGGCCCCGTGGGGCGCTCGCCTCAGGACCGGCGCGGGTACTATGCCGCGCATGGCCCTCCGCAAGAGTAGCTTGCTGCGCCCGCCCTGGAACCTGACGCCGGGCGGCACCCGTGCCAGGAACTCCACCAGCCTGGAGTCCCAGAAGGGGTGCCGTAGCTCCATGCCGTGGCTGGCCGCCCGCTGGTCGCCGCCGATGAAGAGGGGGTTGCTGCCCCGCACCTGGAGGTACGGGCTTTCGCGGTATCGGTAAGCCTGCGCCGCCTCCAGGTGCTGGCGCAGCCGCAGGCGGGCAACGAAGTCCCTGTCCAGCCAGGCCGGAATGGCTACCGTGGCCCGACCCAGCAGCCGGCGCAGCCTGGGCGGCACCAGGCCCCGACGCAGGTAGCGGGCCATGTCGCGCCTGTACCCAGGCGTGGCCCGGCGGTAGTCCCTCCAGAGGGCAACAAGGCGCAGGCCCAGCGCCCAGTCCCGCAGGTACAGCATGGCGCCGGGCAGGAACGCCTCGTCGCCGCCCTCGCCGGTCAGGAGCACGCGCACTCCCTGCTGGCGGGCCGCCTCCAGGCCCCGCTGGTGCATGGCCTCGAAGTGCAGCCCGAAAGGCCCATCCCTCATGGCAGCCGAGGACACCAGCTTCATAGCCCACAGGCCGTCCATGTCCACGCGCTCAAGGGGCATCCCATACTGGCCCGCGACGGCCTCGGCGTAGGGCGACTCGTCCAGCGGCGGGTCGCGGTACGTCCAGAAGTAGGCCCTGAGGGGAGGGACGCTGGCGGCCTGCCGCTGTCGCCAGAAACCAGCACACGCGGCTACCGAGCCGGAGTCCAGGCCGCCGCTGGTGGCTATGCCCACCGGCGAGGCGCTGCGCAGGCGGCAGCGCACCGCCTCCAGCAGGAGCGCTCTGAAATGCTCCACGTACTGGGCCTCGTCCCTGTACCTCACCTGGTCGGCGGGGTCAGGTGCCCAGAAGACCTCCTTTGCCAGGCCCCGGCCAGACACCACCAGTGCGCACCCTCCCTTGAGCCGGCGAATGCCCTGGTAGAAGGTCATCTCGCCATCGCCGAAGTTGCCGCACAGGTACAGGCCCAGCATAAGCTCATCGGGAGCGCGAGGCACGCCCGGGTGCTGCAGGACCTGCCTGGTCTCCGTGCCGAAGATGAACCGGCTGCCATCGTGGTAGTAGTGGAACAGGCGCATGCCCAGGGGGTCGCGGGCGCAGAAAAGCTGTCTCCTCTGGCCGTCCCAGATGGCGAAGGCGAAGTCGCCCACGATGTGCCTGACACAGTCCGTTCCCCAGATGGCGTAGGCCGCCAGCACCAGCTCGGTGTCGGTGGAGTCGCGGGACACCTGGGGCACGCGGCCCAGGCGCGCCCTCAGGAGGGAAGGTAGCTCGGCGGCCAGCCCCTCACGGTTGTCCAGCCTGCCATCCCACACCATGACGTGTTCTCCCCAGGGAGAGCATACCGGCTGGACCTCTAGAAAGGACTCCGGCGTGGTGCAGAGGCGCAGGTGCCCGAGGCCCACGGGGCCGCTGGCCCAGTAGCCCTCGCCATCGGGGCCGCGATAGGCGGCGGCCCGGGCCATGGCCCTCAGGACCGTCATGTCCACCGTCCGCCCATCGAGGTACAGCACGCCCACGATGCCACTCATGGCTGGCGACGCTCGCCCCTTATCGGAAGGCCCTCGCCGGGCTTGCTGGCCCGCAGAAGGGTGAACTCCTGCTCCACCATGGGGCCATCGTTGATGACGCGGCCCTGGCACTCCACCCAGGCGTGGGCGTCCAGCCTGTCGCCGTCCTTGCGGACTCCGATGCGTAGCACCGGGGACAGGCCACACGCCTCCAGCCACAGGCACAGGGCCAGGGAGCGCTGCAAGCACCTGGCCCAGCGGAAGGGCCACCTGGCCGCCGCGCCGACGCACCAGGCGGCGAAGTCGGCAAGGGGCGCGGCCTCCGGGCCGGCCGGCAGCGGCCCAGGCGCCGCCTCCACCAGCCAGCGCGACAGGCGGCGATGGCGGACGTGCAATTGCCAGCCCGCCATCAGCAGGTAGCGATAAGCCTGGGCCAGCCCAAGCCAGTCCTGTGGCCTCAGACTAGCCAGCCTTCTAGCCTGTGGCAGCATGCAGTTCCACCAGTCCCCTGGACTGAAGCTCGGCGATGAACGCCAGCATATCGGACTCCACCTGGGCAGCGTTGGCCTCGTACTCCTCGGTGAGGGCCTGCAACACCTGGGCCAGGGTCTTGCCCTGGGTGAGGAGTACCCAGATGCGGGAGCCTAACTCGTTCAGGCCATAGTACTCGCCCCTGGCCAGGTCCAGGACCACCACTTCGCCGTCCACGTCCTGGGACAGCACAGTCTCGCGGACAAGGGCCTGCATCTGGCCCAGCCCGTTCAGTCCAGGTAGAGTATTCATCAGTACACCTTCCTGCACTCTGCATCCAGAGGGACTAACGTTGCCTCGCGCCGTTCAGGTACCGACCATTCCGCTGCAAAGAGTGGAGCCAGCGGTCCACCCTGAGTTCCTGCCACATCTCCACCGGACTGCACAGGTACCGCGCCAGGAGCGAGCCAGCATCGCCCACTCGCTTGAGGTACAGCACGCCAGGCCGGATGGGAGCGTCCTGGGCCGCGTAATGCTCGGCCAGGTAGCTCCGGCTGGGCACCAGGCGTCGCAAGGCACTCACCGCCAGGTTGGGCAGGCTGTAGTCCGCATCAGGCGCGACCAGGGCGCTCACCAGCACGCGGCGGGTGTTCAGCACACGGCGGCGCAGCAGCCCCTTCAGCATAGCCCTGTCCGGGGCTTCGGGCGCCATTCCAGCCAGGAAGTCCGCCGGGATAGGGGCGTCCAGAAGCTCGCTGGCAAAGGATAGCGCACAGTACAGCGGGCCAGTCAAGTGAAAGGCCTCGGCCTGTTCCCTCAGGTAGCCCCAGTCCAGCGCCGGCAGGTAGTGGCGGACCGTCTCGGCCACGTCGCACAACTGGCTGACGGCGGCGTAGCTCCGGAAGCGCCTGTCCAGGAAGAAGTGGACCGCCAGGTGAAGCAGCATGTGCTCCGGGGCCAGCGTCAGGGCGGTTGTGCCGGCCACCAGCGTCGGCCTTGCCCTTTCCCAGAAGCTGGAGATATGGAAGCGCAGAGGGCTGTCCCTGGACACGATGTGGGAGTGGACCTCGAAGGCCACCACGCCATGCTGGTCAACGAGGGCGGGCAGGTGGCGATGGTTGCGCCTGGTGCGCTCCTGGGCCTCGGCGGTGCCCACGGCGCTGTACCCCAGGCCGGCAATGATAGCCTGGGCCTGCTCGGCCCTGTCCTCGGGCACCAGCAGGTCCAGGTCAGCCATGGGCCGGAGCGCCGGACTGGGGTACACAGTCCCCTGCAACGCAGCGCCCTTCAGGACGATAGCCGGGATGTCACTGGCCCTCAGGGCGTCCAGGGCGCGGCGCAGCCTGGACATCAGGTAAACGTTGCGGGCGGCGTTGCGGACGTAGCCGGCCTTCAGGTGCTGGACGGCCCAGGCTGGCGGCGCGCCAGGCCCGGCATAGCCGCGCAGGTGGTAGTACACCAGCGCTGAGATGCGGTACCATTCGGCCTTACGCAGCAGCCGCTCCCAGGACAGGCGGCGGTCCTGCAGCAAGGCCTCCAGTCGCTGCCTCTCCAGGGGCGACAGCTCCAGCCGCGCGCACAGCAGCAGCAGCCGGTCTTCAGGGGCGTTTACGGCAAACTCCATAGGCAGTCTTTCTAGCTGTCTGAGCCAGCCACGCTGGCCGGCGCGGCGGCGGCCCTGACATTCAGGGTGCCGCCGTCCATCCAGAAGGCCTCCCCGGGCACGTAGTACTCGATGCCCCGGGCGGCGAACCCCACGTCACGCCAGATGCCCGCGTTGTCCAGCACCATGCGACAGCTTTTGAGGTAGGCCAGCACCTGGGAGTGGGTCGCCAGCCGGTACTCGCGGTGCCCCGCCACCACCAGCACCACGTCAAACTCCTCAAGCCCGCCAGGGAAGTCGAAGCTCTCCAGCCCGCAGATGCTGTATATCTCCTCAGGGGTATAGTGCGGGTCATTGACCTTCACCTTTACCCCGGCGTCCACCAGCACCGCCGACAGCCGCAGGGTGGGACTCTGTGCCCAGACCTTGACGTTCTGGGTGTAGGACAGGCCCAGGATGCCCACACTCTTGGCCTGGCGGCCCAGAAGGACCTGGGCCAGGCGCACCGGCTGCTCCTCGCAGGTCTTTATGGCCTGCCTCAGGATGTTAAGCTCCTCGGGCCGCTCCGCCCCCTCGATGACGTAGTAGCTGGACAGCGGGATGCAGTAGCCGCCAACGCCAAAGCTGGGATGGAAGGTACCCACGTTCCACTTGGTGCCCACCAGCTCCAGCACCTTACGCATGTCCATGCTAGGATAGGCGCGGGAAAGCTCGAAGGCCAGGGCGATCTCCGCGTGCCGGTAGGCGTTCTCGATGCTCTTGACTACCTCGGCGTAGAAGTGGCTGGGCGCCTGCACCAGGCTGGCGCAGACAATGGACAGGACCTGGCGCATGGCCTCGGTGGTGGCCTCGTCGGTGCCGCCGAAGACCCTGGGCAGCGTAGCCAGGGACTTGTCGGGGCTGGAGAACCAGTCCCGCCTGGGCGCGCACCCCAGCAGGATATCCCTGCCCACCCGGATACCCTGCTTCTCGAAGAAGGGTATGACGTGCTTGTCGGTGGTGGTGGGCGTGAGGGTGGACTCGATGATGACCAGGGGAGGGACCAACCTCGGCACGTCCCTGAGGAGGGCCAGCCTGGCGCAAACGTCCATCAGCGGCCCCAGGTAGGGCTGGCCGTGGCGCTCGGTGGGCACGCAGACGAAGTGTACGCCCACCTCGGGGGCAAGCAGCTCCTTCCAGTCGGTGGTGACCCTGGCCGCGCCACCCTGGAACAGGTAGCCCGGCGAGAACCCCAGCCAGTAGTCCATGGCAAATATGGCCGACTCTCCAGCGTTGACCAGCGCCGCCTTGGCCGGGTCAATGTCGTAGCCCAGGCAGCGCACCCCTCGCTCGGCGAAGTGGCACATGGTGGAGTAGCCTATGTGCCCCACACCCCATATTCCCATGAGCATGTCACCCTGCAACAGCAGCTTCTTTCTGTCCATCGTCCCCATCCTTACTATTCGTCTTGCCAAGTCCGAAGAAGGGGCCTGACTTGAGAGAGGGGGTGGCCCCTTCGCGCTTCCTCCAGTCTCGATTCATTCACCCTCGCTAGCCTTGTCCTCGGTGAGCGGTGGCCTCAGAAAGCCAACATGTTTTACTCCCACTCTGACTCTCCCCCTTGACGGGCCTGTACTGGCTACTGACATCTGTAACACGGACGCATACAGACCTGTGGAACACCTGGCAGGACTCATGCCCCCTTCCTGGCCTTCCCCATGGGGGGCAGGGAGGGATCCTCGCCCCCTCTGGGGGAGAGCCAGAGAGGGGGCTGGCGTCTGGCCCCCTTCCCCGCCTGCCCCCATGGGGGAAGGCCGGGAGGGGGCACACAGGCACTCCTAGTAGCGCTCGGGGTGAGCGGCGATGGCCCGGGCCACCTGGGTGAGGCCATCCCTGACGGCTACCTGGGCCTCGAAGCCCAGCACCTCCCTGGCCTTCCTGGTATCGGCCTGGCGCCGCGATACCAGGCTGGGCCTGCCATTAAAGACAGGCTCCACCCTGGCACCCACGGCGTCCCTCAGAATGCAGGCCAGGTCCTTCACCGTCGTGGACACGCCGGTGCCCACGTTGAAGACCTCGTTCTCCACAGAACATTCCATGGCCAGCAAGTTGGCCCGCACCACGTCGCTCACGTGGGTGAAGTCCATGGACTGGGTGCCTGCCCCATCTATCACCGGCGGCTGGCCGTTGAGCAGGCGCTTGATGAAGGTGATGATGACGGTGGTGTAGAAGGCATGGGCCGCCTGCCGCTCCCCGTAGACGTTGAAGTACCTCAGGGCCACGTACTTGAGGCCATCCCTGCCCAGGTGCTTCAATAGCTGCTCGCACATCCATTTGCCGGCCCCGTAAGGCTCCACCGGGTCGGGTGGGTCTTCCTCGGACATGGGCAGCTTCTTGGGGTCGCCGTAGATGCTGGAGGAGGAGGAGAAAATGACCTTCCTCGCCCCGTTGTCCAGCGCAGACCTGAAAACGTTGTAGGAGCCCTGGATATTGGCCTGGATCATCTCGTCGGGCGAGGCCAGGCTGCGCAGGATGTGGACGCCAGCGGTGTGGAAGACGTAGTCCACCCCCCGCGTGGCCCTGTGGACGATGTCCCTGGAGCGCACGTCGCCCTCGATGAACTCCACACGCCCCTCGTCTATGAGAGGCTGGATGCTGCTGAGCTTGCCCTTGACCAGGCTGTCCAGCACCCGCACCTTGAAGCCCCGCTGGCAGAGGGACTCCACGATGTGGGAGCCGATGAATCCCGCTCCTCCTGTGACCAGTGCAGTCTCTACCAAGGCAACGCCTCCATGTGTGGAATGCGGGCCAAGATGGGTGAGGTCTAGCTGGCCTCACCCCCGTAGCCCCATCTCCTTCGGCCCCCTCTCTGGCTCTCCCCCAGAGGGGGCGAGAAATCCCCCCCCTGCTTACTGCCCGACACTCCTTGAGAAGATGGCGGGTGAGGTCTCGCGGCCTTGCTGCCCTGGGCCGGAACAGTCCTGCTTGCCAGGGCCTCCTTCACCTGCCGGTGGTGGCGATGGAGCCGCTCCACGGCCAGGCATACCCTCTCGATGAGGGAGTCTTCCATGTGGTTGTACAGCGGCACGCAGATGATGCGCTCCGCCAGGTACTCGGTGTTGGGCAGGACGCACTGGCCCGCCATCTGCCGGTAGGCCGCCTGCTGGTGCACCGGCGGGTGGTAGTACACCTTGGTGGCGATGTGCTCCGCCTTCAGGGCCTCGGCAAGCTGGCGGTTGGTCAGCCCGAACTCACCAGGCTCCACCAGCAGGCCCAGGTAGTTGTAGCTGGAGTGGGCGCCGGGTGTCACCCGCTGGAAGCGCAGGCCGGGGACCTCTCCCAGTAGCTCCTGGTACCTGGCGGCATAGCGGTTGCGCGCCTCGATGAACTGGTCGGTATGGGGCAGCAGCGCCAGGCCCACGGCGGCGTGCAGCTCAGACATGCGGGCGTTGAGGCCCGGCAGGACGCAGTCGTAGTTGGGCAGGACGCCGTAGTTGCGGGTGAGCCGCACAAGCTCGGCGACGCGGGCATCGCTGGTGGTCACGAAGCCGCCCTCCACCGAGGTGAAGTGCTTGGTGGGGCTGCCGCTGAAGACCTCGAAGCGCCCGTTGCCGCCCAGCCTGCCGCCACGGTAGCTGGCCCCGAAGGCCTGGGCAGCGTCATAGACCACCGCCACCCCGGCCCGGTCGGCGATGGCCTGGATAGAGTCGGTGGGACAGGGGTTGCCAAAGACGTGTACCGGCATTATGGCGCCCACGTCCTCCCGCACCAGCTCCTTGAGGTGGTCGGTGGAGATGTTGAAGGTGTCCAGGTCAATGTCGGCGAAGACCAGCTCGCAGCGGTTCCACAAGGCAGCGTTGGCCGTGGCGGCGATGGTGAAGCTGGGGAGGATGACCTTCTTGCCCTGGAGGCCAGCCGCCTGGATGGCCAGGGCCAGGCCCTGGGTGCAGGAGGAGACGGCCACCACATGCTCCACCCCAAGGTATTCGGCTACGGCCTGTTCCAGTTGCCTGACGGTGGGGCCATTGGTGACCATGTTGCTGTCGAGGATGTCCCTTATCCTCTCCAGGACCTGCTCGGTGTAGTCGGATATGGAGGGCCGCACTATGCCGGCTTCTTCAGTAAGGACCGGCGTGCCTCCAAGGACCGCGGGTCTGTTGTCCATGCCTTCCCCCTTTGCCTAGCGTTCCACGGACGCGACGTATTCCTGTATCTCCTGCTCGGTGAGCATGCGGGCCACGCGGGCCGGGACGCCGTAGGCCAGCGCGCCGCTGGGCACGTCTTTGGTCACCACCGACTGGGAGCCGACGAAGGCGTGCTTGCCCAGGCACACGGCGGGCAGGATGGAGCAGTTGGTGCCGATGCGCACGTAGTCCTCGACCACAGCGCCCCTCAGGTCCTCGCTGACGTCGCGGATGGCCCTCTTGTTGTCGGAGAAGACCGTCTGGGCGACGATGAAGCACCCCCGGCCTATGCGGGCCGCCTGGGACAACTGGGTGTACTGGCCTATGTGGCACAGGTCGCCGATGCGCGAGTAGCCGTCCACCGAGGCGTGGGTGCCGAAGACTACCCTCTCTCCAATGCGGGTGTGCTCCCGGACCAGCATGAAGTGGCCGGAGGCGAAGCCGCCGCCGATTTCCACGTGGGCGTAGATGACCGAGTGGGAGCGGACCACGGCGCCGGGGCCGATGCGCGTGACAGGCTCCGGCACCAGCAGGTCACGCACCCGCTCCATGCTGGCCGAGGCGTCCACGCCCGTAAGCTCCGCCTTGCTGGGATGGCCGAGGGTGACGTGAGAACCGATGTAGCTGCCAGCGCCGACGCTCACACCAGGGTAGAGCCTGGCGAAGTCGTCTACCCGCGTCCTGGCCGCCAGGACGGTCAAGCGTTCCCAGGTGGCCTCCACGATGCAGTAGCGCCCCAGCCGCACGCCGTCGCCCAGCTCCACGGGGCCTCTCACTATGGCGCCCTCGCCGATCTCCACGCCCGCCCCTATGCGGGCCTCAGGGTCAATGTACCTCCAGGGAGCATCCCTAACTCCCGTAGTCACGGGTGACACCTCCAGGGCCGTACACTCCTTCCCGTGTGACCAGCACGACCCACAGCGTTTTCAGCAGAATGCGGAGGTCCAGCCAGAGCGACCAGTGCTCCACGTACCACAGGTCAAGCTGGATGCGCCGCCTCCAGTCAATAAGGTTGCGGCCATTTACCAGCGCCCAGCCGGTGAGGCCAGGCCTCACCTTCAGCCGCTGCCTCTCCAGGGGGGTGAAAAGCTCCACCTGCTCGGGCCTGGCCGCCCTGGGGCCTACCAGGCTCATCTCGCCCCTCAGGACGTTCACAAGCTGGGGAAGCTCGTCCAGGCCCCACTCCCGCAGCACCCTGCCCACGCGGGTGATGCGCCCGTCGTTGCGGGCCACCTCGTAGCCCAGCCCCATGCGCTCAGCATCCACAACCATGCTGCGGAACTTGAGCAGATCGAAGACTCGGCCATCCTTTCCCACGCGCTTCTGGTGGTACAGCACCGGCCCGCGAGATTCCAGCTTGACCAGGAGAGCAATCAGCACCAGCAGGGGCAGAAGTAGCACCAGCATGACGCTGGAGATGGCGATATCCATGAGCCTCTTAGCCAGCATGGGCTACCTCCAACCTCGTCTTCACAAGCTCGCGGTAGATTTCCACCTGCCTGTGGACGACCATCCCCTCGTCGAATAGCCGCACCGCCCGCCGCTGGCCCGCCTCGCCCATCCTGCGGGCCGCGTCCGGGTCGCTGAGCACCTGGACGATGGCCTGGGCCAGCGCCCGCGAGTCCTTCACCGGCACCAGCAGGCCAGTGACCCCGTGCACCACCTCCTCGCGGCAACCCCGGATGTTGGTCGCCACCACCGGCTTGCCGCTGGCCATGGCCTCGATGACCGTGCGGGGCATCCCCTCCCGGTATGACGGCAGGACAAAGACATCCATGGCCGCCATGGCCCGCTCCACGTCCTCCACGAAGCCGGTGGACACTATCCTGGAGGCCAGGCCCCGCCGGGCGATCTCGCCCCGCAGCAGGTCCTTGAACCCACGGTCGCGGTCGTCGTCCAGCGTGTCTCCCACCAGCAGGAGCCTGGCCTGGGGCACCGCCCTGGCTACCTCCTCCATGGCCTGTACCAGCTCCAGGATGCCCTTCTCCCCCACCATCCGCCCCACGAACCCCACGACGCGGTCCTGGGGGCCAAGCCCAGGGAAGCGGGCCTGGCGGTCAGTCCTGGCGCCGGCTGCGAAGCGGGCCACGTCCACGCCGTTGCCGATCCAGCGCACCCGGCCAGGAGGGCATACCCGCTCCTGCACGGCGGTGAGGGCGTCCTCCTGGCTCTGGGTCAACAGCATGTCCGTGAAGCTCCCCAGCAGCTTCTCCACCCACACGATGGCCCTGCGCACGACAGGCCGCATGTGCTCGTGAAAGTAGAAGCCGTGGGCGGTGTAGATGATAAGGGGCACCCCGGCCAGCCTGGCCGCCAGCCTGCCCAGGACTGCGGCCACCGGCGTATGCACATGCACGATGTCGAAGCGCTCCTGGCACATGAGGCGGTAGAGCTGCCACAGGGACCTGAGGTTGGAGGCAAGGGAGATGCGCCGTTCTATCTGGACGGGCATGACACGGTAGCCAGCGGCTGCAAGCTCCCTGGTGTGGGGGCCATCGGAGCAGCAGATATAGACGCTGTAGCCCTCCGACTCCAGCCGGTCCACCAGGGGCAGGAGGAGCGCCTTGAAGGTGATGCCCGAGGTCGCCACCTGCAATACCTTGGGCCTACCGGGGGCGAGATGCGTCGTCCGAGGCCCGGTCTGCACGCTAGCGCTCATTGCGCACCGCCCCGGTCATCTGGTAGCCATAGAACGACGACAGCTCATTGCAGACCCTCTGGTCCAGGTATGCAATCTCTTCCGGGGACAGGTAGTCCACGTAGCCGCCCACCCTGCCCCGCCTGGTCTTGTAGCTTTCGGGGTCATCCCTATCGGCCGGCCTCAGAGCGCCGGAGGCGAAGGCGCCCTCGCGCTCCATGCGGCGCATGTTGTCGAAGGAGGCGTAGCGCACTGCATCGTCAATCACGGCGTCGGGCACGTCCCGGACGCCCAGGAAGGCCAGCACCCTGCGCAGCTCTCCGTGGGCGTCGCGGTGCAGGTCCTCGTAGCGCACCAGCAGGAAGCCCGCCGGCACATGCCGCTCCTCGGCCCAGATGTTGTAGTAGGCGATGAGCGTGTCCACGCTGCCGATAGGGTGGCGGAGAAAGGAGGAGAGGTCGCCCCTGTAGCCCTTGTTGCGCCTGGTCTTCTGGAAGTAGTTGGAGACCACCACGTCCCTGATGTCCCTGACCAGCAGGATGACCTGCTTGCCCCGGAAGCGCTCCCTGGACCGCGTTAGCTGGCCCGGCGACTTCCACTGGGGAAAGTCGTCGTGGACGGCCCGCATGCGCGGCACCTGGCCGGCCAGTCTGGATATGCGCGCCAGGTTGAGTGGCCCCACGCCTTCGAGGCGGAAGTGGGTGATGAGCGCCCTGCCCAGCATCAGCTTGAGCCAGGTCCGGCCGCACTTGGGAAAGGAGACCAGGAAGGCATCGGCGGAGTCGTAGATGGAGCGCTCCCTGGAGCTCCTGACGTACCACCCCAGCATTGCCGGGCCAGCGGGCGCCGCGCTGACTACCTCGCGCACGCGGAGCTTCAGGCTGGCGGGCACGGCCTCCAGGGCAGTCCTGAACAGGCTGGCGACAGTTGCCATAGGGTACCCTCGCTGAGGAAGTGGTGAACACTCAAGATTGCGTTGATAGCCTGCTGGCCCGTGCGACACCGTCGGGCTGGGGCGTGTGCTCGGTCGCCCCGTCGTCCCAGTTGAAGCGCAGGCCAATCAGCCGGTACAGCCGCTCGTTATGCGGGCGGAAGAAGTCGGCCAGGTACTTTCTGGTGGCAGGGGCCATAGGCTCGTACCTGCTGGCGTTCCTGCGGCGGTACTCGCCAGGCGCCACGGCAGGCAGGCCCAGGAACTCGAAGACGCGGGCCATCACCGCGCCAGGGTTGGCGGCCAGCCCTTCGCTGGACTCCACCAGGATGCTGCTCCTGGGGAAGAGGTCAAACCAGGCCTGGAGCTGGTCGGCGTAGAGGCCACGGGAGACATAGGAGTACCAGCGGTGGGCACGGCTGTTGTAGCTCTCGTCCTCCAGCACCCGTTGCAGCTCGGGGCCTATCCGCTCCTGCTCCCGCTGGATGGCCTCCTCGAAGGGCAGTTGCTCCCTTCCGGCCCTGAGCTGGCGCATGTACTGGGAGTAGGCCCTGTCCACGGGGTTGCGCAGCAGCACGATGAGCTTGACGTTGGGCAGGGCCTCGTGGACCCTCCTGGGCACATGGGGATGGAAGATGTAGTAAGGCGTGGCCTCTCCCGTCACGAAGGGCCGCCGGAGCACTCGCCTGCTGAAAAAGGCGTGCTGGACCGAAGGGAAGTGGGCGCGGTACCAGCCCATGCCCTTGTGGAAGTGCAGGTCGAAGAAGTGGACCTCTTTCCGGGTGGCGCGATGGACACAAGGGTGCTGGGACAGGTAGTGGTAAAGCGAGGTCGTCCCGCTCTTCTGGGCGCCGATGATGAGGAAGTCGGGCAGAAGGCCGACGCGGGCGCTCAGCCCACGTGGAAGCCTTATGCCCCGCCTCATGGCCCGCCTTGCGGTGCGGGCGAGGCGCCCGACAGGTACACTGCTCTTCACTGCTGCCCTCCCTTGCCGTCCAGGGCGCTGCGAATGCGACGCCGCTGGCGGTATGCGTTGATGGCCTTCCTGGCGTTGTCCCTGAGCCTGGAAGCCAGGCGCTCCGACAGGGTCGGCCGTCTGGCCCGCGGCCCGAACACAGGCTCGTAGCCCAGGTAGCACAGCAACTCGCCGGCCATGCTCTCGAAGACCTCGGTCTGCCTGGGCGAAAGCTCGCCACGCCAGGCGTCGAGGCGGCTGGGGTCTGGCCTGGCCCCCACCAGGGCATGCTGCGCCGCCGTGTACCTGGGGACGCGGAAGCCCGAGGCGGCGGCCATCTCCGGCTGGTAGTCCAGGCCAAGCCGAGGCGAGAGCTGCTTCAGCGCGCCCTCGGGGTCGCTGACCAGGTCCTCGTACCTGGCCCTGATGACGCGCTCCGGCCACCTGGCCTCGGCGGCCAGGCCCCAGGCCAGCGACTCGATCCAGAAGTGCGCGGCGCTCTCCACCTCGTTAGGCCCCCACTCCAGGCGCATGATGGAGTTGGCGACGGCCCGGCCATCCCGGACGATGTGCACCATGCGAGCATCGGGGAAGTGCTGGAAGAGGGTGCAGGCCGCCCGCACGTTGGCGGGCGTGTGGTCAACCCACACCTGAGGGCCTGGCTTGCCCACTCTGCGCCCATAGGCCGCCACCAGGAACTCCACTGTCTGGCGGTAGCCCGGCCTCTCGGCGGGCCACTGCTCCTGGCCCAGGTCCAGGCCCCAGATGCGGAACCTCCAGTTGCGGGAAAGCCACCTGGAGACCAGGCGCGCCTCGGGAGTATTGCCATCCCAGTCCCACTGGCGCAGGATGTTGAGCTTGAAGGGCATCTCGGGGATGCACAGGCAGGCCGGGTGAGCGCCCAGCATGGCGCCCAGCAGCGTGGTGCCGCTGCGCTCGCAGCCCCCGACGAAAATCGGCCTCATCCCAGGGACGGCAGGCTGCATCACCACCCCTGCCCCTGGCTGTGTGCTTACGCGCTCCATGCCGACAGGTCCCGCCCCAGCCAGGCCGCCAGGGCCGCGTTGTCCTGGGCGAAGGACTGTTGCAGCCGCGCTCGCAGGGCCGGGTCCATTCTGGGATAGGTAGAGTGCTGGACGTTGAGCTTCTTCAGCGCCGTCCTGGCCCACCTGGGCAGGAAGGGCATGCCGCGCACCAGCTTCCTGTAGGCGACGGAGCGGAAGGCGGCGTAGTAGTTGGTAGGCTCGCCCACGTTGGACGGCACGAAGGAAGGGTCCACGCCCAGGAACCGGCACACTACCTGGAACGCCTCCACCGGCGAGTCGCGCAGCTCCTCGAACAGGACCACCAGCAGCGCATCCCTGGGGAAGTAGCGGCAGACGTGGAGGAGCTGCGCCAGGTAGCGCCCGCGGTCGAGGTAGGAGTAGGTGGAGCGCCCATCGGGGCCGCTGGCCAGGCGCTCCGGCTCGGCGGCGATGGCGTCGGCGAACTCCAGGGCCTCCTTGCCGCGCACCCGGTTATGCCAGTAGTGGGAATAGGCGCGGTCCACCGGGTCCCTGAGGATGGCGATGAGCCTGGCACCGGGGATGACCTGGGCCATGCGTGCCGTGGCCTCCGGGCAGTACATGTAGGCCGGCGTCGCCTCGCCTATGGCGCGCTGGCCGTTGGCGCCAGCGAACCACCTGGCATACCAGCCCGGCCCGCGCTGGAACTCCTGGTCGAAGTAGTGGACTTCCTTCTTGCGCGACATGAACACCTCGGGGTGACCACGGAGGTAGTGCACCAGCGAGGTAGTGCCCGAGCGCATGGCGCCTATGATGAGGAAGTTGGGAAGGACTGTGGTCATGGTGATGAAGCGTTTACTGGTACCTTCACAATAGCCATATGTTGGGATAGCCACCCTTGAGCCGGCTGGTGGCGTTGCGGGTGTCGAAGACCAGGCGCGAGTGCCTGGCGACAAGCTCGTAGTCAACGCAGGAGTGGTCGGTGGCTATCACCACGCAGTCCTGGTGTGCCAGCGCCTGGGCGTCCAGGGGCTGCGACTCCCAGCGGCCTTCGTGCTCCAGCACGGGCACCAGCGGGTCATGGTAGGACACCCGGGCGCCCTTCTGCCGGAGCAGGGAGAGGATGGCCAGGGCGGGGGACTCCCGCACGTCGGCCACGTCCCGCTTGTAGGCCACGCCCAGCAGCAGCACATGCGAGCCTCTGATGGGGCTGCCCTGCTCGTTGAGCAGGTCCACGATGCGGCCCACCACGTAGCCGGGCATCCGGTTGTTGACAGACACGGCGTGGTCAATGAAGCCCGTGTCGCCACCCTCGGCCCTGGCCTTCCAGGACAGGTAAACCGGGTCTACGGGGATGCAGTGGCCGCCCCAGCCGGGGCCTGGGTAGAAGGGCATGAAGCCGAAGGGCTTGGTGGAGGCCGCCTCGATGACCCGCCAGATGCTCACGCCCATCTGGTGTGCCAGGATGGCCAGTTCGTTGACCAGGCCGATGTTGACGGCGCGGAAGGTGTTCTCCAGCAGCTTGGCCATCTCGGCCTCTTTGGCCGAGGCCATGGGCACCACCCGGTCAAAGACCTGGCTATAGAACTCCACGGCCGCGCGCGTGGACGCCTCGTTTATGCCGCCCACCAGCTTGGGGATGGAGCGCGGCGGGAATCGGGCATTGCCCGGGTCTATGCGCTCTGGCGAGAAGGCCAGGTAGAAGTCCAGGCCTGCCCTCATGCCGCCGCGCTCCAGGATGGGTGCCACCAGCTCTTCCGTCGCCCCCGGGAAGACCGTGCTCTCCAGGATGACCACCTGGCCGGGCCGCAAGACAGCGGCCACCTTCTCGGCGGCGTCGGCAACGAAGGAAATGTCCGGGTCGCGGGTCTTGCGCAGCGGTGTGGGCACGCAGATGCTCATGGCCTCCACGGCCCGCAACTCCTGGTAGTCCGTGGTGGGCAGCAGCGCGCCGCCGTCCACCAGCGCCTTTACCTTTTCGTCTGGCACGTCGCCTATGTAGGAGCGGCCACGGGCGAGGGACGCCACGCGCGCGCCGTCCACGTCAACGCCGACGACCCTGTACCCTGCCCTGCACAGCTCCAGGGCCAGGGGCAGGCCAACGTAGCCCAGACCTATGACGCCAGCTTGCTTCTTCACGTGGCCCCGGTCCTTTCTACGGCCAGCGCGTCCAGGCGCTGGGCCAGCTCTCCCATGGTCAGGTTGTCCAGCACACCCTGGCCCCGCAGCCTGGCGGCCTCACGGAAGATGGCATCCAGTCCGCCCAGCAGGGCCTCGGCATCGCTGGCCAGGTTAAAGGGGTGGAACCAGAGGTGGAATATGGACGCCTGCGACGCAGCACGCCTCAGCCCTGCAACAGCCTTGCGGACACGCAGGGCCATGGGCACCCCGTGGGCGTAGCCCTCACGGTGCAGGTAGAAGTCGGTGGCCGGCAGGTCCCAGAGTCCGTGGACCCTCCTGGGCTGGGCCACGACGGTCAGGGGCAGCACGTTGAACAGCAGGCCAGACACCCTTCCACGCCCTTCCTGTCCCGGGGCGAGGCCGCGGAAGGCGGTGAAACCGTTGGCGGCCAGCACGTCCAGGTGCCCGATGGAGTTGCGCGGGAACACGAAGGAGCGCAGGGGTATGCCCCAGGGCCTGGCCGCCTCCAGGCTGGCCTTAAGCTCCGAGGCGAAGCATGCCCGGCCGCAACCGGGGTCGCCCACGATTATGTGGGAGAACCCGTGGGAGCCGACCTCCTGCGGCACGCGGCAGCCCAGCACGGCCTCCACTATGTCCGGGCCGTACCACAGCGGGTCCCGCCGGGCGTCGGTGCAGGGGTCGTGCTGGAACCAGTCGCCCGAGTACCAGGCATAGGATGGCCTCACGATCTCGGGGTGCTTGAGGCCGTGGCGGGGCCTGCAACCGTCCAGGAACAGGTGCCCGACGATGGCCCAGGTGGCCCTTATCTCGTGCCGCTCCAGCAGGCCCAGCAGGCGGGCTATGACGCTCCTGGCCTGCTCCAGCATGCGCCGCCGGCGGACGAAGGAGCCGTTGTGTACTCCTCCCCAGGCCAGCTCGGTATCTATCGAGAGCAGGAAAACGCCCCTGCGCAGTAGCTCACTCATGGACTTCCACCCGCCGGCCGCGCGTCCTCGTCAGCAGCCATATGCCGGTCACGGCGACGCCCGCGCCGGATACCACCAGGCAGACGTAAATTCCCAGCAACTCGGGCCGGTACAGCCAGTAGGGCACGGCCGCGCGACGAGGCCCGTCGTAGGCCAGGGACAGCGGATAGTTCAGCAGCAGGATGCCCGTGTGATAGAGACTGCTGCCATCCAGCCTCCAGTCAGGCTTCGAGGCGTCTGTGAAAAGGGCGGGGAATATGGGCACGTACCGGCGGTATACCCCTGCCAGCGCTGGCCCATCAAGCTCGCCCGTGAAGGCCGGGGCCAGGCTCAGGCCAGGGTCACGCTGAATGTCCTCGTAGGTCGCCAGCTCGCCGTCCGGCCGGCGGTACACCAGGTTGAAGAAGGGGTCCACGGCCCGCCACCTGCCCTCGTAGAAGACCTCGGCCATGGTGTGGGAGCGGTTGCCCGCGCGCAGGTGGAGCATCTGGGCGCGATAGCCCTGGGAGTGGGCCAGGAGCAGGAACACGCGGACGTAGTTGCCGCACCAGCCCCCCTCGGCTATGGTCCTGGAGACCGGCTGAAGGAAAGACTCCAGATTGCCGATGCGCGTGTCCAGCAGGCAGACCTGGTGGGACAGCGCGACCAGCCCCTCGGGCGTCGGCTTCGCGTCTTCGTAGCTGGACAGGCTGTCGGAGAAGGCGGCCATGGCCCTGGCGTTCTCGGCAACGTAGAAGGCGTACAGGTACGCAGCCCCGGAGAGTCCCAGCACAGTCAGCAGCAGCCCCAGCCACAGGCCCAGCGCCCGAAGGCGGCTAGCCATGCCGACGCCGGCCCTGGCCTTTTCTATGGTATGGACTCCAGACATCTCAGCCCGACGACAGATGTCCCGGCATGGCGGTCTGCTGAGGCCGTGGGCCGCTGGCAACCCTCTGCGGGCTTTCAGCTTTCCTGCGCTGGGCCTCATAGGCTACCAGCATGAACACCAGGGGCAAGAGCTGGAGCCGCTGCCGGCCAAGCAGGCTGAAGTTGCCCATGGTGGTGAACACCGGAATAAAGAGGATGATGTACACCAGGACAAACACGAGATACGGGTTGGAGAATACGTGAAATATGGCCTTCCGGATGGACCCCAGGCGCCAGAGCAGCACGCTGGCGAACATAACGCCTTCCAGGGACAGCACCAGCGCCGCCAGGTTGGGCGCCTCCCAGGGGAAGGGCCGGAACAAGACTGTGGCCACGGCCATGGGCACCTCCAGCGGGTTGGTGATATCGGGCGGGGTGAAGGAGGACCCGCCACGAGCGGCGCGGTCCTGTAACTCGTCGTACCGCTCCAGCCCCGCATCCAGGGAGGTTGACTCCAGCTTGAGGAACTCGGCGGCCCTGTCCACCATCAACCAGGCCAGGGCCAGGGCCAGCGCAATGGAGGCCACGCGGGCCAGCATGGCGACGCGCCGGTCCCGGAAGGGCGGGTAGAGGGCCATGGGGAAGGCCATGCTCACCGCCAGCAGGGCCGCCACGTGCGGGCGCACCATGGCCGCGCCGGCCAGCCCGGCGCACACCAGCAGCCAGCCCGCCAGCGCTCGCTTGCAGACGGCCAGCGCGACGCCGTAGGCCGACAGCCCGATCATCAGCGCCATGTAGGAGTCCTTGCCCAGGCTGCTGGGCCAGTACACCCACGACGGGTACAGGAATATGAGGGCCGCGTACAGCTTGTGGTTACTCTCGGGGAACGCCGTGCGAAAGGCCTTGTAGTAGAGGAGGGCGCCCAGGAAGGCCGCCAGCGCAAAGAACAGGTACGCCCCTGGCAGCGTCGGCCCGATGATAGCCATGGCGAAGCCGCTGACGGCCTGCATGAAGTCGGTGCCCGGCGCGGTCAGGCCCAGCACGCCCTGGAAGTCCAGTTGCCGCAAGTCCGTGGCCACGCGCTGGCCCGTCCTGAAGTACAGCGCCGCGTCGGCCCCGCCCTTGACTCCGAAGGCCCAGTACAGCCGGAACAGGGACGCGCCTATCTTGACGAAGAGGGCCAGCACCGCCAGCCGCAGGAACCACCGCCCATCACTGGCCGCCACCCTGGGTATTACCAGGAGGACGAAGAGGGCCACGCCCCCCAGCAACACCAGGATATAGCCCTGGATATCGTAGTCGAAGCGGCCAATGAGGGCGCCTGCCAGCAGCCCCAGAACGGCCAGCAGCACCAGCAGGACCATCGTCGCCTACCGCGCTACCGCCTGGGCTGGCCTGCCGTTGGCTTCCAGCACGCCCAGTGCCTTGAAGTTCCTGCGCATGAAAAGGTAGTGGTCGGCGCGGGAGAAGGCGTCCATGAGCCGCACCATCGGCCCGCCGGACGCCCACTCGGCCAGCGCTGGGTAGAGCGCCTTGATAGACCGCAGGCCCAGGCCCCAGACGCACGCCGCCGTGAAGGCCGCCTCCGAGGGGCTAAGCGTCCCTGTCCAGTTCACCAGGGACGTGCTGGTGACGGTCTCCAGGCGCTTCCTGCCAAAGGAGGAGTTCATCAGGCCCAGCCTGTCCCTGGCCTCCAGCCGCAAGTCCAGCGGGTGTATCCGCGTATGCACAGGCTCCCAGGGCAGCCCCAGGGCCTGGAAGATGCCGGCCAGGGTGTCCTCCGGGCGGGTCACCACGTCCTCGTAGCGGACAAAGCTGACGCGCTCTCCCTGGGGGCCTTGCGGCAGGGACCACCTGTCCAGCTCCCGGAAGGTGAACATCACCGAGGAGAGGTTCAGGTAGAACTGCGCCTTCCTGGGCAGGTGGGCGGCCTTGCCCCGGCTGATCCTGGGGGTGCGCAGCCGAGACGCTACAATAGCGCGTGGGTCACGCATCACCACGACCACGCGAGAGTCGGGCACCCGCGACAGCAGGCCGGCGACGAAGTGGGCGTGGACAGGCGTCTTCTCCACGTAGGCCACACGGCGGAAGTGAGCGCAGTGGGCCTGGCCGTAGGCGTCCAGGAACCGGTATGCGTCCACTTCCCTGGCCGGCACCCCCTGGAAGGCCCTGGAGAAGTAGTCCAGCACAATGCGGGCCTCCTCGCGACTGCGGGCTATCTTCCTGACCTCCGCCTCCAGGGACCGCTTGCGGGTGTCCACCCGCCGGAGGATGCTGGTCTCGTAGACTCCCACCACCCGGGAGTGGGAGGCCAGCAACTGGTGGAGGAGGGTCGTGCCGCTGCGCGACGTGCCGACCACGAAGATGGGCTTGCCTCTCTGCTCCGTCATGGCCTGTGCCTCGTTGAAACCACCAGACATTGCCTCGACCTCAAAACAGCTCCAGGTCTCCCAGGCCCAGCGCCCAGCTCTCCATGCGGAGCGGGTCCATGGGCAGGTCCGGGACGAGGGGCCTGGCCACCAGCTTCATGCCCCAGCGTGGCACGGGCCAGAAGCCGCAGCGCCTCAGCGCGCCACGCAGGAAGGAGCCTTCCCTGGCATAAGCAATCAGGTAGTCGGCCCTGAGGCCCTGCCTCAGCCGACGCACAAGCTGCCGCACCAGGCCCTCGTCCCTGTCCGACAGCAGCACCTCCGAGAGCACCACCTCCTTCAGGCCGAAGCGGCTGTTGGCGCGGAAGATGGCGCAGGCCGCCGGGCCGTCGTAGCCGCCCACAGCAAGGCCGTAGTAGGCAATGCGAGGGTGCGCGGCGTACCGCCATCTGAGGTACTCCAGGGAGCGGGGTGTAGCCAGGGCGGCGCCCTGCTCCACCTGGCCGGCGCGGGCCAGGAGTCGCTGCACGCCCCCGGCTGTGTCGAGGATGTCCCTTACGTGGGGCACCGGCCTGGAGAAGAACTCCTGGCTACCGTAGGCCCGTGGCCTGATGTACCGCATCTGGTAGCCCATGAGCCTGGGGAAGAAGCGGAGGCGGTCCAGCACCAGCAACAGGGGCTGCACGGTGCCCACCAGTTGCCAGCCCAGCTTGAGGTAGCCAGGCAGGGAGTACTGGTTGGGAGTGTTGAAGACCAGGTCCACGCCCGCCTGGCGCACGTCCTCCACCAGCCCTTTAGTGAGGCCGGAGAAGACGCCCATGCGGCGGAAGTCCGGGTGGGTGGCAGTGTCCACGGCGCGCACGGCCCGCAGCGTCCGGTCACCCATCTGCAAGCGCCACTGCATGAAGGCCCTCAGGCCGATGACCCGGCCGTCCGGGCCGCAGGCCAGCCGGGTGAAGGAGGGGCCAAAGACGTTGTCCATGTGCTTCCAGCGCCACACCGCCGGGTCGGCCCCGTGGGAGTCCTCGCCCAGGGACAGCCTGAGCAACTCTGTCACCGATGCCTCGTCCTGGGGCTGGTAGGCCCGGGCCTGCCACTGCTGCGCCAGCGTCATGCTCTGCCGCCCTCCTTCCTGCTCTCTGTCAGCGCCCGACGGGTACGGGAATGCCATAGGAGGCCACCAGCCTCCTGATGCCCGTTGCCAGGTCCACCTTGGGCGCGAAGCCCAGGGCGCGCAGCCTGGAGGCGTCGCCCAGCAGCACGGGGATGTCGCCGCGCCAGGTGCTGCCCTCGCTCACGATCCTGGCCTCCGGCGACAGGACCGCCCTGATGGCCTCGGCCACCGCCATCACCGTGGTGGGGACGCCCGTGGCGATGTTGAAAGTCTCGCCGTGGCTCTGGCAGGCCAGCAGGAAGGCGTCAATGACGTCGTCCACATAGCAGAAGTCCCGCGCCTGCCTGCCGTCGCCTATGATGCTCAGCATGCTGGGGTCGCGCTGCAGCTTCATGATGAAGTCGTGCATGACGTAGCGCGGCTGGCGCGGCCCGTAGCAGTTGAAGATGCGCAGTATGACAACAGGGATGCCGTGCTCGCGGAAGAAGGCCAGGCAGTACTTCTCCCCGGCCAGCTTGCTGACGCCGTAGGGCGACAGCGGCTCGGTGGGGTGCGCCTCGTCTATGGGCGTGTAGCGGATGTGGCCATACACGGCGGCGCTGGAGGCGTAGACGACGCTGGCGCCGGAGCCGGCCTCGGCCACGGCCCGCAGCACGTTGAGGGTGCCCAGGGCGTTGACCTGGTAGTCATACACCGGGTCGGCCCAGCCCATGGCTGACTCTTTCGTGGTAGCGCAGGCCGCCAGGTGGAACACCAGCCGCTGGCCCCGCACTGCCTCCCTGACGCGGTCGTAGTCGCGTATGTCGCCCTGGAGGAAACGCGCTCTGGGGTTGAGGTTCTGGGCGCGGCCATAGGAAAGGTCGTCCAGCACCGTGACGTCGGCGCCTTCGGCCACCAGCCTGTCCACCAGATGGGAGCCGATGAACCCGGCGCCGCCAGTCACCAGCACTTGTTTGCCTTTGAAGTCCATTTCGCCTCCTTAAAGCGCCTCGCCGAGGGGCGAGAAAGTCCCTTCCCCTCCTTGGGGGAAGGCCAGGAAGGGGGCCAGAGGCCAGCCCCCTCTCTGGCTCTCCCCCAATGGGGGCGAGAACCCTCCCTTCCCTCCTTGGGGGAAGGCCAGGAAGGGGGCATGCTGACCTGCGCACCAGTCTTATGCCTGTGTGCACCCAGCACCCTTCCAGGTGTTGCGCAGGTCTATATGCCTCGGTGTTACAGAGGTGTCTGGCCAGCACACACGCCTGGAGAGTGGGCCATAGCTAAGCCGACGCCGCGCCCCTGAACATCGGTGAGGTCCGCCCTCAGCCCGTGGCCAGGGAGGGCCTGTGGCGCAGCAGCAGTTGCTGGTAGACCTCCTCCACCTCCCGCACCCGCCGGCGGATGTCGAACAGCTCCCGGACCTTGCGCCGGCCGCGCTCGCTCATGGCCTGGCGCAGGCTGTCGTCCCGCAGCAGGGCCAGGACTTTCCGGGCGATCTCCTCCGGGGCCTTGGGGCGCACCAGGAAGCCGTCCACGCCCTCGCTGATGATCTCCGGCGTGCCCCCTACCCTCGTCGCCACCGGCGGTATGCCCATGGCCATGGCCTCCATAATCACCGTGGGCAGGCCCTCGTACAGGGAGGACAGGACGAAGACGTCGAAGGCGCTCATGGCTACCCGCAGGTCTTCCACAAACCCCGGCAGGATGACGTGGCGCTCAAGCCCCATGTCCCTGGCCATGCGCCGCAGCTTCTCCAGCTCAGGCCCTCGGCCCACCAGCAGGAAGGTCACGTTGGGGTCCTGGCCCACGACGGCCCTGGCAGCCTTCAGCAGGTCCACCTGCCGCTTCTTGGAGGCCATGTTGGCCACGTGCCCCACCACCTTGTGGCCCGCCGGTATGCCCATGGCCTGGTGGGCGGCGGCCCTGTCCACCTGCCCCGACTCCAGGGGCGCCAGGTCTATGCCGTTGTAGATGTGCTGCATGGGCGTGCGCCAGACGTTGAAGCGCCGGACGTCCTGGTAGGTGTCCCGGGAGACGCAGAGGATGAGGTCTGTCCCGAAGTAGGTGAAGACGTTGGCAAAGAAGCTTATGTAGCGCAGCCCCTCGATGCGCCGCTGGACGGCCAGGCTGTGCTCGGTGTACATGACCACCGGCACGCCGGCCAGACGGCCCGCCAGCCTGCCCATGACGCCCGGGTATGGCAGGTGGCAGTCCAGGATGTCCACCTGCCGCTCCTTCAGGAGCCGGGCCAGCCTGCGCACCACGAACACGTCCAGGGGAGTCCTGGCGTTCAGACAGAAGGCCGGCACGCCCTGGGAGGTGAACTGGCTGACCAGGGCGTTCTTCCAGGGCAGGAAGTAGGCGATCTCGTAGGAGAAGCGGGAGCGGTCCAGGTAGGGCACCGAGTTGGCCAGCAACTGCTCGGCCCCGCCGACGCCCAGTCCCTTTATCAGCCACATGACCTTGACTTTGCGGTCCATCTGTCCCCCTCCTGAAGTCCGCGCTGGCTATGCCCTGCCGTCCAGCAGGGCAAGGAGCAGGTCGCGGTACATGCCGGCGACTCTGGCCATGTCGAAGTGGCGCAGGCAGCGCTCCCGTGCGGCAGCGCCCATGGCCTGCCTTCGCTGCGGGGCCTGGGCCAGGTCAATGACGGCCTCCCTGAAGGCTGCCCTGTCGCCCGGGCGGACGACTACGCCCGTCACCCCGTTCAGCACCACGTCGGAGACGGCGCCCACGTCGCAGGCGACGGCGCTCAGGCCAGCCATGCCGGCCTCTATCAGCGCCCCCGGAATGCCCTCGCTCCTGCTGGGCAGCACGAACAGGTCGGCCGCGGCCAGCAGCGCCGGGACGTCGTCGCGCACGCCCAGGAAGCTCACGCTATCGGCGATGCCCAGGCTGGCGGCCTTCTGCTCCAGCGTCCGCCGCAGGGGGCCATCGCCCGCCAGCAGCAGCCTCATGCTGCCTGCCCGCCCGCGCGCTTCACGAAGGATGTGCAGCAGGTCCTCCTGGCCCTTCTCCGGCGAAAGGCCGCCCACGCAGATGAGAGCGAAGTCCCGCCGGGCAAGGCTCAGCGACCGGCGGCAGGCCTCCCGCTGCTCCGGGCCAGGCAGCGCCCTGAAGGGGCCGGCGTCTATGCCGTTGGGTATGACGGCCACGCGCTGGGGCGGCAGATGATAGACGCTCAGGAAGTCCTGGCGCGCCCTGTCGCTCAGGGACACCACCAGGTCGAAGGCCCGCAGCAGGAGCCGGTTGGCCTGCACCACGGGCGCGGGGCCGGCCCAGAAGCTGGCCATGCCGATGTTGCGGTAGATGGCCTTCAGCCCCCGGCGCGACAGCCTGCTCAGCGCCCCGTACCTCAGGGAGCTGGAGCCGTGGGCCAGGACCACGTCGGGCTGGAACTCGGCCAGCACGCGGCGCAGGCCCCACAGCTTCGGGCCGCCCAACGTGACTCGCTTCCCATCAGCCAGGTACTTGCCGTCCAGGAGGTAGGCCCGGACGCCATCCAGGGCCAGGCCGGGGCCAGGCGACGAGTGCAGGATGCACACGGCGCTTTCCAGGCCCTCGCCATGGAGGTGCCTGACCAGTTGCGAGGCGAAGACCTCGGCGCCCCGGCGCTGGTCCGAGTGGACGAGGTGCAGGACTCTCGCCATGCGCCCCATTGCGCTACAGAGTCCCGGATGCCATGGCATCCCTGGGCGACCCTCTGCCCTCCAGGACCGCCTCATAGACGCTGGCCAGGTCACTGACCATGCGGTCCACCCTGAAACGGCTGTGGACCTGCTCCCGAGCGCGCTGGCCCATGGCCCTGACCGTGTCTGGCTCCGAGGCTAGCCGCAGAATGGCCTCCGAGAGGGCCAGCGGACTGGCCGGCTCCACCAGCAGGCCCGACACTCCATCCTCGATGACCTCAGGAAGGGGGCCTACGCGGGAGGCGACGCAGGGCCTGCCGGTGCCAGCCGCCTCCAGGAGCGCCACGCCCAGGCCCTCGAACAGGGATGGGAAGACGAATATATCGCAGACCTCCAGCAGGTCGCGCACATCCTCGCGGCGGCCCAGGAAGTGCACGTGCTGTTCCACGCCCAGCGCCTGACCGAGGGAGCGCAGCGGCCCCAGGAGCGGCCCTGAGCCGACGATGAGCAGGCGCGCCAGAGGGAAACGCTGCACGACGCGCGGCATAGCCTCTATCAGGTAGCGCTGGCCTTTCTGGGGCACCAGCCGACCGACGTTGAGCAGCACCGGGAAGGCGCCTCCAAGGCCCAGGGAGTCCCGCAGCGCCGCCACGCGCTCCCGGGACACCTCGGCGTACCAGGCGTCGGGCAGCGCCCTGTACACCACGGTCAGCCGGTCCTCGCCAAGCCGGTAGCTCCTCATGGAGGACGCCTTCACCGCCCGGGAGATGGCTATGCAGTGGCTCTGGCAGTGGCGCAGCACCAGCCCCCACAGGCCATTGCCGAAGGCCAGCTTCAGCGGGCCTTGAAAGGGGTTGTCCACCAGACGCTCCGGCTCGCCGCCGATGTTGCAAAGGGTACTCACCACGGGCACGCCACACAGCCGCCCCACTGTCCCGCCAATGACGTCGGACTCGAACAGGCTGGTATGGATGAGGTCTACACCCAGGGAGCGCACCAGTCTCCTGACCTTCCAGACTGCCCTGGGCCAGTGGGGCTTGCCCGGGGGCAGGCCAAGCCCGTAGACCGGCACGCCCTGCCGCCGGATGTGGTCTGATAGATAGTCCTGGGGATGAAGGAAGCATACAAAGCTCTCGAAGCGCTGGCGGTCCAGGGCGCCCACCGTAAGCACTAGCTGGTGCTCCGCGCCGCCGTGGCCCAGGCAGTCTATGAGGTAGAGGACTCGCCTCTTCATCTTCCCAACCGGACACTACGGCGCCGTGGCCTGCCCCAGGAGGACAGGTCGCGGCCAAGCCAGGCCGCCAGGGCCGCGTTGTCATCCTCGAAGAGCCTGGCAACCAGCGCCCTCATATCCGGCCCGAGGGGCGGGTACGCCGTGCGCCGGTTGTTGGCCCTCGCCAGGAGCCTGGCCACGGCGCGCAGGATATGCGGCCCGGAGTAGAGCCTCTGCGCCAGGTCGCGGAGCCACAGCGACCGGAACATGATGAACTGGTTGAACTCCTGCCCCACGTTGGCCGGAAGGAAGGCATCGTCCACGCCCAGGAAGCGGCATACCGCCTGGAATGTCTCCAGGGGCTTCTCGTACAGGTCATCCGCCAGCAGCACCAGCAGCGACTCCCGAGAGTAGTACTGACAGACCCGCTGCAACTGGCGCAGGTAGCGCCCACGGTCTATGTAGGAGAAATAGCGCCGGGCGTCGGGGTTTCCGCTGGCGAGCCGGTCTGGCTCGGCGGCCACGGCGTCGGCGAACTCCAGCCTCTCACGGCCGCGCGCCCGCTCGTGCCAGTAGTGGGAGTAGGCCCGGTCCACCGGGTCGCGCAGGATGGCGATGAGCCTGGCCTGCGGCACCGTCCGGGCCATGAGGGCCGGCACCTCGCTGAAGTACATGTAGTCGGGCGTGGCCTCGCCGGCGGCGGGCCGGCCATCAGCGGCGGCGAACTGCCGCCGGTACCACTCCTCGCCCCTGTCCAGCAGCCTGTCGAAGTAGTGGAGCTCTTTCTGGGGCACCATGAACACCTGGGGATGGGCGCCCAGGTAGCGGGCCAGCGAGGTGGTGGCCGACTTCATGGCGCCAATGATGAGAAAGCTGGGCAGCCTGCCAGCCTCCGCCACCGCAGTCGCCGCCGAGGATAGCTGCTGGCCGCTGTCAGGGATGTAGCCTGGATGCCCGTTCATAGCAGTCATGTAACTCCAGCCTCCAGAGCGCCTGGCAGGGCCACGTCATGGAATGAACACGCCTGCGCATCTTACACCGCCACCTTGACATAGACCTTGTATTACAGCCGTGGCCGGACGCGCAGAAGGGCCTGGAGCGGGCCGCTGCGGAATAGCTGCCACAGCACCACGCAGGCCGCCAGGTAGCTGATGCCCACCAGCGTGGCCGTCAGGACAAGCTGGCCCAGCTCCATGTCTCGCAGCATGGCCCGGCTCAGTATGACCGTGGCCGCCACGACGGCGCTGAGGGCCAGAGCTGGCAGCAGCGTCATGGCAAGCTGGCGTGGGCTTGCCTGCACCAGGCGCTGGGAGTACCAGAGGAAGCCCGGCAGGATGGCCAGCGCGGCGATGAGGACGGCCAGCCCTGCGCCTGGAAGGCCGAAGAGCATGATCAGCGGGAAGAAGAGCGCCAGGTTGGCCAGCGTCCTGGCCAGGTTGCCCGTGAAGGACAGCGCGGGCCGCCCGATGCCCTTGAACAGCTCCCCTCCCACGGAGGTCACCGACCGGATGGCACCCGCCGCCGCCAGGGGCCCCAGCAGGGGCGCCACCGCCAGCCACTTCTCGCCCAGCACGACCCTGGTCAGCGGCTCAGACAGGAGAAAGACCAGGGTCGCCAGGGGAAAGGTGACCGCCGCTATTACCTCGATGGTGATGAAGTAGCCCTTGCGCAGCCTGGGCAGGTCGTCCTGCACCTGGGCGTACACCGGAAAAGCCACCTGGGACAGCACGTTGCGTATCTCGCGGGTGAAACGCTCGGTGAAGCCACGGCCCAGCTCGTAGGTGGCCAGCGCCACGGGGCCAAGGAGCCTGGCGATTACCGCCGCGTCGGCCCGCCGGGCCGATTGCAACAGGTCGCCCAGGTACACCCAGACGCCGAACCTGTAAAGCTCCCCGGCCCTGGCCCGGTCCAGCCTGGGCCTGGGACGGTAGGGGTGCAGCAGGTAGGACACCACAAGCTGTACGATGCTCCCCACCAGCACCCCATATGCCAGCGCCCACACGCTCTGCAGCGTTACCGCCAGGCCAATGCCTATGCCCGCCTCCGGAAGTATGCGGGCAAGCTGGAACAGGAACCGCTTCTGGAACTCCAGCCCCTTGTGAAAGTGGACGATGGCGATGTTGTTGAGGCCACCCAGCAGGACGCTCAGGGAGATGACCTGTACTATCAGGCCGCTGTGGGGCGCGCCGAAGAACCGCGCCAGCAGTGGCGCCATAGCGACCAGGACCGTGGCGGTAATCAGACCTCGCAGGACCTCAATAGTCCAGGCTGTGTCCAGGTAGGCCTTGATGTCGCCTTTGCGCTGCACCAGGGCGGCCTTGAAGCCCGTGACAGTCAGGTTCTCGGCCAGGCCCACGATGAACAGCGCGACGCCCATCACGCCGAACTCTTCCGGGGCCAGGAACCTGGCCAGGACGATGGTCCTGGCCGTGCCCAGGAGTCGCTCGGTGACGCGCAGCGCCAGCATCCAGAAGCTGGCGTGGGCCACCCGCTGGGAAAGGCGGGAGCCGGGGTCCAGCAGCCAGTGCGCCAGCCTTAGCAGAGCCATTGGCCGTACGCTGTCCTGTCCACTCCGGGTCTCTGGATGTGCCACAGTCCCTCGCGGTTGCCTAGCGATGGTACTGGGCCCGGGCCGGCGCTGACACCGGCGACCGGCCGTGCCTGCCGGTCCCGTAGTACATAAAGCCCATGTCCCTCACCGTGGCCGGGTCCAGGAGGTTGCGTCCGTCGAAGAGTGTGGGCGCGCGCATGAGATGGCGCATCCGCAGCAAGTCCGCCTGGCGGAACTCGTTCCAGTCAGTGGCAATCACCAGGGCGTCGGCGTCGGCCAGGCTGAGGTACTGGTCTTCGCTGAAGGAGACCAGTTCGCCCAGGATGGCGCGGGCCACCCCGTTAGCTCTGGGGTCGTAGGCGGTCACGTGCGCTCCGGCGCCGGCCAGGGCATGCACCAGCGGCACGGCGGGGGACTCACGCATGTCGTCGGTGCCGGCCTTAAAGGCCAGCCCCCAGACGGTGATGCGCCGGCCCTTGACCGTGCCCTCGAAGTGGTCTGCAATCTTGCGGAACAGTCGCGCTGGCAGGTGGACGTTGACCTGCTGCACTGCTGGCAGCAGCTCCACGTCCACGCCATGCTGCTGGGCCATGGACAGTATGGCGCGCATGTCCTTGGGCAGGCAGCTACCGCCGTAGCCCAGGCCGGGTGAGAGGTAGGCGTAGCCTATGCGCGGGTCCATGCCGATGGCCCGCCGCACCTGCTCCACGTCAGCGCCCATGCCCTCGCACAGGGCCGCCACCTCGTTGATGAAGGACACTCTGGTGGCCAGGAAGGCGTTGGCCGCATACTTGGCCATCTCGGCGCTGCCATGGTCCATGACCAGGATGCGGTCTGGCGTGGTGAAGTCCTCGTAAATCCGGCGCACAAGGCCGATAGCCTGGCTATCGCTGCCCCCCAGGATGACGCGGTCGGGATTGAGGAAGTCGTGCACCGCCTGTCCTTCCCTGAGGAACTCGGGATTGGACACCACCGCGAAGGTGCCGCTGGCGTGGCGGGCGACCTTCTCCCTGACCTGGGCCGCCGTCCCCACGGGTACGGTGCTCTTTATCACTATGACCTGGTAGCCGCTCAGCGCCCTGCCTATGCCTTCGGCCACTTCAAAGACGGCCTGCAGGTCCACGGAGCCATCGGGACGCGATGGCGTGCCGACCGTGATAAACACCACCTGGGCATCGGCCACGGTCTGGTGGAGGTCGGTGGTAAATCGGACCCGCCGGGCGGCAAGCTGCTCCTGGAGCATCTCATCCAGGTGAGGCTCATAATAGGGCACCTTTCCCTGGGCCAGTTGCAGCACCTTCAGTGGGTCCACATCCATGGAGACCACCTGGTGGCCCTTGCCCGCGAGACACGTCGCGGCCACCAGCCCAACGTAGCCCGTCCCGATTACCCCAATGCGCATTGTCCACTTCCCTTCTTTACCAGTTTTGCTCACTCAGATGAGGCGCCAGTCCCCTCTCACGTCAGGAGAGGAGGGACCTTGCCGCCAGCTTGCAAGCCAAGCTGCTATTCTGCGGGGCAACAGTCCAGGCCCTCCAGAACGGCAGCTAGCAGGACATGCTGAGGACCTGGTGCCCGTTCAGCACCTGGCCAGCGGTGACCACCCTCAGCACGGCCTCGGCTGTGCGAAGGTTGTCGTGGCGCACCGGCTGGCTGCTGGTGGCCAGCGAGGCCGCGAGGATGCAGTTAACGTACCTGTTCACACTCCTCAGGTCGGCTTCCACCAGGGACGCGCCTTCCCTCTCGTAAGCCTGCTGAATGGGCCTGGGAGGGGCCGAGGTGTTTATGATGGCCCAGTCCAGCCTGGCCGGGCCAAGGTAGCTCAGCACTTCTCTGACAAAGTCCGAGGCCTTGAACTGGTCGGTCTCGCCCCGCTTGGTCATGAGGTTGCAGATATAGATGCGTACCGCCCGCGAAGCCGCTACGGCCTGTACGATGCCGTTGACCAGCAGGTTGGGCAGGATGCTGGTGTAGAGGTCTCCCGGGCCGAGGACGATGGCGTCGGCGTCGAGAATGGCGGCGATGGCCCTGGGGTTGGCCGACACCGGCGCGTCCAGGAATATGCGCTTGATGCGGGGCACCGGCTCCAGCCGCAGGTCTATGTGGGACTCGCCCAGGATCACGCGGCCATCGTCCAGCTCTGCACAAAGCTCGGCCTTCTCCAGGGTCACAGGCACCACCCTGCCCGCCACCCTGAGCACACGCTGGGTCTGCTCGATGGCCCACTCCAGGTCGTTGTTGAGAGTGGTAAGGGCGGCCAGGAGCAGGTTGCCCACGCTATGACCGTTCAGACTGGTCTCCTCGCCGAAGCGGAACTCCAGGGCACGGCGCAGTGCCTCCGTATCAGAGGCCTCCTCTCCCAGGGCCAGAAGGCACCGGCGCAGGTCGCCAAAGGGTGGGTAGCCGAACTCCTTCCGCAGCAGGCCGGAGCTACCACCACTGTCGAACATGGTGACGATGGCGGTCAACTCTGACGTGTACTGCTTCAGCCCTTGCAGGATGTTGGATATGCCGCTGCCGCCGCCGATCACCACTATCCTGGGGCCGTGCCCGTTCTCGCTCGCCCTTCTCACAGCGTCACTTGCCCTTTCTCCTCAGTCCCCACCGACCTGGCCAGAGGCCCAGCGCCAGCCTTGCGCGGTGTCCCAGGGACCGCAGTGCCCGGCGCCAGGGGACCAGGTAGGCCAGGCCGGCTGTCTCGTAGAGTGCGGGCTTGCGCATGTGCTTTTGCATGTCAGCCTCCCGCTGGCCCCAGGCCAGCGGGGCGGCGCGCCGTGCCCCTCGTCCACACCAGCGCCCCGGCCAGAAAAGGCCAGGCTACCGCCGTCCTGCGCACGACAGGCCCCCGAGGACATGGTTGATGGGCCCCATCAGCAGCTTGCGCCCTGTGGAAGTCACATCCCTTCATCCAGCAGCGCCGGTGGAAAAGGCCCATCCGGCGCAAAAGAGGGACGGTGCGTGGTCAGTCGGCAAAGGCGGCGGAGCACAGTCCACTGGAAAGGCTGGGCCTGGCCATGACTCGTACATCGCCAGGTCCGGGCCAGCTAGCCCAGCCTGCTTGACTGTGGAGCGGGGCTATGCTACTCTCAAAGACGCAAAATGCCCCCTGAAAAGCGGGTGTGCATCTTTGCACCGGCCCCGGCGGTGGCGGCCGCTTGGGGCCTTTAATATGCTTCTTCCGCCGCCTCTAACTGCCTCCTTCCAACCTTACTCCGGGACTAGTCGGTGTGACCAAGTCCCCCTCGATTAATCTCGGTTGTACCGTCATTAAATGAGTATCATGCGAAAATGAAGTCGTCAATGCACGTTCAGTGAAGCTTTGTGTATTTGCTGTGAAATATTAGAACTGACTATCACAAGCCGGGCTTATTTCTGGGATTAAAGGGCTTTGGCACTATACCAGGAACGCTTACCATGTAGCCTGGAATGGCGCGCTGGAGACTAAGCAGGCGCTCCAGGTCGGGAGGTCCTGATGAAGTATGTGAGCTTTGGCCGGTCGGGCGTGAAGGTGAGCCGGCTGGCCCTTGGCCTGGGGCTGCGGGGACAGCGGGACGAAGCCGAGGCCCAGCGCATGATAGAGCGCGCCATTGACCTGGGCATCAACCTGCTGGACTGCGCCAATGTCTATGGGCCCATGGACGACCGCCGGTACGCCGGCCGCTCCGAGGTAGCGCTGGGCAAGGCCATCAAAGGCAGGCGTGAACAGGTGGTCATAACCTCCAAGGTCAGCAGCCCCGTGGGCCAGGGACCTAACGACCAGGGCAACTCACGCTACCACATCATGCGCGAGGTGGAGCGCTCCCTCCAGCGCCTGGACACCGACCGCATAGATATCTACCTGCTGCACCGATTCGACCCGGCCACGCCGCTGGAGGAGACGGTCCGGGCGCTGGACGACCTGGTGCGCCAGGGGAAGGTGCTGTACGTGGGCTGCTGCAACTTCGCGGCCTGGCAGGTGTGCAAGGCCTTGTGGCTGGCCGACCGGATGAACGCGGCACCCTTCATGTGCGTGCAGAACCCCTACAGCCTGCTGGACCGCCGCCTGGAGACGGAGATGTTCGGGCTGGTGCGTGACCAGGGCCTGGGGGTGATGGCCTACAGTCCGCTGGGCGTCGGCCTCCTCAGCGGGGCCTATGCCCCGGACCAGCCTCCGCCACCAGGGACGCTCTGGGCCACCCGCCGGCGCGACAGCTACAGCCAGGCCATGTCGGGCCAGACGGCAGCCGTTGTGGAGGCGGTGCGCCAGGCCGCCTCCGACCTGGGCAAGACCATGGCCCAGGTGGCCCTGGCGTGGGTGCTGTCCCACCCCGAGGTCACGGTAGCCATCACCGGCGGCGACACCATCGCCCACCTGGAGGACAACGCTGGCGCCCTGGGCTGGGACCTCCCCCAGAACATCCGCGCCCGCCTGGATGAGGCCTCGGCATCCATGACCCAGGTGCTGAACTAAACGCGTCCTTCACCAGATGCTGTAGGGACGAGTCTGAGACCCGCCCTCGGGGGTACCGCCTTGCGCATGCCTTAAGGCAGGTGGAAGGAGACACCCAGGCCCTGGTCACGCTTTCACCAGACCAGTCCAGTATCGTGTGGCGGGCGAGGACTGGGACCTGGGTAAAGTTGCCATCCACTCAGGGGTGGCCCGCCTCACAGGACTTCTCCGGCGAGTGGCGAGTGCCTTTCAGCCCGTAAGCTCGCGCAGGAAGTCCTGGTAGTGGGACGTGCCCTTCCAGTGCAGGCGGTTGTCCTCGGTAAGCTCCACGTCGCCTGTGTCCTGCAGCAACTCTATATGGGCGACCACCTCTGAGAGGGCCGCGTACATGTTGCCGCCCAGCAGCTTGGTACGCTCAAAGATGCCTCGCGTGATCTCCTCCAGCGACCTGGGCGTGGAGCCGATGCGGCCCACGATGCGCCCCAGCCTCTGGGCGTGGTGCTGTATGACCTCGCCGGCGCGCGTGGCGTCCACGAAGTTGAACCTGCCCTTGTTGAACAGCCGGTGGGCAGGCAGCACAGCGGTGCCAGGCCCCAGGTCCGCGATGACACGCAGGGACTTGAGGAAGGTCGCCAGGCCGTACTGCGCCTCCTCGTCCTGGTACTCGGCCGGCAGCCTGGACTTTATCTCGGCATCGTAGTAGGTCTTGGTCGTGGGGTGAGGCGTAATCTCGGGCAGGACGTGGTCGCCAGTGAACACCAGGCCGTCCAGGGTGATGCAAAGCTCGTCGGGCGAGTGCCCCGGTGCGTAGGTGAAGCCCAACTGGCCCACCGTCTCGCCACCTCTTACCCTGCGGCTGACCGTGGCCTGCTGGCGGCTCTCGATGTAGCGCTGGTTCCTGGCCCTGAAGCCGGCCACGGCGCCGCCAGGGCTGGCACCTGCCTGCTGCATGCCGGCCTCGGCCACGCGGTACATCTCCTGCTGCAGAGGCGTGGGGCGACGCCGCCGGATGTCCCAGGGGCTATAGGGGAGCAGGCAAGCATACAGCTCGTGCGCCCATAGCTCCGCGCCCGTCTCTTCGACGACCTGGCGGGCGCCGCCGTCGTGGTCCTGATGGCCGTGGGTGATAATGACCCGGGCGATGTCGGCCGGCCTGAAGCCCGCCAGGGCCAGGCCGTCGGCCAGCGCGTCGAAGGAGCCGAGGGCGCCCGCGTCCACCAGGGTGAGGCCATCGTTCTCGAAGAGGTACGTCCAGGTGGGGCCAGTGCGGGAAGGCCAGTCTTGTGGCACGGCCACGGCCAGGATTTCCTTGCCCTGGACGGTGGTTAGCCTGACTACCATTCCATTGCCCTGGGCGTCGCCAGGGCGCAGCACCACCACATCCTTGAGGGATGTGGGCATCCGGGTACCCTCCTTGGGGACTGGGTAGGGGCTTCAGTCAAGGGAGACAGGGGAAAGAGTCTGGGGTGAGTGATGGGATTCGAACCCACGATCTCCAGGGCCACAACCTGGCGCCTTGAACCTCTTGGCCACACTCACCGTCCACCTCAGGAATTCTAGCACCCCTGAGGAACAGCGGTCAACGGCGCTGACGCCAGGGCGAGGGCCTGCCCGTTCTTGCCGGAGACAGCATTCTCTTGACTGTTGGCCTCTGAGGGCGTAAGAAAGTGCTACAAGAGCCAGAGACAGGCGCCTCCGACGTGGCCCGAAAGGCCGCGCGGGCGCCATGCACAGGAGGACAGTCTTGAAGATCGCCGCCATACAGACCTACAATCTCCGGTCGCCCCTGGAGAGGCCCTTCGGCTGGTCCCAGGGCTGGATAGACCACCGCACCGTCGGCATCGTGAAGGTCACCACCGACGATGGCACCGTCGGCTGGGGAGAGGGCGCCGGAGGCGCCGCCTCGACGGTAATCGAGAACGTCTTCAAGCCTCTACTCATCGGACAGGACCCCATGGACCGCATCGGCCTGTGGCAAAAGATGTTCGCGGCCCTCTACAACGCCAACGTGGCCGGGGGCTTCGGCGGCAGCGCCATCAGCGCCGTGGACATCGCCCTTTGGGACATCGCAGGCAAGGCCACCGGCCTGTCGGTGTCCGCCCTGCTGGGCGGGCGCGTGCGGGACAGGGTCGCCTGCTACGCCACGGGCCTGTACTACACCCAGGGCGAGTTCCCTCACCGGCTCATCGAGGAGGCCATCGGCTACGTGGACGCCGGGTTCAAGGGGATGAAGACCAAGGTGGGCGGGCTGCCCATGGACGAGGACATAAGGCGCGTCGCCGCCATACGCAAGGCCATCGGGCCAGACATACGCCTCATGGTGGACGCCAACCAGGCCTACAACGCCGCGTCGGCTATCCGCATAGGCCAGCGGCTGGCCGAGCACGACATCCTGTGGTTCGAGGAGCCAGTCAACGCCAGGGACGTGGAGGGCTACCTGCAGGTCAAGGCGGCGCTGCCCATGGCCATCGCCGGCGGGGAGAACCTGCGGACGCGCTACGAGTTCAAGGACTTCCTGGCCCGCCGGGCCTATGACATCGCCCAGCCCGACGTGGTCAACGTTGGCGGCATCACCGAGATGCGCAACGTCTGCGCCATGGCCAACGCCTTCGGCGTCCAGGTCAATCCCCACGTCTGGGGGTCGCCCATCATGATCGCGGCCACGCTGCACGTGGCGGCGACCATCCCACCCTGCCCGCCAGCCAGGAATCCCGAGCCTTACGCCCAGGAGCCGGTCATGGAGTTCGACCGCACGCCCAGCGCCATCCGCGAGACGCTGTGCGGCATGCCCTTCGACCAGAAGGACGGCTTCATCGCCGTGCCCACCGGCCCTGGCCTGGGCATCGAGGTGGACGAGGAAGCGCTGAAGCGGCTGAGCGGCTAGCGCCCTCTCCTTCGACAAGCCATCGGCCTGATGGGCCTCGGCCCGAAGGCTCGGGTCTGTCCCCCATGAGGGAGCGAGAACAGTCCTTTACCCCCTGTGGGGCCAAAAGAGGACAGTTTTTGAGGGTAGCTGGGAGGTGGCCAGGCTGTGCCGACCTCACCCCATGCTGTATAGGGCCAGGGCTGGCCTGGTGCGCCCCCTCTCCGAATTCGGAGAGGGGGAACGGGGGTGAGGTCTGCACGTCTGCCCTCACCCCACATCCCCTTTGCTCCAAAAACTGTCCGCTTATGATCCCCCTTGGGGAAGGCCAGGAAGGGGGCAGCCCGTCCAGCGCCAATAGAGGTCTGCCAATATGCATCATACGTATAAGGGGGGCGAGAACGGCCCACTGGTGAGCGGCTAGCGCCTGGCGTTGCTCAGCGCGCCCCAGGTCGCCACGCAGAAGGGGACTGTGTAGGTCAGGGGTACCTTCCAGTACAGGGCCAGGGCCCAGTGCCCGGAGAATAGCAGATCGCCCTGGTTTAGGGATGTCAGGATGCTGCCCACTACCAGCGCAGCCACCAGCGAGCGCTTCAGCATGGGCCTGTGGCGGATGGCGCAGCGGAAACACTTGTGAATGGAGCCGGACGGGGTCTTCATCTCGAATATCAGGCCGCTGGAAGGGGTGCGGCGGCACTGCTCGCATTCCGTGACTTTGGTCTGGCCCTGCATGCATCACCTGTCGGGCGGTATATCACACCGGATGGTATTGCTCCACGGCAGACCTGTCAAGCGGGAGCGGGGCCATCAGCGCCTTTCGCTCGCCATCACTTTTCGGATAGACTGACCTTGAAGGGGCGCGAGTCCCGCCCCTGGAAGGTGCAAGACGTGGAACGGTGGCCCGGGCCGTGGCCGGGCAGGCGAGGCAGCAGCCATGACACTCTTTGAGCACCACAGCCGGGCCAGGCTGGAGAAGGAAGCGCCCCTGGCCGCCAGGATGCGCCCCCGGTCCTTCGAGGAGTACGTGGGACAGGAGCACATCATCGGGCCGGGCCGCGTGCTGCGCCGCAGCATCGAGGCCGACCAGCTACCGTCCATGGTGCTGTGGGGGCCGCCAGGGACCGGCAAGACCACCCTGGCCTTCCTCATCGCCAGGGTCACCCGCAGCCACTTCGCGCCGGTGAGCGCCGTGGCCTCCGGCGTGGCCGAGCTGCGGCGCATCGCAGCCGAGGCCGAGGAGCGCCTGGGCATGCACGGCCAGCGCACCATCCTCTTCGTGGACGAGATCCATCGCTTCAACAAGGCCCAGCAGGACGTCATCCTGCCTTACGTGGAGAACGGCACCCTCATTCTCATTGGCGCCACCACCGAGAACCCGTCCTTCGAGGTGGTCTCTCCCCTGCTCTCCCGCTGCCGCGTCTTCACCCTCAAGCCGCTGACGGATGAGCAGGTCCAGGAGATCGTGCGGCGGGCCATGGAGGACAGGGAGCGCGGCCTGGGCGACCTCAAGCCGCGCCTGGACCCCGAGGCCATGAGCGCGCTGGTGGCCCTGGCCAGCGGCGACGCCCGCGTGGCCCTCAACGCCCTGGAGCTGGCGACCTCGGCCACGGCGCCCGACGAGGCCGGCGAGCGCCACGTCACGCCGGCCACCATCGAGGAGGCCATGCAGAAGCGGGCCATCCTCTACGACCGGGCCGGCGACCAGCACTACGACACCATATCGGCCTTCATCAAGTGCGTGCGCGGCTCCGACCCCGACGCCGCCATCTACTGGCTGGCGCGGATGGTCGAGGCCGGCGAGGACCCGCTGTTCATCGCCCGGCGGCTGGTCATCCTGGCCGCCGAGGACATTGGCCTGGCGGACCCGCAGGCGCTGGCGGTGGCCGTGGCGGCCCAGCAGGCCGTGCACTTCGTGGGCATGCCCGAGGGGCGCATCCCCCTGGCCGAGGCGACGGTGTACCTGGCCACGGCGCCCAAGAGCAACTCGGCCTACATGGCCATCGAGGGCGCGCTCTCGGACGTCCAGAAGAGCCGCAACGACCCGGTGCCTCTGCACCTGCGCAACCCGGTCACCGGCCTGATGAAGGCCCAGGGCTACGGCAAGGGCTACAAGTACGCCCACGACTACGAGGGCCACTTCGCCCCCATGCAGAACCTGCCCGAGCGCCTCAAGGGACGCCGCTACTACGTCCCCTCAGACCAGGGCTACGAGCCGCAAATTGCCCAGCGGCTGCGGCGCTGGTGGGGGGAGGAGAAGAGCGAAGAGCAATAGAGAGTCGCCCCGGCGCACAAGTGGGGGTACTCAGTGATGAGGCCACGAGACCGTAGGGGCAACCCTTGTGGTTACCCAGGGCCGGTGTGCCGCTACAACCAATCATATTCCCCGCTGCTGGCGCCAGGTGAGGATGGAGGTGGCGTGCAGCTTGTAGTGGCTGTAGGTGTCCAGGCGCAGGCGGTGGCGAAAGCGCGTCTCCCTGGCGATGTAGCTCTCTGGCACGACCTTGAGGAAGGCCAGGAGCCGCTGATGGGTGTCCACAAGCTGCTTGCGGACCTCGGCCAGGGTAAGCTCGCGCTTGCGGTGCGACTGCTCGGCGTTGAAGCGGTCTATCCCATTGTAGCGAGGGGGCTTCAGGCCCTCCATGATGCGCGGCAGGGCCTTGAGGGCCTCTTCCTCCCAGGTGGTGATGTGGCCCAGCAGGTCCTTCACCGACCAGTCGCCGACGACGCCCGGCTCCTCCAGGGCAGCGTCGGAAAGGCCGGCATAGGACTCGTTGAAGGCGAGCCACTCTTTCTCCAGGCGTTTCAGCAGGTCTTTACGGTCCACGACGGCTATCCCGAGGCGGCACCTGGCTTGCAGACCTTGCAGGCACGATAGCCTGCCGCCAGCGCTTCCAGTACTGAAGAGAAGGTAACGCGGTTCTCCGGCTTCATGCGCCTGCCAGCAGGGCAGCCTGGCCGGCAATATATCCTGGTTGACTTGCAACCCTCTAGCATTTCCTGGCCCCCAGGCGGTTCTGGACAAGTAATGTACCCAGGGCCGGCCCTTCATATCTGCACCAGCCCCCGCTGGATGATATACGAAAGGTGCCAGAGAATCAACGGCGCACGCCACTGCTTTGGCCTGAGCCATGGCGAACGCCATCCCCCAAAGAACAGGTGCCCAGGGCCAGCACGCCTTCTGGCCCCGTGAGGCGTGGCCTGTGTGTACCACCCACCCGCTCTCGCCCTGTCCCTCCGGCCAGCCGCAGGCGGGCCAGAGGGACAGGGAGCGGCCCTTGACAGCCTGACACGGCGAGATTACATTCCCCCCATCCGGTACGCCGGCACGAGAGGCGCTGTCCATGGCCCGTAACGAAAGCCCTCCCCTGGCGGGGGAAGTGACCGCCGCAGAGCACGGCCTGAAACACTGGCTGCGCAAGTCCCTGGTGCCCTTCGCGTCGCTGGCCAACCACAACTTCCGCATGCTGTGGCTTGGGCAACTCGGCCAGGCGATGGCCATGTGGTCGGAGCAGGTGGCCCGCAACTGGCTCACCTGGCAGCTTACAGACTCGGCGACGGCCATCGGCCTGGTGAACCTGTTCCGCGCCCTGCCCCTCATCACCCTGGGGCTGCTGGGCGGCGTGGTGGCCGACAGGTTCGACAAGCGCAAGACGCTCATCATCATCCAGGTCTGGAGCCTGTCCATCTACGTCGCCATGGCCGTCCTGGTCCTGACCGGGGCCATCAGGCTCTGGCACATCTACGTCACGGCGTTCCTGCTGGGCGCGGGCATGGCCATGAACCAGCCGGTGCGCACATCCTTCATCCCGCAGCTCCTGGAAGGCAAGCTGCTCATCAACGCCCTGTCGCTGAACTCCATCGCCATCAACGTCTCGCGGCTGATAGGCCCGGCGGCCGTGGGCGTGCTCATCGCCGTGGCCGGCGGCAACGTCGGCCCGGCGTATGTCGTGTCCTCCGTCCTGTATGGCCTCATTGTGGTCAGCACGTCCATGATCCGGCCATCGGGGGAGCCGAGGCCGGCCAGGCGCAAGTCTATGGGCGGCGACCTGGTGGAGGGCTTCCGCTACATGCTGCTGGAGAACCGCATGGTGCTGGCGCTGGTGGTCATCGCCATGGGGCCGCTGGCCTTCGCCTTCAGCTACATCACGTTGCTGCCCGTCTTCGCCACCGAGGTGCTGGGCATGGGGCCTTCGGGCTACGGGTCCTTGCAGTCCGTGGCCGCCGTGGGCGCGCTGGTGGGCGGCTTCAGCCTGGCGTCCCTGGGCAACATCCCCCACAAGGGCAAGGCGATGCTGGCCTCGGGCCTGGCCTATGGGGCCGCCATCATGGCCCTGGGCGGTGTCCACCTGGCTGCCTTTGCCTTCCTGCTGATGGTCGTCTCCGGCGCCGCGCAGACCGTCTTCCGGGCGGCCAACAACAGCACGCTGCTGGAGATCACGCCCCAGCGACTCCAGGGTCGTGTGGTCAGCGTGACCTTTCTGGACATGGGCGTGCAGTCGCTGGCGTCCATCCTGGCCGGCGTGGTGACGGACACCTGGAGCGTCTCGGCCGGCATGGCCTTCATCGGCGCCGTGTGCATCGCCATCGTCGGCATCACGACGCTAGCCGTGCCCAGGGTGCGCCGGCTGTAGCCTCGCGGCGGGCTGTCAGCCATCAGCCTGGGAGCCGCGAGACAGTAATGGGAAGGGCTTTCGCCGGGCCAGAAAGCGTGGTATTCTCACGTTACGGCTTCACGTTTCGTACGGCGGCTGGAGCAAAGCGCAGGAAGTGGGTGAAGCCATGGACGAGCGCATAAAGCAGGCACTGGAACGCGACCTGACCATAGATATCACCACCACCGGCAGGAAGACGGGCCAGCCTCGCCGGCTCGAAATCTGGTTCTACAACGTGGACGGGCGCCTGTTCCTGGCCGGGCCGCCTGGCCGCCGCGACTGGTACGCCAATCTGCTAGCCAACCCTCGCTTCACCTTCCACCTCAAGGAGAGCACCCACGCCGACATACCCGCCACCGCGAAGCCCGTGCGGGAGGAGTCAGAGCGCCGGGCCATCCTGTCCAGGATAATGGAGAAGGTGGAAGTTGACCTCAGGCAACTGGACTCCTGGGTCAGGGCCAGCCCCCTGCTGGAAGTCCAGCTAGATACCCGCTGAATTGCCGCCATGCTGCCCTGGCTGCATGGCCCATGCGACAGGGCTGGCCCTGGGCCTTGTCCCTGCGAGATAGCCGTGGCCGGTCAACCAGGTATTCCTCAAGGAGGCAAGAGCATGGGCGAGGCGCTGAAGGGCATCCGCATCATAGACCTGACCCAGTTCGAGGCGGGGACGTCCTGCACCCAGGTGCTGGCGTGGCTGGGCGCGGACGTGATCAAAGTGGAGGAGCCGTCCAGGGGCGATCCCGGGCGCTGGAGCGTGTCCACCACGACCCCTGGCGCCGACTCGTCCTACTTCATCAACCTCAACTCCTGCAAGCGCAGCGTCACCCTCAACCTCAAGAGCGAGCAGGGCAAGGGGATGTTCCTGGAGCTGGTCAGGCAGGGTGACATTGTCGCCGAGAACCTGGCGCCCCATACGCTGGAGCGCCTGGGCCTGGGCTACGACGTGCTCTCCAGCGTCAACCCGCGCATCATCCTGGCGCGCATCAAGGGCTTCGGCACCTACGGCCCCTACAGCGAGTACAAGAGCTTCGACCCGGTGGCCCAGGCCGCGGGCGGCGCCTTCTGCGCCACCGGCAGCCCCGACGGCCCACCCACGCGCCCGGGCGTGACCATCGGCGACACGGGCACGGGCATGCACGCGGCCATAGGCATCCTGGCGGCGCTGTGGCAGCGGGAACGCACCGGCAAGGGCCAGGTGGTGGAGGTCTCCATGCAGGATGCCGTGGTGAACTTCGCCCGCGTCTGGATGTGCAACTTCAACGAGACGAAGACCTCGCCGCCCAGGCGCGGCAATAGCTGGCCGGGGATGCCAGGCGTCGGCACCTTCCGGTGCAAGCCCGGCGGCCCTGACGACTACGTGTACCTCATCGCCGGGCCGAGGCGCGACCGGATGTGGCAGGCGCTGCTCAAAATCATCGGCCATGAGGAGCTGCTGGAGGACCCGCGCCTGGCCGACCCCAGGCAGACGGCGGCCATGGCCGACGAGGTCAACCGGCTCATCGAGGCCTGGACCATGCAGCACACCAAGCACGAGGCCATGCGCATCCTGGGCGAGGCCGGCGTGCCCTGTAGCGCCTGCATGAACGCCGAGGACATCTACTCCGACCCGCACCTGCGCCAGCGGGAGATGATCGTGACGGTGGACCATCCCCAGCGCGGCCCCTTCATGATGCCCGGCTGCCCCATCAAACTCTCCGACTCACCGGTGCGCGTCCGGCCCGCGCCGCTCCTGGGCCAGCACAACGCCGAGGTATTCGGGGAGCTGCTGGGCTTCGACGAGGACAGGCTCAAGTCGCTGCGCCAGCAGGCCGTGATATAGCCGGCGAGACCCCACCCCCGGTCCTTCAGGGCACAGCGTCGGCTGAGCTATGGCCCTCGCTCCACGCGTGTGCTGGCCAGACACCTCTGTAACAGGGGCGTACACAGAGGGGGCAGGGACTGTTCTCTCCCCCTCTGGGGGAGAGAAAGAGAGGGGGCTTCGAGGGTGAGGCCTTGCGTCCCCACCAGCGCCACAGGCCCCATGACAAGGCCGGCAGGCTCCCCCAGTCACCCTCATTAGCCGCAGGCATCCAGGCATTCTTCAGCCGACGTAATTTACGGCAAAAGGTGTGCCTGCACCTGGCCCTTCACCTGCCCACTCCTGGAATACGACAGTTCGGGAACTTCCTGGCTTCCTTGTCCGTCTATCGGTCAGACACCCGGGAGGAGGTGCATTCTATGACCTGGCGTGCAGTGGGTCTGTTTCTCTTCATTTTACTCATAGCTGCGCTCCTGGCGGTCGCGTGCGCTGGCTCAGCGGAGCGGGCGCCGGACGAGTCCCAGGCCCCCGTTCCCATGCCCACAGCCGCGCCACGCGGCCCGACAGGCCCACCAGGCCAACCGGGCCTTTCAGTCAGGGAGATGCCGTCCACCCCTGCGGCAACTCCGGCGCCAGTGCCCACGGCGGCGCCGCAGGTGCCCGAAGGCGGGTACGGCATGACCGAGGAGCAATGGAGGCAACTGAGGCTAGACGCTGATAGCTCCTCAGTCGAGGAGGCTGCCGCGCTGGTGGCGCAGCAGCGCATCATCGTGCGCACCGTGGACATGCGCCTGGTGGTGCAGGACGTCTCCGCCGCCATGGACGGCGTCTCCAGGCTGGCCCAGGAGCTGGGCGGCTGGGTGGTGACCTCGGACCGCAGCGCCAGGCACCAGGGGAGCATCTCCATTCGTGTCCCGGCGACGCGGCTGGACGAGGCCGTCCAGCGGCTGCGGGGCATGGCGGCGGAGGTGGAGGCGGAGATTACCTCCAGCAAGGACGTCACCGACGAGTATGTTGACACCAGCGCCCGCCTGACCAACCTCCAGGCCACCGAGCAAGCGCTCCTGAGGCTGCTGGAGGGGGCGCAGCAGGTGGATGATGCCCTGAATGTCCAGCGGGAGCTTACAAAGGTCCAGGAGGAGATCGAGCGCCTCCAGGGGCGCATCAAGTTCCTGGAGGAGACGGCAGCCTTCTCCCTCATCAACGTGACCTTGAAGCTGGCGCCCGTGGAGATGTCCGTGGATGCCGGGCCGGACCAGACGGTCAGCGTCGACCGGCTAGCACGGTTCAGGGCCTCCTTCAGGCCGCCCGAGGGCATCACCGACTTTGTGTTCACCTGGGACTTCGGCGACGGCTCCGGGCCGGTCACCCTCAATCGCACGGCGCCGACGCAGGCCCAGGGCACCAGGGCCACTTCCACCGTCACCCACTCCTACGGCGACGACCGGGACTCACCCTTTATCGTCGAGGTCAGGGTCACCGGCACTGGCGAGGCAGGCGTGGCCGAGGGCAAGGATACCATACTGGTCACCGTTACCAGGGTGCCCGTTATCGAGGTCTTCGCGGGTACGGGCCGCACGGTGGAGGAAGACCGGGAGGTGGAGTTCGTCGGCACCTTCACGCGGCCCGAGGGCCTGAGCGACCTGCGGTACCGCTGGGACTTCGGCGATGGCACCGCCCCGGCAGAAGGCAGCCTGCCCGAGGGCGTCACCCAGGCCAGGGCATCCCACCTTTACCGCGACCCTCGCCCCTCGCCTTACACGGCAACGCTGACCATCAGGGCGCAGAGCGCGGCCGGCCCGGTGGAGGCGTCCCACTCCCTCGGCGTCCAGGTCACCAAGGCCAGGGGCTGGACGATTTCCGGATGGGCGCCCATGGAGCAGGGCAAGAGCGCGGTGCGGGCGCTGTCCGGGCTGGGCCAGGCCCTGGGCACTGTGTTCATCTGGCTGGGTATATTCAGTCCGGTCTGGCTTATTGCCGGCGCCGTGGTGCTGGCGGTACGTCGCGGCACCCGGCGGCGCAGGGTTATCGCCGTGTCACGCCAGAGCAGGGACGACAGCTAGCTATAGCTCCTGCACCGGACATGCTGACCGGGGTATGAGTTCCAGGGCCAGAGGCTGGCCTGCTCTGTAAGAGCCTATCCGATAACTGCACGTCGGCTGATAAAGCGCCCCTGGACAAGCTCAGGGCGAGCGGTTATTTACCCGTTCGTGGTGGGCCTGTCGGACCACCATCAAGGTTGCAACAAGGGCGTACACAGACCTGTGTAACAGGCCAGCCCCCTCTCTAACGCTCCCCCAGTGGGGGCGAGGACCCTCCTGCTAACTCATTACAGGCCCTCCGGTGGTAATTTCGCCACGCGTGCTGTGGGGCCAGAATGGTATAACATGTAGGTGCCATGCCCATCACCAGACACTTCACAGCCACGGGTTTTGTCGTCCATGAGGGCCGCGTGCTGCTGCACTGGCACCGCAAGGTGAAGGCATGGCTGCCGCCAGGCGGGCACGTTGATGAGAACGAGGACCCCGTCCAGGCCGTGCTGCGGGAGATACGGGAGGAGGCCGGCGTCGAGGCCCAGGTGGTACCCACAGGCCCCCGCCTGGACCTGGCCTATCCCACGCAGGTGCAGCCGCCCTTCACCATTATGGTGGAGGACATTCACGACCCGGTGGCCGGCTACCACCAGCACATAGACATGGTCTACTTCTGCCGGCTGGTGGGGCCAGCGCGGCCCTTGAAGGACGGCTGGCGCTGGGTAAGCCGAGAGGAACTGAGCAACAGCGTCGCCTTGCAGTGCGACGACGGCACCTGCGTGCCCCCACCTGAAGACGTCCGCCTGCTGGCCGAGCATGCCTTCCGCGTGGCCTCAGGCCAGGGGCCTTCGTAGGTACGTTGCATGCAACGCCCCTACGAAGCAGGGAGTTGCCGCGCCTGCTCCGCCCGGCGCTTGATGCCCAGGAGCTCCTTCCGAATCATGATGGGGTCGCCAAGCTCCATGAGGAGCAGGGTCAGGGCTATCGCGGGCGAGGTCCACCTGTAGAGGACACGTATGCGGGTGACCAGCCGCGTGCGGCGCTCGTCCAGTGGGTACAGCGCCCACGCCCAGGTGCTATTGCTGTCCTGGCTCTCCCACACCATCCACCGGTTGGGTACGATGCCCCTGACGGTGAAGTAGGTCCACCGGCTCATGGGCACCCTGTCGCCGACTTGCAGACGCTGAAGCTCAGGGACGATGCGCCAGGCGCTGGGCCTGCCCAGGTTGTCCAGCCAGTCGTAGCTGTACCAGCCTGCCCGGCCGAAGCCTATCTGCACCAGCCAGGGCCAGATGTCCTCCGGCCTGGTGTTGATGGTGACGGCGCGGGTCGCGTTGAAGGTGGGGCGCTGCACTATCTCGTCGCCGGGCATGGGGCGGGCCACTTCCTCGGGCGTGGCGCCCCAGGTGAGGTGCCAGGGCCGGACCACGCGCAGGTATGCACAGGCTGCCGCGCCGGCCACGATGGCGGCCAGGAAAGCGGCCCTGCGGTCCATAGTCTCACCTCCCGGAGGACTCTGTCTCCAGCGTAGCACAAGGCTGGGCCGATTCAAGACCGATACAGTGCCTGCACCACTCTGGCAGGCGCATCCCAGCAGCAACTGGTCCTGGCCCCACAAGGCAGAGGCCCCCTGACTTGCTACAGGCCCAGCAACTGCTGATTGACGCAGACGGCCCGCCCCTGGATGGTATAATCTTCGCCAGGACGTGCTGACTCCTCTACCCTATCCCCGCCGGAGCAATTCGCTCGTGTACACTGTTGCCACATTGTTCCGCCCCAAGCCGAGCCTCACGGAGGCGGAGGTGCAGCGTGGGCTGCGAATGACCGTGTGGCAGGGCGTGACAGCGACGGCTATGTTCAGCGTCACCACCAGCGGGCTGCTGGCGGCCTTCGCCCTGGCCCTGGGCGCCAACAACCTCCAGATTGGCATTCTGGCAGCCATCCCATTCATCATGCAGCCGGTGCAGATACCGGCCATCCTGCTGGTGGAGCGCCTGAGGCGGCGCAAGCTTATCGCCCTGGCCGCCTGGTTCCCCGGCCAGGCTATCTGGTTGCTCATCGCATTGATACCTGTCTTTGTCGGCGCGCCCAGCGGCGCGGCGGTGTCGGCGCTGCTGGGGCTGATGGCCATCCGGGGCGCCCTGGGGGCCATCACGGGCTGTAGCTGGAATAGCTGGCTCCGCGACCTGGTGCCGCAGCAGGCATTGGGACGCTTCTTCTCCAGGCGACAGGCCCTCTCCACCGTGGCATCCATAGTGTTCGGGCTGGGCAGTGCCGCCGTGGTGGACCTGTGGCGTGCCCGCGCCCAGGGCGGCGAGGAGGTGCTGGGCTATACCCTGGTCCTGCTGCTGGGGGCCATTTTCCTGGGGCTGACCAGCCCCATCTTCATGGCCCTGGTGCCAGAGCCGCTCATGACCACGGGGGCCGGCCCCCAGCCCTCCCTGCGCAAGACGCTGGCGACGCCCCTGGGCGATGGCAACTTCCGGCACCTGATGAAGTTCCTGTTCCTGTGGGGGTTCGCCTCCAACCTGGCGGTGCCCTTCTTCACCGTTTACATGCTGGAGCGGCTGGGGCTGCCCCTTTCGGCGGTCATCGGCTTCAGCGTGCTGGCCCAGTTGTTCAACGTGGTCTTCCTCAACGTCTGGGGGCCTCTGGCGGACAGGTTCGGCAGCAAGGTAGTCCTGTCCCTGTCGGCGTCGCTGTACCTGATTGTCATACTGGGCTGGACCTTCACCACCATGCCCGAGCGGTACTTCCTCACCATTCCCCTGCTGGTGCTGCTGCACATCTTCGCCGGGATAGCGGGCGCTGGCGTGGGCCTGACAGTGGAGACCATCGGCCTCAAGCTAGCGCCGCAGGGGCAGTCCACGGCCTACCTGGCCGGGGCGTCGCTGGCGACCAGCCTGGGGGCCGCGCTTGGCCCGCTGGTAGGTGGCCGCTTTGCCGACTTTTTCAGCGTCCGCCAGTTGTCCATCAGCTTTTCCTGGATAGACCCCAGCAGGACCATCCAGTTCTCGGCGGTGCATCTCACCGGCTTCGACTTCCTGTTCGCCCTGGCCTTTGTCGTGGGGCTGCTGACACTGAACAGCCTCACCGCCCTCAAGGAGCAGGGCGAGGCCACGCGCCAGGAGGTGCTGGAGGCGCTGACGGCCCATACGCGGGAGCTGTCCCGGTCGGTGATGGGCATTCCGGGCCTGAGCTTCATAGCCCAGTTCCCCTACAGCCGGCTGCGGAGCGTTTCGCTGGTGCCGGGCCTGGACGTCGCCATCGGAGTGACGGCCTACGAGCTGGCCTCGACCACCAAGACAGCGGTGGTGGCCGCCAGCCGTGGCGGAGCGGCGGCGGCGGATATCGCCAGCCGCGTCAGCCACGCACTGGCGCAGGCCATGGAGCGGGTAGAACACAGGATGCTCCAGGGGGTCAGGGAAATGGAGGAGCGCTACGCCGCCGAGGTCGCCCGGCACGCCACGCGGGGAGTGCTGCACGCCTTTGACGATATGGCCGTGGACATCGGGCACCTGGCCCGTGGCGCCGTGCTGGGCGTGGCCGCGGTGCTGGGGAAGGGACATGCGGACCCCAGGCACACCCTGAGGGGCATCGGCTACGGCGCGGTCCAGGGCGCTGGCGAGGCCGGCGCAAGCCTTGCCGAGGCCACGACCCACGCGCTGGAGAGCGCACGGGAGGCCGCCAGGAGGCTGGACATGGACGAGAGGGACGCCCAGGCATGCCTGGCCCAGGGCGCGCTGGAGGCTGCCGCTTCCCTGGGGCCGGAGGCCGTCGCGGAGGTCAGGAAAGCACTGCCGCTGACTCCTGGAGCCAGCATACAGGGGCCAGCCAGGCAGGAGGTGGACGGTTGAGCGCCGCTACTGGCCCACCTCTGCGGCCATGTCCCTGCTACTGCCCAGCGGACTCTTCCGCTTCCAGTTCGTGGCCGTCGGGCAACAGCACCTTGAGCAACTCGCCCACCACAGTATCACGCTTGTCGGGGTGGCGAAGAGGCAGGTCGGCGTTGACCTCGTAACGATTGACCCTTCCGTCCCTGTGCCGCGACAGGTAGCCCGCCTCTTCCAGGTCTGATATTATCCGATGCACCGAGCGCTCGGTAATGCCCAGCTCGGATGCTATCTCCCTGGCGGTGATCTGGCCGTGCTGGGCTACGTAGGCCAGCACCGCGCCGTGATTGGTTATAAACGTCCAGGATGGCACTCTCTCTCCCCCTTCACAAGAAGTCCGCTTGCGGCGGGGGCATCCCGCCCCTCCTGCTCCACTCCACCGACGACAGTGATTGACCCCTCTGCCTATTGACAACGAGCATGTATTCGTGCTACCTTTTTCATGATATTCTTTTCATGTTTTATATATCATGGTACGATTCTCAGTTCAACGTACCATGATGATAGCAAAAGGGCAAGTGAATCAGGGCCAGGGAAACATGTAAGAATGCGCTGGCAGTTCTGGCGTGGTAAAGGCCCCCAGGAGTTGTCGGTCGAGGTCCAGAGAGCCCTGGTATCCCGCTTTCATTTAGGTCCCGGAGACCTTTCCAATCTGCGGTGCCTGGAGAAGGAGGGGTGGTTTACAGACAAGCCGGTGAAGTTCCTGCGGATTTACGACGCGGCGCTGGCCGCCTGGAATGACGCTGCGCTGGTCCGCAGCTACGACGACCTGGACACTCGCCAGGAACTCGTCCTCTTCGTGGGACGCGTTGAGAAAAACGGCACTGTCCACCTGCTGGACCGTCGCCCTCCCAAAGTGGTGGTGAAGTCGAGGACGAGGCCTCATCCCCCCACACGTCTCCCCTGAACTCCCAGCAGTAACAACCCTGTGAGCCTCAGCCCGAGTCTGTCCCGCGCCGTGGTGTCACCTGCCCTTATGTACATTGCATAGTTTTGGCTTTTGCCTGGAAACGCTGGCCGCCCCAGGACGCGCAAGGGCATCCTGGGGCGGCCACTGTGCGTTCTGGGCAGACTGGTAAGAAGTCTGGTATGAACAGGACTGGACTGCTGCATCACAGCTTGTCCCACGTACTCCGGCCAACTCGCCTACCCCGGGCGGCGGCCCAGCAGGGCACGCCGCAAGCTGGCGCGAGGCCCCCTGCCCATCCCGTCTCGGCGGCCAGGGCCAGGGTGCGGCGCTCCCTAAGGCTGGCCAGCATCGAGGCCACCACATCGCGGCTGGCCCTGGCCATATCGGAGAACTTTATCGTGCCCCTGGCGCTGGTGCTGCGGGCGACGCCGGTGCAGATCAGTCTGCTGAGCACACTGCCCCGGCTGGTGTCGGCCATGAGCCAGCTCACCGCGCCGGCCATCATCAGGCGCTTCGGGAGCCGAAAGCTGGTGCTGCAGCTCTCGGCGGTGCTGAGCGCCCTGGGCTTCGTCGGTATGATGCTGGTGCCGGTGATGCCGGAGCAGTACAGGGTCTGGGCGCTGCTGTCCATGGCGGTGGTGGTGCTGGTGTTCTTCGAGTTGCCCAACCCGGCGTGGGCAAGCTGGGTCTCGGACCTGGTGCCCACTCGGAAGCGCGGCAAGTACCTGGCCCTCAGGTCGCTGGTCGCCAGCGCCTCAGCGGTGGCCATATTCCTGGTGGCCGGCGTGTTCCTGGACGCCATCAAGAGCAAGGTCACGCTGGGCTTCGTGGCCCTCTTTGCCTTTGCCGCCGTGTTCCGGCTGTCCGCCATCTTCCTCTTCGCCCGGATGTATGAGCCGCCGCTGCACGAGGCGCGGATCAAGTCGCCCAGCTTCATCAGGTTCGTGGCCGAGCTGCCGCGCAGCAACCTGGGCCATTTCCTGCTGTACTCCTTCGCCCTCAACTTTGCCGTCAACGTGGGAGGGCCTTTCTTCACCGTGTACCAGTTGAGGGACTTGCAGTTCAGCTATACCACCTACATGGGCCTGGCCGTTACCTCCACGCTGGCGACCATGGTCGGGCTGAGGCTCTGGGGCCCCTTCTCCGACCGCCACGGCAACCTGCGGGTGATCAGGATAGCGGCCCTGGGCGTGCCGCTGCTGCCCGTGCTGTGGCTGGTGGTCAATGACCCGCTGGACGCTTTGTTCATGCAGGTTATCGGCGGCCTGTCCTGGGCGGGCATGACGCTGTGCTCCGTGAACTTTGTTTACGAGGCGTCCAGCGACGAGGACAGGTCCGATAACGTGGCCTACTACTACGCCCTGAACGGCGTGGCGCTATTCCTGGGGGGCCTCACGGGCGGCTTCCTGGTGGACCGCCTGCCGGCCATCGCCGGCAGCAACCTGCTGACGCTCTTCGTGCTGTCCGGAGTGCTGAGGCTTGCCGCCGCCCTGTTCATCCTGCCCTGGGTGCGGGAGGTCAGGCGGCAAGTGCCCAGGGCCAACGGGGTGAGGCCCTCGGCCGTCGGCCACTAGCCGGCGGGCTGCCCGCGAGGCCTTTGCTGTGGCCCTGCGGGCATGGAGTTGTACAGGAGAAGGGGAATGGGGGAGGGGTTTCTGGCGCAACGGTGACAGGCGGCTAGCAGCCTCCTGAAAGGAGTCCCGAGGCATGGTGTGGATAGCCTTCGCGGTTACAAGCGCCGTGCTGGCGTCGGCCAGCAGCATCCTCCAGAAGGAGCTGCTGCAGAACCACTTCCGCTCCTACTACGCGGTGTACGCCATGGGTGGCCTGACGCAGCTCCTCTTCGCTACTGGCATTGTCCTGGCCTTCCGCGACCTGTGGGAGATGCCGGCCTGGGTGCTGGCGGCCGGCCTGGCCCTGGGGGCTTTCAACGCGCTGGTCTCCATAGCCATCATCAAGGGCTTCAGCATGGAGGACGTCTCCAGGGTAGTGCCCATCATTGACAGCTACCCCATGTACGTGGTGCTCCTGGGTGTGCTGTTCCTGGGAGAGAGCCTGCATATGCTCCAGTGGCTGGCGGCGGTGGCCATCATGCTGGGCGCAACGCTGGCCTCGGCGCCGGAGGGAGGCCAGGGCGGCCGGCTGAGGCTGAGCCGCGCCGTCTTTCTGCTCCTCCTGGCCAGCATGGGCATCGCCGTGTACAACGTCAGCGCCAAGGTGCTGCTGGACTACACCAGCTTCTGGAACATGTTCGCGCTGACGTTTTTCGGCGGTGCGCCTGTGTTCATGGCGGCTGGCCTGCGCAGGGGAGCCAGGGAGGAGATCATCGCCACGGTGGCCCAGCCACGCCAGCGCACCTACCTGTTCGTGCTGCTCCAGACCTGCGGCTTTTGCTCCTTCATCGCCTGGTTCCTGGCGGTGAGCGACGGGCCAGTGGGACTTGTGTCCATAGTCACCAGCATAAGGCCAGTGCTGGTGCTGGCCTACATCATGGCCTCGCGGTGGCTGCTGGCCGTGCTGGAGCACCGCAGCCTGTCGCTGCGCTCCTACCGGCGACAGATAGCAGCCGCCAGCCTCGTGACCCTGGGCGTGGCCGCCATCGCGGCTGGGTAAAAGGCGAAGACCTCACCTGTACAAGGGCAGAGCGCGTCTGGGCTGTTTGAGCGTTTTCCGGCTGGGCGTGCATCATTAATGCCAAGCCACTTTCCCTTGGCAATGCAGGAGCGGGTCTGAGACCCGCCCCCTACCGCCGTGCAGACGCAATTGACGTCGCCAGGCGCTAGCGCCTGGAGGTGCGGATGGTAGCGTCCGGGCGCTGGAGGACTTCGGGCAGCAGGGCCGTGCCCAGGCCGGGGCCTTCAGGTGCATAGACGTAGCCGCCCTCTATCCTGGGCAGGCTGGTCACCAGCCTGGGGTACCAGCCGTGGTTGTAGGCCCTGACCGTCTCCTGGATGAGGGCGTTGGGGGCGTTCATGCACAGGTGGACCGAGGCCATGAGGGTCACCGGGCCAGTGCAGTCGTGGGGAGCGATGGGCAGATGGTTGGCCTCGGCCAGCGTGGCGATGCGCTTGGCCTCGGATATGCCGCCCACCCAGGCAATGTCCAGCATGACGATGCTGGTGGCGTGACGCTCCAGCATCTCGCGGAAGGCCCAGCGGGTGGAGACCATCTCGCTGGCGCAGGTGGGCACCCGCGTGGAGGCCCTGAACTGGGCCAGGGCGTCCAGGTTGTCCATGCGGACGGGGTCCTCGAACCACATAGGCTCGAACTCCTCCACCGCCCTGGCGATGCGCATGGCCGTCGGCAGGTTCCACATGCTGTGCATCTCCAGGGCGATCTCTATCTGCCTGCCCACAGCCTTGCGTATCTTCCTGAAAGGCTCCAGCCCCTTGTCCAGGTCCTCCAGGCTGATGGACTGGCCGTTGGTCTTGGGAACGAACTGGTCGAAGGGCCAGATCTTCATGGCGCGGAAGCCCTCGCCCAGGAGGCTCTGGGCCAGCTCATCGGCGCGGTAGAGGAAGGCCTCCAGGTCCTCGTACTTGCCCTCGGTGGAGGGCTGGAAGGAGCCTGGCGCCACTGGCCTGGTGGCGCTGATGCCGTAGCGGTAGCCGGCGCAGGTGTTGTACACCTGGATGCGGTCGCGGTACAGCCCGCCCAGCAACTGGTAAACGGGCTGGCCGGTGGCCTGGCCGAAGATGTCCCACAGGGCTATGTCCAGGGCAGACAGCCCGCGGATTTCGGCGCCACGGCTCAGGGTGGCCCGGCCCAGGGTGAAGATTTCCTGCCAGTGGCGCTCGATGCGCAGCGGGTCCTGGCCCAGCAGGTAGGGCGCGGCCTGGGAATGGATGAAGGCGGCTGCCGCGTCTGGCCCGAAGCACGTCTCCCCCAGGCCCACGATACCCTCGTCGGTGTGGACCTGCACGAACAGCAGCAGTGGGAACTCGGCGATATGAATGGTGTCAATGCGCGTGATTTTCATCTTGGTGCAACACTCTCCAGCTTCAGAGACAGCCTGCCCGAAGTATAAGACCGCGCCATCGGGCCGTAAAGGGCCGGCCGGTGATTACGGTATTCGGCGTAATACAAGCCTGCCAGGTCTGTTTTATGTGTTTGTGCAGGATGTCACAATGAAAACTTCCTGGTGCACCATTGAAAATCAATGGCAGGTGTGCTAGGCTTCTCAGTGGAGGGAGTATAGCCCTCTCTGACACTCGGAAGGCCAGGAGGGAGGTGGGTATGGTCAGAGGACACGTGCTCAACCATACGTGGAAGTTCCCGAACTATGCCCCTGTCGGCCCACGGGTAGCAGAGGCTAGAGGTTAGCGGAGCGGGCCGGCAGGGCATTCCAAAGCCGGCGGCCCCGCGTGACGTCAGGGTGTTCCAGATACCCGTCAGGGGTGGGCCTTCGGTCGGATTGACCGGGTATGCGGGGCGAAAGGCTGTTTACGACCTGGACAAGGTTGGGGCAGGCCCGGCAGGACTGTCGGGCCTGCTTTTTTGTGGGCCAGGAGACTTCATCTCTGTTCCCCTCTCAAAAAAGACTCCAAGAGGGTGCTCCCAAGCTCTTTATCCCTTGCTGTGAGTTGATGCCCATGGGGCAGGCCTGCCCCATCTCTAACTCTCCCCCATTGGGGGCGAGGATGTCCCTTCCCCCTGTGGGGGAAGGCCAGGAAGGGGGCTGGTGCCCTGTTGCGTCCATGTTACAAGGGATGTCTCCACCCCCCAGCCCCACCCGTTGGCGGGGCCGTGGGTGAAAGCGTCCCGAGGGTGGGCAGGACTGATGGGGTATGCCCCGAGGCAGCAATGGCGGAGCAGGGCTGGCTACTGTGCGCCAGCGTCCTGGACAGCCAGCGGCAGTGAGAAGGAAAAGACTGCCCCCTGCCCTACCTCGCTTTCCACCCAAATCCTTCCACCGTGGGCCTCCACTATCTGCCTGGAGAGGGCGAGGCCCAGCCCCATGCCTGGGAACCGCTGGCGGTCCTGCTCCGCCCTGAAGTAGGGCTGGAACAGCCTGGCCTGCTCCTCCTTGCTGATGCCAGGGCCCAGGTCTTTCACATGCACCAGCAGGGACGTGCCCTGCGTCCTGACTCTCAGGGTGATGGGCGTGCCCATGGGGCTGAATTTCATGGCGTTGAGGAGCAGGTTGTGAAGCACCTGCTGGAAACGTCGCCTGTCGGCCTTCAGGTCCGGCAAGCGCCTGGGCACATCCAGTGTGAGCTTCTGGCCTTTCTTTTCGGCCTCAGGCGCCAGAAAGCTCCAGGTCTCCTCTATGGCCTGCCGGGCGTCAAACCAGGAAGGCATGAGGCTGAACCTGCCGGCCTGAAAGGCTGCCACGTCCAGCAGGTCGTCTATGTGCTCCTTCAGTATCCTGGCGCCGGCCAGCAGGTTGTCCAGGAGCTTGCTCTCGATGCTGCCAGGCTTCAGGGTCAGGACTTCCTGGAGCATGCCCGCTGAGGTGAGGAGGGGCGAAAGGGGAGTCCGGAGCTCGTGGGCCAGCACGCTCAGAAAACGGAGCCTGGCCTCGTTCTCCTGTTCCTGCGCCCGCTTGCGCTCGGTGATGTCGTGGATGATGCTCTGGTAGCCCTCGATACTGCCATCGGGGCGCCGGTACACGGCGGCGCTCTTGAGGCAGTCTATCTCCTGCCCGTCCTTTCTGCGGAACCTGACTTCATGTTGCTTGACGATTCCGTCCTGATAGACCTTTTCAAGCAGCACCTTCCTGTGGCTGGGGTCAACGTAGAGCTTTTCTATGCTGGTGCCAACAAGCTCCTGCCTGGCGTAGCCAAAGACTTCCAGCGCTGCCTCGTTGACGTCCATAATCAGGCCGTCCATGGTGACCAGGAAGATGACATCCGCGGAGTTTTCGAAGAGGCTGCGGTACCGCCTCTCGCTCTCCCTCAGCGCCTCCTCCATCCGCTTGCGCTCAGTGATGTCGGTGAAGGTGCTGACCTGCAACTGAGCGTGGCCATTCTCGTCGCGGATGGGGACTGTCCTCACCAGCGCTATTCTCTCCTCGCCCGTGGCCCTGGCGCGAAAGCGAAAGACAGCGCTGGAAGGCTCCACATCCCTGGAGCAGGTCATCCAGGGGAGGCTATGGGCAGGTACCGGGCGGCCGGCCTCGTCGGCGACCTCCACCGCGCTGGACAGCCCTTCCGAAGAGGCCTCCAGCAGCTTCACGTAGGAGGAAAAGCCCAGGACGCTGGCGGCGCCGTCATTGGCATAGACCAGCCCTCCATCGGGGTCGCGCACAAGCACTCCCTCGGCCACGCTCTGCAGAATGGCCGAGAGCTGGTCCTTGGCCCGCCGCAGGTACCTGATCAGCTCCAGCTCAGCCCTGTTCAGCGAGGCCAGGTAGCTTCCCGGGGCATCTCCAGGCTTGTTCCTGACATCTGCTTCCACGTCATGCCCTACCCTGTCGCAGCATAAGCGCCGCACACTGCGCGCCCTCAGCCTAGCGGCTGCGCAAATGGGACTGCTGCAACTGGAGCTTGATCTCGGCCAACTCCGAGCTTATCCTGTCCAGATTGCGCCTCAGCTCCTGGACAAGGGCCTGCATCTCTCTGATGGCAGCGTCCTGGTCCTCCAGGCGCTTGCTGGCGATCCAGGCCAGCATGCTGCGCTCTACCGCGCCTTTTACCGTCAGCCTCAGCTCATCCAGGTCGCAGGGCTTCACCAGGTAGTCATAGGCCCCCTGGCGAATGGCCTCCACCGCGGACTCCAGCGAGGCATAGCCTGTAAGCACAATAGCCTCACACCCAGGCAGCGAGGCCCGTATCTTCCTGACCACATCCATGCCATCTGCGTCGCCGAGCCGCAAGTCCACCAGCGCGACATCGAAGCGTTCCTTGCCAAGCAGCCCCTGCACCTCCGCGGCTGACGACGCGGTCAGGACAAAGTAGCCATCTCGCTCCAGCACAGCCTGGAGGGTAATGGTAACGCTCTCGTCATCATCTACGACGAGCAGCCTGCTGATTTGCTCATTCTCGCCTCCGATGGGCAAGGCCACCGTGAAGGTACTGCCATGACCTGGCTGACTTCGCACCTTGATCTGCCCACCATGCTGATGGACTATATCCTGGCTCACCCAGAGGCCAAGGCCTGTGCCGTGTCGTTCGCGCTTGGTGGAGAAGAAAGGATCGAATATCCTGGTCAGGTTCTCTTCAGATATGCCCGTGCCGGTGTCACTTATCTCGATGAGGACATATTTGCCGGGCAGGTACTCAGCGTCGGCCACGCGGGACAGCCGCGTCACGACACGTATCTCGCCTGGCTGGTCCATAGCCTCACGAGCGTTGAGGAATAGGTTAAGGAACACCTGCTTGAGCTTGTCCGCCGAAGCATTGATCCTGGGGAGATTGCGGCCCAGACTGGTCCTCCAGGTTATGTAGCCCTTGAACTGGACCTGGAGCAAGGCTATGGCCTCCTCAAGAATGGTATTGACGTCCACCGATGTCTTGACTGTGCCTGTGCTGTAGAAGCTCAGCATCTGGCGTATGATATCAGAGACACGCTGGGTCTCTCTATTGGCGATATCAAGGAACTTGCGGTCGGGGTTGTTGGCCGGCATGCTGGACACCACCAGGTGCAGGGCGTTCTTGATGGCCTCCAGAGGGTTGTTGACCTCGTGAGCGACCGCCGCGGCCAGCCGGCCGACAGCCGCCAGCTTCTCCGACTCCACTAGCTGGTGCTCCAGCCTGCGCCGCTCCAGTTCTTTGATGCGGGTGAGGTCCTGCAGCACGCATACGATGGCGACCACCTGCCCCAACTGGTTGCGGGCCTTGGTCGCCGTCACGTCCAGAGAGAGCATCTCCTCCGTCGCCGGGTCCACAAGCTGGAGTTCGCCGCGCCGGACGTCGGGAGTCTCTAGCTGGAACTGGGCCAGGAAGGAGGTGAGCTTGGCATCGTTGGTCAGGTACACGGTGGCCTTGCCACTGGCATCAGGCTCGCCCGGGATCTGGAGCAGCCGCTCCGCCGAGGAGTTCATCAGGATGATCTCGCTGGCCGGACTGGTGACGACGATGGGGTTTTCCAGGTTCTCCAGGATGAGGTTCAGGCGGTCACGCTCCCGGCGCACCTGGTCGTTGACGCTCTGGATCTCGGCCAGGCTGCGCCGCAGCTCCACCACCGCCCGGCGCAGGTCTGTCACGTTCTCAAGGAACGCCACCACGCCGCGCTCGCCGGTGCGCAGGTTGGTAGCCGGCCGGCAGATCATCTCGTACAGCAGCTCGGAGCCTTCGATGGGGTCAACCAGGGTAAGCTCACGCCCGGGGACCTCTCCCTGGTCCAGGGAGTAGCTGGAAAGCGCGGCAGAGAAGAGGAAGCTGTTGAGTTCAATGGCGTGGCGCTTGCCCTCGCTGTCGTCGGGGCTGGTCTTGAACAGCCGCTCCGCGTGGATATTCTGCAACAGGATGGTGTTCTGCTCATCGCAGAGCACTATGGGATGCGGCACCGAGTTGACCATGGCCCACAGCCACTCCCTCTCAATCTCGTACCTGTTGGGCTGGCCCTGGGGAGGCGAGCGGTGCAGCGTTTCCCACAGGGTAACGGCGAGCCTGCTGGCATGGGGCAGGAGCTCCACCAGGTCCTTCTCGGTTACGGGGACATCCTTGCTGACCACCAGGACGCCTGGGGCCGGCAGCAGAGGAATGGCCGCGAAGGAGCTTATGCTGGCGTTGGCGTAGAACTCCTTCATCTGTGCCGGTATGCGCGGGTCTCGCTGTGTATCCTCAACGTGGACTACCCTGCCGAGTATGAGCGTCTGCACCAGGGGGGGAGTCTGGGTTTCCATGGGAGCATTCATGGACTCCAGCAGGGCCTGGGGGATATTCACACCCCAGGAGCCTTCCAGGGCGTTCTTCTTGGCATTGGCCAGCGCCACAAAAGCCCTCCTGTATCCCAGCGTGTGTACCAGCTCTTCCAGCGCCTGCTCCACCAACTCGCGACTACGCTCTGACCCGAGCCTGTACTCGCTCTGGCTGTAAAGCTCAGACCTCAACATCCGCGCACCTGCTCCGCTAGCCTCCCCCTGGCGCCTCACCACCACAAAGGCCAGGGCCTAGCCAGCTTGCCCATTCCTCCGGCCATGACCACCTGCCACCGCCAGGGGCGTCACTCCCTGCCGCCAGCATCACGACCTCTGCGTTTCCTGGCGTGTGCTCTCAGTTATCCTCTCCGCAGCCCTCTCGGCGGCGCCCGGGAGAGCAGCCTCCTCGCGTAAGCTGGAGAGTGGCGCGCGGGCCACGGGCTGGGTCAGGCCCACGGCCTCGGCGTACCGGATGTAGGTATCAATGGAGGCAACCACCACCCGGGCCTCCACAGTTATGAGGTCTATGCCCACCAGGGATATACGGACCCACGCATCAATGACAATTCCCTTGTCCAGGACGCGGTCCAGCACGTCAATAAGACTGGTCCCACCAGAAAAACGCTCGATAGTCATCGGCAGCTCTCCCTGAAAGAATGCACTACTGCTTTGGCTTGTCGTCGCGCCTGCGACGTGCCGGCGGCCGTGGTTTTTCCTCCTGCCTGGCTGGCAGGGCTAGCTGCTGCTCCAGGGCCTCGATGCGCGTCCGCAGCAAGGCCATCTCCCTCTCCGCCTCCCCACTCAAGAAACTGTCATGCCGCCACCAGTCCAGTCCGATCTCCTGGGCCTTATCTATGGAGCACACAAGAAGCCTGATCTTGATGCTCAGCAACTCGACGCTGGCAAGAGAGACCCTGATATCGCCTGCCACGACCAGGCCCTTGTCCAGCACTTTGTCCAGAATATCTACCAGGCTGCCGGGCGAAGGACGGGCACCATGCCATTCCATTACAACAGCCTCCCCAGTGGGCCCAGGTCAAGCTGCAGGTCCTCCTCCTCCAGGCCGAAGAACTCGCGAAGCTCAGCCATCCTGGACTCCAGCTCCATCAGGGCCAGCCCCAGCGCCTCCACCCTGTCCTCGGGCAGGCTGCCCCCAGTCATTCTGCGTATAGCCTGGCGCTCCACAAGCTGACGCAGCAGCTCCAGCAGGGTCAGCACAAGCTGAGCGAGACCCCGCTCCGGGTGGGCCACGTCCCCTGCGTCCTCAGCCCTGGCCGGGCGTTGGCCTGCTTCCTCGTGGCCCCGCATCTGGTAGGAGCGCCCGGCGCCCAGCGTGGCCCCCTGAGGGCCAGGGCCGGCGGCGAGACCAGGCCGGGGCAAATGCTCCGGCGGCAGGTGGACTTGCGGCCCTGCCTCGGCCAGAGGGCGCCACCGCGCCGGCGTCCGGGACCGCTCCCGCAGCGTCTCCACCGAGGACAGCAGCAGGCGCAACTGCAGGTGTACCAGGTCCACGTTGGCGAGGGATATGGTGGACTCGCCCAGGACGACGACGCCACGGTTCAGCAGATGGTCCAGGGCATCAACGAGCGCCAGACGTTCCATGAGTTTTCCCCGTCGTGGCTTCCCGGCCACGCACGTCTCCTACAAAGGAGTAAGGCGCCCACGGCCCGTTGAGCTCCAGTTGCAGGCCCACGGGAGCATACTGGCCCTCCAGGCTGGCGACGACAGAGCGAAAGGCATCCACCGCGTCGGCGCGCACCAGGAAGGCTGCCTTCAGGACCAGAGCTGGCTCCCCCCTGGGGACGTCCAGCAACTGGTCCACCCGCATGCTGTCGCTGGCCTGCTGCAGCGCCTGGAGCATGGCATCCAGCCACTGCCTGGCCAGCCTGTCGGCTTCGCCTGCCAGCAGCCGCTCACGTTGCTTGCGCAGCAGGTACGCCCTGCCGGGGCTGCTCTGGGCTGCCTCGTCGGCCAGGCGCTGCAGCTCCTGGCTGCTGGCCTCGGCTGCTTCCAGCAGGCGCCACGACTCCCTGAAGACCTTGACGCCCCACTCCTGCTTGCCGGCCAGGGCGGCGAGCAGGCCGCGTAACTCCTCTCCACGCCTGTCCAGGAGTTCGGCCACGCTCTCGGCGCTGCGGTACACCGCGCCAAGGGATACGGGGACCACGACTGGCGCTAGAGGCAGCAGGGAGCTTATGGCCTGTTCGTGGCGCACGGCCAGGGGGGCCACGCGCGGCAACTCTGCCAGGAGAGCATTGAGGGACTCCTCTTGGAAGCTGGCCGCGGGGACTCTGCTAACCGCGGCCACCAGCCCGCCGGCCTCCACCGGGAACAGTGGCTCGCCTGGCTCCATGCCGGGCAGGCCCCGCCGCTCCAGGAGCCTGTGGGCCTCGGTGCCACTGGCGACGATGCAGTACAGGTAAAGCAGGTACCGGCTGCCCGTGCTGGCTTCACGGGGCACCTGGTAGCCACCGTCAGCGTTCATTGGGCGGCCTTCTCGGCAAGGTCCCGTGCCGCGCGCAGGCGGGCCATCAGCTCGGCTTCCTGGCGAAGGAATTCCTCCTCCGAGATGGCGCCCTCTTCCAGGCGCATATGGAGAAGGAGCAACTCGTCCTTGATGCGCTCCGTGTCCAGCAACTCACGCTCCGCCATGGTGCGGACCTGCTCAAGGACAAACCTGAGGCCGAATAGCGGCCCCGTCAACGGCGCAGTCAACAACTTGAAAAGCACTATGCCCTCTCTACCGAGCGTTCAAGCTTCAGGCGAATGTTAACGAAGTTATAGGGCGGCCACGGCCCTGTGCAGGAAAAGCGGAGGCGTCCTTCGTACTTCTGGCCAATCTCCTGGACTTTCTGCTCGAACTCAGGGGCCCTGGTGCGCTCCACCAGGAAGGCCGCATTGAGGATCATCTTCTCGCCTATGGGCTTGTTCTGGCGAGAGGCGATGGCATGGTCGCGAAGGTGGTCATAGACCTGGCGGATGTAGCTCTCGGACTTCTCGTTCATGGCCTGCTCCACCAGCCGGCCCAGTTGCATCCTGGCAAAATAGGTAGAGTTCAGGCGGTTGGACATGATCTGCTCCTTGAGCAGCCTGATGTCCTCGCGCTCCTGCTCCACTTCCTTCAGCACGGTCTCCGGTTCCCAGTTCACCTTGAGGCCATACTCGATCTTGTCCTTCATCTTCCGCAGCACGTCGTGCAGGGCCTCAGAGGTGTGCTTGAGGAACTCCACCACGTCCTCCTCAGTGCGAAAGACCGTGCCGAAGCTCATGGGTATGACGGTGAACTCCTTCATCACCGTCTCATTCACATTCTCATGAGCTATGACATTCTCCCTGGTGGGGTCGTAGACCACGACAGGAGTGCTGGATACCACGGCAGCCAGGCCACCATAGTGGACGGTATAGACCAGGTCGCCCCTGCCGCCTATGCCGATGTTGCCAAAGCTGCGGGACCTGTCGCACTCGATGATGGCGTACACGTACTTGCCTTCCTGGGGAGCAGCCATCGAAACGTACTCCTGGCCCACGCCGTCCGCCGAGTGATGTCTGGAAAGATTCATGGGCTAGACACCTGGGGAATGATTTTAAACATAGCTCAAAGGAATTTCGCTGGCCTGATACCGAGTCCTTAATGTAGGCTATGCCTTTAGGCATGTCAAGAAGGCGTGTTCACGGGTTCCTTTTTCTTCAGCGTACATTCCAGGGCGGCGCCACCAGCACTGAGGGGTGCCCTCTTGGCAGGGCCGCACGGGCGTGTGTCCAGGCAAGAGATGGGGCTTCAGGGGAGCAAGCCCTGTTACCCCAGCCGCAGGGGCAGCACCCACATAGGCTCCTTGCCGACCTCGTAGATTTCCAGGGGCTGGAGCCTGCCGGTGCCCTGGTCAATGCGGTACGAGGCCAGCCTGCCGGACTCCAGGCCGGCGGCGTACAGGGACCTGCCATCGGGGTCCAGGTTGAAGGCGCGGGGGACTGGCTCCGACGGCGCCTGGCCCAGGGAGGCCAGCCGGCCGGTGGCCGCGTCAACGGCAAAGCAGGCGATGCTGTTGTGGCCCCGGTTGGGCGCGTAGAGGTACCTGCCTGAAGGCGCCATGCGTATCTGGGAGCAGGTGTTCTTCCCCTGGAAGCCCTCCGGGAGAGTCGAGATGGTCTGGAAGGCCCGCAGCGTGCCCGACGCGGGGTCCATGTGGTAGGCGGTGACGCTGCACCCCTGCTCGTTGGAGAAGTAGATGACAGGCTTGCTGGGGTGGAAGCAGAAGTGGCGTGGCCCCACGGGCGCGTCGGGTATGACCTGGAAAGGCTCGTTGGGCGTCAGGTGGCCCGTGCCCTCGTCAAACCTGAACTGGAAGATGGCGTTAGGCCCCACGGAGCCGGCGATGTGGGGGACAAAGGCGAAGCGGTTGGTGGGGTCGGTCTGGAAGCAGTGCGCGCCCCGCGCCGTGTCCCGCCACTCGACAGGCTTTGTGCCTATGGTGCCGTCCTCGCCGATGGCATGCACCGCCGCCTTGCCTGCCGCGTAGTAGGCCGACAGCAGGAACCTGCCCCTGCGGTCGGTGGCGATGTAGCACGGGTCCGAGGCCAGGGATACCGTGCTGACGTGGCGCAGGTCGCCCGTGGCGTGGTCTATCTGGAAGCTGGAAAGCTGGCAGGAGCCTCTTCGCCCCACGAACATGAAGCGCTGGGCCGGGTCCACGGCCAGGGGCGCAGGCCGGCCGGGCACGGCTACCTCGCCCCTCCTCTTCAGCCTGCCGGTGGACGGGTCCAGGTCGAATATCAGCAACCTGTCTTCGCCCGCCAGGGCAACGTACATGAAAGTAGGCATGGCCCATCCTCAGGCCCGCCAGACACGCCAGAGCGCGCGGCGGAGAATGGCATTATCATAGTATGGAGACTGACGCGCTTCAATTGGAAGTCACAGGAGCAGGGACATGAGAGTCATGGTGACCGGCGGCAGCGGCATCGTGGGGCACTACGTCATTGATGAACTGGTCAAGGGCGGCCACAGGGTGCTCAACGCCGACAGGGTGAGGCCCGGCCGGCTGGAGCACAGCGCCACCGGCGGGGCCTCTCAGGATGCGGCGGTGAAGCTGCGCGAGGGCTGGGGCAGCGCCGTGGACTTCGTCCAGGTGGACGTGACAGACTACGGCCAGGTCATATCCGCCATGGGTGGCTGCGACGCCGTGGTGCACCTGGCGGCGGCGCCCACTAACGTGGGCTTCACCGAGGAGTACGTCTTCGCCACCAACGTCAACTCCATGTGGAACGTCATGCGCGCGGCGGAGCAACTGGGGGTGCGCAAGGTGCTGCTGGGCTCGTCCTACAATGCCATAGGCGCCATGGGCACGGCCGCCCGCTGGGGAGGCAAGGTCAAGCCGCCGGCCTACTTCCCCATAGACGAGGACCACCCCACGCGGGCCGAGGAGGCCTACAGCGTCAGCAAGTGGGTGGGAGAGCATGTGGCCGACGCCTTCGCCCGCAGGGACCCCGACATGCAGCTTGGCAGCATGCGCTTCAACGGCATGTGGGACGACGCTCGTATGCGGGAGCTACAGGCCAGCCCAGTGCTGGACCCCAATGTCCGGGCCGCCGGCTTCTGGACATACCTGCACATCCGGGACGCTGGCCGCGCCTGCCGCATGGCGCTGGAGGCCGACTGGCGCGGGCACGAGCGCTTCTTCCTGAACGCCAGGGACATCATGCTGGGGATACCCTCGGCGGAGGCCATCGCCAGGGTGTACCCGACCGTGCCGCTGCGGCGCCCCATCGAGGGCTTCGAGGCACTGATAGACACGTCCCGCGCGCGGCGCTTCTTCCACTGGGAGCCGCTGTACTCCTGGCGCGACCCGCAGTTCGCGCCGTGAGGAGGCTACTTCAGCTCCGCGATGGTCACGCCGCCGTCGCCTTCGCCGGGGGCGGCGGGGTAGCAGCGGGCCACCAGCGGATGGCCTGACAGGTACTCCAGCACGGCGCGCTTGAGGGTGCCCGTGCCCTTGCCGTGGATGATGCGCACTCGCTGCATGCCGGCCACCGTGGCGTCGTTGAGGTAGCGCTCCAGCCTCTCCAGGGCTTCGGCAACGGGCATCTGGCGCAGGCGTACCTCCGTGGGCAGCGAGGCCTGCGCCATAAGCCGCGATGGGTTGGAGTGGGAGGGCCGCTTCATAGCAGTTCCCTGCTTTCCTCGCCGGCGCCGTCCCACGCCAGAGGGCGAAGGCTCCAGCGCCTGCGATGGTGCGCTTAGTCCTGATAATAGCACAGACTGGCACCGTTCGGCAGCCCTCATGGTGCAGGGAGCCTGTACCGGGCCTGCAGGTGCCGCCTTCTCGACACCCTCCTGGTCTCCCCCTGGCAAGGGGGACCACAGAGGGGCAGGCCCCTGGTGATCAGGTGCAGGGCCGGATGCAGGGTAGCGTGCGGCACCCGGACGCAGGCGCGGCCGTCCAGGCAGAGAGGCGGCGCTAGGCCGGCAGCGCCTGGCCCACGACCCGCAGCAGCGCAGGCTCGTCCTCGGGAAGGACGGTGCGGGGGTCCAGCAGCACGCGCTCGTCCTCGATGCGCCCTATAACCGGCGGGGTGCCCTGCCGCAGCCGCCGGGCCAGCGCCTCGGCGCCGCCCTCGATGCCGGCGGTGTCGAGGCCCACCAGCCATGTAGGCAGCGTCTCACCGGGGAGGCTGCCGCCGCCAATGGTGGAGGAGCCAGGGACCACCGAGGCGCGCCCTCCCATGGCCGCGGCCCAGGCGCTGGCCCTGGACCTGACCTCGTCGGCAGACATGGAGAGCATGCGCCAGATGGGGACTTTCTCCGTCGCCTCGCCCCGGATGTAGTGCAGCAGCGTGGCGCTCAGGGCGGCCATGCTCAGCTTGTCTATGCGCACGGCCCTGGCCAGCGGGTGGCGGGACACGACACTCACCAGCTCCTTCCTGCCCACGATGATGCCCGCCTGAGGCCCGCCCAGCAGCTTGTCGCCGGAGAAGAACCCCAGGCCAACGCCGGCCCGGATGCTGTCCTGGGGCAGCGGCTCCCGGGCGAGGCCGAACCTGGTGGTGTCCAGCAGGCAGCCACTGCCCAGGTCGTGCAGCACCGGGATGCTGTGCTTCCTGCCCAGTTCCACCAGCTCCCCTATCTCTGGCGAGTGGGTGAAGCCCAGCACCTTGAAGTTGCTGGCGTGGACCGAGAGGATGGCGCCGGTGCGCTGGGTGATGGCCTGCTCGAAGTCGTGGGCGTAGGTGCGGTTGGTAGTGCCGACCTCCACCAGCGTGGCCCCGCTCTGGCGCAGCACGTCGGGTATGCGGAAGCCGCCGCCGATCTCCACGGCCTCGCCCCTGGAGACGATGACCTCCTTGCCGCTGGCGATGGCGGCCAGGCCCAGCAGCACCGCCGAGGCGTTGTTGTTGACCACCAGGGCGGCCTCGGCGCCGGTTACCTGGCACAGCAGCCGGGACACGTAGGCCTGCCGGGAGCCACGCTTGCCGCTGTCCAGGTCCAGCTCCAGGTCGCTGTAGCCCAGGGCGGCGCGCTGGACGGCCTCCACGGCCTCGCGGCTCAGGGGCGCCCGGCCCAGGTTGGTGTGCAGGATGACGCCCGTGGCGTTGATGACCGGGCTGGGCCAGGGGTGCCACTGGGCCGCAGCCCGCCGCTCCACTGCCTCGACGACCTCGTCCAGGTCGGGGGCGCCTGCCCCCCTGGAGATGGCCCGGCGCGCCTCGTCTAGCTGCGCCCGCACCAGGTCCAGCACCGCCTGGCGAGAGTAGTCGTCCATGAGCTTCTGGATGCGCTGGTCGGACAGGACGCGGTCCACGCTGGGCAGGGAGCGGAACTGGGTCGTCATTACCTCTGACCTCTGGAAAATGGCAGCACTATTATACCTTGAGGAAGAGACGCAACGAAGTGCATCCATCGGGGCCATTTCTTGGCTACAATCTAGGTATGCCTCCTCCCGGGGCGTGTGGCGCCGCGCCCATAGGCGGCGGGATACTCGGGGAAGAAAGCCAAGTCCTCTGCAAAGGGAGCGTCCAGTGAGATTCGTTCTTGTCCTGCTATGCGGTCTGTTCACCCTGGCGGCCTGCCGGATCCTGGGCAATGCAGACCCGACTTCCACACCTACGCAGGTCAGCATGCCGTTCTACGACGCTGTCATCAAGGTGCCAGAGGGCGCTGGCATCCCCGAAAACGCCGGGTGGCAACTGGTCCACAACTTCATCATGGCCTTCAACGCCTATGACGAGGCGTCGGCGGAAAGGCAGGTGGTGCCGGAAAAGGCCGCGCAGCTCCGTAGCTCCATCCTCTTCGCCCGGAAGGCCAGCATGAAGGTACATGTGCTGTCCATCCACTGGCGGGGCTGCGACGTCCAGGGACGCTGTGCCGTGGACGTACGCCGGGATGTATCGGCCATGCCGGACTTCGACCTGGGCCAGAAGTACAACCCTATCTTCACCAGCCATGGACAGGACGGGCAGCAGCTTACCGGCACCAGGTTCACCCTGGTGGAAAGCCGCGGCGTGGTGCTTATCGAGGACTGGGCCCCGGGCGTCTTCGAGCAGCCGGCGCCCGGCGGCTAGCGGCCGCGCAGGCCGGGCCACGGAACTCCCGCGCAGAGCGGCCAGACCATGCGGACCTCACCCACAGCAAGAACAAGGTCGGCCCAGTGCGCCCCGTCTCCACGCGTGGCTTAAAAGCGGACAGTCCCTGGATATAAGGGGCGAGGGCGGACGTGCAGACCTTGAACGCGTCCTGCGATGGGCTGTCCATACAGGTTAGCCCCGTATGGCAAGGTGACGACCTGTCTATTGACCCTGTATGTTTACACTTGCTAGAATATGAAGGATTTTCCCAGTCACAGGGAGTAATGCTCGTCATTGGTCTGACGGGGGGCATCGGCACCGGCAAGTCCCAGGTGGCCAGTATCCTGGGCGAGCTCGGTGCTGTTATTATCAATGCCGACCTGGTAGGACACGAGGCCTACCAGCCCCACACAGAGACCTGGCGGAAGATCGTTGAAGCCTTTGGTGAGGAGGTGCTGGCGCCTGGCGGAGCGGTGGACAGGAAGAAGCTGGGGGCCATTGTTTTCAGTGACCCCGAAGCCCTGCGGCGGCTCAATGCCATTGTACACCCCCGAATGTACGAGATGCTCAGAGAGCGCATCGAGGAATGCAGAGCGCAAGGGCGGGGTGTGGTGGTAGTGGAGGCCGCCATATTGCTGGAAGCCAACTGGACTCCCCTTGTTAACGAAGTGTGGGTCGTCACGGCCCCAGAGGAGCAGGTTGTCCAGCGTACCCAGTCCCGCAGCAACCTGGACGCCGAAGCCATCCGTGCCCGCATCCGCGCCCAGATGCCTCAGCCCGAGCGCGTCAGGCACGCCGACGTGGTCATCGCCAACGACGGCACCCTGGACCAACTCAGGACCAAAGTCCAGCAAATATGGAACAACCGGGTATCCGCCCTTAAGGAGTGCAGACAGCAGCGATGACTACGCCACGCAGGACACTTTACCGCAGCTACATTATCGAAGAGTACCACCTCACCCAGGAGCCTTACTACCTGCCCGTGGGTGACGAGATTGAGCTCTTCGAGGCCGCCTATGCGCAAAAGATCCCCGTACTCTTCAAGGGCCCCACTGGATGCGGCAAGACCCGGTTCGTTGAGTACATGGCCTGGCGTCTGGGACGACCTCTCACCCGGATCAAGCAGAACCCCGCCGCCGAGTCGGCGGACGGCCACCGCAACATCCCCCTGGTGACCATCGCCTGCCACGAGGACCTGACGGCCAGCGACCTGGTGGGACGCTACCTGCTGGAGGGCGAGCGCACGGTCTGGATTGACGGCCCGCTGACCCGCGCCGTCAAGGCCGGCGGCATCTGCTACCTGGACGAGATCGTGGAGGCCAGGAAGGATACCACGGTACTCATTCACCCCCTGACAGACCACCGGCGCATCCTGCCGGTGGAAAAGCGCGGAGAGCTGCTGGAGGCCGCCGACGGCTTCCTGCTGGTGTTGTCCTACAACCCGGGCTACCAGAGCGCCCTCAAGGACCTGAAGCACAGCACGCGCCAGCGCTTCGTGGCCATAGAGTTCAACTACCCGCCTCGGGACATCGAGGCCCAGATCATCGCCCACGAGGCAGGCGTGGACGCCGGCACGGCCATGCAACTGGCCAAGCTGGGCGAGAAGGTGCGCAACCTGAAAGAGCATGGCCTGGGCGAGGGCGCCAGCACCCGCCTGCTCATATACGCCGGCAAGCTCATGGCGCAGGGCATCAAGCCACGGCGCGCCTGCCAGGTGGCCGTGAACTGGGCCGTCACCGACGACCACTCGGTGCAGCGGACCATAGAAGAACTGATTACGTCAATTTTCGAGTAGGAAGCTGTCAGCGCGCGCAAGCCATAGCCAGCCCAGGAGCGCTCCGCCGGCGCTGGCTATGGCTTGTCTTCCTTTGCCCCTCTCCGCTGGAGATGGGCAGGGAGGTCAACAGCCCTTCGGCCAGATGAGTACCGTGACTATAGAGGCTATCCGGCGCATCCTCTCCCAGAACCCTAAGAAGGCCATCCACGACCCCTCGCTGGTGCCCGCTGGAGTGATGCTGCTTCTCTACCCCAGGGATGGGGAATACTGTATCCTTTTGAATAAAAGGGCCCGCGAGCTTGAGTACCACAAGGGGGAAGTCTCCTTCCCCGGGGGCCGCAAGGATGCCTGCGATGCCACCCTCCTGGACACCGCCCTGCGGGAGACCTACGAGGAGATGGGCATCAGACCGGAGGATATAACGGTCCTGGGCGAAGTGGACGACATGCCTACCAGCACGCACTTCCTCATCAGCCCCTATGTCGGCACCATCCCCTATCCCTACGACTTCCGGCCCAACAGCAGAGAGGTGGCCGAGGTGCTGGAGGTCCCCATATCCACCCTGCTGGACCCCGACAACCGCAGGGACGAAGTCCGCGTGGTCAACGGCGAGCTGGTAAACTCTCCATCATATGCCTACAAAGGCCATATAATATTTGGCGCAACCGCAAGAGTCCTGAGGAGGTTCCTGGGACTGCTTGACTCCGCTCCAGACAAGGAGGCTCCGTGGACACGAACAAGGCCCCTACCCTAGAGCAGGTGCAGACCGATCTCCGCCGGTTCCCCATGGCGGTAATGGAGGAGTTCCAGAAGGCGCTGGCCGTAATGTCCAGGACGCTCAACGAGACCCAGCTTGTCATGTGGGGCCAGGCGGGCCTGGAGCTTGCCCAGCAGACGGTACGCTCGTGGGAGGCCGCGGCCCAGTACTTCCGTGTCAGCCCCCTGGTCTTCAGCTATATGCCCTTCAACTACTTCATGAAGTGGACGGAGTGCGGCAGCGTCCTCTGCCGGGAGTCGCCCACCCTGGCCTCGGCCTACTTCGACGCCAGCCCGGGGGCCATGGGCAAGCTGCGGTCGCGCCATATCGAGAGCTGGGCCAACCTGGGCCGCAGCCTGTACAAGGGCACCTGGAAGTCCAGCACCCTGGCGTGCAAGTTCTTCGAGACCAGCCCCCAGTTGCTGGAGAGCCTCACCTTTCAGGAGATGGAGCGGTTCGTCAGCTTCCTGGACGCCCTATCCCACCGCTCCTACGACCTCTCCGCCGAGTGCCTGGCCCTGGGCCAGCAGCTATTCCCCCTCATCGGCGAGGACAAGGGGGCCTTCATCTCCCTGGCTTCCACCCTGGTGGAGACGGGCTGGCGGGAGGTCAAGAGCTTCTTCGAGGCAGGCTCCCGGGCGCTGCCCAAGGTAGAGGCCACCCAGCGCATGCGTTTCCTCAACCTGGCCGAGCGCCTGGTCAAGAACGGCGGCACCAACATCCCCAGCGTCATGCTGGAGACGTCCCAGGCCCTGTCCCAGTTGCCCTCGGACAGCCATCCCCGCATTCTGGGCATGGCCGAGTCCCTCTTCCAGGTCTCGCCCGGTGCGGTGCCGGAGTTCATCAAGAGCAGCCCTCAGGCCCTGGAGCGGGTCACCATGAACCAGCTTGAGAAGTGGTTCGAGGAGGGCGTGCGCATTCTCAGGCAGAACGCCGATGGCGGCCTGGCCTACTTCAAGATCGAGTCCGCCCACTCCGAGAAAATACTGGAGGCCCTGTCCTCGGGCGTGGAGCTTGCCCGCATCAAGGACGTCATGGAGATGTACTGCCGGGCACTAGCAGGCTACCAGATCAAGCTGGAGGCCACCACCGAGCTGGTGGGCAAGAACATCGGCTGGGTCTCCGCCGAGTCGCCGTCCACCGAAGGCTCCACGGTCTATGTGCCGCCCCTGGTGGACCGCTACGCCACCAAGGACGAGAACTTCGCCTGGTTCAAGGTGGTGTCCACCCACCAGGTGGCCCACCTGGAGTTTGGCAGCTTCCACTTCGAGTTCGAGCGCCCCTCCGGCCTGTTCAAGGACCTGCGGGCCAGCCTGGAGCAGAAGCGGGCTGAAACACGCACGGAGGCCACCGGCGTCGCCGAGGACGGGCTGCCCGTGGTGGACGGCTCCAGCGCCGAGCAGGGCTGGATCACCGACATGCAGCGCTTCTTCAATCTCTTCGACGACCGCAAGCTGGCCCTGGACATCTTCACGGTGGTGGAGGACGGCCGCCTGGATGCCAGGGTAAAGGTGGAGTACCCGGGGATACGCCGGGCCTACGCCAGAGTCCAGCAGGACTCGCTACAGGAGCGACCCGACATAAAGTCGCTGCCCATGCGGGAGGCCATGGTGGAGTTCCTGGTGCGCCTGAGCCTCCAGCAGTACAGGGGCCTGCCCGCGCCGGAGAAGTACGTCAAGGAGGCCCGCAAGGTCGCCCGCATCGCCAGGCGCGTGCTGGTGCCCACCGCCACCGTGGAGGATGCCGCCGAGGCTACGCTGCGCATCTACGCCATCATTTCCAGCATCCCCAACGAGGAGGTCCCACCCGAGGACTGGCAGAACGTGGACATGGACGAGCAGGAGCAGGAAGAGTACATGGACCCCGAGGACATGGAGGAGCTGCTCCAGCAGATGGCCATGGGCATGGACCTGCAGCTCCGGCCAGAGGGCGAGGAGGAGTACGAGTCCATCCAGGACGTGGAGTTCCGTGGCGACTTCAAGCCGGAGCTTGTCCAGCTTCTGACGCGCCTGCGCATGCAGCAGCAGGGCCAGGGCGGCGAGGGCCAGATGGAAGCCATCACCCAGGAGATGCTGGAGGAGCTGCTCAAGAACAGCGCCGAGCTGGACCTCCAGGCCATCCAGGGGGACATCCAGAACACCAGCGGCGTCTTCGCCAACAACATACTGAAGGAGATGGGGCTGAACCTGCCCCAGTCGCCGGAGTTCGGCCAGGGGCCGCTGGTCCACGTGGACGAGGAAGGCGGCTCCCTGGAGGCCACCGAGCCTCAGACCTTCGTGTACGACGAGTGGGACTTCCGGGCCGACGACTACAAGCCGCGCTGGTGCATCGTGCGCCAGAAGGTCATGGCCGAGGGCGACCCCAACTACTTTGGCAATACGCTGCACGCCTACGGCTCGCTCACAGGCCAGATCCGGCGGCAGTTCGAGCTTATGGTGCCGGAGATGTTCCGCAAGGTGCGCCGGCTGGAGGACGGCGAGGAGATTGACATTGACGATGTCATCGAGGCCATCGTGGACATCCACACCGGCGCCAGCCCCAGCGACAAGTTCTACTGGCGGCGCAACAAGGTGCAGCGCGACGTGGCCGTGGCTTTCCTGCTGGACACCAGTGCCTCCACCGCCGAGGCCATTGACGACCCCAAGAAGTCGCCCGACGACTGGGACGCGCCCGATGACCCGGTGGAGTACATGGTGTGGCTGCGCACCCGCCGGGGCGAGGCCATGCGCCGCTCCTACAAGCGCATCATAGACATCGAGAAGGAGGCCATCGTCCTGCTCATCCACTCGCTGGAGGCCATCGGCGACGTGTACGGCATCTACGGCTTCTCAGGCTATGGCCGCGAGAACGTGGAGTTCTACACCATCAAGGACCTCAATGAGAACTTCTCCGACAAGGTGAAGCGGCGCATAGACCGCATCGCGCCGCTGCACGCCACGCGCATGGGCCCGGCCATACGCCACGCCACCTACAAGCTGGAGAAGCAAGACGCCAGGACCAAGCTGCTGTTCCTCATCAGCGACGGCCGGCCCCAGGACCGGGGCTACAGCCGCGAGGGCGTGGAAAAGGAGTACGCCGTCCACGATACCAAGATGGCCCTCACCGAGGCCAAGCGCAAGGAGATCCAGGCCTTCTGCCTGACGGTGGACCGCAACGGTCACGACTACCTCAAGACTATGTGCCAGGACATTGGCTACGAGGTGCTGGACGACATCTACCAGCTACCCCAGCGCCTGCTGTTCCTGTACAAGCGCCTGACCATGTGAGGCAGCGACGGCGAGGGGCGGCCAGCAGGCCGCCCCTCC
>DAOUAM010000094.1:0-37865 GCA_034433305.1 Dehalococcoidia bacterium | reverse complement strand
CGGCGTGGGCGCGGGCGTCGGGACGGCGGTCGGAGATGGCGCGGGCGTGGGCGGCACTGATGTGGCAGTCGGTGCCGGCCGCGCCGTCGCGGTGGCGGTGGGTGCCGCCTGCGTGGCAGTGGCCGTGGGTGGCGCGACGGTGGGGGTCGGCGGCGCCACGGTCGGTGAAGACGCCGAAGCAGGCACCCGTGTGGGTGTCGCGGTCGGCTGGGCCTCCCCACAGGCCAGGGCCAGTATGACAAGGGCAAAAAGTGCGCCGGGTAGCACCAGAAGGCGTGCTCGGCGCATGAAGCTTGTGGGCTTCATGCCATGACCTCCTTGTGACGTAGTGTTGACTGTACCCAGAAGTGCTCCGAGGACTGTTTACACAACGCCTTACGCAGGAGGACATGGGCTGGATCAAGGGCCGCCATACCTCACCCCCGGTGTATACGGGCGCAGCGCGGCCCATCTATGGCCCCCTCTCCCCACGTGGTCCAAAAGTGTCGTGCCGTAAGGGGGAGAGCTAGAGAGGAGGCTGGCCTTGCCCGCATGGCGACGCCGGTGTATGTCTGGCGTCCTGAGGAAGGGTACAGGTGTTACACAGGTCTGACAGGGTGTCCAGCCAGTACACCCGTGGAGAGGGGCGGGCCTACCGGGGCGAGGATATGGGGACTCGGGCCACCAGGGGGCCGGATGGCGCGTCGGGCGCACGGCGGTCTTCCAGGGTTATGGCGATGGCGTCAAGGCGGGTGACGTCGCCCGGGATTATGATCCACAGGCCATCGCCCAGGTTCCACATGGGGCCAAGCCCGGTAGGCGTGCCGTCCTGGATGGTCCAGGCATAGTAGCGGCTGCCCTCGACTTTGGGCAGGTCCAGCGCCACGAGGCAGCCCATGGAATCACGGCTGGAATAGGCCACAACGCCCGATGCCGTGGGCGCGACCTCGGTCCCCTGGAAGCGCCACCACCGCTCGGCCTGGGCCATGATAGTTATGGCCGTGTAGCCACGATGGACGCGTAGCTCGCGGACAGCCAGGGAGTCCTGGAGCCGCATGACCCACAAGGCCAGGCCAGCGACCGTGGCCACCAGGACGACCATGGCGGCCACCAGTGCCAGCCACCTGTACGGCGCTCGTGGCAGGGCGGTGCGGCGGTATGGCACCCCGGCGCCGGCACCCGCCGTGTCGCCCATGGCCGCAGCCTCCCGCCGGGCCTCGGCGGAGACGGCGGCCAGGACCCTCTCCCTCAACCCGGCCGGCGGCTCAATCCCGTCCGCGGCCAGGGGCAGCGCGCCAGCCAGCGCGCGCATCTCCGCCAGACGCCGGGCGCAGCGGTCACAGGCGGCCAGGTGCTGCTCCAGGGCTGCCTGCTCCTCTGGCCCCAGGGCCGAGAGAGAGTAAACGGCAACTAGGTCTTCAAATTCCTCGTGGTTCTGCACTTGACCAGTCAGCACCTCTGCACAGGCAAGGCCACACAGCGGGACACCGGCAACATGCCCCTAATCAGCCATGTGACGGCTTGCCAGCTCTTTCAGCAGCTCTCGCAGCTTGTCCATCCCCACGCGGATACGGCTCTTCACCGTGCCCAGGGAAATGTCCTCCTTCTGTGCGATCTCCCGGTGGGTGTAGCCACCGAAGAAGGCCAGCTCTATAGTCCTGCGCTGGTCCTCCGGTATCCGGGCCAGGGCCTTCCTGACCATCTCGCCGTCTATGGAGTCCAGCACTTCCCGCCAGACATCGCTGAGCTCCGCCTGTCCAGTGATGGACTCTGACGACGAGAAGAGCGGCGGCTGCCCCCGACGCCGGCGCATGATGTCCACCGCCCTGTGGTGGACCACGGACAGCAGCCACGAGCGCGCGTTGCCCCTGCGCACGTCAAAGGACCGGGCCATGCGCCACACGCTGAGGAACGCGTCCTGCACTACGTCCTCGGCATCGTGCCCATCGCTCACAATGCGATAAGCCAGCGAGTAGGCAGGCTTGCCATAGCGGTCGTACAGCAAGGCAAAGGCTTGCTGGTCTCCCAGGGCAATCCTCTGGAGCAGCTCGTTATCAGTCAGGGCTTCCACACTGATACGCCGGACCTCTATTCATGGATCACATCCAGACGGCAGGCCCATGCTGGCCTCAATGCTCACACGATATGCGTGGCCCAACAGTTTGTCAATGTCAGTCAGGACGCGAGGCAGGCCGCCTCCACAGGACCGGCGCATCTATGCGGCGGCGCGGGCAAGCCATATAATGTGGGGAATTCGGAGCAAGGCAGAGGCGTTGGGACGCCACGGCCACACTCCAGGGCGAGGTGTGGAGCAATGGTACGCATAGCTGTCATTCCCGGCGACGGCATCGGCAACGAGGTCATACCGGAGGCAGTGAAGGTGCTCAAGGCCGCGGACGAGCTGTTCGAGCTTGGCCTGGAGTTCGAGACCTTTGACTTCGGCGCCGAGCGCTACCTGAAAACGGGCAAGGCCATCCCCGATGACTTCGACAGGTTCATAGACAGCCTGCCAGAGCGCTTCGACACGGCGCTTTTCGGCGCGGGCGGCATAGACCGGCGTGTGCCACGCGGCGTGGGCGCCATGCCGGTGCTCAGCGGACTGCGCCGGCGGCTGGACCTCTTCGCCAACGTCCGGCCCTGCCGGCTGCTGGATGCCAGCCTTACGCCGCTGAAGGGCAAAACAGAGAAGGACCTGGACTTCGTGGTCATCCGCGAGAACACCGAGGGCTACGAGTCCGGCACAGCAGGCAATTTCAAGGTGGGAACGCCCGACGAGGTAGAGATACGCCCCGAGTTCAACACCTACCAGGGCGTGCGCCGCGTCATAGAGTTCGCCTTCGACTACGCCAGGCGCACCGGACGCACGCGGGTACACATGGCCCAGAAGGGGCTGGACAACGGCCTGTGGATGCGGGTGTTCCACGAGGTGGCCCAGCGCTATCAGGAGATCGAGCCTGTGCACATCCACGTGGACACACTGGCCTACGTCATGGTGCTCAATCCCGAGCAGTTGCAGGTCATCGTGGCCGAGAACCGGGTGGGCGACATCCTGAGCGACATCGCAGCGGCGGTCCAGGGCAGCCGTGGCCTGGCGCCCACGGGCTGCTTCAATCCCCAGCGCAGGTTCTGCTACTTTGAGCCGGTGCATGGCACGGCGCCGGACATCTTTGGCAGGAACATCGCCAACCCGCTGGCGTCCATCATGGCCGGCAGGATGCTGCTGGAGCACTTCGGCCACACCCAGGCGGCGCAGGCCATCGAGCGGGCGGCCCGGGAGGCCATCCGCGCCGGAAAAGTGACGCCCGACCTGGGCGGTGGGCTGTCCACCCAGGAGGCCGGCGACGCTGTCTGCCAGGGCCTGGCCCGCCCCTGAAGGCGGCCTGCCTCACCCCCGGGCCTGGGGCATCACCCGGGCAGGCTCCGTGGCCGACGTACCGGACGTGGGCCGTAGCACTCCATTGGCCTGGCGGCCCTTTCTGGCGGCGACATCGGGCCTTCGGGAAGTCGCCCTTGCCGGCCTCACCGGTAGGGAGAAGAAGAACCTGGAGCCTTTGCCAGGGCTGCTGTCCAGCCAGACCCACCCGCCGTGGGCCTCCACGATCTGCCTGGACAGGGCAAGGCCAAGCCCGAGGCCAGGGAATCGCTGCCTGTCCTGCTCCACCCTGAAATAGGGCTGGAATAGCCTGGCCTGCTCCTCCGCCGATATGCCCGGCCCTCGGTCCTCTACCTCCACCACCAGCATCTCTCCCTGGACCCATATCCTCACACAGATTGGCATGCCCTCCGGGCTGAACTTCATGGCATTGAGCAGCAGGTTGGACAGCACCTGCTGGAAGCGCCGGCGGTCCGCCCTGATCCTGGGCAATGACTCCGCCAGCTCCAGCACAAGCTGCTGACGTTTGCTCATGGCTTCCGCCGCCAGGTAGTCGCACAGGTCCTCCACCGCGTCCTTGACATTGAAGGTCTCGTACTCCAGCCGGTACTTGCCCGCCTGGAAGGCCGTAATGTCCAGCAGCTCGTTGACCCGGTCCCTGAGGACCTCGGCGCCCTTGATTATGTTGTTGAGGAGCCTGCCCTGGATGCTGGCAGGGTCAGGGTTGAGGACCTCTCTGAGCATGGTGCCGCTGGTCAGCAGGGGCGCCAGTGGCGTCCTGAGCTCGTGGGTGAGGACACTGAGGAACTGTAGCCTGGCCTCGTTCTCCTGCTCCTGGGCCTGCTTACGCTCGGTGATGTCCTGGAAGCAGTTGACGGCCCCCACCAGCTTGCCATTGTTGTCGCGGATGGGCGATATGCTCACCAGGACATGAACGAAAGAGCCGTCGGGCCTCTCGATCACCACTTCGCGGTCGCTGACAGGGCTGTTGGACTTGAGGACGTGGGCCATGGGGCACTCGGAGTGGGGCAGATAGGTGCCGTCGGGCAGATGTAGCCGGAAGGCGCCGCAGAAGCGCTCGTCCGGGTGGCCCAGCCTGGGCTCGCGCCCCCAGAGCTGGCTGGCGATCCTGTTGTAGGAAGTGATCAGCCCATCGGCGTCACAGGTATAGGCGGCCATGGGCAGCAGGTTGAGCAGCTCCACCTTGAGGGCCTCGCTCACCTTGAGGGCTTCCACGGTCTGCTCGCTCTCGGTGACGTCCCGGAAGTGGATGGCGAGGCCGTCTCTGAAGGGGTAAACGTTGACCTCTAGCCAGCGGTCCAGGGAGGCGTTGAACTCTTTGAACTGGACTCTCACCTGCTCGGCCATGGCGCGGGTACAGTGGGAATACAGGTCGGAGTCAGTTACGCCGGGGAACTCTGTCCAGATGTTCTTGCCGACAAGGTCTTCGCGGCGCCTGTTGAGTAGCTGCTCCGCTCGCTGGTTCAGGTGGGCGACGCGCCAGTCCCTATCCAGTGCCATGAAGGCGTCAGTCATGCTCTCCAGGATATTGGCTATCCTGTCCCGCGCGGCCTCGGCCTCGGCGCGTGCCGCCTGCTCGCGGACCCGCCTCTCCCGCTCCTCTCCCAGGAAGTACATCCTCTCCAGGCGGGAGAGCATCCAGTCCACCCTGTCCGCCTGTACCTTCTCGGCCAGCAATAAGTCAGCCGGCTCATAGTAGAAGTTATGGCATACCCTATCGCCCAGGACAATCAGCGGGTGCGTGTACAGAGCCGTGTGCAAGACATGCGGCGCGCACCGGCCGCGGCTGTACTGTCATAGGGCATAGGCTGGGCCGCTGTCCAGCAGGGAATTCAGGAAGGCCTCCCACTGGCGCAGGCGTTCCTGGTCAACTTCTGGCTGGAGCGCCCAGGTCATCTCAACCGCCAGCGCCAGGCCCTTAAAGCCCGCGCTGATTGCTTCAGCCCGCAGGCCCTCCACGACCCTCGCCATGGACTCACGGTCTGTCTCCGCCTCGGGGCGGTACTGCCATCTGGTAAACAAGGCCAGCCCACCAGAGGCGCGGTGGCGACTCACATCCAGGCCAGAGGAAGCAAGCACCTCGCTGACCTGCTGCGCCGTGTTATCATCGGCCACGTAAACACAGCGGTACCCATTCTGGACACTTCCCTTTACAAACTGGACCACGGCGTCCCACTGCTGCGAAGGGGAGCCATAGACCAGGCCAGCGTGGTCACCAGGCCCGAAAGTATGCGGCTGCTCAATGTGCTTGTACATAGCCCAACACCTCAATACCTACACCAGCGCAGGAGCCGCCCGCCGAGCGTCCCACCAGCAGCCGCAAGGCCCGGCAAACGGCTCCTGGGCCGGGTAATGTGACCGGGAACGCCGGTCCCCGGTATCTTCAGGTCAATTCAGGCGACCTCCAGTACTTCCAGCCAGGAGAGGCTTCCCACTCTTCATACCCGGAAGTCACCAGGGGTGGTTGCTCAGTGGCACATCATGGGCCAGGATACATGCGAGAGTAGCATGAAAGGCCGCCAGCGACAACCAATTGTGACACTAAAGACCACCCACTATTACGCCTACTACCCAGGTAGCCCCAGAAGCGTTCAGTCTGGCGTCTCGTAGCTACCTGGAACGCCTAACAGGCCCGTTTCCTGTCAGGTGCGTCACCCTTCCCACGTTACAGCCCGGGAGCGCAGGTGGGCTGGAGATTCTCAGACCTGAGCACGGGCCGGTGCATAGCCACCGCAGGCGCCGGCCCTACGCCAGCGCGGCGCCACCGTCCACGGTTATCATGGAGCCGGTGACCATGGCCGCGTCGTCGGAGGCGGCGAAGAGGAAGGCCCTGGCGATGTCCTCGGGCGTCTGGAGGCGGCCCAGGGGCGTGCCCTGGAGCCGTCGCCGGTAGTTTTCAGGGTTGTTGATGCTGGTGCGCTGGTCGTTGGGGCTGTAGGGGTTGTTATCGCGGATGAAGGGCGTGTCCACGTGGCCGGGGGAGATGATGACGCAGCGGATGTTGTCCCTGGCGTAGGAGGCTGCGGCGGAGCGGGTGAGGGCCACCAGGCCCATCTTGGCGGCGCCATAGGCGGGGCTGCCCGCGCCAGGCCGGATGGAGGCCAGCGACCCCATGTTGAGGATGACGCCACCTCCGGCCCGGCGCATGGAGGGCACCACGGCCTTGATGCCCAGGAAGGAGCCGGTAAGAATGGTGCCGATGACCAGGTCCCACATCTCCTCGGTCTGCTCGTCGAAGCTCACGCGGACATTGGCGCCGGCGTTGTTGCACAGGACCGTGACGGGGCCGAAGGCGCGTTCCGTCCGGGCGACGGCGTCGGCCCACTGGGCGGACTGGCGCACGTCCAGCGCCACGGCCAAGGCCCGGCCACCGGCGGCGGCGATTTCACGGGCCACCTTCTCGGCCTTCTCAGGGAACAGGTCGGCAACGCACACCGCCGCGCCCTCAGCGGCGAACAGCCGCGCCTGGGCGCCGCCCATGGCGCCCCCGCCACCAGTGATGATAGCCACCTTGCCTTTCAGCCTGTCACCCATGCTCTTGCTCCTGAGTCCCATTTCTTCTACAGGGAACACATTGTGCAAGAGCCGGCAGCTCATATGCAATGCCAGCCCTACTCGGACTGATCGCCGCCTTCCTGTATGCCCAGCGGTCCCGCGTGCCACCATCGGCGGGCGTTGACAGATGTCATACGATGTATTACAGTAATGGTCTCGGGAGCCGACTCATGCTGAGGATTGACGAGCTTGTATGGGACGAGGACGTTGAAGAGCACATACGCCGCCACCACGTCACCTTCGACGAGGTGGAGGAGGCGGTGTACAACCGGCGCCTTGTCCGCAAGAGCCGCCAGTACCTTATGGTGCTCGGACAGACCTACGGAGGCCGGTACCTGACTGTGATTCTGGATGACGTGGCCCAGGGCAGATGGTATGTGGTAACAGCACGGCCCATGACAGACTCCGAGCGCAGGCTCCTGAGGCGAAAGGCAGGCGCACGAAGGAGGAGTCCGTGACGGAGAAGAGCAAGCCCCTGGACCGGAGAGAGGCAGCGGAGTACTGGGACACCCACAGCGTTGACGAGGTAGAGAGCGAGGAGGTGGAAATAGAGGTCAAGAAGCCTCTATCGGCGGTCCTGACGGTCCGGCTAGACCCTGACCACCTGAAGAAGCTGAAGCTGCTTGCCAGGGCACAGGGCATCGGCGTGACCACCATGGCACGGCATATACTGGAGCAGGCGCTGGAGCGGCCGGGGAGCCAGCTCGTCCTTCAAGCGCTCCAGGACGCCGGCGTGAAGCGCGCAGTGTCCAGCGTGCTGGCCCAGTCCCAGATTCCACCCGATACAGAGGAGCCAGTCTACTACATCCTCTCCAGGGAGAGCCTGGAACACATCGGGCGAATGGTGTACGATACAGCCCATCAGTTGCTCATGGAGGGTATCCGCGAAAAGGCCGCTGCCGTCACCGAGAAGCAGGGAGAGCTATACGACAGGGTACGGGAAATGGCGGAAGCAAAGATTTAGAGGAGAGGTACTAGCGTCGGGCTTTGTACTGGGGACTATAAAACACAGGAGGAGGGCCTATGGCTTCCGCAGACGTCGCTTCCTGCAAACAGCAGGTCATTGAGGCGGCCAGGGTGCTGCTGGACTCGGGCGTGATGTCGCTGAGCAGGCACGGCAACATCAGCGCCCGCGTGCCCGGGACGGACACCTTTGTGCTGACGGCGGGAGGCTCGCTGGATGGCCTGCGCCCGGAGAGTATAGCGCTGTTCAGGCTGGACGGCACGCTGCTGGAGGGCACCGTGGAGCCGACGGCGGCGGAGATCGTGGAGATGCATGCCATCGTGTACAGGCTGCGGCCTGACGTGGGCGGCGTCCTGCACACCCACTCGCCCTTCGCTACCAGCTTCGCTGTGGCTGGGCAGCCCATTCCCCTCATCTACGAGGCCATGGCCCGCTTCGACATGACCGACGGCGTGCCCGTGGCGGCCTACGGCCCCAGAGGCTCCAGAGAGTCGGTGGACAACATCGCCAGGGCCATCCAGCAGCACAGGAACATCCGGGGCGTGCTGCTGGCCAACCACGGCGTGCTGGCCTTCGCCGACAGCGCGCCGGCCGCGGCCAGGATGAACATCGTCATCGAGGAGGCGGCCATACTGGCCATCAATGCCCGCGTCATCGGCGAGGCGAAGGCCATCCCGGCGCACATGGTGGCGCTCACCCAGCAGCGCCGCGACGCCTTCGCCGCCACAGGCGTCCAGCGCGCCGAGAGGGGCTAGCAGCCCCTACCAGTCGGCGACGCTGCCGTCCTCGTGGAGCCACTCATCGCCGCCCAGCTCGGGCGTGCTGTCCTCTATGGTGCGGCAGGCGGCGTCCTCGTCTATCTCGATGCCCAGGCCGGGCCGGGTGGGCAGGTCAATGTAGCCGTCCTTGACCACCCAGTCCTGTTGCAGCAGGCCGTTGCCCAGGCCCGCGTCCACCTGCTCCTGGATGAAGAAGTTGGGGATGCAGGCGTCCACCTGGAGGCAGGAGGAGAAGGCCACTGGGCCAATGGCGCAGTGGGGCGCCGCGTGGATGTAGTACACCTCGGCCATGTTGGCGATCTTCTTGAGCTCGGTCATGCCGCCACAGTGGGAGACGTCGGGCTGGATGATGGCAACGGCGTTGGCCTCGAACAGCTCGCGGAACTCCCAGCGGCTGAGCAGGCGCTCGCCGGTGGCGATGGGGAAGGGCACGGCCCGAGATACCACGGCCAGGGAGTCCTTGTTCTCCTGGGGCACCGGCTCCTCCACGAAGCCGGGGCGCATGCCCTTGAGCTGGTTGCAGACCTCGATAGCCAGGGCCGGCGTCATCTTGGCGTGGAAGTCGAAGAACAGCTCCACGTCGTCGCCCACCCACTCGCGCATCAGGTAGGCGGCCTTGACGAACTCGTCTATTTTCGCCGGCGGCTCGTGGGCGCGCCACTTGCCCGGCGGGCCGCCCTTGAAAGCCTTGTAGCCGCCCTTCGACTTGAGCCACTCCAGCCGTGCCCTGGCCTTGTCCAGGCCCTCAGGGCTGAGGTCGCGGATGCCCCAGTGGGCATAGACGCGAATCCTGTCCCGCGTGTTGCCGCCCATGAGCTTGTAGGCCGGGACGCCGTAGAACTTGCCGGCGATGTCCCACAGGGCCTGGTCTATGCCGGCCAGCGCCGACATGAGGACGTTGCCTCCTCTGAAGAAGGCGGAGCGGTAGATGTGCTGCCAGTGGTGCTCGATGCGCAGCGGGTCCTTGCCAACGAGGTAGTCGGCCAGCTCCTCCACCGCGGCCCAGGTGCTTCTGGGCTTGCCCTCCAGGGTCGTCTCGCCCCAGCCGACGATGCCGTTGTCGGTGGTGATCCTGACCAGCCGGGTGCGGTGCTTGGGGCGGAACTGCTCGATTTTCGCGATTTTCATATGGCTCCATTCCTGCGTACTGAGTGCCAATTCGTTGGCCCCTTCTCTAACTCTCCCCCAAAGGTGGAGAGAGCAGGCACTTTCCCTCTGTGGGGAAGCTCAGAGCCTTCCCTGAGCTAGCCGAAGGGAAGGGGGCAGGCGCTCAGTTAGCGCCCTTGCTTCAGGCTGCCACTATAACCTTGAACACAGCGACATCTCCGAGTCCTGCACTCCCTCAGGGTGACGCAAAAGTTACCGGCGGGCCGGGTCGCCCTGCCCTACCGGCGCATCTTGAGGCGCTTGAAGGCCTCGGCGTACTGCATCCCTTTGCCCACGGCCTCTTCCCTGCGCCATTCACGCATGCGCTTGCCCAGGTCCTCCTCGGTGCGGCCATTTATCTGGGAGACGTGCTGCATGAGGGCCTTGATGGCGGTGCCCATGTGGTCGGTGACGTCTATCCACAGGTCAGGCTGGGGATGGCCCATTATCCACACCTCGGCCACCTTGTGAGGCTCGAAGCCGGCCTCCAGCAGCTCGGGAAAGGTCAGATGGTCGCGGGCCGTGGGGAAGACGGCTGCCAGCGCGGCCTCGCCGGCGGCCATGTGGTCGGGATGGCCGACGCCCCAGAAGCCGTCCAGCGTGCGCATGGGGTACTGGCATATCAGCACATCGGGCCGGTAGCGGCGTATCTCCCTGGCGATGTCCCGGCGCAGCTCCAGCGTCGGCTGAAGATAGCTGTCCGGGTAGTCCAGGAACACCACGTCCTTCAGGCCCAGCACCTTGCCGGCGTTGATTTGCTCCTGGCGTCGGATGCGCGCCAGCTCCTGGGACGAAATCTCGCGATTGCTGGTGCCCTTGCTGCCGTCGGTGCAGAGGACGTAGACCATCTCCCAGCCCTCGCTGCAGAGCTTGGCCACGGTGCCGGAGCACCCGAACTCCGCATCGTCGGCGTGGGCCACCACGACCATGCCACGCTTGTACTCGTTCTCTTGCGTCATTGACGCTCCTTCCAGCGGAAATGTCAGTGATTTGGCAGCTACATTATACCAATTGGGGCTGTACATAATCAGTTTCCAGGCCCGCCTCAGGGCGCAAGGCCAGGGCAGACGCAGGGCCAGGCCCTACGTTATCGCCCTCTTTACGCTCACAGGGTTTTCCCCATCCTCTGCCCATTTGGCCGGATTGTAGATGATGTACTGGCGTATGTCGTACAGGTCGTCCTCGTTGCGGATGATGTGTTCGTAGTAGTTACGCTGCCAGACGGGCGCGCCAGGCATATTGCGAAGCTCGTTTATACGCCGTGATGAAAAGGCCTTGAAAGCACGTACGATTTCCGATAAGGAATGACGCCATTTGGCAGATGTAGGGGCGGGTCTCAGACCCGCCCCTACGTTTCTCGTCAATTCCAGGACCCCGTGTACGTGGTTCGGCATGACCACAAAGGCATCCAGCCCAACATGTGGGTAGTGGCCTGGCAGGCCATTCCAGCATTCCACCACCACACGGCCGTACTCATTCAACCTCATCTCGCTTTCCACCACCTCACCAAACAAGCATTGCCTGCCCTGGGTCACGATGGTGACGAAGTACGCCCCGGCCTGGGCGTAGTCGTAGCCCCGCAGGCGAAAGGAACGACGGTGGTGCTTGTCAGGGTCGAACTTCGTGGTGCCCATAAATCGCTCCTGCAGGCCAGGCCCTGCGCCCGGCTACGGCCCTGTGCCCATGGCCATCCGCACCACGCCGTCGGAGGACATCAGGACGTCGCTGGCGTGCTGGATGGCGTCCATGAGGGGCGCCGGGTATACGCCCACGAAGAGCATCCCCAGCAGCAAAAGGCCCAGCACACCCAGGGTCAGGCGCGGGACGCGCATGGGCGTCGTGGCCTCGGCAGGCTCGATGTACATCTGCCTGATGACCATGAGGTAGTAGTAGAGGGAGATGAGGCTGGTGAAGATGGCCAGTCCGGCCAGCCACAGCAGCCCCTGAACAGCGGCGGCGTTGAAGAGGTAGAACTTGCTGGCGAAGCCGGCGAAGATGGGCAGCCCGGCCAGCGAGAACATGGCCGCAGCCAGCACCATGGCCACCAGCGGCGCGCGGCGGGCCAGCCCGCCCAGGTCAGCGACACCGTCCTTGCCGGTGATGTTGTAGACGGCGCTGATGCCCATGAAGGCGGCCATGTTGGTGATGGCGTAGGCCACCAGGTGCAGCAGGATGCCGTTGGAGGCCAGGTCGGAGAACTCCACCGATACCCTGCCCTGCTCGTCCACGGCGGCCAGCGCGGCCACGCCCAGCAGCAGGTAGCCCACGTGCCCGACGCTGGAGTAGGCCAGCAGGCGCTTGATGTTGCGCTGGACCAGGGCGCCCAGGTTGCCGATGGCCATGGTCAGCGCCGCCAGGATGACGATGATAAGCTGCCAGTCGCCCACCGCGGGCATGAAGGCCTCGGTGAACAGCCTCAGCACCAGGGCAAAGGCCGCCGACTTGGAGCCGACGGCCAGGTAGGCCGTGATGGGTATGGGCGCGCCCTCGTAGGCGTCGGGCGCCCACATGTGGAAGGGCACCGCCGCCAGCTTGAAGGCCAGCCCCGCGATGAGGAGCACCAGCCCCATCAGCAGGCCGGGGCTGAGTCCCTGGGACAGCGCCAGCGCCTGGCTGATCTCGTCGAAGCGCGTCGTGCCCAGCAGCCCGTACACCTGGCTGATGCCGTAGAGCAGGAAGGCCGAAGACAGCGCCCCCAGCAGGATGTACTTGGTGCCGGCCTCGTTGGACTTGGGGTTGTAGCGCTCGAAGGACACCAGGGCGTAGAGGCTGAAGCTCAGCAGCTCCAGGGATATGTAGGCCGTCAGCAGCTCCCCCGAGGCGGCCAGCAGCATCATGCCCACAATGGAGAACAGCAGGATGCCGTAGTACTCGCCTGGGTGGGCCAGGTAGCGGCGCACGTAGTCCGCCGAGGTCAGCACCACGACACCGCCCAGCACCAGGAAGAAGGCCTTGAAGAACAGGGCGTAGCCGTCCACCCTCACCACGCCGTCGTACAGCGTGGCGTTCTCGCCCCACAGGAAGGGCAGCGTCACGGCCAGCACGATGCCCAGGCCCGCCACCGAGACGTAGGCCAGCAGGTGCTTGCGCTCGGTCCGCAGGAACAGGTCCGCCGTCAGGACGACGAAGGCCAGTCCCGTGACCAGGAACTCGGGGAGCAACAGCGAGAAGTCGTTCATATCCTGTCAGCTATCAGCCTGCATCCTCCTAGGCCAGCCTCGCCAGCAGCGCGGCCACGCCGCTGTCTATCACCCTGATGAAGGGGAAGGGGAACAGGCCCACCAGGAGTATGAAGGCCACCAGCACCGCCGTGGCGATGCCCTCCAGGGGCCTGGCGTCCAGGCTTTCGGCATGCAGGGCGTGGCCCTCCTCGGCGTGGTCCGTGGAGCCGCCGGCGACCTGCGGCCTCCATTGGGGCGCCAGCGGGCCAAAGAAGACCTTGGCCAGCAGCCGCAGGATGTACACCGCCGTGATGGCCGCGCCTATGACGCCCAGGGCGCCCAGCACAGGGTAGGTCTGGAACAGCCCCAGGAACACCAGCAACTCGGCAACGAAGCCGCTGAGGCCAGGCAGTCCCAGGGATGTCAGGCCCGCCACGGTGAAGAAGGCCGCCGTCAGCCCCATGCGCTTGGCCATACCCTCCAGCACCAGGATGTCCCGGGTGTGGGTCCGCTCGTACACGATGCCCACCACGGCGAAGAAGAGGGCCGTCATGATGCCGTGGGAGAACATCTGGAGCACCGCGCCGCCCAGGCCCAGCGGGTGCAGCGTGGCGATACCCACCAGCACGTAGCCCATGTGGCTGACGCTGGAGTAGCCGATGACGTACTTCAGGTCCCGCTGGCCCAGGGCCGACACGGCGCCGTAGAGGATGTTCACCGTGCCCAGGCCCACCAGCACGGGCATCCAGTCCTCGGCGCCGTCGGGCAGGAGCTGCAGGCCGACGCGCAGGATGCCGAAGGCGCCCAGCTTCATCAGCACGCCAGCGTGCACCATGCTCACCGCCGTCGGCGCGGCCACGTGGCCGTCGGGCGACCAGGTGTGGAAGGGCCACAGGCCAGCCAGCACGCCGAAGCCGACCATCAGGAAGGGGAAGAACACCCGCTGGAAGATCAGCGGGAAGCTGGCCTTCTCCAGCTCCACGATGCTGAAGGTGCCCAGGCCAGCCTGGACGAAGATGGCCATCAGGGCGATCCAGACCAGCACGCTGCCCGCCACCAGGTACAGCGTCAGCTTCATGGCGCCGTACTCCTTGGTGCGGACGAAGGTGCGGAAGTCGGTGCTACTGCCCCACACGCCTATGAGCAGGTACATGGGCAGCACCGAAAGCTCGTAGAAGAAGAAAAAGAAGAACAGGTCCAGGGAGGCGAAGACGCCGAAGACGCCCGACAGCAGCAGGAAGTAGAGGATGAAGAAGTCCTTGTTGCGGTCGGCGATGCCCCAGGAGACCAGCACGCCGGTGAACATGACGATGCCCGTCAGCAGCACCATGAGCACCGATATGCCGTCCACGCCCAGGGCCAGGGTGATGGCCTGGTCGGCCAGCGGCCAGTCGCCGGGCAGCGAGAGCCAGCGCCAGGTGCGGGTAAGCTGGAAGCCGCCGGCCTGGTGGTCGTAGGCCAGGAAGGCGTAGAAGCTCAGGAGCATGGTGACCAGGGCGAAAGCCGTCGCCGTCCAGCGCACCAGCCCCGGCCTGTAGCCCGGCACCAGCGTCAGCACCGCCGCCCCCGCCATGGGCAGGGCTATGATGGCGAAGAGCACATAGCTATCCAACGTGTCCATTCTTCCTCAGGTCAGGGGGCTGTGAGACCAGGCCTGCCCAGAGCCTGTCGAGGGGACAGGTGTAACTCGCCCCCAAAGGAGGCGAGAATAAATTCCTTCCCCCTGTGGGGGAAGGAATTTTCCTCCCACTTCAGGATAGGGCTGAGATGAGAACACATGGAGACCTACGCCAGCACAACCCACCATATCAACGCCAGGGCCACAATTCCCAGCGCCATGGCCAGGCCGTAATTGTACAGCCGGCCGGTCTGGACGTAACGCAGCCTCAGCGCCGAGAGCATCACGGCCCAGCTTGAGCCGTTGACACCAACGTCGTTGACCACGGCGCGGTCAAAGAGGGCGATGAAGCTGCCCAGGGCCAGCACCACGCGGTTGATGGCCCACTGGTAGATGTCATCTATATAGTACTTGTTCACCAGCAGCCGGTGGAGACCGGCGTAGCGCCGCGCCAGGGCCGCGTGGGATATCCTGCCCCGCAGGTACGTCTGCCAGCCCACGTAGCCACCCAGCAGGGCCAGCGCCGCCGACGCCAGCGTCAGCCAGGCCTCCAGGTGGAAGCCCTCACCGGACACGAAGCCGCTGAAGCCCAGGTAGCCGCCCACGGGGAAGGCCAGCAGGCCGATGGTGGCGGCCCCCAGGGCCAGCAGCACCAGGGGCGCAGCCATCAGGGGCGGCGACTCGTGGGCATGCTCGTTGTGGTGCTTCAGCTCGCCGAAGAAGACCACGAAGGCGACGCGGGCCATGTACAGGGCGCTGAGCACCACCGCGGCCAGCGCCACAATGAGGAAGATGGGGCTGCGGTGGTCCAGCACGGCCAGCAGCGCCTCATCCTTGGTAAAGAAGCCGCTCAGGGGCGGAATGCCGGCCAGCGACGCCGCGCCGATGACGAAGGCCCAGGCCGTCACCGGCATCACCCGGCGCAGGCCGCCCATGTCCCAGATGTCGGTCCTGTGGGTGCTGTGCATGACGCTGCCAGCGCCCAGGAACAACAGCGCCTTGGAGACTCCATGGGCCACCAGGTGGAACAGCGCCGCGCCCAGGCCCAGGGAACCCAACGAGAGCATCATCAGGCCCAGGTGGCTGATGGTGGAGTAGGCCAGCACCCGCTTGAGGTCTGTCATGACCACGGCCAGAGTCCCGGCGAAGGCGAAGGTGACCAGGCCGATGACGGCCACGAAGAGCAGCACGCCCGGCGCCATCTCGAACAGCGGCAGCATCCGGGCCACCAGGTACACGCCGGCGGCCACCATGGTAGCGGCGTGGATCAGGGCGCTGACGGGCGTCGGGCCTTCCATGGCGTCGGGCAGCCAGACGTGGAAGGGGAACTGGGCCGACTTGCCCATGGCCCCCAGGAACATCAGGAACATGGCGGCGTTCAGGGTGCCCTGCCCTATGCCGCCCTGCTCGGCCACGTGGAAGATGGTGGAGATGTCGAAGGTGCCCGTGGCCCGGAACAGCAGGATGATGCCGATGAGCAGCCCCACGTCGCCGATGCGTGTGGTGACGAAGGCCTTCTTGGCGGCCTCGGCGGCGGAGCGGCGCTCGTAGTAGAAGCCGATGAGCAGATAGGAGCCGAGGCCCACCAGCTCCCAGCAGATGTACAGGAAGAGCAGGTTGTCGGCCAGCACCAGGGCCAGCATGGCCGCGGCAAAGAGGGCGTGAGCGGCGAAGTACCAGCCGAAGCGCGGCTCGCCCCGCATGTACTCCAGGGAGTACACCTGCACCAGCAGGGCGATGAAGGTCACCAGGCCCAGCATCACCACCGAGAGCCGGTCCACCACCACGCCCCAGGTGATGCGCGTGTCGCCGATGGCCAGCCAGTTGACGCTGAAGGAGGCCGGGCCGCTGGCCAGCAGGTCGGCCAGCACAAACCAGAAGAGGACGAAGCCCAGGAGTATGGCGACTATGGGTATGAAGGCCCCCTCCTTCGGCAGTGACCTGCCCAAGAGGACCGTGAGAAAGAATGCCGCCGCGCTGAGGGCCGGTATGACCCAGGCCCACTCCATTCCTATGCTGTCGCCCAATGGCATAGAGATTACCTACTCGGCTATGCTACCCTGCCAGGCAAGACTGGCTTTCCAAGACGGCTTTCGCAGCTTCGTGCAGGCGCTTCACCCTCATCCCAACCTTCTCCCGTCGAGGGAGAAGGGGTATTTCCTCTCCCCTGGCGGGAGAGGACTAAGGTGAGGGGGAGGCGCTTGCCCAAACCAGCGTTTTTAATGTGCATCACGCGTTCGACGGGCGAGAAGAGACTTGCCCGCCACCTTCAAGCAAACCTGGTATAAAGCGAGGGTGAAACGCCTGGATTGAGGCATACTCTCCCATCCCTCGACAGGCTCAGGGCAGGCCATGACCTTCTCCCGCCAGCGGAGTAAGGAAGTGGCCTGCCCCGATGCGTAGCTACTGGTCAAATTCAACATAGCTCCAGTCATACGCAAATATACTCTACCTGCCAGACAAAGCTTCCTCATTCCCATGTTGTGGGACAGCACCATGAAACAGCCTTACCACTTCATCACATCAATCTCGTCCACGTTCACCGAAGACCGATTGCGGTACAGGCGCAGGATGATGGCGATGGCCAGCGCCAGTTCCGCGGCGGCGATGGTGATGACGAAGATGATGATGACCTGGCCCAGCGCCCGCTGCGCGTGGGTGAAGTCGGCGAAGGCGGCGAAGCCGATGAGGTTGATGCTCACGGCGTTAAGCATCAGCTCGATGGACATGAGCACCAGCACGGCACTCCGCCGGGCCAGCACTCCATAGAGGCCGATGGCGAAGAGGGCCGCGCTCAGCACCTGGAAGTGGGCCAGCTCAATCATTCCTTCCCTCCGCTGCTGCGCACCAGGACCACGGCGCCAATCAGGGCCACCAGCAGCACCAGCGACGCGACCTCGAAGGGCACCGCCCAGTCGGCGAAGAGGCTGTTGCCAAGGACGTCAAGGCCTATGGCCTGCCGCTCGCCGGTCTGGACGCGGGTGCCCAGGATGGCCGCGGCCAGCAGCCCGAAGATGGCGACGGCCACCACCAGCGCCAGCGGCCACTGCTTGTTGTCGGTCAAGTGGGCGAAGTCCTGGACGCGGGTGAGCATGAGGGCGAAGAGTATGACGATGACCACAGCCCCGCCATAGATGAGCAACTGGACCAGCGCCAGGAACTCGGCGAAGGCCAGCAGGAAGACGCCCGCGACGCCCACCAGCGACACCAGCAGGGCGAAGGCCGCGTAGACGATGTTGCGGGTCATCACCACGCCCAGGGCGCCGCCCAGGGTCAGCGCAGCCGCCAGGTAGAACAGAAAGAGGGAAGGCGTCACCCGTTCACCCCCTGGACTCGCCCGCCACGGCGCCAGCCTCGGCCTTCTCCCGGGGCTTGCCCCGGTTCTTCTCCTGCTTGGGCTGCCAGCCCGTCTCGGCCTGGTACTCCCTGCCCAGCTCCAGCAGCCGCTCCAGGTTGGCGCGGTTCCCGTTGCGCTCGTACTTGCTCAGCTCGTGCTCGTGGCTCATCTCGATGGCGTCGAAGTTGCAGACCTCGACGCAGATGGCGCACAGGATGCAGCGCCCCAGGTTTATCTCGAACTCGTCTATGATCTTGCGCCGGTTGCTCTTGCCCTCGGCGTAGAGGGGGTTGTCCTTCATCCTGGCGCTCATGCACTGGGTGGGGCAGTTGCGGACGCAGACCATGCAGCCTGTGCAATAAGGCTCCCCGACCTCATAGTCCCACAGGAGCGCCGGGAAGCCCATGTACCTGGGCGCGACGGGCAGGCGTTTCCTGGGGTCAGGGTACTGGGCTGTCACCGGACGGCGCAGCAGCGTCCTGAGGGTAACGACCAGCCCTTCGATGAAGCCTAGCATAGTACACCTCGACCATCCATCGGCTAGCCCACCGCCGAAGTCTCGCTGCTAGTCGGCTGCGTCGCCGCGCCTGGCTGACGCAGGCCACTAGCGGGATACACCTTCACCGTCCGCCGCTCGATGCTGGTACCCGGGTAGCGGGACACCACGTAGAACGTCCCGGCCAGCAGCCCCAGGGAAATCAGGGACAGCGTCCACAGGGGCCACCCGTAGAATAGCACGATGCCGGTGACCACGATGTTGACGAAGGACAGCGGCACCAGCATCTTCCAGCCCAGGGCCATGAGCTGGTCAATACGCAGCCGCGGATAGGTGCCCCTTATCCAGAATATAACCAGGACGACGGCATATGTCTTGACAAAGAACCAGATGATGGAAAGGGCCTGGTGCGGCAGGCCCTCCAGGGGCATCTCGGGCCAGCGCCAGCCGCCCAGGAAGAGCAGCGTCGTCAGAGCGGCCAGAGTGAAGGTGTTGACATACTCGCTCAGGAAGAATATGGCCCAGTGAGCGCCGCTGTACTCCACAAAGGGGCCGCCCACCACCTCTGACTCGGCGTGGTGGATATCGAAGGGCGTGCGGCCAAGCTCGGCCAGGCCCGACAGCAGGAAGATGAAAAACCCCAGGGGCTGGACCAGGATGAAGGCCCACGTGGCCTGGGCGTCCACGACCTCTTCAAGCTCCAGGGACTGGGCCAGCATCGCCACGGCCAGTATGGCCATGATGAAGGGTATCTCGTAGCTGATAAGCTGGCCGGCGGCGCGCAGGCCGCCCAGGATGGCGTACTTGTTGGCCGAGCCCCAGCCAGCCATCACCAGCCCCATCACCGACAGCACCGACACGGCCACGATGTAGAACAGCCCGTGGTCAAGCTGGCGCAGGGCCAGGTTCCGGGCCACGGGCAGCGTCACCCACACCAGCAGCGTCGGGATGAACACCGCCAGGGGCGCCAGCCAGTACACCCGCTTGTCGGCCCAGGACGGCAGGATGTCCTCCTTCACCACCAGCTTCAGGGCGTCGGCGATGGGCTGCAGGGTGCCGTGGACTCCCACGCGCATAGGCCCCATGCGCATCTGGATACGCGCCAGCGCCTTGCGCTCCAGCCACGTCAGGAACAGCACGGTGACCGACAGGAAGACGAAGAGCGCCAGGGCACCAATGGCGTACAGGACGAACTGAATGGCGCTCATCGGTCCACCTCGTCTGGCAAAAGCCCCCTCTCTGACTCTCCCCCCAAGGGGGAGAGAATGAGTCCCTTCCCCATCTGGCGTCCAAAAGCGGAGCGTTTTTGAGGGTAGCTGGGAGGCGGCCAGGCCGTGCCGACCTCACCCCATGCTGTATAGGGCCAGGGCTGGCCTGGTGCGCCCCCTCTCCGAATTCGGAGAGGGGGAACGGGGGTGAGGTCTGCACGTCTGCCCTCACCCCACATCCCCTTTGCTTCAAAATCTGTCAGCTTATTAGCCCTCTGGAGGAAGGCCAGGGCCTGCCCCGAGCTTGTCGAGGGGAAGAGGGCCAGCAACGCGCTCACCTGTCCACCTCGCCCATGACTATATCCAGGGAGCCGAGGATGACCACGGCATCGGCCACGTAGGCATCGCGCAGCAGGTGCTGAAGGGCCTGGAGATTGGCGAAGGAGGGGGCGCGCACCTTCACGCGGTAGGGCTTGTCGCCGCCGTCGCTCACCAGGTACACGCCGAAGTCGCCCCTCGGCGACTCGGTGCGCACGTACACCTCGCCCCTGGGTGGCCTGGCAATGCGCCGGACGCTGGCCATGATGGGGCCTGGCCCCATCTGTTTCATGGCCTGCTCGATAATGGACACCGACTGGCGCATCTCCTCTATGCGGACGTAGTACCTGTCCCAGCAGTCCCCGTAGGTGCCCACGGGGATGCCGAAGTCGAAGCGGTCGTAGATGGAGTAGGGCTCGGAGATGCGCACGTCCTCCAGGACACCGCTGGCACGCAGCGCCGGGCCGGACACGCCGTAGTCAATGGCGTCCTGGGCGCTGAGGGTGCCGATGCCCTTGGTGCGCGCCAGGAACAACTCGTTCTGGGACAGAAGCTCGTCGCACTCCTCGATGCCCCGCTTGAGCTGGTCCAGCAGCACCGCCATGCGCCGCTGGAAGTCGTCGGGCAGGTCCTGCTTGACGCCGCCGACACGCATGTAGTTGTGCATCATGCGGGCGCCGGTCACCGACTCGAAGAGGGACTGGATGCGCTCGCGCTCCCGAAAGCCGTAGAGCACCGGCGTCATGGCGCCAGCGTCCAGGCCATAGACCCCGTAGAACAGCATGTGGCTGGCTATGCGGTTCAGCTCGCAGAGGATGACGCGGATGTACTCGGCCCGCTCGGGGACCTCGATGCCCATGAGCTTCTCCACGGCCAGGCAGAAGGCCCACTCGCCGTTGAGGTTGGCGATGTAGTCCAGCCGGTCGAAGAGGGTGATGATCTGGCTGTAGAGCTCGCCCTCGCACAGCTTCTCGGAGCCACGGTGCAGGTAGCCGATGTGAGGCTCCGCCCTGACGATGCGCTCCCCGTCAATCCACAGCACCAGGCGAAAGACGCCGTGGGTGCTGGGGTGCTGCGGCCCCATGTTGACCATCATGTCAACGGTATTTAGCTGGTCTGCTGGCTGCTGCTGGAGTTGCACAGGCTGGAGCCCTCAGTCAGACTACGCGAACTCGTACACTGGCACTTTCATGATACGGCTGGGCTTCCTGCGTTCCCAGACCATCTGTTGCAGGCGCTCAACCGTTTCAGGGGCGAAAAACTGCTCGCCCGTTTCAAGGCAGACCCTTGCAGGCACATTCTCGATGACAATGAGCTTGTCCTCCACCTCGACCGTATAAGTATCTTTCCCTGGAACAGTCATCTAATTCTCACGCGGTGCTCTTCGACGATCCAGAGGCGGCCTTCCAGCGGCTCAGCCGAGAATTTGTCCATTAACCGTGTGAAAAGTTCGAGCACATGGGGCTTATCTTGCCTTCTTGGCCGCAAGACAATGATTCCAGGGTACTGCTCGGGAGGATATGCCAGTATATCGGCAAAGTCGGTGTCAAGAGTCACTATAATGCGAGATTCCCTCTGGCAAATCGCCGCTATTTCTGGATCAGCACACCCACCAAGGGCCTGGTCCAGTACATTTAATGCATCATGTCCTGCTTTGCACAACAAATCTACCATCTCAACTGGTAGATTCTCATCAACTTTAAAACGCATTCTCCCATCTATGGCTGCAGCGCGACAATCCGCTCGCGTGCAAGGTCGGCTGCATAGGCAATAGCCGCACGCACAGCTTCAATGGTCAGGGATGGATAACTGCGTACAATCTCCTCTGGTGTCAGACCGGCAGCCAGGTTGTCCAGCACCACTGACACCATAATGCGCGTGCCCCTGATGCAGGCCTGACCATGGCAGACGGCAGGGTCGGTCGAGATGTAGTCTGACCAGTCCATAGCGGGACTCCGTTCTTTCCCCTGCCCCACATCACCACTCGTCGTAGTCATGGAACGGGAAGCTCTTGCGGCCCGGGTGGCCCTCAAAGCCTTCGTAGAGCAGCAGCGGGGCCAGGTTAGGATGGCCCTCAAAGACGACGCCAAACAGGTCATGTCCCTCGCGCTCGAACCAGTCGGCGCCGCGCCACACCGGCACCACTGACGGCACGCGAGGGGCGTCGGACAGCACGGAGGTCTTCACCACCAGCTTGTGCCGCTTGCCCAGGGAGAACAGATGGTACACAACCTCCAGGCGCTCGACGTAGTCCACCACGGACAGGGAGCGAAGGTAGTCGAAGTCCAGCCTGGGGTCGCTCCTGGCGATGCGGCAGACCTGGGGCACGTCCTCGGGCCTGACGGTCACCACCACCTCGTCCACCGCGGCGCCTATCTTCACATCGAAGCCCTTGAGGACTTCCGGCAGCAACGCCGAAAGGGCCTGGCCCCTGGCGTCCAGCGCCACGGGCGCCTCCGGGGCTTCTGGCTCTCGCCTATGGCGCTGCTGCTGTGCCACGCTCTCTGGCGTCCTTCATGATTTTCTCCTGAAGCTGCAAGATGCCGTACATCAGCGCCTCAGGGCGTGGAGGACACCCTGGCACATATACGTCCACGGGGATGATATGGTCTACGCCCATCACAACTGAGTAGGAGCGATAGTATGGCCCGCCATTGGTAGCGCAACTGCCCATGGCTATGACCCACCGGGGGTCGGGCATCTGCTCGTATAGCAGCTTGATAGGCTCGGCCATCTTCTTTACCACAGTGCCCGCCACTATCATGACGTCCGCCTGCCGGGGCGATGGCCAGGTGACCACACCGAAGCGGTCGAAGTCGTGATGGGACATGTGAGTGCTGATCATCTCGATGGCGCAGCAGGCCAGGCCAAAGGAGAGGGTCCACAGGGAGGACTTGCGCGCCAGTGCCAGGAGCTCATTGGACTTGCAGACGACGGCATTGGGCAGCACCCGCTCGAAGATACTCTCGGCGGGCCTGTTGCCGTGGGGAAGTCCCAAGCCCTGGCCCAGGGTTATCTCCAATGCAGCACCCCTTTCCTCCAGCCGTACACTACCCCAAAGAACAGGATGGCTATGAAGACCAGCATCTCGTAGAAGACCGCCGGTATAGACCGCAGAAAGACGATTGCCCAGGGGAAAAGGAATACCGCCTCCACGTCGAAGATAAGGAACAGGATGGCAAACACATAGTAGCGTATATGTATCTGGGACCACTGAAAGGGCGCGGGCTCAATGCCGCACTCGTAGGGGATATCCTTCAGGGCTGAGGGCCGCCTTGGTGAGAGCACCCGGGAAGCCACGAACATACCCAGCACCGCTGCCAGGCCCACCCCGGCCACTATCAGTACCACAGTCCAGTTGGTGGCGAACCCTTCAGGCAAGTAGTCCCCCTGCATTCCTCTGGAGCAACTCAAGTGTACCATTAGCTTTGAAAGAGTGTCAAACCGCTGCCTTCCCCCGAGCCTGTAACAAGCTAGCAGGTAGCCTGTGTTGATGTGCGCTTTGGGACGCCAGCCCCCTCTCTGACTCTCCCCCAGAGGGGGCGAGAACACTCCCTGCCCCCCTTGGGGGAAGGCCAGGAAGGGGGCCAGCCCCCTCTCTGACTCTCCCCCTTGGCAAGGCTCACTGGGGTATGAGTCTTCCTGTTGCCAGGCTGTGTTACCCGGCGGAAGCCCTAGCCTCCTCCGTAAGGCAGGGCCTCTGTGTCCCTCCCTCTTACCCTCGAAACGCTACCCGGGCGGGTGGGCGGGAAAAGGCGGCGACTGCCCTGTGGAGCCGGCCAGCGTCTGGCCCCAGGATGCATACCCCTGTCAGCCGTCCATGAAGTCCTGGACTGGCCTCAGGAATCGCCCTCAAAAACTGTAAGGTCTCCGCGCCCTGGCACGTCTCTCCAGTGAAAGCGACAAGGGGCGCCTGGCCTGGCGCTCTCCTCTTATGCACCGAGCGTCTGCGAGAGCAGCCGGGCCAGGTTATCGGAATAAGTATAGAGGGTAGGCAGCGCGGGCACTCCCCACGCCGTCTGCGCCAGCCAGCAAGGAGGGCTGCCAATGCTAACTGGAGACGCACCACTGAATGAGACTCTGGAAGCCACAGGCCTCGCCTCCCGCCATCGGACCTATAGCGGCCAGGGACTGGCCTGGGACTTCTCCGACGGCTCACGCTTTGCCATCCTGTTCCCTGCGTGGCGGGAGGCCTTCGAGGTCGTCTTTGGCCCGTGGGATGCTACCCGACAGCGCGCGTGGGAGTTCCTTCGCGTCATCGTGGACTACTTCTGGGACTCCCGCACGCAGCCCACCAGGCAGGGCGAAGAGGTAGAGTGGGCAACGGAGTACTCCACCAGGGCGGAGCTGGCCCACCAGGTCATGCTGGCCGTCCTCGGCCCGGTGGTGGACCACTTCCTCTTCGGCACTGACAAGCGCGGCACTCTGGCAGCCCAGCGCCTCGGCGTCGCCAGACAGAAGCGCGGCCAGGACGCGCTGGAGGCTGCCAGGCAGCACGCCCTGGCCCTCTTTGGCAGCCTGGTACAGCGGGGCTTACTGCACCGCGCCCGCAGGCTTATGGAGGCCGGGCTGGACCTCCAGGCCGCCAGTGACCTGGAGATGGCGGTCAGCCTGGACGAGAAGGACCCTCAGACCTGGCTCTGCCTCAGCATTATCTACCGGCGCCTGGCGGAGGACTTCCCGGCCAGGGCCGCGGCCTACCGCGCCGCCGAGCTGGTGCGCAGCCCCTACCTGGGCAGGGCCGAGTGCCCCCAGTGCGGCTGGGTGCCGCTGGGCACACCCCTGTGGGATTGCGCCGGCTGCGGGGCTATGCTGGACACCTTCGAGACCCAGGGGCGTTGCTCAGCCTGCGGCCGGACAGACCCCCAGGCCCAGTGCCCGGCCTGCGGCGCCACGTCCGAGCTTGTCCACTGGTGGAAGGCCACCCAGGAGCAGGCAGCCCTGGACACTGAAGAGCGCATACTGGCCATTTACCCCTTCGTCGTCGGCGTCCACAGGGACTTCCTGAAGAATGCGACCTGGAACCTGAAGTATATGCTCAGCCACCCCTCGCTGGCCGTGCTGGACCGTCGGATGTACGGTCACCTGGTGCTGACCACTGCGCGGCTCGCCCTGGTCCGGGCCTTCAAGGGCAACAAGGTCAGGGAAAAAGTCCAGGGCAACCTGTTGGACTCCAGGCTGTGTACCGAAGGCTGGGAGGACTACAGCATAGCCGACCTGCTGGAAGACCTTTCCGACGCCACAAACCTGGACATGCCCCTGCCCAGCATTGTCAGCATTCAGACCTCGGGCAGGAACGGCATGTACATGGATATAGAGCTTGCCACGCCCCAGGGCCAGCGCCGGCTGCGTTTCTTCGGCGTACGCGCCCTGGCCGACTCGGTGCCCGTGCCCTCCATGCAGTCCATGTACGCCATCGCCGACGCCGTCCTGCAGGCCAGGTGCGCGGGCTACCGCACGCCGCTCGCCCAGCACGGTGCCGCAGCAAGCGATACCGGCCCAGCATAAGCTAACATAAACAGCAAAAGACCCTGTGGGGCAGGTCACATACCTGCCCCATTTTGTTGTAAGGCCCTGGCCTTCTCTTTCATTTATGTAAGCTTTTCTTCTCCCCGCTCGTCTCTCTTGTGAACGGATTAAGCTGCAAAGGAGAAGAAAGACCATGAAGCACAGCATGTCGTTCCTGACAAGGGGCCTGCTCAGGGCCACGGTCACCAGCATCGCGGTGGGCGCGCTGCTGGTGGGCACGGCCTCGGTCGCGCTGGCGGACCCGCCGGCTGGTGGCACAGGCGGCACCAGCACTCCGGCACCTGCGCCGACGCCGGACGCGGGCAGCGTGGCTGCCACAGCCGCAGGCGAGACCGGCAAGCTCGCCATGGAAAAGGCGTCGGAGGCCATTGACGAGGCCATCAAGTGCGTGGGCGAGCAGGCGGCCAGAGAGGGCTGGTACGACGATGCCACCAGGGCCAGGCTCACCCGCGCCGGCGCGGCCAGCGGCGGCCTCAAGGTGGCCGGCGGTGCCCTGACCGTCGCGGGCGTCGCGGCCGGCATACACCGGGCCACCACCACCTCCGACCCCGCCGAGCAGGCCCGTGGCTGCCTGGATGCCGCCTGGAGCGCTGTTCCCGGGCCGCACGGGCTGGCCGGCTCCATCGGCAACGCCATCGGCCAGGAGATCGAGAAGATAGATACCGGAGTCCCTACCGCCGACGGCGGCAGCACCGTCCACGACTGGCTCACCGCCGCCGTGGGCGAGTACGTGGAGCATGGCTTCGTGAAGACCTTCGTGGGTGGCTGGAAGGGCATACTGGGCATAGACTAGCCGCCCCGGCCAGCAGTCCTGACAGAGGGAAGCCCTCGCAGGCCGCGAGGGCTTCCCTGTTTTCAGCCCCCGAAGAACCGCGCCAGCTCGTCCCGCTGGAAGGCCGGCAGGTCCCGCAGCCCTTCGGCGGTCCGCAGCTTCAGGCCATCCCTGGCGTCGGTCACGCGGCCAATCTCCCGGGCCGGGATGCCCTGGCGGCCCAGCGCCTCGATGAGACTCACCGCATCTTCCGGGGCGACGGCGGCCAGCAGCGCGCCGGAGGCGATGAGGCCAAGGGGGTCCAGCCCCAGCGCCTGGCAGAAGGCCCGGCACTCGGGCAGCACAGGGATGCGCCGGGCGTCCACCTCCAGGCCGACGCCGGCGGCCCTGGCCAGCTCCAGCAGGCCCGTGGCCAGCCCGCCCTCGGTCGGGTCGTGCATGGCGTGTACCCGGGCCGCCTGGCAGGCGATGGCGGCGTCCTTCAGGACGCTGATGCCCGGCGAGAAGAGGAGTCCCCTGGCCCGCTGGATGGCCTCCTGGGGCAGCCCGGCACGGCGCAGGGCCTCGTCCGCCTCTCGGGCCAGGATGGACGTGCCCTCGATGGCGATGCCCTTGGTCAGGATGATGCTGTCGCCCGGACGAGCGCCAGAGGTCAGCACCACCCTGTCCTTGAGGGCCTCTCCCAGCATGGCGCCGATGGCGATGGGCCGAGGCAGGCCATAGGTGACCTCGGTGTGGCCGCCGACCAGGGTAACGCCCAGCGCCTCGCAGGCCTGTAGGAGCTGGTCGAAGATGCCGCGCACGGCCTCCGGCGCTATGCCCTCCGGCAGCAGCAGCGTCGCCATGAGCCAGCGTGGCGTCGCCCCCATGACGGCCAGGTCGTTGGCGTTCACCTGCACCAGGTACCAGCCGATGAGGTCGGTGGCGAAGGTTATGGGGTCGGTCTTGGCCACCAGGTACCTGTCGCCCATGTCAATGAGCGCCGCGTCCTCGCCCGGCTTGGGGCCGAGGGCGACGCGCGGGTCGGTTATCTTCACCTTGCCCAGGAGCTCCGTCAGCAACTCCAGCGGCAGCTTCCCTGCCTTCATGGGACTCCTCACGACTGCGGCTGCGCCGGCGGGAAGAAATGCCTGAGGCCGCCATCCAGGCCCACCTCCGGCCACGTATCGCGCCCTATTATATAGGAAGCAGCGGCAAGGCACGCCTGCCACCATTTCCCATGCCCTATCTCTCCGAGCGTCCGCGTCCAGGCTGGTTGCCCTTCATGGCCCGTGCTATGATAGCCCTTGCCAGGGCGATGAAAGGCGTGCCATGACGAGGCCAGCAGCAAGGCTGAGAAGCAAGGAGAAGGCCGAGGACTTCGTGGTAGAGGAGGTGCTGCGGCTACAGCCTGGCGCCACCGGCGACTACGCCGTCTACCGCGTCACCAAGCGCATGCTCACCACGCCCGAGCTACAGGAGCGCGTGGCCCAGAAGCTGAACGTCCCGCCCAGGAGCGTGGTCTTTCCAGCCCTCAAGGACAGGCGGGCCGTCGCCACCCAGCACTTCAGCATCCGGGGCCGTGGGCCTTTCGAGCTATCGGGCGAGGGGTTCACGGCGCGGTTCGTCGGGCGCGCGCCCAGGCACCTGGCCCCCGGCGACCTGGCCGGCAACCGCTTCCGCATCCGGCTGCACGCCGTGGAGGCCCCCCTGGCCGAGGCCATCGCCCGCAGGCTGGTGGAGCTGGAGCGGGAAGGGCTGCCCAATTACTTCGACGAGCAGCGCTTTGGCTCCTACGTGCCCGGCCAGCAGCACATCGGCAAGGCCATCCTCCAGGGCGACGCCGAGGGGGCGCTGCGGGCCTACCTGGCCCAGCCCGCGCCTGGCGACCCGCCCGAAATGCGCCGCTTCAAGGCCCTGGCCCAGGAACACTGGGGCGACTGGCACGGCCTGTTCCAGCGCGCCCCTCGCTCCAACCAGCGCAGCATCCTCAACTTCCTGAAGGACCACCCCGGCGACTTGCGCAAGGCGGTGGACCTCATCACGCCCCGGCTGCTGCCGCTGCTGCTGGAGTCCTATCAGGGCCTGCTGTGGAACAGGACGGCCTCGCGCTTCCTCCAGCGGCGGCTGGCTATCTCCGGCGTAGCCACCGCTTTCGTGGAGGTCGCCGGCGAGCGGCTGGCGGTGTACCGCGCGCTGCCGGTGGCCCTGCTGGCCAAGCTGGAGCGCATCTCGCTGCCCCTGCCGCACCACCGGGCGACCTACCCCACGCCTGAGCTGGAGGCGCTGGCCGCCGAGGTGCTGGCCCAGGAGGGCCTGACGCCCCATGACCTGAAGCCGCGCATGCTGGAGCGGGCCTACCTGCCCAGGGGCGCGCGGCCGCTGCTGGTCATGCCCCGGCAGGTCGAGGCCGTCACCAGGGTAACGCCGGCGGAGGACAGGCGCTTCGTGGAGCTATCGTTCTTCCTGCCGCCCGGCAGCTACGCCACGCTGGTGGTCAAGGTGCTGGAGGCCACGGCCGGCCTTGCTACCTAGCCCGCCCGACGGCAGCCTGGCGGGGCTTCGGCCGGCGGTGCTATGATAGTCACGAAATGATCAGGGCCGTCTTCTTCGACCTCTACAACACGCTGGCAGGCTTCTACCCTCCCCGCGAGGAGATACAGGCCAGGGCCTGCGCCGAGTCTGGCATCCAGGTGACGGCGGAGGGGATCCGCAAGGGCTACGCCGTGGCCGACGCCTTCATGTCGCGGCAGAACGCCACCAGCCCCCTCCGTGGCATGGACAGCCAGCAGCGCAGGGAGTTCTTCTCCGAGTACGAGCGGCTCATCCTGGAGGGCGCTGGCGTCGCCGTGAGCCGGGAGCAGGCGTGGCAGATATGGCAGCGCATCCGCCAGATGCCCTACCACCTGGCCCGCTTCGACGACGTGCTGCCGGCCCTGGACATGCTCAAGTCCCAGGGGCTTGTGCTGGGCCTCATCTCCAACATCAACCAGGACGGCCGGGAGCTGGCCGAGAGCCTGGGCCTGACGCCCTACCTGGACTTCACCGTCACCTCGGCGGAGGTGGGCAGCGAGAAGCCGCACCCGCCCATCTTTCTGGCGGCGCTGGCCAGGGCCGGCACCGCGCCTCACGAGACAGTGCACGTGGGCGACCAGATTACCTCGGACGTGGAGGGCGCGCGGGGCGTGGGCATCCAGCCGGTGCTGCTGGACAGAGATGGCAACCACATTGGCTACCAGGGCTGCCCGCGCATCGAGGGCCTGATGGAGCTGCCGGCGCTCCTGGCCACCTTCCAGTAGTCCTTTTTACCCTGCCCTTTCGCCGCAGATTCAACCGGCCCGGCTGAGTCCATCTATACACACGCCACCTGTAGCCGGAGCGCCTGTGTGCCTTGCCTGAGCAATGGACGCCGGGCGGGTATGTCCTCTCCATTGACGGGAGTACACTGGCTAGATACCTCTGTAACACCGATGCATACAGACCTGTGGAACACCTGGCAGGGCGCGGGGTGCACATAGGCATAAGGCCGCTGCACAGGTCAGCATGCCCTCTTTCCCTCGACAAGCTCGGGACAGGCTCTGGCCTTCCCCCACAGAGGGAAGGGACTATTCTCGCCCCCTCTGGGGGCGAGCAAGAGAGGGGGCCACAGGTGTTACACAGGTCTGTGTACATTACATGTCACAGAGGTCAGTAGCCAGTACACGGGAGGACTGAGGTAAGGGTGAAACGTCCGAATAGTACCATTGATGTGGGATAGAGGTCACCTGTTGACGTGGCTTCAGCCCGTGGAGAAAGCCCCTCTGGTGAACAAACGCCACTCAAGGAGCGGTCCGCGCGGGACATCCGGAGCAAGGAGGCTGGCGCTGGTAGCACTGCTGCTGGCCGCCAGCCTGCTGCTGGAAGCCTGCTTCCTGTTCTCGCGCCCGGCGCCCACAGCCACGCCATCGCCACGGCCGGCCATGCCCACGGCCACCGCGGCCATCGCAGTCACCTTCACCCCCTTGCCGCCCACCAGTACCGCTCTACCCATGCCCAGCCCCACGGCCCCCTCAAGGCTGTCCATGTTCCTGACTCCTGGCGCCATTCCCTCGGCCACGCCCACCCCGACGCCCACGGCCACGGCTACCCTGCCGGCAGGCGCGGCCAGCCCGACGCCTGCCGCCGGGGCCAGCGCCACGCCCACGCCTGAGGGAGCAGCGCTGCCTCCAGATGGCGGAGGCGGGCAGCCGTCCGTCGCCACGCCGACGCCAGCGCCCTCGCCCACTCCGACGCCTGTCGCGGAAGGCACGCCCCTGCCACTGACGCCTACCCCCACGCCATCGCCGACGCCCTCGCCCACTCCTACAGAGGAGCCTTTGCCTCCAGACGACTTCGGCGGTGGGGGAGGCGGCGGGGGTGGGGGTGGAGGTGGCGGAGGCGGGGGCGGTGGAGGGCCGTTCATACCGCCTGCCCCCCCTGGGGCTACCGCGACGCCGACGCCTGTAGCGACGCCGGGCACGGGGACAGCTACTCCCACGCCTGCCGCCGGCGCGGGCACACCCACGGCGACCGCGACGCCAGCGCCGCCAGGCACACCCACGCCGACGCCCGTCGTCCAGGCCGTGGTGGACCTGCGGCTGGTGCCCGAGGCGGTGCAGGCCAACCTGCTGGCCAGCGTCACCCTGGAAATCCAGGTGGAGCCTAACGGCCAGGAGGTATCCCTGGTGCAGGTGGGCCTGGCCTTCAACCCGGCGCACCTGCAGGCCCTGCCCGAGTCCATAGCCCTCAGCGATGGCTCGCCGCTGAACGTCCTGCTGAGCAAGGACGTCAACAACAACCTGGGTATCGTGACCATCTCGGCGGGGCGCTACTCGGCACCGCTGCCCTCCACCACCTTCCGCATGGCCCGCGTGACCTTTAACGTGCAGCCCGTGGAGGAGACCACTGCGGTGGACTTCATCAGCGGCGGCACCTACGCCACCAGGGCCAGCGTCGGCGGCGCCAACGTCACCCGCGGCCTCTTCGGCGCGACGGTAGCGGTGCAGGCGGTGCATCCGTAGCTGGCGAGCTTTCAGCCATCAGCGGTCAACTATGAATGGTGGAACGCGGGCTATGTTCCCACCTCTTGTTATGGTATGCTCTGCATAGTCTTAATCAGACCGTGCATAACGGAGCCCACATGGTATTTGACCTGTGGGATACCACGACAAGAAGGAAAGCTAGCAAGGCCGATAAGAGTCTTCTCTACAAGGCCCAGGGTGGTAAATGCATGTATTGCGGGCACAAACTCAGCATAGAATACATGCACCTTGACCACAAAACCCCTCTTGCTCGTGGTGGACCAGACCGCACAAGCAACTATCAGCTTCTCTGCGGCCCCTGCAATAACCGCAAGGGGGACATGACCGACGGCGAGTTCAGGCGAAAATACAAGCTGACGCCCGCACGCGAGGCTGATGGCCCTCCAACCAGAGCTATCCCCCAGAGCTACTTCGAGGAAATCACAAAGCAGGTAGCCGCCAGGAAAGCGAAGCGACGCCGCAAGAACGAGGACTTGTGGTGGTAGAAACTGCAGGGGCGTTGCATACAATGCTCCCAAGCAGGTGGCCTTAGTTGATATGCATTTTCAGGCGCCGGCGTCTGCCCCCTCTCTGGCTCTCCCCCAGAGGGGGCGAGAACTCTCCCTGCCCCTTTGGGGGAAGGCCAGGAAGGGGGCAGGATGTCCCGGCGAAGTACAGAGCCCATATTAACCGCGGCTACCTGCTCAGGGCTGACCGCTGACGGCTGGCAGCTTCTCCGGCCAGGGAGGCCAGGACCTTTTCCTTGAAGTCGGCCAGCCTGGCGAGGGTGTCCAGCAGGGGCTTTTCCCAGCTCTCGGCCTGGTGGTGGTCCAGGGAGAGGCGTATTTGGGTGTTGCCGATGTCCACGCCAGCGCCCAGGATACGCTGGAGCGACCGACGGGCGCCGCCAATGTCGTCGGCGAGGTGCAGGACAATGCGGCCGTCCTCTTTGTTGATGGCCTCCACTCCCGCGCGCTGCGCCTGGAGCCGCAGCCGGGCCACGTACAGCAGGTTCTGGGCCTGCCAGGGCAGCGGGCCAAAGCGGTCGCGTAGCTCGTCCTCCAGGGCTGCTACCTCCTCCATGGTGGCCGCCCTGACCAGCCGGTGGTAGACGCCCAGGCGCGTGGGCAGGTCCTGGATATACTCCTGGGGGATGTGGGCCGGGATGCCCAGGTCTATGGCCGGCGCCGCCGGAGGCACCAGGGAGGCCGTGATGTCCTCGACGGCCAGCTCTGCCTCCTCGGCGGCAGGCTGCTCCAGGCCCTGCTCGGCCCGCTGGGCGCGTAGCTGCTCCACGGCCTCGGCCAGCAGCCGGGTGTAGAGCTCGAAGCCGACGGCGTGGATGTGGCCGCTCTGCTCGGCGCCCAGGATGTTGCCAGCGCCCCGTATCTCCAGGTCCTTCATGGCGATCTGGAAGCCCGCGCCCAGCTCCGTGGCCTCCATCATGGCCCGCAGGCGCTTCTCCGCCGCCTCGGTGATGCTGCGGGCTTTGGGCACCAGCAGGTAGGCGTAGGCCCGACGGGCGCTGCGCCCTACCCTGCCCCGTAGCTGGTAGAGCTGCGCCAGCCCGAAGGTGTCGGCGCGGTTGACGATGAGGGTGTTGACGTTGGGTATGTCCAGGCCCGACTCGATGATGGTGGTGCAGACCAGCACGTCGTACTTGCCGTCGGCGAAGTCCAGCATGGTCTGCTCCAGCTCGTGTTCGGGCATCTGGCCGTGGGCCACGGCCACCCTGGCTTCCGGCACCAGGGCGCGGACGTAGCCGGCCATGTAGTCTATGTTGTGCACCCGGTTGTGCAGGAAGTAGACCTGGCCCTGGCGGTCTAGCTCCCGCAGGATGGCCTCGCGGACCAGCTCGTCGCTGAACTCCGAGAGATAGGTCTTGATGGGCAGCCTGCCCTCGGGGACCGTCTGGATGGTGCTCAGATCGCGCACGCCGGCCAGGGCCATGTGCAGCGTGCGGGGAATGGGCGTCGCCGTCAGCGTCAGCACGTCCACTTCCTTGCGCATCTGCTTCAGCCGCTCCTTGTGGGCCACGCCGAAGCGCTGCTCCTCGTCAATGATGACCAGGCCCAGGTCCTTGAACCTCACGTCCTTCTGAATGAGCCGGTGCGTGCCGATACAGATGTCCACCTTGCCCTCGGCCAGCCGCTGGATGATGTCCTGCTGCTCCTTGTCGGTGCGGAAGCGGCTCAGCACCTCGATGGTGACGGGATAGGGGCTGAGGCGCTGGGAGAAGGTGGCGTAGTGCTGCTGGGCCAGCACCGTGGTGGGCACCAGCACGGCCACCTGCCTGCCGTCCATGACCGCCTTGAAGGCCGCGCGCAGGGCGATCTCGGTCTTGCCGTAGCCCACGTCGCCGCAGATAAGCCGGTCCATGGGCCTGGGGTTTTCCATGTCCGCCTTGACTTCGGCGATGGTGGTGAGCTGGTCGGGCGTCTCCTCGAAGGGGAAGGCGCGCTCCATTTCCACCTGCCAGGGCGTGTCGGGGGCGTAGGCGTGGCCCTGGACAAGCTCGCGGGCTGCGTACAGCGACAGCAGCTCGGCGGCCATCTCCCGCGTCGAGCGGGCCACGCGCTCCTTGGTGCGCTTCCACTCCTGGGTGCCCAGGCGGGTCAGCGACGGCGGCTGGTCCGACGGCGCGATGTAGGGCGAGACGCGGTCCATCTGCTCCATGGGCACGTAGAGCTTGTCCTCGTCGGCGTACTGGAGGACCAGGTACTCCTTGTCGCCCTCGTCGGTGGCCAGGCGCTCGGTGCCCAGGAACCTGGCGATGCCGTGCTCCACGTGCACCACGTAGTCGCCAGCGCGGATTTCCGCCAGAAAGGCGTTGCGCTGCCTGGCAGTGGTGCGCCTGACCGCCCGGCGCTGCTTGGCGACGCCAAAAATCTCGGAGTCGCTGAGCACCACCAGCCTGCGGCCCTCGACCTCCAGCACGAGGCCATCGCTCAGGCCGGCACCGAAGGTCTGGAGCACGGCTATGGTGCCGGGAGACGGCGCCGCGTCCAGCGACTCGGGGGCGCTGAGCCGGCCGCCCCTCTCCAGGCCGTGGCCCTCCAGCACCTCGCACAGCCTGCCGGAGTAGGAGCTTACGGCCACTACCCGATGGCCGCCCTCCAGCAGCGCCCGGACGTCCTCGGCGAAGCGCTCCAGCTTGCCCAGGTACGTGGGCGCCGAGGCAAAGGGCAGGGCGGCCACGTCCTGGTCCACCAGGTCATTGGCGCCCCAGGAGGCCACCTCCAGCCGGCGGTCTATCCTGGCCGCCTGGGCCTCCACCTCGCTCCAGGTCAGGTAGGAGGAGGGGAAGCGCCGGGGCAGCTCGCCGCGCCCCTCCTTGGCCCGGCGCAGCTCGGCGGCGCGGGCGTCGGTGTCGAAGGCGGCCTCGGCGGTCTCCGCCGGCCGGTACAGCACCAGCAGGCCATCCTCGGGGAAGTAGTCCAGCAGCGAGCTCCGGTTGAAGAAGCCCGCGTAGAAGTTGATGTCCTCCACCTCGTAGCCGTCCAGCAGGCGGTTGAACTCCTCGGCCAGGCGCTGCTGGACCTGGGGCGTGCAGTTGGACACGTCAATCTGGCCCAGCATGCGGTCCAGGTGGTCGCGGTCGGTGAGGGCCGGCAGCGTCTCCTGGGCCGGGAAGATGGTCACCGAGTCCAGGGAGTCCGAGGAGCGCTGGCTGGAGGGGTCGAAGCGCCGGATGCTGTCAATCTCGTTGCCCCACAGCTCGATGCGCACTGGCAGCGCCATGCCCACAGGGAAGATGTCCAGGATGCCGCCGCGCCTGCTGGCGAAGCCCGGCGTGTACACCGTCGGCTCCAACTGGTAGCCCATGCGGCGCCACAGGTCCAGCAGGTCTTGCAGGTCCACCTCCTGGCCCCGGCGCAGCGTGTGGCTGCTGGACACGAAGGCGTCGCGGTCTATGGTCTTCTGGGCGATGGCACTGATGGAGGCCACCACCAGGGGGCGGGCCTCACCCTCTGGCCCTCGCTCCCCGCGAGGAGAGGGGGCGGACAGCGCCGCCAGGGTGCGGATGCGCTGGTGGACGGTGCCAACGTCGGACACCAGGCGCTCGAAGGGGAGCGTCTCGGTCTCCGGGAAGTGGAGCACCGGCGCGTCCGCCCCGCACCAGGTGGTCAACTGCTCGTAGAGGCGGCGGGCGTCCTCCGGACGCGGCGCCACGACCAGCACAGGCAGCCCCAGGTCCTGCCACAGGGTGGCCAGGGCGAAGGGCACGGCCTCCCGCAGCACCTGCGCCCTGGCGCTGGCACGCCGGACGCTCAGTGACTTCTTCAACTGCTGGTACTGGGGTGCCGACCTTAGCAGGCCCCCCAGGGCTTCAAGACTCATAGCAACTACCTCTGCAACGACAAAAGGGCCAGCCCCACCCGTGGGGGCTAGCCACGCTCTTCTATTGTACCATCTTCCGGGCGCCGCCCTCTGGGGTACCAGCCTGCGCTTCTTGTGTCTGCTCAGGCACTGTGTTATATTCACCGTGCCCTGGTGTGCCGCTTTATGCGGGCCAGTCACAGGGTGAAATCAGGTAAATGAGCGACCAGCACTCAGCCGACTATCTGCCCTGTCCCCTGCTAATAGCTGAGGGCTGACTGCTGAGTACTGTCTGAAGGAGATACGCAGCATGACAATGGAGCAGGGTGGCGAGTTCTACCGCAGGCTGGGCCTGAAGCGCGTCATCAACGGCGCAAGCTGGCTGACGATGCTTGGCGGCAGCATCATGCCGCCAGCGGTGGTCAAGGCCATGGAGGATGCCTCCCGATGGTTCGTGGACCTGTACGAGCTTAACCGCAAGGCGGGCGAGGTCATCGCCAGGTTCACCGGCGCCGAGGCTGGCATGGTCACCGCTGGCGCCGCCTCGGGCATGCTACTGGAGGCCGCCGCCTGCATGACCGGCACCGACCCGGCCAAGGTACACAGGCTGCCCGATACCACCGGCATGAAGAACGAGATCGTCATCCACAGGGCGCAGCTTGTGGGCTACGTCCACAGCTTCCGCGCCGCTGGGGCCAGGATAGTGGAGATCGGCAACGCCTCGGGCACCCAGGAGTGGGAGCTTGAGGAGGCCATCACCGAGAAGACCGCCGCCGTGGCCTACGTGTTCAGCGCCAGGCAGGGCGGCGTTATCCCGTTCCCCAGGGCCGTGGAGATCGCCCACCGTCGGGGCGTGCCGGTCATAGTGGACGCCTCGGCCATGCTGCCTCCGCCCGAGAACCTCACCAGGTTCATCTCCTCGGGCGCGGACATGGTCACCTTCAGCGGCGGCAAGGGCATCATGGGGCCGCAGTCCACGGGCATCCTGGCCGGCCGCAAAGACCTCATCGAGGCCGCCATGATGAACGCCGCGCCCAACAGCGACGCCATCGGCCGCGCGGCCAAGGTGTGCAAGGAGGAGATCGCCGGCATTGTCACTGCGCTGGAGATCTTCGTGGACACCGACCACGACGCGGTGCTGGCCGGCTGGCGCGCCCAGTGCGAGCATATCGTCAACGCCCTCAAGGGCATCCCCGGCATTCGCGCCGAGCTGGCGGAGGCCCAGCCCGAGCTGGACGAGGCCGCATCCACCCACCCACGGGCGCTGATTTACTTCGACAAGTCCTGGAAGGGGCCTGGCGAGAAGGAGGTCGTCCAGCGACTCAAGGACGGCGACCCCTCCATCCGCGTAGGCTCCGCTGGCTTCACCGGCGGCATCGCCATTCACCCGGTCTGTCTCCAGAAGGGCGAGGAGGAGCTTATCGCCCGCCGCCTGAGGGAAATCCTGACAGGCAAGAAGTCGTAAGCACAGGCAGCGGCCAGCTATCAGCCGTCAGCGCCCGCCTAGGAGTGGGGATGGGAAAGCTGACTGCTGATGGCTGAAAGTCGTCAAGCTATCAGAGGTATCCTGCCATGACCATGGAGAAGTTCAAGCCCGGCCAGACCTGTGAGATGGAGGTGGTGGTGGGCAAGGAGCACACCACCAACCGCATGGGCAGGCCGGGCGCCGACGTACTCTCGACGCCGGCCCTGCTGGGCCTCATGGAGGGCACGTGCATCAAGCAGTCTGAGCCTTGCCTGCCGCCGGGCTACACTACCGTGGGCTACGCCGTGGACGGCCTGCGCCACCTGGCGCCGACGCCCCTGGGCGGCAAGGTGAAGGTCAAGGTCACCCTGACCGAGATAGACCGCAACCGCCTCACCTACGCCATCGAGGCCTATGAGGGCGACAAGAAGATCGCCGTGGCCACCCACAAGCGCGCCGTCATACCCACCACCCAGTAAATGGGCTTTAAAACATAACAGCCCCCCCTCTAGCTCTCCCCCAGAGGGGGCGAGAACAGTCCCTGCCCCCTGTGGGGGAAGGTCAGGAAGGGGGCCAGACGCCTGTCCCGGGCCTGTCGAGGGAAAGGGGGCAAAGTCCGGCCTGCTGAAAAGAGGGGGTTGACCGCCGCCCCAGGCGGGCTTCCCGGGATGGACTAGGGCGTGTTTGAAAACATGCTAAACTGGAAGTATGGTACGACGACACGAACTCACCGATAGCCAGTGGCAGCGCCTGGCACCGCTGCTGCCACCCCAGAAACCACCCCAGGGCCGACCTAACCTGGACCA
>DAOUAM010000093.1:0-11862 GCA_034433305.1 Dehalococcoidia bacterium | reverse complement strand
AGCACTGCACACTGTTGCTGTGGTATACTTCTCACGCCACTTCGATTTGCTCAGCCCCGGTCCGGGCACCCATAGGACAGGCTGGCCTCCCCACAAGGCAAGATAGCAATGCATAAGTACATCGTCCATCGCCTCTTGCAGATGGTACCTGTGCTCCTGTTTATCAGTATTGTTGTATTTGTCCTTGTGAGGGTTATGCCTGTTGACCCTATCTACGTCATCGCCGGCGAGGAGGCCGGCAACCTGTCCCCTGAGACACGGGCGGCATTGGAACGCCAGTTGGGTATAGATAAGCCGGTGGTCGCCCAGTATGGCGTGTGGATCAAGGACATGATGACGGGCAACTGGGGCAAGTCCTTCAGGTCCAAGCGTCCAGTTGTCAGCGAACTGAAGGACAGGGTCCCCCACACTCTCCAGCTAGCCGTGACCGCCTATGTGATTTCCGTGGTTCTCGGGGTTGGGTGCGGGGTAGTGGCGGCCCTGAAACGCAACTCCATATGGGACGTATCTGCCACCACTGGCGCCATGTTTGGCATCGCGCTCCCGGACTTCTGGTTCGGACTGATGCTTATTCTTGTCTTTAGCGTGGCCCTGGGATGGCTTCCAGTGTTCGGCTCAGAGCTGCTGTGGCACGACCCTGTCAGCGCTATAAGGCACCTGGTGCTCCCAGCGACAGTCCTGGGACTTAATGGCTCTGCGACCATTATGAGGCAGACCAGGTCCGCTCTGCTGGAAGTGCTGGGTGAAGACTATATCCGCACCGCGCGGGCCAAGGGACTGGCCGAGCGTTCCGTCATCTGGCTGCACGGGGTGCGCAACTCCATGCTGCCGGTGGTCACCATCCTGGGGCTGCGGCTGGGCAACATCCTGGGAGGCGCGGTAGTTATCGAGACCATGTTCAGTTGGCCCGGCGTCGGCAGGATGGCCGTGACAGCCTTGCAGACGGCAGATTACCCTGTCGTCCAGGTCATTGTGCTGATGTCCGGAGTGACTGTCATGCTGGCCAATCTGTTAACAGATATCACTTACGCGTATCTGGACCCCAGGATCAGGTACAGCTAATGAGCGCTAGAGAGACTGTAATAATCAAGCCCAGGCGACTGGCCCGCTCGGCGGGCTTCCTCCCGCTGGGCACTCTGCGCCAGTTGCTCCGGCACCGGCTCTCTGTTTTGGGCCTCAGCTACATATCTCTCGTCGTCTTTGTGGCCATATTCGCCAATATCATTTCCCCGGCCAATCCGATTGACGTCAACCCTCTGGAGACGCTGGCCCCGCCCTCATGGGCGCACCCTCTCGGCCTGGACCACGTGGGTAGGGACCAGCTCAGCAGGCTGTTCTACGGGGCCAGGATCTCTCTCATAGTGGGTATAGGCGCAGTCGGCATAGCCATCATGATTGGCGTGCCCCTGGGCCTGATTGCCGCCTATGCGGGGCGCTACCTGGACCATACCATCATGCGCCTGGTGGACGCCATGATCGCCATACCTGGGCTGCTCTTCGCCATTCTGCTGCTGCTGGTGCTCGGCGGCGGAGTCCTGACGGTGTGCATAGCCCTGGGCATCAATCTGTTCACGACCCAGGCCCGCCTGGTGCGGAGCCAGGCGCTGTCTATCAAGGAACGGGAGTACTTCACCGCCGCCAAGGCTATAGGAGTCCCGACGTGGCGTTTGCTGCTGCTGCACATGGCGCCCAACTCCATCCAGCCCGTCATCGTGCAGGCGACGCTAGGGATGGGCTTTGCCATACTGGGCGAGGCCAGCCTCAGTTTCATCGGGATCGGGGTGACGCCGCCGACTCCGACGTGGGGCAACATGCTCAACATGGCCTTCCAGAACCTGAATAGCGCCCCCTGGCTCTCCTTCGCACCAGGGATAGCCATCTTCCTCCTGGTGCTGTCCTTCAACTTCGTGGGCGATGGACTTCGCGACGTGCTCGACCCACGGATGCGGGGTAGGATATAGGCTTCTAGCAAGGCGAGGCCGCGTCTGACACCGGCCTGGCGCAACGTGAGGTTATTGAATGGGAATTCTCTACGAGAAGAAAGGCTCTATTGCCTACATCACCATAAACAACCCGGACAAAGCCAACATTATGGACCGGCAGACCATCGCCGAGATCAGCGAGGCCTGGAAGGAGGTATGGGAGGACTGGGACGTCCGGGCGGTGATACTGACCGGCGCCGGCGACCGCCACTTCTGCGCGGGCCACAACCTGGCCCCCCGGCCAGACGTCACCGAGGAAGAGCGGGAGCGTATTCGCGCCGAGAGCATCTTCTGGCCGCTGGCCGGCACCGTCAACGGGGCCAGGATCGGCGTGGACGGACGGCTGGGCGACCACTACCCGCAGATATGGAAGCCGGTTATCGGCGCCATCAACGGCTGGGCCGCCGGCGCCGGCTTCTACATAATGCTCACGTCCACCGACATCCGACTGGCCTGCGAGGAGCATGCACGGTTCAAGTTCGCCCTCCTGAGCCAGGGCTGGGTGGGCGGTGGCCCCGGCGCCACCTACCTGACCCGCCAGATAGCCTACGCCGATGCCATGCGCATCCTGCTCACCGACGAGCCTTTCGACGCCAGGGAGGCACTGCGCATCAACCTGATCAACGAGGTAGTCCCCCATGACCGGCTCATCACGCGGGCCGAGGAGATCGCCAGCCACATCGCCAAGCTGCCGCCACTGGCAGTCCGCATGATGAAGGAGTTCGTCGTCAGGTTCCGGGATATACCGGTCACCGAGGCCTGGCGTGTCCAGACACTCATGAACGCTCTGCTGACGCAGCTTACCACCGACGGTGAGGAGGGCAGAAGGGCCTTCCTGGAGAAGCGCCCGCCCAACTTCACCGGCGGCATCCGGCAGAGGGGCGATGCCTTCCCAGAGATTACACCGGAGCAGCGCGCCAGGCTGGACCAGATACGCCACGAGTGGAACGCCGGTTAGCACAGCGTCAACGTAGCTTTGATGAAGGGCTTCATCCTCTCGGCAGGCCCAGAGCTTGCCCCAAGCGGAGTCGGAGGAGCAGGCCCAGCCTTCTCCCGTCAAGGGAGCAGGAGCATTCCCTCTCCTGCCGAAGGCTGACACCGGCATGAAAATCGCCCATTCCGTGCATCCGTGGGCTGTCACCTCAATGCAGTTGTTTCTACGGCCCAGCCCCGTCTCCAGGCGGGGCAGGGGATAGAAACTCAGCCAGGGCGGGTGGGTGGGACCGACAGGCCCTGCCTTACGGTGACAGCCCAGGCTTCCACCAGGCCGTGCAGGCTGGCCTCCGGGGAATACATACCCCTGTCAGCCGGTGGAGGGAGAGGGGCTAGCCGACACTCTTGAGCAAAAGCGGTATTACTTACATAGCCAGTGGAGTTGTCCCATGCCTCTTCTATTGACGGACACCGAAGTAGCCCGCCTGATGACTATGAAGGAGTGCGTCGAGGTGATGGAGGACGCCTTCCGGCAGGTGGGCGATGGCCTGACCTGGAACCGGCCACGCTCTCGCATCCGCATGCCGGCCGGCTTCCATCACCTGATGGCCGCGGCGGTGATGGGCAGCAACGTCTTTGGCCTCAAGACCTACACCAGCTTCCGGGCCGGCATCAGGTTCCTGGTAGTCCTGTACGACAGCAACACCGGCGACCTGCTGTGCATGGTCCAGGGCGGTCTGCTGACCCAGCTACGCACTGGCGCCGTGAGCGCGGTGGCCACCAGGCACATGGCCCGCGAGGATGCCACGACGGTCGGGATCATCGGCACAGGCTTCCAGGGCAGGGGGCAGCTTGAGGGCGTGTGCGCGGTGCGGAAGGTATCCAGCGTCAAGGCCTTCGACATCGTGGAGGAGTCGGCCAGGAAGTTCGCCGAGGAGATGTCCCAGAAGCTTAACGTGCCGGTGACGCCGGTCAAGAGCGCCGAGGAGGCTGTCAAGGACGTGGACATCGTCGTAACCATGACCACCTCGCGCACGCCGGTACTGCTGGGCGACTGGCTCCAGCCAGGCCAGCACATCAACGCCGCCGGCAGCAACCACTGGGTCCGCCAGGAGGTGGACGACAAGGTTGTCCAACGGGCCAACGTGGTCGTTGTTGACAGCCTGGAGGATGCCCACGTGGAGGCCGGTGACCTGCTGTACCCCATCGAGCGAGGGCGCATCCGCTGGGGCCAGGTACGCGAGCTTGGCGACGTGGTGGCGGGACACATCAAGGGGCGCCGATCGCCCCAGGACATCACCCTGTTCGAGTCCCAGGGTATCGCCGTGAGCGACGTGGCCGCCGCCAACTACGTGTACCGCAAGGCCGTGCAGCAGGGCGTGGGCATCCCGTTGCCCCTGAGCAGCTAGCGCCAGCCCCGCTCAGCCCCCCGGACATATGGTGCCGACTGTGCCTGAAAGCGGCGGACGGTTTTGAGGGTAGCCGGGAGGCGGTCCGGCCAGGCCGACCTCCCCCCTGGTGCTTGAGGGCACCACATTGGCCTATCTATAGCCCCCTTTGGGGGAGAGCTATAGAGGGGGCTGGTCTCGCCATTCAGAAGGGCAGCTCCCGGCCCAGGCCAGCCTCGCGGGCCAGCCAGTACACCCGAGCACCAGTGGCGACGTCCACCGCAGGCAGTGGCCCGGACAGGAAGAGGGTAATGTCCCCCTCGGCCTCACGCCCGGGCGCCGCGCCGACCAGCACGTCGGCTAGGCCCCTGACCTGCTCCCAGCGAATAACGCCCCGTTCCACCGCGTGAAGGAGGTCCTGGCACTGACGCCGGGCCTGCTCCACATCGCCCACCACGGCTGTGACGCGGCCTGTGGCAGCATCGTCCAGATGTCGCGGCAGGGCATGGCCCGCGCCCACCACGTTGACGTGCATGCCCGGTTGCAGCCACTGGCCGCGCACCATGGGGCCTGAGGTCAGGACGGCCACATCAGCCCCCGAGAGGCAGTCCTGGGCGCTGGCCGTCGCCGTCGCCTCTATCCCCAGGCGGCCCTTTACCGCTGAGGCCAGCCAGTCCCTGGCCGTGGCCGAGCGGCTGTACACCCTGGCGTGGCGCACCTTGCGGACGCGGCATACCGCCTCGGCATGGGCCAGCGTCTCCTGTCCGTGGCCGAGAATGGCCAGCGTGGAAGCGTCCCGTCGCGCCAGGTGTCGCGTGGCGACGCCCGTCAGCGCCGCCGCGCCTGCCCGCTCCAGGGCCACCGACTCTATGGCGGCCAGCAGCTCCCCGTTTTCGGCGCTGGAAAGCTGGAGGCAGGAGCTGGCAGGCCCGCCCGGCCGGGAGACGGAGGCCCGGCAGCCCATTACCCCCAGCCCTGGCACCGCGCCGGCCCAGAAGTAGAAGGCGCCGGCCCCTACGGGCAGCCGCGACGGCAGGCCGCTGGTGGCGCGCCCCGCCGCCCGCAGCCTCAGGGCTTCCTCGGCGGCCTCCAGCGCCACGTACATGCTCAGCAGACGGCCCACGTCCTCTTCCGATAGAAACAGGGCCACCTTTTACTCTTCCCTGTCCCAGAGCATGTAGAAATGGTTGAGGGGGCCGTGGCCGCGGCCCATGAGGAATGCGGTGCGTATGGCGTCGCTAACGTACTGCTTGGCCTTTGCCACCGCCTCGGGCACCGCCAGCCCCCTGGCCAGGCCCGCCGCGATGGCCGAGGCGAAGGTGCAGCCTGTGCCGTGGGTGCTGGCCGTCTCGATGCGCGGCGCGGTAAACTCGTGGAACCTGTCGCCGTCCAGCAGCACGTCGGTAGCCGGGCCTTTCAGGTGGCCGCCCTTGACCACCACCGCCCGGGCGCCCATGGCCACAATCTCCCTGGCGGCCACCCGGGCATCGTCCAGGTCCTTAACAGGCCACCCCACCAGCACCGACGCCTCCGGCAGGTTGGGAGTGACAACCATGGCCAGGGGCACCAGTTCCGTGCGAAGGGTGTCCACGGCTTCCTCCTGGAGCAGCCTGTCGCCGCCCTTGGCAACCATCACCGGGTCAACCACCAGCTTCGTGATGCCGTACTCCCTGACCTTCTCGGCCACCGTCCGGATAATGGCGGAACTGGACAGCATCCCCGTCTTGGCGGCGTCGGTGCCGATGTCGGACATCACGGCATCCATCTGCGCCCTGACGAGGGACGTGGGCAGCTCCAGCACGTCGGTGACGCGCAGGGTGTTCTGGGCGGTGATGGCCGTTATGACCGAGGTGCCATAGACACCGAGGGCGGCGAAGGTCTTGAGGTCGGCCTGGATGCCAGCGCCGCCGCCCGAATCGGAGCCTGCTATGGTCATTGCCCTGGGAACGGTCTTCATGTGGGCCTCCCGGCAAGGGACTGCTCGCATTATAGCATTGCGACTGTATAATCACGCCCCGCTTACAAGACAGCAGCAGGACCTCTCACACACGCTCTGAGACTCCACCGGACCAGCCACCAGCGCCGCGCCCATGGGACGATAATACCATAGACTCAATATACTGATTTATAATTCATCTCTCTTGACTTGGCATTACCAAGGGCGTACACTCCCGCCATGGCACGGAATTCCGTAGGAGGGAGAGTCATGGCGAAGAAGGTGCATCATGTGGTGAAACGACCAGGGAGAAGGCCAGGAGACCCGGACATCGAGATCCCTGTTGCGGAAGACCTCGCCAGCGTCCCAGGCATTCCCACACGGGAGAGCGACGTTTCCTTCTACAGCCGAGTCTACCCGCTGGAGACTCAGAACATTGAGAAGGCCGCCGACCGGGAGTGGGTATGGACCGTCTATACCCCGGAGATGGTCGAGTACCGCAAGCACCACGACGAACTTACCAAGCCACTGATTGACGCCGCCAAGGTGTCCGGGGAGCTGGAGCCAACAGGGACGCCGGAGCCTGAGAAGGATGTCACCGAGCTTATCCGCGCCAAGGCGCGCGAGCTGGGCTTCGGCGAGGCAGGATTCACCAGGTACGATCACCGCTACGCCTACGCCAGCAAGAAGCGCTGGGTGAAGTACGAGCACGCCATCTGCCTCGCCTACGAGCAGGACTACGTGCAGACCCAGTCCATCCCCAGCATGGAGGCCGAGTACGCCCACTTTGGCACCTACGAGATCGAGGGCGCGCTGGCGCTGGACCTGGCCGACTACATCCGCTCGCTGGGCTACCATGCCCAGGTGCACAGCCCCAACGACAACAGCGCACCCTACATCCCCATGTTCGTGGCCGCCGGCCTGGGCCAGCTAGGCGCCAACGGCCAGTTGCTCTCGCCCCACTTCGGCTCTCGCGCCAGACTGATGCTCATCACCACTGACGCTCCCGTTACCTACGATCAGCCCGTGGACTACGGCGTCCACAAGTTCTGCCAGGTATGCCAAGTGTGCGTCAACCGCTGCCCTGGCCGCGCCCTGGTCAAGGAGAAGGTCTGGTGGCGTGGCGTGGAGAAGAACAAGCTCATCTACGAACGCTGCCGGCCCGTCATGGCCCGCTACGAGGGCTGCGCCGTCTGCATGAAGGTCTGTCCCATTCAGCGCTACGGCATGAAGGCGGTCATGGAGCACTACGTAGCCACCGGCGAGGTCCTGGGCAAGGGCACCGACAACCTGGAGGGCTACGAGATCCGGGACAAGGGCTACTTCGGCCCGGGCGAGCTGCCCCACTTCAACCGCGAGTTCTTCGAGATCCCCCACGGACGCAAGGAGGAGTGGCTCTTTGAGCAGCTCAAGCAGAGGCTGGTCAAGGAGGGCATGCCCTCGCAGCAGGAGCTGGTCACCTTTGCCAAGAAGGTGATGGGTATCCTGGACAAGGGCAACTCCACCATCGGGGATGAGTAGCATCCCCCGAGGCGGGCCACGAGGACTCTCCGGGTGCGGCTTCCCCCTGAGTTTCCCTTGACAGCGCAACTGGCGACGCTCACCCCACCTGCCACGGCACGGTGGGGTGAGCGCCATGGGGAATGTCCCCGGCTGCCATGCCTCAGCACCAGCCCCCAACCCCTGACTCCCATGGCCATTGAATGTGACGCGCGTGGCCCCGTGCCCGCCGTCCGAGCAGACTGTGTAGCAGCAGAGGTGTAGCTATGTTCCGCAAGCCACAGCTTGATTCCCTCTTCGCCGAACTCAGGCAGAGTTGGCAGGGGAAGCCAGAGTTCGAGAAGCTGGTCCGCGATGCTCACCTGGGCATCGCCCTGGACGATGCCGGCCGACCGCTGGCGGACATTGACCCGCGAGTGGTGAAGCTCATCGAGAAGCACCGGCCCAGGGAGTAGCGGGCACCGGCCCCAGCACCACGAGGGCACAGGCGACGCCCCGCGCCGTCTGTGCCCTTTCCGCGTCGCGGCGCCGGCGGCCCGCCCTCCGGGCCAATCTTCCTCAGCGCCCACTCTCCTGGTATAATCTCCCCCGTTAACGCCCTGGTCCCATGGCGGGCCAGGCCGCGACTCCATTGACAGGAGACCGGCTATGACCACTACCCAGTCAAGGTCAAGACTCAAGCACCGCAGTTCCGCCGTCACCGAGGGTGCCTCGCGCGCGCCAGCACGCGCCATGCTGCGGGCCGTGGGGCTTAAAGACGAGGACATGGAGAAGCCCTTCATCGCGGTGGGCAACCTGGCCAGCGACGTGACCCCTTGCAACGTCCACCTGGACAGGCTGGCCCGCAAGGCCAAGGAGGGCGTGTGGGCCGCCAGAGGCGTGCCTTTCATGTTCGGCACCATCACCGTCAGCGACGGCATTTCCATGGGCACCGAGGGCATGAAGGCATCCCTGGTGAGCCGCGAGGTCATAGCCGACTCCATTGAGACGGTATGCTTCGCTGAGAGCATGGACGGCCTTATAGTGGTGGCCGCCTGCGACAAGAACATGCCCGGCGCCCTCATGGCCATGGCCCGCCTTAACATCCCCTCCCTCTTCGTGTACGGCGGCGCCATCCTGCCCGGACACTTCAAGGGCCAGGACATAAACATCCAGGACATGTACGAGGCCGTGGGCGCCTTCTCTCAGCACAAGCTGTCCCTGGAGGAGCTGCTGAACATGGAGCGCGTGGCCTGCCCCGGCGAGGGCGCCTGCGCGGGCATGTTCACGGCCAACACCATGTCGTCGGCCATCGAGGCCATGGGGATGTCTGTCCCCGGCGCGGCCTCCATCCCTGCCGTGGACCCTCGCAACGAGCGCATCGCCTTTGAAGCCGGCCAGGTGGTGTACAACCTGCTGGAGAAGGGCATCAGGCCCCGGGACATAATGACCCGCAAGGCCTTCGAGAACGCCATCACGGTGGTGCTGGCCATGGGCGGCTCCACCAACGCCGTCCTGCACCTGCTGGCCATCGCCCACGAGGCCGGCGTGCCCCTGGAGATTGACGACTTCGACCGGCTCAGCCGCCGCACGCCTTACCTGACCGATCTCCGCCCGGGCGGGCGCTACGTCATGGCGGACGTGGACAGGGCAGGCGGCGTGCCTGTGGTGATGAAGGAGCTGCTCAAGGCAGGGCTGCTCCACGGCGACGCCCTGACCGTCACTGGCAAGACCGTCGCGGAGAACCTGGAGGAGTTCCACGGCCAGCCAGACGGGAAGGTGATATACCCGGTGTCGTCGCCGCGCAGCCCCACGGGCGGCCTGGTTATCCTCAAGGGCAACCTGGCCCCGGAAGGCGCGGTGATGAAGGTGGCCGGCACCAGCCACCTGGCCCACGAAGGCCCCGCCCGCGTCTTCGACGGCGAGCGCGCGGCCTTCGAGGCCGTCACCAGGGGAGAAATCAGGCCAGGTGACGTGGTTGTCATACGCTACGAAGGCCCCAGGGGCGGGCCGGGAATGCAGGAGATGCTGGCCGTCACCGGCGCCATCGTGGGCGCGGGCCTGGGCAACAGCGTCATGCTGCTGACCGATGGCCGGTTCTCCGGCGCCACCCATGGCCCCATGATCGGCCACGTGGCGCCCGAAGCGGCGGTGGGCGGGCCTATTGCCCTGCTGCGCAAGGGCGACACCATCGTTATGAACGTGGAGAAGCGCGAACTGAGCGTCAGAGTCTCGGACGCCGAACTGGCGCGACGCCGTAAGGAGTGGAAGGCACCTCCGCCCAGACACACAGGTGGCGTGATGGCCAAGTATGCCAGGCTAGTATCGTCGGCGTCCCGTGGCGCCGTTACAACCGCGCTCTGAACATGGATGCACCTCCGACGCGGGCTGACACGCTGTCCAGGAGCGGTACCAAGTCCTCTTCCCGACGGGGAGAGTGCCAAGAGGTGAAGAATGAAGATCGAGTCTGTACAGACCATACTCGCGGAGAACAGGTGGCTGCTGGTGAAGGTCATCACCGACAATGGCATTGTCGGCGTGGGAGAGGCCGGCCTTCATGGCGTGCCGGAGGCAGCGGAGGCCGCCGTCAAGAGGTTCGGCAGCTACCTGGTGGGGCAGGACCCGCTGAGGATAGAGCACCACTTCCAGTACCTGTACCGCTACAGCCACTTCCGGGGCGCGGCTATCATGGCGGCGCTGAGCGCCATTGACATAGCCCTGTGGGACGTCGCGGGCAAGCACTACGAGGCCCCGGCCTACCAGTTGCTGGGAGGCAAGACCATTAGCAAGGCCCGCGTTTACATGCACGTGGGGGGCGCCTCTGTGGAAGACCTGTACGCCAGCGCCAAGGCAGCCGTGGACCAGGGCTTCACGGCGGTGCGCTTCACGCCCTTCGTGGAGAACTCCAGCAAGCAGTACTACAACATGCGCTACTCCTCCATGCTCCAGGAGGCGGTGGACCGGGTCGCGGCGGTGCGCGAGGCCGTGGGCAACGACGTGGATGTCTGCGTCGAGATACACCGCCGCCTCAGCATCCCGGAGGCCATCGAGCTAGGGCGGGAGATACAGCAGTTCCGGCCCTTCTTCTACGAGGACCCCATCACGCCCGATAGCGTGGAGTCCATGGCCGAGGTGGCCCGCAACATCAGCATACCCATCGCCACCGGCGAGCGGTTGCAGAGCATCTGGGAGTTCCGCGAGCTGCTCCAGCAACGGGCGGCGCGCTACGTCCGGCCCGACCTGTGCCTGGCCGGCGGGCTGTCCCAGTGCAAGAAAGTCGCGGCCATCGCCGAGTCCTTCAATGTGGGCGTGATACCCCACAACCCGCTGACACCGGTAAGCACGGCGGCCTGCGTGCAGCTTGACGCCTGCATACCCAACTTCGTCCTCCAGGAGTACACCGGCGAGGACAAGCCGCCCAAGAGCCTCATGGTCAAAAAGCCCCTGCGGATTGAAAAGGGCTACCTTATGGTGCCGGAGGGGCCGGGCATCGGAGTGGAGATCAACGACGAGTTCTTCGCCCAGCACAAGTACCAGGCCCGCCGCCTGGACACGCCCGTACGCGTGGACGGCTCGGTGGCCGACAGGTAGCCAGGCCCTCAGGCCAGGGCACCTTGCGCGCGTCGCCGTGCCCTGGCTATAATGGCCCAGAACACCAACAGGACCGGATGCACACAATGGACCAGAAACACCAGCCCAGGCAGGTCTCCCGTCGGGACTTCCTGAAGAAGGCATCATTGGGCGTGGCCGGCGCCCTGGCCTTCGTGACCGCCGGCAAGCTGCTGTCCTCCAGGGAGGCCCAGCCTGTCCGAGCCGAGGACCTGCCCGAGGACTCCATCTTCAGGCCTGCCGGCAAGCCTCCGACCAGAGCGTAAGAGCGCCCCGGAGGGGGTGTGAGAAGCCATTTTGCTTGTCAGCCCCCTCTCCTTCGGCAAGCCCAGCCCCTGCTCTAGCTCGTCCTCAAAGACGCGTGGTGCACATTAAAAGGCCAGGGATGCGGGTACCGACGACAGCACTGGACAATACCTTGTCCTGTGCAGATGTCTCACCCCCATCCTGGCCTTCCCCCGTCGAGGGGAAAGGTGTCCTGTTTCAAGACGCTGCAAAGGGAAGGTGATTCTGTAGGGGCAGGCCTTGTGCCTGC
>DAOUAM010000092.1:0-16755 GCA_034433305.1 Dehalococcoidia bacterium | reverse complement strand
AGCCATAGACAAGGAAGCCATCAATGATACTATCATTGATGGCTTGGGCTGGCCTGTACACATCGAGTACGTTTCGATCAGGAACCCCAACTGGCAGAGCAAGTGGGAGGTCCCTTACGATGTGGACAGAGCCAAGCAACTCTTGAAAGAGACTGCATTTGGCAACGGGTTCAGCACAGCTCTGTACATCGGGCCCGAGTTTGGAGGTGGGGCCTCCTTCCCGGGCGAGATCGGGGATGCAGTAGCTGGCATGTGGGGGGCCGTCGGTATCCAGACTGAAGTCCTGAAGTATGCCTACGCTGCCTTCCGCCCCACCGTGGTGGGTCGCACCAATACCATACCCTGGATTACTAGCTGCGACGAGGGCCGTGACAACATGCCCTGGGACTGGCCCAAGGGCCTGGTCATGACTACTATGACACGGGGCGGTTTTAGTTGCGGCTTCGAAAGCCCCTGGATCGCCGAGCAGTTCAGGAAGCAGGCAGTCGAACCCGACGTGGTCAAGCGCATACAGATGACCAATGAGTGGGTGGACTACATGTACAACTGGATGCTGGCGCCTGGTATAGTTGCAGTACCAGCCGGTGTCATGTGGAACCCCAAGTCCATCAAGGAATGGCCCATGCGCACCTCTGTCGTGGCAAGTTTCAATAACATGGAGGAAATAGTCCCGGCCAGATAGCCAGTAAAGGCTGTTGCTCAGCCCAACTCCTCTGAGCGGCTTGGACTTGGCCGTGTATGAGCCCAGGCCTCTCGCAAGCGCCCCATGGTCATGCCGAAGGCCCACGGACAGGTAGTTTAGCCCTTGACCAGATGTAGGGCCAGCAGGGATCGCCAATGGTGGCCCATCCCTCGGGTGGATGGGCCACCATTGCAGCAGGACTGACGCCCGGATAGAATGACAGTGTCCTGACAAGGAAGGAGCTATGTACGCATTTTTGGCCAGGCGGCTGCTTTATGCGCTGCTGTCCGTGGTGGCAGCCACTGCAATAGTTTTCGCCCTTTCGCGCATGGCGGGAGACCCCCGGCTCTTGTATGCCAAGCCTGGTGGTTACGGCGTCAGCGAAGAGCAGTATGAGGCCCTGGGAAAGAAGCTAGGACTGGACAAGCCTCTTGTTGTCCAGTACTTCATGTGGCTGGGCCGCATGCTGCGCGGCGACATGGGGAAGACCCTCCTTGACGAAAAACCCGTCAGCAGGGTGCTCCAGGAGAAAATTGGCGCCACTCTGCAACTGGGCCTTGCAGCATGGCTTTTCGCCACCATCGTGGGCGTGCCCCTGGGCGTGGTCTCAGCAGTCAGGAGGGGGACCTTACTGGACTATTTGGCACGAGGGTTCGCCTTGTTTGGTCAGGCCCTGCCGGCATTCTGGGTGGGCATCATTGCAATATTATTGTTTGCGGTACACCTGGGCTGGTTTCCCAGCGGGACAAGAGGCATCCACCGGGGGTTCCCCCTGGCCTGGGATAATATTCGGTTCTATATCCTTCCCGCGGTAACTTTAGGGTGGCTGGCGGCGGCCGGCTACCTGCGCCTGACTCGCTCAGCCATGCTGGATATCTTGGACTCTGAGTTCATTAAGCTGGCCAGGGCAAAGGGTGTGACCAGTCTGAAGATTATCTGGAAACATGCCTTTCGTAATGCTTTGATCCCCCCTCTTACCTTTTCCGCCCTTCTCATGGCGGGCTTCATTACAGGGGCTGTAGTGGTGGAGACGGTATTTGCCTGGCCAGGACTGGGCAGGCTGGCTGTGGAGGCTGTAAACAACAACGACTTCCCAGTACTGACCGGGTCGGTCCTTCTATTCACGGTAATCTTTATAACCATGAACCTGCTGGCTGATCTGGCCTATGGCTACATTGACCCCAGAATCAGGTACTCCTAGGACACGTACATGGCTGAAGTAACGACAACACTTGCGAAGGCCAGGGCCCTCCAACCTGGCAGCCTGGGCAAAGCTTTTCATGTGCTGCTGCGCTGGCCCTTGTTGCCCGTTTTCTTTCTGGCGGCCTTCGTGATTATGGCGATTCTGGCACCTGTGGTAGCCCCTCACGACCCTGTCAGGCAAAACCTCAGGGCCAGGGCCGCTCCGCCTATCTGGAACAGCCAATGGTATGATGAACACCCCAACATAACTGCCAGGTACATCCTTGGCGCAGACCATGTGGGCAGAGATGTCTTCAGCCGCATCGTATACGGCGCCCGCGTATCCCTTCTGGTGGCATCCATATCCTTGTCCACTGGCCTCCTTGTTGGGACCACCCTGGGCCTCGTCAGCGGCTACTTTGGGGGACATGTGGATGAACTGGTCATGCGGCTGGTGGATATCTGGCTATCGTTGCCATTCCTCCTGATAGCCCTGGTGGCCACTATTGTTTTTGGTTCTAGCTTCAGCCTGGTGATGGGCCTGTTGGCCCTGCTGGCATGGAGCGCCTTCGTGCGCAATGTCCGGGCCGAGGTACTTTCGCTCAAGCAGCGCGACTACGTAGCCCTGGCCAGAGTCAGCGGTGCCTCTAGCATCCGGATTATCACAAAGCACTTGCTGCCTGGTGTCATAAACACGGTCATCGTCATCGCGACCCTGCGGGTGGGCCAGCTTATCCTGGCTGAGGCGTCTTTGAGCTTCCTGGGCGCAGGTATCCCCGCTCCCACGCCCGCCTGGGGCCTCATGGTTGCCGAAGGGCGTGACTACCTCACCACGGCTTGGTGGATATCCTTCTTCCCGGGGCTGGCCATATTTCTCATTGTTATGTCCCTGAACTTCCTGGGCGACTGGTTACGTGACCGCCTTGACCCCAGGTTGCGTCAGCTATAGAGGCCTCAGGCTTCCGCCTGGCGCATTCCCGCCCCTATCCATCGGGATAGGAGAATCTACAAGAATTCCTCAAACGTACATTATGAATAGAAGCGAGAGGTAAGATATATCGTGGCTGGACCCAGGATCACCAAGCTGGAACTGATAGTCTTTGAACATAAAATCCAGGACATGGGCACCGACTACAACGGCTTCAACCAGGTGTACAAGAAGGGTGGTGTCCTGGTCACTCGCCCGTCCGTCCTGCGCATCCACACCAGCCTTGGCATCATGGGCGAGTACCTGGCCGGGCCGGCCGAGCGCACCAAACACGCGCTGTCGCAGGTGGCGGGCTACCTCCTGGGCAAGGACCCCTTCGAGCGTGAGAAGATTTACAACGACCTCAAGCGCGGCCTGCGGCACACGGACCGGACCGCCATAGGCATGGTGGACGTGGCCCTGTGGGACTTCGCCGGCAAGTACTTCAATGTGCCCATATACAGGCTGCTGGGAGGGTACAAGAAGTCCGTGCCCGCCTACGCCAGCACCTACCACGGCGACGAGAACGGCGGCCTGAGTAGCCCTGAAGCCTTTGCCGACTTCGCCCAGCAGTGCAAGGAACTGGGCTACAGGGCCTTCAAGATCCATGGCTGGGGTCACGGCCCCATCGGCCGCGAGGTTGCCACAGTCCTGGAGGTCCGCAGGCGTGTGGGCGAGGACATGGACCTGATGATTGACCCCGCCTGCGAGTACGAGACGTGGGCCGACGCCTTGAGGGTGGGCCGGGCCTGCGACGAGGCCCGCTTCTTCTGGCTGGAGGACCCGTACAAGGACGGCGGCGTCTCCATGTTCGGCCACCGCAAGCTGAGAGAGCTCATCAAGACGCCCATTCTCCAGACGGAGCATATCTTCGGCCTGGAGCAGCACGTGGACTTCATAGTCAACGGCGGCACCGACTTCGTGCGCACGGGCGTGTACGAGGATGGAGGTATTACCGGGGCCTTGAAGGTGGCCCACGCCGCCGAAGGCTTCGGCCTGGACGTGGAGTTCCACGGCGGCGGCCTGGCCCATCGCCACTGCGTCGCCTCCATACGCAACACCAACTACTATGAGTTGGGCCTGCTGAACCCGAAGGTCAGGAACACCAAGCCGCCCGTGTACCCGACCGAGTTCCTGGACGAGCTGGAAAGCATAGACGCCAGCGGGCAGGTGCCGGTGCCACAGGGGCCTGGCCTGGGCGTGGAGATGGACTGGGGCCACATCAACCGGCACCACGTGGAGACGGTGGTCCGCGAGTAGCCCGCGGCCTTCAGACCGGCGGAAAGATTGACATCAGACTGGAATTTGTGGTTATATGCGCATCAGTAATTTTCGGTATCCGAGACCACCATAGCAGAGACCCGCAGCCAGAATCTCAGACAGGAGGTATGTATGACAGGAGGTACCCTATGGTCAGACGTGTGAGCAAGCCGGGATGGCTGGTGGGACTGGCGACAGCAGTGGCCGCTGTGGCTTTCGCCGCCGCGTGCGGCGCGGCGGAGCCGTCCCCGACCCAGCAGCCAGCCACGCCAGCCCCAGCTCCTACGGCAGCACCCGTGCAGCAGCCGACGCAGGCCCCCATGCAGCCTGCTACCCCCGTGCCTGCCCCGACGGCAGCGCCGCAGCCCACCGCTCCCACCCAGCCCGCCGGCCAGGTCACCCAGGCCGGTGACGTGGTCTGGGCGGTCAACGAAGTCAACGCTATGATAGGTGACCCCGCCCTTGGGCCGTACCGCGACTGGGAGCAGTCCCAGGGCATGGGCATTACCGAAGCCCTGTTTGTCTATGAGAACGGCGATCCTATGAGTCCACACCTGGCCTCCGCCTGGGAGGTGGCGCCCGATGGCTCCAAGGCGACCATCACCATCCGCCAGGGCATCAAGTGGAACTCGCCGCCAGGTGTCACTCAGGACTTCGGCGAGCTGACCGCTGAAGATGTGGTCTGGTTCCTGAACCGGCAGAACTCCTTCACCAACCCGGAGAGCACCTCTGGCGACGCGGGAGACTTCAAGGCCGTCTTCAAGGAAGCCCGGCTCATTGACAAGTACAAGCTGGAGATTGACCTCCAGTCGCCCACCTACTACGGCCTGCCCCTGAGCCAGTTCGGCGTGCTGGGCGCTGCGCCGTCCATCCGCAGCAAGGCCGTGTTCGACATGATGGGCAGGGACTGGATGATAGACCACGCCGTCGGCACCGGCCCCTTCGTCCAGAAGGAGTGGGTGGCCAATGACCGCGGCGTATCGGAGGCTATACCCAAGCACTGGCGCGACACCGCCACCATCAAGACTTTCACCAAGGTCCAGGTGCCCGAGAACAGCAGCCGCCTCGCCATGCTCAAGACCGGCCAGGCCGACCTGGCGGCCATTGACTTCAAGCTGGTGCCCGGCCTGATCAAGGAGGGGCTGAAGTTCATCGAGACGATGCCCGGCGGCTACGTGGGCACGTCCATCATGTACTCGGGCAACCTGTGGGAAGAGACCAACCCCATCACAGGCGTCCCCCTGAGCAACGACCCCAAGGCGCCTGGCTACGCCGATGCCTGGGCCTTGCCGGCCTACCAGGTGGACCATCCCTGGATAGGAAACCCCTGGGGCAATAAGGTGCCCTACCAGGACACCAACAACCCATCTGGCATGGATGACATGGAGCAGGCGCGGCTGGTCCGCCTTGCCCTGGGCATGGCTATAGACAGGGAGTCCATCAACGAGGTCCTGCTGGGCAGCCTGGGCACGCCTATCTACAGCGAGTACATGGGTCCACTGTACCCGGGCTGGGACCCCAATCGGCAGGCCAGGCCCGTTTCCTATGACACGGCTGAGCCTATTGCCAGCCCCGGCCCCACCCAGCAGCCCGTCCCCTGGGAGCTTGAGTATGACCCCGACATGGCCAAGCAACTGCTGGCTACCGCCGGGTTCCCCAACGGCTTTGAGATTACTCTGAACGCCTACGTCTGCGAGATCGGCGAGGCCTGTCTGGAAGTGGCCGACATAGTCACCTCCGCCTGGTCGCAGATCGGCATAAAGGTAACCCAGAGCCGCGAGGACTATGGCGGCGTCATCAGCCCGCGCATGCGGCAGCGCCAGCAGTTTAACCCGGTCCTGAAGAACGGCGACGTCCACAGCAACCAGTTCCCGCTGGACTGGCCGTACCCGCCTGTGGACAGCAGCCTCAGCAGGCCGGGCTGGGGCGTGGCCTTTGAGACGCCTGTGCTTTCCAAGAACCACCTGGCCATTCGCGCCTCCAGGGACAAGGCCTTCCGGGAGCAGAAGCACCTGGAGACCGCCGACTACATCCTGTACTGGCAGCTTTACAATGGCGTGGTCCAGATCCCCAAGGGCGTGATTGCCAGCAACAGGGTCCAGAGCTGGGCCTCCAGGCCGGCACACTACGATAACTACGGCAACCCGCAGTTCATCCGCCTGGCGGGCCGGTAGGCTGGAGTGTTTTCAGGCCTGGTGTACACCATGAATGGCTAGGCCGCTTCCCCTGCCGTGTCGGGGTGAACGGCAGACGCAGCATACATGAAACAGAAGCCCCGCAGCATGCTGCGGGGCTTCTGTCCAATAGGGCCGAAGACCCTGGTAAAAGTCCTGGCCCCAAAAGGGGGTTGCCCATGGCCCCCTGAAAAATGGTATCCTGAAAGACAAGGGAACAGCCGAAATCCAGCGTATTTGTCAGAAAGTATTCGTCACTACGTTTCTTGGTATGCGGCGGCATATGCACAGCAAGAAACATCTACAGCATGGGGAAAACCTGCTAGTTCCCCGGGCTGTTGGCCACCATACTGGTATGCGAGGAGTGCCATGACACGGTTCCTGGCTAGACGGTTGCTGTTTGTGTTCATATCAATCCTGGGGGCCACGCTGGTGCTGTTCACGCTGAGCCGGACAGCGCGAGACCCCAGGTACCTCTTCGTCCCGGACTCGGGCTATGGTATCAGCCAGGAGGCGTGGGAGAAGCTGGGCAACGACCTGGGCTTTGACAAGCCTGTAGTGGTGCAGTACTTCCTCTGGGTGGGCAGGCTGATGCGGGGTGACCTGGGGGTGTCCCTGAGCCAGCAGCAGCCGGTAAGGAAAATCCTGGCGGGCAAAATAGGCGCGACGGTGCAGCTCGCTATCGGCGGCTGGCTGTTCGCCATTATGGTCGGCGTCCCTATTGGAGTGCTGGCAGCCACCCGCCGTGGCACCTTGCTGGACTACGCGGGCAGGGGCTTCGCCCTGTTTGGCCAGGCCATGCCCAGCTTCGCTGTGGGGATCATCCTCATCGCCATCTTCGCCGTCTGGCTGGGGTGGTTCCCCGCAGGGACACGCAATCCGCAGTTCAACCTCAAGGACTATATCCTGCCATCCATCACCCTGGGATGGCTGCCCGCCGCCGGTATAATGCGCCTCACGCGCTCTGCCATGCTGGAAGTGCTGGACTCGGAGTACGTCAAGCTGGCGCGTGCCAAAGGCGTTTCCCGCGCCAAGATTATCTGGAAACATGCACTGAGGAACTCCCTCATACCGCCCCTTACCTCCGCGCTGTTGCTGATGGCGGGCTTCCTGAATGGCGCTGTCGTGGTGGAGAGCATATTCGCCTGGCCTGGAGTGGGATGGGTTACCCTGTTCAGGGCCGTGTATGACAATGACTTCCCGCTGCTCCTGGGCTCGGTGTTTGTGTTCGTGATTATCTACCTGATATTCGCGTTCCTGGCCGACATCCTGTACGCCTTCATAGACCCGCGCATCAGGTACTCCTGAGAGGTGAGTAATGGCTAGTGCCGAGATATTGCTGAGCAGGCAGGGCGAAGGGGCAAGCGCCACGCTGCGCAACGCCTGGCATTTCGTCAGGCGCTATCCGGTAATCCCCATCGTCGTCCTTGCAGTGTTGGCGTTGCTGGGCATCCTGGCGCCTCTGCTGACGTCCTACAGCCCGGCCCAGGGTGCGGTCCGCGACAGGCACCTGGCGCCCATGAGCAGGGGCTGGGTATCGCCCTCCAGGGCGGCGCAGGGCGCCCAGGGCGACCTCCACATCCTGGGCACCGACCACGCGGGCAGGGACGTGTTTACACGCCTGGTGTACGGCGCGCGCATCTCGCTGATGGTCGCCGCCATCTCGCTGTTCAGTGGCTTCGTCGTCGGCACCACCATTGGCGTGGTCAGCGGCTACCTGGGCGGCTGGTGGGACGAAATTATCACCAGGATAGTGGATGTCTGGTACTCGATCCCCTTCCTGATGCTGGCCCTGGTGATGACGGTGCTGTTCGGGCAGAGCCTCCAGTTGCTCCTGGGCCTGCTGGCGGCCCTGTCCTGGGTCGGTTTCGTCCGCATAGTGCGGGCGCAGACACTGCTGCTGAAGCAGATGGACTACGTCGCGCTGGCCAAGGTGGCCGGGGCATCGCCCTGGCGCATCATGGCCAGGCACATCGCACCCGGCGTCATAAGCTCCGCCGTGGTCATAGCCACGCTGAACGTGGGTGGCCTCATCCTGGCCGAGGCAACGCTGAGCTTCCTGGGCGCTGGCATTCCGCCGCCGACGCCGGCCTGGGGCGTCATGGTCAGCGAGGCCAGGGACTACCTGACCACCGCCTGGTGGCAGGTGGCCTCGCCTCTCACAGCCATCTTCCTTACCCTGATGTCCCTGAACTTCCTGGGCGACTGGCTGCGCGACCGCCTGGACCCGCGCCTGCGCCAGTTGGACTAGGGCGGCAGCTACTTCTTCGCACCAGGCGGGGAGGCCCCTTCCATGGCTTGCCCGCCTGGTGCTTTTTCTGTCCATCCTGCCCTCAAAACGTGCCTGCGCCCCCGCAGGACACGCCCTTCCGCCATCCAGCGGGCCAACCGTAGCAGGAACCTTCATCCGTGGGCCACGCCTTCGTCACTGGCCGACTCCCCGAGCGCTCCGGCATGCGCTTCCTTGCGTTGACAGTGGACACTCTCGCCAATATAATGCGGCTCAATCATAATGTCCCAGGTACCAGACAAAATAGCCTGCTATCAGTATGCAACAGGGCCGGGCTTGACCATACAGGCACGTCAGGTATCTATTTATCCGTATTAATGTATGAATAAACTGGTGTGGTGCAGGGGACAGCACGCCAACTTCTGAAAAAGGGAGGTGAGAGCCTCGGGAGTGATGGCAGCACCGACAAGACCGGACACCCAGAGTCGCTAGCTCCAACGGGAGGTCAAAAGGACAAGAATGAAAAACTGGAAAGCCCTGAGCAAGTGGTGTATACCGCTGGGAGCGGCGCTGCTGGCAATGCTAGCGGTAGCCTGCGGGGCCGCCGAGCAAGAGCAGCCAGTTCCCACGCCGACCAGCCAGGCCGCGACCCAGCCCACGCAGCCATCGTCCCAGCCAACCGCGGTCGCGCCTACCGCGACGCCAGTGGCAGCTTCCACGCAGCCGACTGGCGGACTGATCACCAACAAGCCCAAGGTCACCCTGGCAGCCGGCCTGGTGGGCCAGATGGTGGGTGACCCCTCCACAGCCCCTTACGCCAAGGGCGTCGGCCCTGGTGACGTGGGCATCAGGGACTACCTCTTCTACCATGACGGCCAGGACCCCATGGCACCCCTTCTGGCCAAGTCCTGGGCCATGAGCCCCGACCGCAAGAAGTTCGTCTTCGAGGTCAAGGAAGGCATCAAGTTCAACACGCCCAACCTCGCGGACACCCAGGGGATGGACTTTGGCGAGTTCACCGCTGAGGACGTGGCCTGGTACATCAATCGCCACAATCCATCGGTGAACAAGGAGACTATCGCGGGCGACGGCGGCCAGATCGCTACCTATTTTGGCGAATGCTCAGCCGTCGAGAAGTATGTGGTCGAGTGCGTGGCCGTTAACCCCTCTTTCTTTGGCCTGCCTTTGAGCCAGATGATTATCCTGGACGCTGGCCCGGCGGTGGAGAGCAAGAAGGCCTTCGAGTTACTTGGCCCTGATAAGGTGAAAGATATTGCCGTGGGCACCGGCCCCATGGTCCAGGGCGAGTGGATAGCCAACGAGCGTGGCACGCTGCACGCCGTCGCCGACCACTGGTTCAAGACGGCGGCCATCAGCACCTTCACCATGGTGCAGGTCCCTGAGGTCACCACACGTATCGCCATGCTGGAGACCAACGAGGCCGACCTGGCGGAGATGGACTTCGCCAAGGTGAAGGACCTGCGCTCCAAGGGCCTGGACTTCCTGCCCACCATGCAGGAGCGGGATACCGAGAACGCCTCGGTCATATGGCCGGGCAATCTGTGGGAGAAGGTCCACGCCAGGACTGGCGAACCGCTGGAACCCTGGAAGAGTCCGGTCTATGCCCAGGACTACCCGTGGATAGGCAACCCCTGGCCGGCAGACCTGGTGCCTTACAAGGACACCGACAACCCGTCCGGCATGAGCGATATGGAGCAGGCCCGCCTGGTGCGCTGGGCGCTGTCATACGCCATTGACCGCGAGGGTATCGTCGAGGCGCTCCAGTCCGGCCTGGGCACGCCCATCTACATCGAGTACATGGGGCCGCTGTACCCTGGCTGGGACCCCAACCGCACAGTGGACAAGGCCCGGGCGGACGCCATCATTCAGAAGCATGGCTGCTCGCTGCCGGTCAACCCCATGACCTACGACCAGTGCCCGACCTACAACGTGCCCAGCCCCAGGGCCAGCTTTGGCTGGCCGTGGGAGATTCCCTACGACAAGGACATGGCCGAGGAGTTGCTGGACCTGGCCGGCTACCCCAGGAAGTCCGGCGGCGTCCGGTTCGAGATCAGCCTGAACAAGTACCGCTGCGAGACTGGCGACGTGTGTCTTGAGCAGGCGGACGCAGTGGCAACCGCCTGGGAGCAGATCGGCGTCAAGACCACGCTGCTGACCGAGGACTACGGCGCCGTCGTCAGCCAGCGCATGCGCACGCGGGAGCAGTTCTGGCCTGTGGTCAAGAACTGCAGCGTTGAAAGCGCCAATACGCCCCTGGACTGGCCTATGCCTCCAGCTGACAGCAGTCTGACCAGGCCGGGCTGGGGCTGCGCCTTCGAGGACCCCTTCTCCGCGCTTATGCAGAACAAGATTACCTTTGAGCCGGACAAGGCCAAGCGCGAGGAGTGGCACCTGGATGTAGTGGACTGGATGTACTACTGGCAGCTTTACAGCGGCGTGGCCCAGCAGCCGCGAGGCGTCGCCTACAACCCCAAGCGGATAAGCAAGTGGACGGCGCCTTCCAGCCAGGGCCCGAGTTGGCACCGCCCCGAGTACATCCTGCCTGCCGCGCAGTAGGCCCTGCCCTGAGCTAGTGTGACCGCGCCGGTGGCGAGGCCTCGCAGCCTCGCCGCCGGCCCTGGCAAGCTGCCGTGAGGGACGTCCCGGCCCCACGGTAGCCCTGGAAACCACAGCGGAGGCCGCCCAGGATGTTACGCTTCCTGTTCAGGCGATTGGTCTTTCTGGTGTTCTCTGCCATAGGGGCCACGCTGGTCGTATTTCTCGTGAGCCAGCTAGCCGGCGACCCCAGGCAACTGTTTATACCCGACACGGCTTACGGCATAACTCAGGACCAGTGGGAGCGGGTAGGGGCGTGGATGGGCTTCGACAAGCCCCTGCCCCTGAGATATGTGGACTGGCTCTGGCACCTGGTCCGTGGCGACATGGGCTTTTCCTACGGCCAGAACCGGCCTGTAAGGGAGCTTATAGCCAGCAAGATGGGCGCCACGGCCAAGCTGGCCCTTGGAGCGTGGCTTTTCGCCATCCTGGTGGGAGTCCCCATGGGCATGGTGGCGGCGGTGAAGCGCGCCACTATATGGGACTACCTGGGGCGGGGCTTCGCCCTCTTCGGCCAGGCGCTGCCGTCCTTCTGGGTGGCGCTGATAATGATCCTGGTGTTCTCGGTGACCCTGGGGTGGTTCCCCCCGGGCGGGCGAGGCGAGGGCCTCAGCATCAAGCACTATGTCCTACCGTCCATTGCCGTGGGCTGGCCCGCCTCAGCGGCGCTGATGCGGCTCACCCGGTCGGCCATGCTGGACGTGCTGGACTCAGAGTACATCAAGCTGGCCAGGGCCAAGGGCGTCAGCCGCTTCCAGGTGGTGTGGAAGCACGCGCTGCGCAACTCCCTGATACCGCCCGTGACGTCGGCGCTGTTCATCTTCGCCGGCTACCTCAACGGCGCGCTGGTGGTGGAGACGGTCTTTGGCTGGCCCGGCATCGGCTGGCTGGCCCTGAACCGCGCGGTGTACGACAACGACTTCCCGCTGCTCCAGGGCACCGTGTTCATCTTCCTGCTGTTCTATGTCGTCATAGCCTTCGTCGCGGACATAATCTATGTAGTCATAGACCCACGAATCCGTTACCGGTAGGTGTACCATGGCGGTAGCAGAGGAAGTACTGGCACGAGGCCGTGTACGCTCGCTGACAAACGTAAGCGGGATCTGGCACGTTGTGCGCCGCTGGCCGGTTATCCCGCTGACAATTCTGGTGGCGCTGGTGCTGGTAGGAATCTTCGCCCCCCTGATTGCCACCCATGACCCTTCAGACGGCAGGGTGAGAGACAGGCACATCCCGCCGGCCTGGTTCAAGGACGGCACCGGCGAGCACCTGCTGGGCACCGACCACACAGGCCGTGACGTATTCAGCCGCCTTGTCTATGGGGCGCGCATATCCCTGATGGTAGCCAGCATCACCGTCACAACCGGCTTCCTTGTGGGTACAGCCATAGGGCTTGTGTCCGGGTACGCGGGCGGGCTGGTGGATGAGGTAGTCATAAGGCTGGTGGACATCTGGCAGGCGCTGCCTTTCCTGCTGCTGGCCCTGGTGGCCGTCATCATCTTCGGGCAGAGCCTGCCGCTGCTGCTGGTGTTGCTGGCGCTGCTATCGTGGGTGGGCTTCGTGCGCATAGTGCGCGCACAGACCCTTGTCCTGCGCGAGTCGGACTATGTGGCGCTGGCCAAGGTGGCCGGGGCATCGCCATTCCGTATCATCTTGCGCCATCTGCTGCCGGGCGTGCTCAACAGCGCCCTGGTAATCCTGACCCTGAACGTGGGCCAACTCATCCTGGCCGAGGCCACGCTGAGCTTCCTGGGGGCAGGCATCCCGCCGCCGACGCCCGCCTGGGGCGTCATGGTGGCCGAGGGCCGCAAGTACCTGGAGTCCTCCTGGTGGCCCACCGTCCTGCCAGGCATATGCATCTTCCTGGTAGTGATGTCGCTGAATTTCCTGGGCGACTGGCTGCGCGACCGCCTGGACCCCCGCCTGCGGCAGATTGACTGACCAGCGTCAGGCTCAGGCGGCTGCCAGGTCACCGAGGAAGGAGTCGCGCCAGGTGTGCGCCGTGTACCTGGTCACCACCTCCATGAGGGCCTGCCAGCGCTGACGCCGCTCGCTCACCGGCATGTGCAGGGCCTCGTACAGGGCCTCGGCGGTGCTCTCGGTGTCATAAGGGTTTACCAGCAAAGCATCGCGCATCATGTCCGCCGCGCCAGAGAACTTGGAAAGCACCAGCACTCCGGGGCTGTCGCCCTGGGCCGCCACGAACTCCTTGGCCACCAGGTTCATGCCATCCCGCAGCGGCGTCACCAGGCAGACGTCGGCATCGCGGTAGAACCTGACCAGGTCCTCCTGCGGAAAGGAGCGGTACAGATAGCGTACCGGCACCCAGCCGGCCTCGGAGAAGCGCCCGTTGATATCCCCCACCAGGCGGTCAACGCGCTCCTTCTCGGCGATGTACTCGGGCACACGCGTGCGAGAGGGCGAGGATACCTGGATAAAGGTGACTTTGCCCCGCAGGGAGGGATTGTGCTCCAGCAGCCTGGCGAAGGCCCGCAGCCGCTCGGGTATGCCCTTGGTGTAGTCCAGCCTGTCCACACCCAGGACAACCTGGTGCCAGGGCGAGACGTGGCGCAGCACCTGGTCCGATGGGCTGTAGCGGGCCTGCCGTGGCGGCGACTGGAACAGGGCCGGCTCTATGCCTATGGGATAGACGCCCAGCCGGACCGACATCTCCCCGTGGGCAAAGGCAGCGCCTTCCATGGTGCCACCCAGCTCAGCCTGGAGGGTCTCCGTCAGGTTCTTGAGGTAGCGCTCAGTGTGGACGCCCACAAGGTCATAGTGAAGCAACGCCTCCAGCAGCTCGCCGGCCCAGGGGAGAACAGTGAAGATGTCGGGCGGCGGGAAGGGGATGTGCAGGAAGAAGCCCAGCTTGCCGTTCCAGCCCAGCCGTCGCAGTTCCTCTCCCAGGTGGAACAGGTGGTAGTCGTGTACCCATACCAGGTCGCCGTGCCGGAGCAGGGGAAAGAGCGCTTCGGCGAACCGCCGGTTGATGCGTCTGTACGCCCGGTAGGTGTCCCGCCGGATGATCACGCGACCTGGAAAGCAATGAAGCAGCGGCCACAGGGTGCGGTTGGCGAAGCCAGTGTAGTACAGGCTAACGTCCTCCTCGGAGAGGTCCACCGTGGCCAGCTTCACCCCGCCCAGGGTCGCGACGTCGGGCGACTGCCTGATGCCCCTGGACATGCTCTGGCCGCTCCAGCCGAACCACAGGCCCCCAAGCTCCTCCAGCGCGGGCCGTAGAGCGGTCACCAGCCCGCCCGCCGACGCCTGGGACTCACCCTGGCGCGCGCCAGGGACCCATGAGGGAGGCACCCTGTTGGACACCACCACAAGCCGTGCCTCGCCCTTCACCATGTCCCTGCCTTCGAAGGTCTCAAGCTGAGTCGCCGTCACAGGTCACCTCCTGCAAGAACATAGATGCCCATCAGCAGCCCCGAGTGAGACGGCTGACACAAGAGGGAACATGCGAAGCGCCACCATACTCAGAGGCAGTCTTCGCGCCGACAAGCCAAGTCTAAAGCCTGAGGCCCGCACTCGCCGACGAGCGGCCGGGCAATGCCGAGGGTCTGCGCCCGGCCATGGCCCAGCATCGGGTACCTGGGCCGCCTGGAGCTGGCCTTTGCGTGACCAGGAACAAGCGCCAGGACCGCCAGCGCAAATGTGGCGAAAATGGGTAGCTGGCTAGGGGAGTCCTTCCGCAAACTCTATGATACTTGCCATCAGCCGATGTGTCAACGCGGTGAGGAGTCCGGGGGGCCTGGCGTGGGAAATAGGGTAAAGAGTGCCTCTCAGGCCCAAGTTGCCAACTTGTGGCTTTCCCGTACCATTGTTGAAGTCTCTTTCGATTCCATGCTATACTTTGGCGTGCCAGCACCAGGGTGGCCCTATTTCGACAACTCCCAGAGGGCCTCTCAACAGGGCTGACGACCCCAGTCAAGTGGGAAAAGGCGATGCTAGCTCTGACAAACTCCCCGGCCCGTGCGGGCGAGCGGCCCCGGCGGGTCGAGTGCGCGTGTACGCCCCATAACTCCATCGTCCAGCGCGAGGTACGGCGGTCGGTGAATCAGGCCGCACTGGACATGCGGCGCGTGCCCAGTCTGGCCATGTAGCCTGGCAGGCACGGAAAGCATGTCAGCCGGGAGATAGACATCCCGGCGGCACAAGCGGCTTATATACCTGGTTCCCGTGCTCCACTGTCAACGGCCTTGCGTTTGGCGGTGGAGCTTTTTATGTTTCCGGCAAACCATCTTTGACATTCCTGCATCTGAAAATAGGTAGAATGGCACCTGCACAACCTGACTTGGAGGACACGGCAATATGACCCAGACGCAGACGAGGCCCCTGACCCCTTACCAGGTAAAGCGGTACAGCCGCCACATCATCATGCCGCAGGTGGGGAGCAAGGGCCAGCGGAAACTCCTGGACTCCAGGGTGCTGATCATCGGGGCAGGGGGGTTGGGCTCGCCTGTGGCCGTTTACCTGACGCTGGCCGGCGTGGGCACCATCGGCATCGTGGACTTCGATACCGTGGACCTCAGCAACCTCCAGCGCCAGATACTGCACCACGACAATGACGTGGGACGCCCCAAGGTAGAGTCCGCCAGGGAGACGCTCCTGGAGTACAACCCCGACGTCAAGGTGATAACCCATAGCGAGCCTCTGACGTCGGAGAACGCCCTGGAGATATTCTCCCAGTACGATGTAATCGTCAACGGGGCCGACAACTTCCCGGCCCGCTACCTGGCCAACGACGCCGCCTACCTGACGGGCAAGCCCCTGGTGGACGGCAGCATCCTGCTGTTCGACGGCCAGGCGACGGTGTACGTACCGGGCCGTGGCTGCTACCGCTGCCTGTTCCCGGAGCCTCCGCCACCAGGCGAGGTGCCAAGCTGCGCCGAGGCCGGTGTGCTGGGCATGCTCCCTGGCCTGGTCGGCTCCATCCAGGCCACCGAGACCGTCAAGCTCATCATGGGCATTGGCGACTCACTGGCTGGCCGGCTGCTGCTGATTGACGCCCTGAGCATGGAGTTCCGCGCCGTCAAGCTGCGCCGCAACCCCGAGTGCCCGCTGTGTGGCGACAACCCGACTATCAAGGAGCTTATAGACTACGAAGCCTTCTGCGGGGTCCCCACCGCGGCCAGATAGCAGGCCGGGCTAGCGCAGCACCTGGAAAGCCTGGAACACGCTCACGAGAAGAAGGAAAACATGATCTACAAGGGCATCTTGGACGCCATCGGCAACACCCCTCTGGTAGAGCTGCGGCGGCTCAGCCCCAAGCCGGGCGTGAAAATCTACGCCAAGCTGGAGGGCAACAACCCCACCGGCAGCCTGAAAGACCGCATCGCCAAGTACATGATCGAGGAAGCCGAGGCCTCCGGGAAGCTGACCAGGGACAAGACCATCCTGGAGCCGACCAGCGGCAACACTGGCATCTCGCTGGCGATGATAGGCAAGCTCAAGGGCTACAAGGTGAAAGTGGTCATGCCCGAGAACGTAAGCCCGGAGCGTGCGCAACTCCTGCGGGCCTACGGCGCCAAGGTCCACTTTTCGCCCGCCGAGGGAGGCAGCAACCGCGCCGCCCTGATCGCCCAGGAGATGGCCGCCAAAGACGACAGGTACTTCATGCCCTACCAGTACGGCAACG
>DAOUAM010000091.1:0-28785 GCA_034433305.1 Dehalococcoidia bacterium | reverse complement strand
GGCGGGGCGCTCTGCTGCGCCACCGGCCTGGGCCTCGGCGCCGGCGGGTCGGGGTTGCGGGCTGGCGCAGACTGGGGCGCGCTGGCCTGCGGGTTGCCCTGGTGCTCACGCGGGGGCGGGGCGCTACGAGGCGCTGGCGCCGGCCTGGCCTCATGGGTGGCCTGGCGCGCGGGCGGCGCCGGGGCCTCCGCCTCCATGCTGGACTCCACCAGCGCCAGCTCCAGCGGCAGCGTCGAGGACGTGTCGCGGCGCAGGTCCACCCTGGAGAAGGTCTTGAGGGCGTGGACCAGCTGCTCCAGGGTGGTGGAGTCGGCCAGCGATTGCAGCCGGGCCACCGTCTCCTGGGTAAAGCCCAGGGCCGTCCCCGTGCCGGCCTTCAGCAGCATGACGGCGCGCAGGTATTCCATGACGCCCCGGTGCAACTGGCGCAGGTCGTTGCCCTGCCAGGCCATCTGGTTGATGACCGCCAGCCCGTCCTTCACCGACCGGCGAAGGATGTGGCCCACCAGCTCCAGGGCCGTTTCGTCGCTGCCCATCTCCAGCAGCCCGCGCACCTGCTCCTCGGACACGGGCGAGCCGAAGGTGACGATGACCTGCTCCAGCAGGTTCTCGGCATCGCGCAGGCTGCCGCCCGAGGCGCGGGTGATTACCCTCAGCGCCTCCTCCGGGACCTCCACGCCCTCGCTCTGGCACAGCTCCGCCAGCTTGGCCACCATGCGGTCGGGCGGGACGCGCCGGAAGTCGTAGCGTTGGCAGCGGGAGACAATGGTCAGCGGGACCTTGTGGACCTCGGTGGTCGCCAGGACGAAGATGACATGCGGCGGCGGCTCCTCCAGCGTCTTCAGCAGGGCGTTGAAGGCAAAGTCGGTGAGCATGTGGACTTCGTCAACGATGTAGACCTTGTAGCGGGCCTCAACGGGGGTGAAACGGGCCTTGTCATTGATGTCCCGGATGTCCTCAATGCCACGGTTGGAGGCGGCGTCAATCTCGATGAGGTCCAGGGCGCGGCCCTCGTTGATGGCGCGGCACATGGCGCACTCGTTGTCCGGCTCGCCGTCCTGGGGCGACAGGCAGTTGACGGCCTTGGCCAGGATGCGGGCGGTGCTGGTCTTGCCGGTGCCACGGGGGCCGCAGAACAGGTAGGCATGGGCCACGCGGCCCTGGACTACGGCCTGTCGCAGGGTCTGGGTCACCTGCTCCTGGCCGACTACCTGGTCAAGCCTTCGAGGGCGCCACTTGCGGTAGAGGACCTGGCTCATGCCTGCTCCAGGACCCGGGACACCACCCGGGCCTGCCTGGCGTTCATGACGGCTTCTTCGTCCGGTTCCACGTGGTCGTAGCCCAGCAGATGCAGCACGCCGTGGGCCAGGAGGGCCACCAGCTCATGCTCGATGGAGTGGCCTGCGGTCACCGCCTGGCGCTCCGCCTGGGGGTAGGAGACTATGACCTCGCCCAGGCCAGGCGTCTCGCCCGGGGGAAGGACGAACTCCACGTCCCCGGCGTGGGCTGACGACGGCTGCTCGTCCCCATAATATTCCCCTTCGTGGCTAAAAGAAAAGGAGAGGACGTCAGTGTTTTCATCCAGACCACGGTACTTGTTGTTCAGTTCCCTCACAGTCTCGTCATCGGCGATGACAACGCTGACAGCATGCTGTGGCGCTCCAGGCTCGTCGGCCAGTGTGGCCTCCACGGTGCGCTCTATGAGTCCACGGGAGACCAGCGGCTCGTACTCCTCAAAGACCTGTATTGTAAGCTGTGGAAGGGACATCCGGGTGCCTCTGGAGTGGCCCTTTTGGGGCGGATAGTGACAGACCCATTATAACCTGTGCCAGGCCGCACAGTCTCCACGCACAACTCCTGGCCTATGCCTGGCCTGCTATGAGCGATGGCGCTGCGTCAGCCGCTAGGCCGCGCCTGCCCTCACGGGCCGGCCGGGCGCGGCGCCTTCCACCAGCCGGCCTTCCTCCACCACCGGCACGCCGTTGACCAGGACGCAGGCGATGCCTTTTGAGCGGCTGGTCGGCTGCTCATAGGTAGCGGTGTCTATCACCTGGGCAGGGTCGAAGAGCGTCAGGTCTGCGTCGGCGCCCACGCGGACGCGGCCCTTGCTGGCCATGGCCGGGACGCGGCGCTCCAGCCGCTGCGCTGGCATCAGGCTCATCTTTTTGATAGCGTCCAGCAGCGACAGGGCCTTCTCCTCCCGGACGAACCGCCCCAGGATGCGGGCGTAGGTGCCAGCGGTGCGCGGGTGGCCCTTGCCGTCGCGGATGTAGCCATCGGTGGCGATGGCCGTCAGCGGGCTGGTGACGGCGGCGCGCACCGCCGACTCGGGCGTCGAGTGGACGATGACCATGCCGCCGGTCTCCCTGTACCTGGCGAAGGTGCTGGCCGTCAGCCGCTCACCCGTCGCCGTCCACATGAGGTCACCGTAGCTGATGCCATACTGCTCCTGCCAGCCCTCGTCGAACAGCGCCGACTCGATGGCCGTCATGCCCGCCGTGTAAGGGTAGCACTCGGTGGTCACGTCCAGGCCGCGGGCGCGGGCATCGGCGATCATCTGGAGGCACAGGGGCGTGGCCCGCATGCCGGTGCTCTGGACGTGGACGACGTGCAGCGGCGCGCCGGTGATGGCCGTGGCGGCTATGACCTCCTCCAGGGCCTCGATGGCGCTCATAGGCTCCTTGTGGCCCTTGCCCCGGATGTGGACGTGGCAGGACGCGCCGTGCCTGGCCGCGACGCGGAACATCTCCAGCACCTCCCAGCGTGTCGCTCCCCGGGTGTAGTCTATGCCGAAGCCGACGGCCACCGCTCCCCGTTCCAGGCCATGCTCCACCAGGCGCTTCATCTCCTCCAGCTCGGCGTCGGTGGCGGGCCGGTGGGCGGCGTCGCCACTGGGCAGGAACTGGCCCGGGTCGTGCATCACCTTCATGCGCACGGGGATGTGCCCGATGCTGGCGCCGAAGTTGATGGCCGCCTTACCTTCGCGCTGGGCGTACCACTGGTCTATGTCCCCTACCCCCACCTCCAGCTCCAGCGCCGTGGTCACGCCGTCGGTGGCCTGAAGCTCGTAGTTCTCCGGCGTCTGGCCGTGGGAGTGCAGGTCAATGAAGCCGGGCGCTACCACCAGGCCGCTGGCGTCTATGCCCTGCCGCCCGTGGAGCGTGGCCGTGGTCACCGCCCTGACCTTGCCGCCGATGATGCCGACGTTGCACCTGGCATCCAGCCCCGACTCCGGGTCTATGACGCGGCCTTCCGAAATGACCAGGTCGTACTCTGTGGTATGGTGGGGCATGTGCTCCGCTCCTTATGCTCTGTCCGTGGGCGCTATGTCCGCCGGGTGGCGCGTGTGCCAGTCAGTCATGGACTGGTAGGCGCGGGCGACGGCCAGGACGGCGTTTTCAGCGTAGGCCCGGCCCATAAACTGGATGCCTGTGGGCAGGCCGCGGTCGTCGAAGCCGCTGGGCACGCTTATGGCGGGAAGCCCGGCGCAGTTGCCCACGGCGCCCAGCACGTCCCTGGCCGTGCCCCTGATGGCGCTGCGGAACTCCGTACCGAGGGGCGAGGCCACGCTGGGGCGCGTCGGAGCTACCAGGGCGTCGTAGCGCGACAGCGTGCCATCTACGGCCATGGCCACGACGCCCCGCAGGCGTAGCGCCTTGATGTAGTCCCTCGCCAGCACCGCCACGCGACTGTAGGGCCGGTAGTGGTCCTCAGGGGCTGTAAGCTGGTGAGTCCTGCCGCTTTCTATGAACTCCTCGAAGGCGCTGGTGGCCTCGACGAAGAGTATGGTGCGGGTGATGGCTTCATAGGGCAGGTCTGGTAGCTCCACGCCTTCCTGGATGTCCGCCACTCGCTCCAGCACCGCCAGGGCGCGACGGAAGTTGGTCCGCACCGCCTCCTCGGCACCATCCTCAACGCCTTTGAGAATGCCCAGCTTGAAGCGACGGGGCGCGCTGGAGGCGTCGTACCTGAAGGGGCGAGACGTAGTGGACGGGTCGTTGGGGTCGTGGCCGGAGATAGCCTCCAGCACCAGGCCGCAGTCGTCGGCGGTGAGGCACAGCGGCCCCAGCTTGTCCAGCGTCCAGCACAGGGCCATGGCCCCATGGCGGCTGACGCGGCCATAGGTGGGCCGCAGCCCGGCGACGCCGCAGTGGTTGGCCGGCGTCAGGATGGAGCCCCAGGTCTCCGAGCCGATGGCGAAGGGCACCAGCCCGGCGGCCACCGCCGAGCCGGAGCCGCTGGAGGAGCCGCCACTCCAGGTGCTGGTGTCCCAGGGGTTGATGCCCGGCCCGGTGAAGGAGGCGTTGGGCTGCCTGTAGCCCATGCCGCCCGCGATTTCCACCATGGCCAGCTTGGCGCACAGGACGGCCCCGGCCTCCTCCAGCTTCCTGATGACGGTGGCATCCTGGCCGAAGGTCTGGCCCCTCAGTGGCGCGGCGCCCCAGGTGGTGGGGATGCCGCCGGAGGTGGCCAGCAGGTCTTTGGCCCCGTAGGGAATGCCGTGCAGCGGGCCGCGATAGCGCCCAGCAGCGATCTCCCGCTCCGCCCGCCGTGCCTGCTCTAGAGCCCGCTGGCGGGTCACGGTGACCACGGCATTGTACCTCGGCCCCAGGGCTTCCAGGCGGCCAAGGAAGGTCTCCGCCAGCTCCACCGGCGACACCTGCCGGCTACGGACAAGCCCGGCCAGCTCACGCACCGGCATAAAGGCCACGTCTCCACGAGAAGCGCCACGGGCCTGGGCTGGCCCCTGCTGGCGGGCGGGAGCGCCTGCCAGAGGCGGGCCTGGCCTGCTCTCGGCGCTGTCGGACTCCTGGCCCCGGTAGGGCACAAAGTCCGGGTAAGGGCCAACAGCGTTGTCCAGCCTTACCGCCCTGAGGGCCTCGGCGGCGTCCAGGACGCCCTCCAGGTCTTGCCGCACCTGGTCAAGCTCCTCCTGGGCCAGCCTGCCGCCGTACAGGCCACGGAGCATCTCGAAAAGGGCGTGCATCTCGCTCTCTCGTGGGCTGCTGGTACTCATGGATATCCCCCTCTCGCCTGGCTTTACCACGCGACACTCTTTTGGCGTCTGCCTTGTCACCCGCCATTGTTAAAGAGTGTCGTACAGCAAGCTTACCTGGCAGGGGCAGGCCGGCCCTTTGGCCCCGTGAGGCGGGCCTGGATGCATGCCCCACAGTCCTGGCATCCCTAACAGGGCGTGTGTGAAAAGCCTTGTTGCTCTCTCATAACCGGGGCGTGATGTACATCGGCACATGACCAGTATTCGGGCTATGCCGCCCCCTCTCCTTCGACAAGCTCAGGACAGGTCTAGCTCTCCCCCAGAGAGGGCGAGGACCCTCCCTGCCCCCTGTGGGGGAAGGCCAGGAAGGGGGCCATAGGCCCGGGCCTGTCGAGGGAATGGGGGCATGCTAGCCCAGGCAGCAACAACCTGCCATATGCACCACAGTCATCCCAACGGACTGGACTTCTCACACACGCTAAGAATATACCAGAGGCCGGAGCGGCTTACATACCAGTGCCGGGGAGCAAGCCCTTACCAGCGGCCCGTGGCGAGGTGGGGACGCGCCTGCTCAGCCAACTTGCGGAGCAATGCCTGGAGAACGTAGGCAATGCCCACCACAGCGGCGGCCACGATGGCGTCCGCGAAGTAGTGGTTGCCCGTTGCCACGATACAGGCTAGCATCAGGCCCAGGTAGGCCGCCGCCAGCAGCCGGGGAAGCAGGCGCTCGTGGGCCAGAAAGGGCAGGGAGATGATGAACGCCAGCCCGAAGTGCAGGCTGGGCATAGCGGCATAGGGGTTGTAGAACAGGGCATCGCTGGTCTTGTCGTACCCACCGGGGCCAAACATCTTGATGGTGTCCAGGAAGCCATAGGTGGAAAGCATCCTGGGCGGCGCCAGCGGGTACAGCTCGTAGAACAGCAGCGCGATGCAGAAGGTTATGAAGGCGATGTTGCGGCACCTGCGGTAGGCCTCGCGCCTCCTCAGGTACAGGTAGATGGCGGTCGGCAGTATGACCGGCCAGTAGCCCAGCACATAGAACCAGTTGAGAAAGTATATAACACCCGGGGCACGGACCAGGAGCCAGTCCTGGACCCTGGCCTCCCACATGATGCCCAGGGTTGTCTCGATGTGGACAATCTGCCAGGCATTGCTGAAGGCGGGGTAGATGCCCTGCTGGTACACCAGGTCTCGCCCGAAGGCGTACAGGAAGTAGGCCGACAGAAGCAGGACTACTTCCCTCAGGAAGGCGATGCTGAGTAAAGGTCTGGCCCAGCTCAATGGTTAGCGCCCGCGTATGTTATTGCTTCCGCGCTGGCCTGGCCCACCGTGATAAGACAGGCCTGCAAGGGCCAATTCTAGTGTCGTGTAGCTATGCAGTCAATCACTCAGATGGCCGAACGAGGGTTGTCAAAGTGCCACTGACCGCCAGCATTACCGCTCTGTTCTTGATGCTGTCCTGTGCGGTGCCATATAATGGTACTGCTAGCTTGGTTTACCGGGAATGTAGAGGATGGACAGGCGCCTATGACCGAGACCGTTTTCCGAGAGGTCCAGCGGTTCAGGCAGTGGTGGCTGTGGCTGCTCCTGCTACCGGGGGCGCTGGCGATAACTGGCATCATGGCCTATGGGATGGTCGTGCAGCTGGCCCTGGGCCGCCCATGGGGCGACGAGCCTATGTCCGATGTGGGGCTGGCGATAGTGGGCAGCCTGAGCATCGCCCTGGTCCTGCTGGTGGTCCTGGGCCTGTACAGCATGAAGCTGGTCACCGAGGTGCGGGGCGACGGCCTGTACATCGTCTTCTTCCCCTTATACCGCCGCAGGATCGCCTTCCAGGACATCTGGCAGTGCGAGCCAGTCTCCTACAGACCGCTGGGCGACTATGGCGGCTGGGGTATCCGATGGAACCCCTGGAACGGCCTGGTTTACAGCACCAGCGGCAACACAGGGGTCAGGCTGGAACTGGTGGGTGGCCGGCGCGTGCTCACCGGCTCCCAGCGTGCGGGCGAGCTGGCCCAGGCCATCCGCGGCAGGCTGGGCCGCTAGGCGGGTAGCCTGGACTGATAAGCCCTTTCCCTCCTTCCCAGGAGTGTTTTTGCTACCAGCCACGCCCGAAGGCTGATCTGGCTGGTAGCAACGCAGCCAGGGCGGGTGGGTGGGACCGACAGGCTACGCCTCACGGTGCCAGCCCAGGCTTCCACCAGGCCATACAAACAAGCGTCAGGGAAATATATACCCCGCTCAGCCCGGAGGGGGCGAAACACCAGCCTCCTCTCCTTCCACAAGCCCTCGGCCTGATGGGCCTCGGCCCGAAGGCTCAGGGCCTGCCCCTTCGGCACGCTCAGGACAGGCCCGAGCCTGTCGAGGGAAAGGGAGCAAAACACCGCCTCAGGCCAGGCAGATGATGCGGAGGGCCTTGACTACCAGCGTCGGCAGAGGCTCCAGAAGGTCCCGCAGCTTGAAGACCAGCCAGGCCATCACAATGCCTATGAGTGCCCCTGCCGTGACGTCCAGTGGGTAATGCACCCCGGCGTATACCCGCGAGAAGGCGTATATGGCCGCCACCACGTACATGACCGCTCCCACCCGCCGGTTGACGCCGAAGACGGCGGCGGCTATGGCGAAGGTGGCCGCCATGGAGTTGGCCGGGAAGGAGGAGTCGGTCGGCTCATAGAACAGCAGGGACACCTCGTGCACGGCGAAGGGCCGGGGCCGGAAATAGACGGCGTTGATGATGAACACGGCCAGGCTGGCGAAGCCCATGGAGCTCAGGGCAACGAACACGCCTATCTGGTGCCTCTGCCGGGCCAGCTTGTCGCCGCCGGTGAACCAGAGGCCCAGCAGCGCCAGCGCGAAGCCCACGGGAATCAGGTAATCGCTGACTACCCACTCCATGGCCCGGTCGAAGGCAGGGAACCTGCCGACCCAGCTATTTATCCAGAAAAATAGCTCCGCATCTGCGTCCGCCATTCTCTCCACCAGCGTGCAAGATTGCTGGTCACCGCCTTCAGGTACGTGGTGCTCCTGAGGGCGTCCAGCCCGTCATCCGGGGAGTGCTCCTCGCCGCCCATGCGGGCGTTCAGCAGCGAGGACACGACAAAAGTAGCCAGTACGGCGGCCACGGCGCTGAAGAAGCAGAAGAGCGCCTGCACGTTGGCGTCCAGGCCACCGGCGTAGTCGTTGATGTTGCGCGGCTCGGAGGCGAAGAACCACACGAAGGCCCCCACCGTCAGCGACAGGCCAAACAGGCGCGCCATCAGGGGCGACTTGAAGAAAAGCAGGCCCTTCAGCCGGTTGACCGAGGCAGCTATCTGTATAACGCCGATGCTGGCAAGGAAGACGAGTATAGAGTAGTCCAGTGCAAACTCTGACATCGTCCGCCTTTCCTACGGGTATGGTGTCCGCTACCAGCCCTCCAGCGGGACGGCGCTGCACCAGTGGGTGTACTTTTCGTTGTTGCCCCTGATGACGTCCACGTACAGTTCGCGCAGAGACCGGGTTATTGGCCCAATCTCGCCGTTGCCAATGGGGCGGTTGTCCAGGTGGCCCACCGGCGTGATGTGCGCCGCCGTGCCGGTCAGGAATATCTCATCGGCCAGGTAAAGCTCACTCCGGCGTATGCGGCGCTCCACCACCTCCAACCCCAGCTCTTCCCTGGCAAGCTGCCAGGCGGAGTCGCGGGTGATGCCCGTCAGGTTGTTGTCGGACACCAGGGGCGTATGGAGGACACCCCCGGACACCATGAACAGGTTCTCGCCGCTGCCCTCCGAGACGCTGCCATCCTGGTTCAGCATTATGGCCTCGTCGAACCCGGCCAGCACCGCCTCCGTCTTGGCGAGGATGCTGTTAACGTAGTGGCCCGATATCTTCACCCTGGGCGGGATGATAGTGTCGTCTATCCGGCGCCAGGAGGAGGTGCAGCAGCGTATGGCCCCCTCGGCGTCAATGTAGGAGCCGAAGGGCACTATGATGAGCGTGAAGTCGCTCTGCAGTTCCTGGAGCTTCAGGTTAGCCACACGCTCGGCGCTCTTGTAGGCCAGCGGCCTGATGTACACGTCCTCTTTGTAGCCGCAGTTACGGACGAGGTCAATGGTTATCTGGCACAGGTCGTCCACTGTGTAGGGGATATCCAGCAGCATGATGCGGCAGCCCTGGATAAAGCGCTGGTAGTGCTCCCGCATCCGGAAGATGTACATGGCGCCCTTCTTCGCGTTCCAGTTGCCCCGGATGCCCTCGAATACGGCCGTGCCATAGTGGAGCGCGTGGGTCATTACACTCACCCTGGCCTCCGAGAGCGGGACAACCTTTCCCCGGAAGAACGCTAGGGCCTGAGGCATAGTCTGCTGGTCTCCTTTTCTGCTAGACACTGCGGCCCATTATAATCAATCCCAGCTTGGTAATACAACCTCCGTGCCTGCCCGGGCGTAGGGGCCTTTGCTCCACCGCCTCATCTCCTGGCCCCACCGGGCACCTGACCGGTTGAAGATTTCTACAGATATGCCAGGGCTGTCACCACAGGGCAAGGGACGGCGCGGGGCGCGCATTGCTCAGCCGACCTGGCCGGGAAGCCCCTTGAGAAAGGCCATGACCTCGGACACGAACCGCTGCGGCTGCTCGGAGTGTATACCGTGGCCGACGTCGGCCCATTCCACGGTCCTGGCCCCCTTGAGCAGCCGGGCCAGGCGAGGGCGGTCGGCGAGCTTGACGACTCCTCCCCTGTCAGGGTTGCCCAGGATGACCAGCGCCGGGCAGGATACCCTGGGGAACCAGGCGTCGGCCTGGTAGGCGGTGTTGCCCTCCATCAGCTCCACCAGGACGTGCTCGCTCACGGCCTCCAGGTTGTCGGCCCGATAGACCGCCACTTCCCTGGGCAGGCCCATAGCCAGCAGCTCCTGCAAGCGCTGCTGGTAGGGCATGCGCTTCAGTTGCAGGGTGGGCTGGAACCGCTCCCTCCTGTCCATGCTGGGGAAGGCCGGCGGGTCTTCCAGGACGATGGCGCGCACCCTGTCCGGCGCGCCCACGGCCACTGGCACCGTCACCATCGCCCCCAGGGAGTGGCCCACCAGGATGGCCGGCTGGTCCAGGTGGCCCTCCACGAAGGCCACCACGTCCGCCGCGTAGTGGCCGGCCCAGGTGTAGCCGCTGGTGGGCCTGGAAGATAGGCCGTGGCCCCTGAGGTCCAACGCCATGACACTGTAGCGCGAGGCGAACTCCGGAGCTATCTGGTCCCAGGATGTGCTGCTGCTGGTGACGCCATGCAGCAGCACCAGGGGCGGCCCTTCGTAGGACCACTGCCTGTAGTGGAGTTTCTGTCCGTTGACTTCCACAAAGTAGCTGCGAGGCTCTATGCGCTGTGCCAAGTGAGGCCTCCCTGCTGTGCGAGTCCCGGAAGGGACATGGGCAAGTATAGAGTCGGCCATGGACAGTGTCAACCCGACCGCTGCCCAGGCCCATCACCTTTACAGGGCTTTCCTGGATGGCTTAAACTCAAAGCAGGGCTATCAGAGATAGCTTGTTCAGGGAGGTTGGCTATGGCTAGAGGCGATTTCCCGAAGCGAGAAGCCAAGAAGCCCAAGAAGAAGGAAGACAAGAGGCCAGTGCTGACGACGCAGCCCACTGAGTTTGTCCCGGCAGAAGTTGAGGTCATCAAGAAGCGGCGCAAGCCACGGGAAGAAGAGTAGGTACGGGCGGCTGACCGCCGCCCGTACATTACGCGCCAACTCCCTGTCGCGATAGCGAGGCCTTCCAGTTCAGGCCTGGGGAGTACCCTGCTCCGAGGCCTCGTTGTTGTTCCCTTTACTCTCAGGTGGCGGCTCCGGGAAGCGGGCAATGCAGTAGGACTCGCAGTGCTCCAGGAGCCGCTGGATAACTCTTGGAGAGATATCCCGTGGGTTGGCTGTCATGGCCCAGCGCTGGGAGAGCTTCTGGCTTATCTCCTCCGCCGTCATGGGCTGGTTCCCGTTGGCCAGCAGCACCCGGAAAATAGCCTCCTTCAATGGCGTGTCGGGCAGCAAATAGTCAGCGTCCTGGGCGCTGTCCTCCACGATCTGCCGGATCAGCTCCCTGGGATCGGCGGCCAGCAGCGTCTCCACAGGCTCCGTGTTCTGGTACTTGTAACCCCTTCTGCTGGCGATCATAAGTGGCAGGGACCGGCGGCGCGCGCACGGACCCTCCAGGTCAATAAAATACCTGGGTGGCTGGGGTTCCTTGCCGTTCTGGTCCATCATAAATGTCTTACCTCCTTACCTGAGGCGGTGTTGCCCTTGCCCCGCGAGGCTGTGTCCGGGGCCAGGCATCTGATAGCTTAAATGCAGCCACGGCGCTGGTGCTTGGCTGACTCAGAACACCTCTTCCGGCCAGTCCAGCATCTGTACCCTGACCACCTGGCCGGCGTCCTTCCTGGGCAGGTCTTCGGGGCAGATGGCCAGGCCGTTGGCCCTGGCCATGGACGTGAGCAGGTTGGAGCTCTGGTTGCCTGTGAGGCGGGCGTGGTAGGCGCCGTCGCGTCTGGTGACCACAACTCTAGCATACACCCTGCGGCCATCGTTGTTGTAGATAGGCTCCTCCAGGACGGCCTCGATGGCGGGCTTGGCCAGGTCCTTTTTGCCCAGCATCTTGAGGATGGCCGCCCGCCCGAACTGCTCGAAGGCCACTAGGGCGCTCACCGGGTTCCCTGGCAGGCCCAGGTGCGGCACCGAGCGGCCGTTGGGCGCGCGCAGCACCCCGAAGGCCAGGGGCTTGGCCGGCCGCATGCGCACCGACCAGAAGTCTATCCTGCCGTGCTGCGCCAGCACGTCCTTGACCATGTCGTAGTCGCCCCTGGAGACGCCAGCCGAGGTGATGAGCATGTCACACTCCAGCCCTTCGCGCAGCCTGGCGTTCATGGACTCCAGGTTGTCCCTGGCGATGCCCAGCATACGGGGCACGCCGCCATAGCGCAGCACGCCGGCGGCCAGGCTGTAGCTGTTGCTGTTGTAAATCTTGCCCGGCCCGTACTCGTCCCCCGGCTCCACCAGCTCGTCGCCGGTGGCCAGGATGCCCACCACAGGCCGTCGCACCACCTTCACCCTGCTATAGCCCAGGGAGGCCAACACGCCTATCTCTGCGGGGCGCAGCACCACACCCCTGGACAGCACCTTTTCGCCCTTCCTCACGTCCTGCCCGGCCGGGCGCACCTCCGCGCCAGGGGGCACTTCGATATGTATGGCTATCTCTGACAGGCCTCTGCCCGACCGGCGGCGCTCCACCTCGTCGGTATCCTCGAAGGGCACGATGGCGTCGGCACCCCTGGGGACGGGCGCGCCGGTCATGATGCGCACCGCCGTGCCTGGCGTGACCTCCTGCTGGGGCAACTGGCCGGCGGCCACCGCGCCGACCACGCGCAGCAGCACCGGCGATCCCTTCGACGCTCCAGCGGTGCTGCTGGCCTGGACAGCGTAGCCGTCCATGGCCGAGTTGTCCAGTGGCGGGATGTCCAGGGGGGAAACGACGTCCTCGGCCAGCACCTGGCCCAGCGCCTCCAGGATGGGCTTCTCCTCCGGCTCCAGTGGATGGAAGAAGCCCAGGATGCGCTCCAGCGCCTCTTCCACGCTGAGCATGGACTCATCGTAGTGCCGGTGCACGTGTGGCTCTCTCATGGTGTCACCCTCTCAGTTCCGCGCCCACCTCCCGCTGGAGCCGGCGCAGGATTTCGTCGCGGGCCTCGTTCACCTGCTCGGCGGTCAGCGTGCCCTCGTGGGACTGGAAGACGATGCGGTAGGCCAGCGACTTCTTGCCCTCGGGTATTCCTGGGCCGGTGTACACGTCGAAGAGAGCGCTGCGGGCCACCAGCCGGTGCTGGTCTATGATGGCCTTGGGCCTGGCCGAAGGGATATCGGCGTCCACCACCACCGCCAGGTCGCGCTCCGACTCCGGGAACCGGCTGATGCTGCGGTAGCGCCGCCGGATGCCCTGTGTCGCCCGGGACAGCACCTCCAGGTCCAGCTCGAAGAAGGCCACGGGCCGGCCCTGGAGGTCGTACCGCTCCAGCACTCGCGGGTGCACCTCGCCCACCACGCCCACGGCCACGTCGCCGCAGCGGACCTGCGCCGTCTTGCCCGGGTGCAGGATGGCGTCCCCAGCAGGCCCATAGCTGGCCTCGACGCCCAGCTTGCCAAAGACGAACTCCAGCACGCCCTTGGCATCGAAGAAGTCCATGTCGCCCCTGGGGCCGAGCCAGGAGTCAGGCGCCCTCGGCCCGGACAGCACGCCCACCAGCACCTCCTTCTCGTGGGGCAGGTCGCGCTCTTTGGCCTCTTCCCTGGGCAGGTAGACGCGCCCGGCCTCGAATATCCGGATGGCGTCGCCGGCCAGGCGGGCCCTGTTGGATGCCAGCGTCTCCAGGATGCTACCCCGCAGGCTGGTGCGCAGGTACGCCTGCTGGCTGCTCATGGGGTTAGCGATCTTCAGCGGCCCCGCGCCGTCCCGCAGCGCCTCGGCCCGCGCCAGCGACTCCAGGTCCGTCAGCGAGTAAGAGATGGTCTCCTGCATGCCGGCGGCCACCAGCAGGTCCTTCAGTCGCTCCCGTAGCTCTCGCAGGGGCTGGGCCGCGTGGTAGGGTATGGGGGTGGAGAGCATGGTGGTGGGCATGGTGTCGTAGCCCAGGATGCGGGCCACCTCCTCCACCAGGTCGTCCTCAATGGAGATGTCCGAGCGCCAGTAAGGGGGCTTCAGCCACAGCGTCTCCCGCTCTGGCGTGGCGGCGCCCTCCACGGCCTCGATGAGGTCAATCAGCCCCTCTGGCTCCCTGGCCCGCTGGAAGCCCAGGGAGGTCAGCACCTGCTCCACCTTCTGCATGCTGAAGTCCACGCCCAGTACCTGCTTTACGCGCCCCCGGCTTATCCTGACCACCGGCTCCTCTTTGCGGCCCGGGTACAGGTCTATGATGCCCCTGGCGGCCTTGCCGCCGGCCACCTGCACCAGCAACTGTGTGGCGCGGCGCAGGGCCAGCGGCGCCAGCTCCGCCCGGATGCTGCGCTCGAAGCGGTAGGACGCCTCGGTCTTGAGCTGCAGGGCCGAAGCGGTGCGCCGTGTGTTCAGGGCGCTGAAGTTGGCCGACTCCAGCAACACCGCCGTGGTGCTCTCGTCAATCTCCGTGTTGGCGCCGCCCATGATGCCCGCCAGGCCGATGGCGTCGTGGGCGTCGGCGATGACCAGCATGGGCGGGGCCAGCTTGCGGGCCTGGCCGTCCAGGGTCACCAGCGCCTCGCCGGGGCGCGCCGCCCGGACTATGACAGTCCGCTCCTTGACCTTGTGGAAGTCGAAGGCGTGCAGCGGCTGGTTGTACTCCAGCATGACGTAGTTGGTGATGTCCACCACGTTGTTGATGGGCCTCTGCCCGGCCCTGGTCAGGGCTTCTTGAAGCCACCTGGGCGACGGGCCTACCTTGATGCCTGTGACGAGGCTGGCCGTGTACCTGTGGCACAGCTCCGGGTCGGCGATCTCTATCCTTGCCAGGCTTTCAATGGCCGGCCCCTCCTCGGAGTAGGACAGGTCTGGCTCGGTGACACGCTGCCCCGTGAGGGCGGCCACCTCGTGGGCGATGCCCAGCACCGAGGCGCAGTCAATGCGGTTGGGAGTCGGCTCTATCTCCAGGATGGCATCGCCCAGGTAGTCGGCCAGGGGCATGCCCACCGGCGCGTCGGGGTCCAGCACCAGGATGCCCTCGTGCTCCTGGCTCAGGCCAAGCTCCAGGGCGGAGCACACCATCCCGGCGGACAGGACGCCCCGGATGCGCGCCGCCTTCAGTGTCTCCACCTTGCCGGTGCGCGGGCTGAACAGCCGGGCGCCCTCCTTCGCGAAGGCTATCTTCTGGCCGGCCGACACGTTGGGCGCGCCGCACACCACCGTCGCCGTCTCCCCGTGGCCCAGGTCCACCGTCGGCAGGCTGAGCCTGTCGGCGTTGGGGTGCGGGTCCACCCGCAGCACCTTGCCGACGACGATCTTCTCCCTGTCCCAGTCGGCGCCAATCTCCTCTATCCCGCCGACCTCCACGCCGGCCATGGTCATGCGCTGGGCCAGCTCCCGCAGCGGCACCGTCACGGGGACATACTTCTTGAGCCAGGACACGGGTACTCTCATAGGGACCTCTGGGCAATGTTCAGTTGGCGGCGTGGGCGCGCCGTCCAGTTGTGAGGCTGCTCACACCTGAAAGTATACCATCGTGAAGGGCGGCCTTGTGCGGGGTATAGCTGTCAGCGGACAGCCTTCAGCCGTCAGCCCACCCCGCACCGCCCGGGAGGGGATGGGCGCTGATAGCTGAAAGCTGATAGCTGTCAGCTACCTCACACCTGCCGCAGGAAGCGCAGGTCGTTGGCGTAGAACAGGCGGATGTCCTCGATGCCGTACTTGAGCATGGCGATACGCTCGATGCCCATGCCGAAGGCAAAGCCGGTGTAGATATGGGGGTCGTAGCCCACGCCCTCCAGCACCCGGGGATGCACCATGCCCGCGCCCATGATCTCGATCCAGCCTGTCTCCTTGCACACACGGCAGCCCTGGCCGCTGCACAGGAAGCAGTCAATGGCCATCTCGGCACCCGGCTCCACGAAGGGGAAGTAGTCGCAGCGGAAGCGCACCTTGCGCTCCTGGCCGAAGACCAGCCTGGCGAACTCGTAGAGCGTCCCCTTCAGGTCAGCGAAGGTGATGCCGCGGTCCACGGCCAGGCCCTCCACCTGGTGGAAGTGCCACTCGTGGGTGGCGTCGGTGGCCTCGTAGCGGTAGCACTTGCCGGGGATGACCACTCGCACCGGCGGCTTCGTCTTCTCCATGATGCGCGCCTGCATGGGCGAGGTATGGGTGCGCAGCAGCATGGGGCGTTCGCCCTGCTCGTCGGTGTAGTCAATCCACAGGGTGTTCCACATGTCCCGTGCCGGGTGGCCTCTGGGGATGTTGAGCATCTCGAAGTTATAGTGGTCCCACTCCACCTCCGGCCCCTCCACCACCTGGAAGCCCATGGACACGAAGGCGTCGCAGATCTCGCGCATGGTGCGAGTGGTGGGGTGCAGCCCGCCCGAAGGCACCGGCCAGCCGGGCAGCGTCACGTCAATGCGCTCCCGCTCCAGCAGCGCCGTGACCTGGGCCTCCTTCAGGGCCTGCTCCCACTGGGCCAGGCGCTGCTCCAGCAGGGCCTTGGCCTCGTTGGCGATGGCGCCCAGGGCGCGGCGCTCCTCCGGCGGCAGCGAGGCCAGGCTGCGGAGCATCTGGGTAAGCTGGCCGCGCCGGCCCAGGTAGGCGACGCGCCACTCCTCCAGCTTCTCCAGGCTACTGGCGGCCTCCAGCTCCTCCAGGGCCTTTGCCTTTATCTCCTCGACGCGGCGATTGCTGGCGTTATCGGTCATGGTAACCTCGTGAAAAAGGGCACACAGGCGAATGCCGCCCCATTATAGGTTCGGGCCGCCGAGGGGGTCAAGGACGGCTGGCAAGGGCGGCCAGGCTCCCCGCTTGACACCGTCGCCGGGCATCGCGTACCCTCACCCAGGAAAGCCATGACTACGCAGCGGGAGGCACGCCATGCCGCAAGCCCGGCCAGCGCCATCGAAAGAAGATATCGCCCGCGCCCTGAAGCAGCGCGCCGTCGAGCTTTGGGGCCGCCAGCGGGCCGAGGCCATCGGCCCCACCATCGAGCAGACCGCCGCCAACATCTGGCGCATCTCCCAGGACCTGCCCGAGGAGCAGGAGGAGCCAGCATTCTACTTGTAGCTGTTAGCTAACAGCCATCAGCGGTCAGCCCACCCCGCGCCGCCCGGGAGGGGATGGGCGCTGAAAGCTGATAGCAGACCGCTGACAGCTAAAGGAGGCAGGACATGCCGGAACTGGACGTGCTGACCTACGGTTTCTCCTTTACCTCTGACCAGGGCGGCTTCGGCTGGTCCACCATATCCCTGGTCACCCTGGGCAGCAGGCACCTGCTCATAGATACCGGCCCGGCGTCGCGGCGCGGGCTGCTGTTGCAGGCCCTCCGCAGCCGGGGCCTGGGCCTGGAGGACATAGACAGTGTCATCCTGACCCACCTCCACTGGGACCATTGCCAGAACACCGACCTCTTCAGGAACGCCCGTATCCTCCTCCATCCCAGAGAACTGGACTACGCCCGCAACCCGAGGCGCGGCGACCTCAGCGCGGCCTGGTACATCGCCGACATGCTGGGCAAGATGAAGGTGGAACCGGTGTCCGATGGCGACGAGATCGAGGAGGGGCTGTCCATCATAGATACGCCGGGCCACACGAAGGGGCACATCAGCGTGCTGGCGCAGGTGGGCGGCGAGAAGGTGCTGGTAGCCGGCGATGCCCTGCCCGACAGCGGCACCGTCAAGCGCGGCAGGCCCTACAACATCTTCTGGGACATCAACGACGCCACCCAGAGCGTCGAGAAGATGGTGGCGGCCTCCAGAGTCTTCTACCCCGGCCATGACCGTCCCTTCCGGCTGGAGGGCGGCCAGGTGAGCTACCTGCACGGCCCCAGCACCGTGGAGTTCGCCACCAGCAACGAGGGCGGCGGCGTCACCACCATCAGCGTCAAGGTGTACTCCCAGCGCCCGGTGAACATAGACCTGGTGCAGAAGGGCTAGCTACGCCGCTTATGGCCCGCTCCGGGGCAGCCGCGAGCGCAGGTTGGGCCTGGAGAGTACGTCGCGGTTCACCAGGTTGTCGGGCATCTGGCCCTGGAGGACACGGGCGACCTCGCCGGCGGCGCGCTCCTCCAGCTCCAGCACCGCCTCCTGGGAGAAGAAGGCCACGTGAGGCGTGACGATGACGTTGGGCAGCTTCAGCAGGCGATAGTCGGGCGGCGGCGCCGGGTCCACCAGCACGTCCAGCCCAGCGCCAGCGATCTTACCGCTCTTGAGGACGTGGTACAGCGCCTCCTCGTCAATCAGCGGCCCGCGAGCGCAGTTGATGAGGAAGGCTGTGGGCTTCATCATCTCCAGCTCCCGCCGGCCGATAAGGTTGCGCGTCTCCGAAGTCAGCGGCGAGTGGATGGAGACGAAGTCCGACTCTCGCAGCAGCGTCGGCATGTCCACCAGCCTGGCCCCGTGGGACGCGACGGCGTCCGGCGACAGGAATGGGTCAGAGGCCAGCACCTGGAAGCCGAAGGCCAGGGCCTTGCGGCACACGGCGCGCCCGATCCTGCCGAAGCCGATGATGCCCAGCTTCTTGCCGCGCAGCCTCAGGATGGGCATGTCCAGCGCCACACTGCCCCAGCCAGTGGTCTTGACCGAGCTATCGAACAGGAGGATGCGCCGGTTCCACGCCAGCAGCAGCGCCATGACGTGGTCAGAGACCTCTTCCACGCAGTAGTCGGGCACGTAGGTGACGGCAATGCCAAGCTCGGTGGCCGTTTTCACAGCGATGTTGTCCACGCCCACACCGTAGCGCCCCACCACCAGGCACCTGGGGGCGGCGCGCAGCACCCTGTCGGTGACCTGGGCAAAGCAGGTCAGGATGCCATCAGCGTCCCCGGCTAGGGCAGCCAGCGTATCCTCACGTCCGTCGGGCGCCACCACCAGTTCGGCGCCCGCCCTGGCCAGCACGGCCCGCTCCGGCTCGACAGAGGGCCAGACGTAGTCGGTCACCAGGACTTTGTAGGGCATGCTCTCCCTCCAGGACCGGGGCCTGGCGACAGTTGGCGCCGGCCGCCACCTGCGCAGCCCGGGTTGTCGAGTGACTATTGTACCGCCAGGCGGGCCAGAATGGACACATGGCACGGGAGGTGCCGTCCGCTTAGCCGAAGGCCGTGCGCATGGGCTTGAACATGCAGCCCTCGACGAAGATGTCGAAGAAGTCCGGGGTAAGCTCCAGCTCCACGTGCTCGACCTTCTTCGCCATCTGCTCCATGAGGCGGCGCATGCCCTGGGACAGGAGCATGATGGTGGCGCCCTCCAGGGAGGCGTTGCCCACCTTGACGACCTTCTCGGGCGGCACGTTGGCGATGAAGCCGATGGCGATGGCGTTGTTGACGTTGATGTAGTTGGCGAAGCCCCCGGCCAGGTAGAGCCGGGCTATCCTGTCCAGCGGCACACCGTAGCGCCGCAGCACTATGTACTGACCCGCGTGGTTGGCCGACTTGGCCTGGGCCAGGGCGCTGATGTCTGCCCTGGACAGGGACATGCCTCTCTCCGGCACGAAGAGGAACTCCCGCGCGCCGTCAGTGAAGACGCCCAGCTCGGTCATGCGGCCCGTGCGGCGCAGCTCGGCCAGCAGGTCCACCAGGCCGGAGCCGCATATGCCCTGGGGTGTCGCGTCGTTGATGGTCCGGTACTTCACCTGGCCGTCCACGATCTCCACAGCCTCCACGGCGCCAGTGTAGCCGGGCATGCCGTACCTGACCTGCCCGCCCTCGAAGGCAGGCCCCGCCGGGCAGGACGCGGCCAGCATGCGGTGGCGGTTCCCCACCACTACCTCGGTGTTGGTCCCCACGTCCACCAGCACCACCACGTCCTCCTGCTCGTCCATGCCGATGGCCAGCAGGTCGGCGGCGATGTCGGCGCCCACGTGGCAGCTTATCAGCGGGCCGCCGTACACGTGGGCACCGGGGAAGATGCGCAGACCCAGGTCCCTGGCCGTGGTGCTGATGGCCGTGGTCTCCCGCTCGCCCCGCTCCATGGCCAGCTCGGTCAGCGACTTGTAGGGCTTCTCGCCTATGGACTGCACGTCTATGCCGAAGAAGATGTCGCGCATGGTGGCGTTGCCTACCACTACGGCCTCGTAGATGAGCCTGCGGTGGAGCTTGAGGCGCCGGCACATGTCGCCGATCTCGAAGTTGACGGCGGAGAGCATGACCTGCTGTAGCTCGCCGTGGTAAGGCCCTCCGTCGTAGGAGATACGGTGCATGATGTCGCTGCCGCCGAAACGCTGGGGGTTCTCGAAGGACGCAGTGTAGGCTATCTCGCCGTTCTCCAGGTCCGCCAGGTTCAGCACTACCGTGGTGGTGCCCACGTCTATGGCCAGCCCGTAGATATGGCCCCGGTAGTCGTCAATGCGCTGGCCCTGGAAGTACACGCCATCGCCCCGGCGGACTGTCAGCGGGTCCAGCTTGACCCTGCGCCGCACCGAGTGGGTGAGAATCCTGGGCTGGCGGCGCAGCACCGCGAACTCCACGTCCATCGAGGTGTCAATGACGCGGGCCTGACAGGCGAGCCGGTAGTTGTCGCGCAGGAAGCTCTCGGCCGGCGTGGGCGGGCTGAGGGCCTCCATGCCGCGCTTGACCTCCACGATGCACTCGTGGCATGTGCCGCTGCGGGCGCAGGAGGTCGGCACCCTTACCCGGAGGCTGTCGGCATAGTCGAAGATGCTCCTGCCTGGGACAAGCTCCAGCTCGCGGTCGCCGTAGTAGAGATGGGCCATAGCCTTAGCTCTGGGCCTCCAGGACAGCCTTCAGCCGCTCCAGGGCGGCCTCAGTATCGCGCTGCAGCGCGCCGCGCACCATGCTCTCAGCCAGCTTCAGCGGACCTACGGGCTGCACCTCTATGGTGAAAGTGACCTTTGTGCTTCCGTCAGCCTCCTCGAAGGCAAAGCGGCCATGGAACGGGGCCGGGCCGGATGTGCCGCGGATGGCGAACCTGGTGGGAGGCCCGTAGTCCGTGACCTGGGTGGTCACCTCCACCTGTCGCCCCAGGAGCCTGCGCACTTCCCGGAAGCTGGTGCCTGCCTGGACCGGCCCATCGGTAAGCTGGCGTACCTCCACCAGGTTGGACTGCCAGCGGGGGTTGTTCCTGGCGTCGGTCACGAAGGCAAAGACATCCTGGACCGACCGCCTGATGGTGACGCTGTGTGAGACCGTGGGCATTATCTGCTCTGCAAGGACGCGGAGGCCCAGTATACGTGATGGCTGGCCAGGGCCTCAGACCTCCCACGCGCTCCTGTAGTCCAGCTTGTCGCTGCCGGTGCAGATGGGCAACTCGTCCAGTACTTTGACACCCCTGGGGCGCAACTGGTTGCGGCAGCCAAACCTGGCCGTGCAGCGGTCCTGGGCGTTCTTGTATGGGCAGCGCCACCTGGAGACCTCGTTGACAGTGTCCGAGATGTCTTTGTAGATCTCCATGAGCCGGGCGATGCTGGCCCGGAAGCGCTCTCTGTCCACTGGCTGGCTGGTCATCCTACCTCGGCTTGGCCGGCTGGGCGGCCTCCACCTCGATGCCCAGGAGCTTCTTGGCCAGCTCCACGCAGGCAATGGCGTCCTTGCCGTAGCCGTCGGCGCCCATCTCGTCGGCGAACTCCTGGGTCAGCGGCGCGCCGCCCACCATGATCTTGACCTGGTCACGCAGCCCGGCATCCTCGAAGGCCTGGATGGTCTTGCCCATGTTGGGCATTGTCGTGGTCAGCAGAGCGGACATGCCCAGCACCTGGGCATTGTGCGTCTGGACCGCGCTGATGAACTGCTCGGGCTTGGTATCCACGCCCAGGTCATGGACGATGAAGCCGGCCCCCCTGAGCATCATAATGCACAGGTTCTTGCCTATGTCGTGCAGGTCACCCTTGACAGTACCCATGATGACGGTGCCGATAGGCTCGATGCCAGAGGCGGAGAGAATAGGCTCCAGGTGCGCCATGCCCGCCTTCATGGCCCGGGCGGCCACCAGCACCTCAGGCACGAAGATGATGTTGTCGCGGAACTTGACGCCCACAATAGCCATCCCAGCGATGAGCCCGTCATCCAGGATAGTGTTGGCTGAGTAGCCTTCGTCCAGGGCCTTCCTGGTCAGCCTGTCAACCTCCTGATTGTTGCCGTTGATCAGGTCAAAGGCAATCTCCTGCATGATAGGAGCGGCCTTCTCCAGGGTCTCTCGAATGTGTTTGGCCTCGAAGGGCCTGGTGACGTAGGCCAGCTCCTTCTCCAACCCCTCATGGACTATCGGCATGCTTTCAGGCTCCATCTGCTAGTTTGAGGCATCTGAATAACATTATTGGCTTGGGTGGGGCAAATGTCAACGAAAAGCCGCCTTCAGGCCCCGTCCGGCGTTGGGGCTTTCCCGGCGCACCCATGAGGCGTAGAGCAGTGCCCGGCCTGGCCGGGCGCGGTCACCCCAGCCGGCCCTGGCGCCAGGCCTGGATGTAGTTGACGCAGAACTCGTCCTTGCCCGTGAGCATGTCGCGGGCCAGGCGCACCGGCTCGGACTCCTGGTCCAGGGTGAAGGCCTCGCTGACCCGGTTCTGGATGGGGTCAATGATGCCGCTGTCCAGGCCCGCCTCCATACCCAGGCACATGAAAGTGTAGTTGATAAGCTGGCGCCTGGGCAGCCCGAAGGAGACGTTGCTGATTCCGCCGGTGATGTGGACCTCGGGGCCGTAGGTCTGCCGGACCTGGCGCACCGCGTCCAGGTAGTGCATGCCATACTGAGGCGATACGGAGATGGGGAACACCAGGGCGTCTATGAAGATGTCACCTCGCGGGATGTCACGGGACAGGGTGGCCTCCATGACCTCGCCGACGTTCTTCACGCGCTCGTCGGCGTCCTGGGGCATGCCCTCCCTGCCAGCCGCCGTCACCACGACCCTGGCGTTGTGCTCCTTCACCAGGTCCAGCGTCTCCAGCCGCTCCAGGGCCACCGAGTTCACCAGGGGCCTGCCAGCGCGCCCATCATAGGCGGCCAGACCGGCGGCGATGACCTGGACATTGGATGAGTCTATGCTCAGCGGCACGGTGGAGACGGCCTGCACCGTGCGCACCAGCCAGTCCATGGCCTTCTTGCCCAGCTCGGTGCGGAAGGAAAGCTCGTCCACGTTCAGGTCAAGGAAGTGAGCGCCTGCCGCCACCTGCCGCAAGGCCTCCTGCTGAACATAGGCCGCGCCCTCGGCCTGCTCCGCCGGGTCATTGCTGAGGCCCTTGCGGACGGCGATGAGCATGTGCTTGATCTGCCCATCCTGGTAGTGCTGGGAGGACTTGTAGCTCTCCGGCACCTTGAGGTAGCACTGCTGGCCGTCTGGCCCCTTGAAAGGTATAGCCTCGCTGCCATCGGGGAGGGTGGTGATCCTCCGGCCGCTGCGCTGGAAGGCGCGGGTGGCGTGGATGTTCTCGCCTATGATGATGAAGTCCTGGGGAGACCTGACTACGCGTGTCAATTCTTGTGCTCTTTCCACCAGTCCTTGACGGCCCTGGGTATTTCCATGAGGTTCTCCAGCCTGGTGGCCAGCGGCACCGCGCACTCGGGGGCGATGAGCTGCACACCGGCGTCCAGGGCGCGGTACACTTCCTGCCGCACCTCCGCTGGCCCGCGTGCGTAGAGGGTCTGGGGGTTGTTGATGTTGCCCACCAGCCGGATGCGGCCGGCCGCGATCTCCATGGCCTTCTTGGGGTCGTTCTTGGAGTCGAAGTGGAAGGCCGCCATGCCGGTCTGGGCGATGTAGCCCAGCCTGTCCAGGGTGTTGCCGCATATGTGGAGTATCAGCGGCACCTTCAGGCGCTCGGCCATCTCCTGGTGCAGCTCCAGCAGGAACTTGCGGTAGTACTCCCCGCTGACCAGGTCGCCGGTGGCGTGGTCCGGGAAGGTGAGGGCGTCGGCGCCAGCGGCGATCTGCGCCTCCCCAAACAGCACCGATATCTCCTTCAGCTTGTCCATGCTGCGCTTGACCTTGTCCGGGTCGTCAATGGTCATCAGCAGGAAGTTCTCGACGCCGAAGACGTGGTAGCCCAGCGTCCAGGGCCCCATGGTCTTGCCGATGATGGCTACCTCGTCGCCGAACTCCTGCCGCAGTATCTCGATGGACCTGGTGATGGCGAGGGTGTCCTGGTGCTCCAGGAAGCCGGGTGGTATGCGCACGTCCTCGGGGCCTTTCCAGATGGGCCTGGACATGCGGACCGTGGGCCAGTTGTCCTTCTGCTCCCACTGCATCTCGCACCCCAGGGCCGACGACTCCTGGATGATGGTGAAGTAAGGCATGATGGAGTCGAAGCCCAGCTCGGTATAGCCAGTGGCTGCCAGCCGGGCGTTAAGCTCCGCGTCGCGGCAGGCATCGGGGAAGGGCGCGTCCACCAGGTCCATCAGCTCGACGGTGATGACGTTGGTGGGGTTGGCGCAGGGCGTCCTGTCCACGGGCTTGCCCTGAAGGGCGTTCAGGACTCGCTGCCGGGGCGTCATGGTCTCGACTAGCGCCATGTCAGGCCTCCTCTATCCAATCTCCACACAAGGACCGTGTGCGGATGTGTAGTATATATAGCTCAGGTATCAGGGCAGGTCTTCTGGCCGAAGCCCTGTACGCCGTGCGATACGCGCCAGCATGCGAGGGCCAATCTCCTCGCTGTCGTGGAACGCAAAGACGAAATCTGGCCAGCCCTCCCTGGATAGTACGCGATGTGAGCCGGACTGCCTCTTGACCTTCCACCCGGTCCTCATTAGCGCCGCCAGGACTGCCCGTGCGCGAGTGCTGGGCCATTGACTCATGCCGCCTCGAACCTGATATCCAGGAAGTCCGGCCCAGCCTCCCCGTGCTCAAGGCGCTCGGCCAGGACGCGCAGGGCCAGCGCCTGGACTCTGGCCCTGGCCTCGCTGGCAGTCTGGCCGTAGATCATGACTCCCGGAAGCTCAACGACTTCCGCGATCCAGCGGCCATCCGTTTCCTGTTCCAACTCTATCCTGAAGTGCATACAGCCCTCTGACGCGATGTCGGCGGTGGCACTACAGCGGCGTGAAGCCCAGGGTGCCCGTGGTCATCTGGCCGCGCAGGGCCTGGGCCTCCATCATGCTCTCCACGGCGCTGACGTTGCGGGCGTAGGGCAGCAGCAGCCGGGCGAGCTGGTCGTGGCGGTAGCCGCAGTGGAAGGTCACCTCGGTGTCGCTGACCTTCTCCATCTCGCCGTAGCGCACGAAGCCTGCGACGATGAGCCGCAGCCGCTGGGCGACGTTCTTTTCCTGGCCTTCACCGGCTATCTGGTACACCCACCTGCCATCCCCCTGGCGGCCGGTCAGGGTCAGCGTCAGGTTGGTCTTGGTGTCCCTCAGGGTCATCTCCCCTTCGGGCAGCATGTAGTTGGGGTCCTTCTCCACGGCCTGCATCAGCAGGAACCTGGCCGGCCGCGAGTGGAAGCTGCCGCAGGGGAAGCGGGCCTGGTTGTGGGTGCCCTCGATAGGCTCCATGCCGCCCAGGGCCACAAGCTGGTCCCTTATCTTGCGGACCCGCTCCTCCACGCCGGGCTTCTGGCTGTACGTCCAGACCGTGGCGATGTTGTCCTTCAGATAGAGGCCAACGCTGATATTGTGGAAGTTGGGGTCCATGGGGATAAGCTCCACGCAGCGGCCGTAGCGTTGGATGATATCGGCCACGCGGACCCTTTCCGTTGTCCTGGCATCTGCCATAGCGTCACACCATCCCGGTCAGAATGATAGCTTGGCTAAGCACCTCGCAGTGCCCTGGACAGCGCGCGGATGTGCTCAGGGCCAGTGCCGCAGCAGCCGCCCAGTATATTGACGCCAATGTCGGCGAGCACCTTGAACCGCTCCGCCATGTACTCCGGCGTCTCAGGATAGACAATCTTGCCGTTGATAATGGATGGAATGCCGGCGTTGGAGTGGATGAGCAGGTAGGCGTCGGTGGCGGCGCGCATCTGGCGGGCGACCTCTATCATCCTGTCAATGCCGTTGCCGCAGTTGGAGCCTACCACATCGGCGCCGGCGTCCAGGAGCTCCTTGACGGCCCGCTCCGGCGTCACGCCCATCATGGTGAAGTAGCCGCGTGGCCCCTTGTCGAAGACCATGGTGGCCATGACCACCAGCTTCGTGTGTTCCCGGGCGGCCCGGATGCCCAGCTTGACCTCCTCCAGGGCGGTCATGGTCTCGAAGACCACTCCATCGGCGCCACCTTCCTCCAGCGCCGTGACCTGCTCGATGAAGGCGTCCAGCATCTCGGACTCGCTGACGGCCCCCAGCGGCTCCAGGAACTCGCCGGTGGGGCCTACCGAGCCAAAGACGTACTTGCCCGGCGGGGCGACCTTGCGGGCATGCTGCGCCGCCAGGCGGTTGAACTCTCGCACCCGGTCGGCGAAGCCGTACTTCTTCTGCATGAAGCGGCTGCCGCCAAAGGAGTTGGTCAGCACCATGTCCGACCCGGCATCAAAGTACGCCCTGGCCATGCCCTGGACTACCTCGGGGTGGCTGGCGTTGAACTCCTCCGGGCAGCCGCCCGGCTCAAGGCCGTGCTGCTGGAGATAAGTGCCCGTGGCGCCGTCGGATACCAGGACTTCGCCCCGCGCCAGGCGCTCCAGGATAGTGAGATGCCGGGTGCTTGTTGTGCTCATAGACTCCACCAGACTGCTAGCCGGACTCAATCCAATGGTCAATGGCGCCGGGGCGCGGGTCACGCTTGCCCGAGCGATGAAGGTCACGCACCCGCGCCACAAAGTCCCTGGGGAACCCTTTGTTGTAGCGTTCCGCCACCTTGTTGGCAGCCTCTCTGGCCGTGCCCTCCATCTCCATGTACTCGCCCCATGTCCACGCCATCAGGTACTCGTCGCTGCCGCTGCTGCCATCGAACATGGCGATGGCATCGGCGCCCTGCTGGAACCTCTCGTCCAGCGGCAGGGATACCTGCCCTGACTCATCCTGGGCCTGGACCTGCACGGGAATTTCCTTCCAGTACATGATTCGCACTCTGGCCACGCTTGCCGACTCCACGCACTGGATAGCGCCTCAGCCGGCCCAACGGAGCAACCTGCTTCTGGAACAGGCCGGACTTGCTATGAAAACAAGATACATCATTCCCGCAAGGGAGAAAAGGGCCTGAGGGGGATACAGCCCTCTCCAGCCAGCCCAAGCCTTGACACCGCCAGCGCCGGCACATAGCATAACCCTGTCCAGGGGTGACTACTTGAGAGAGAGGCCGCCATGGTTGACAGCACACTCGCCTTCATGCCGTCCACGGAGCTTCGCAAGCTGATAGCCAGCAAACAGGTGTCGCCAGTGGAGGTGACCAGCCTCTATTTCCAGCGTATCTCCAGCCTGGACTCGCGGCTAAACGCGTACCTGACCCTCAACGAAGACGAGGCCATGCGCGCGGCCCGGCAGGCGGAGCAGGCGGTCATGCGCGGCGAGCGCCTCGGCCCGCTCCACGGCCTGCCCATTTCCATCAAGGACCTGGAGCTGACCAGGGACATCCGTACCACCGGAGGCTCGCTGGCCTACAAGGACAGGGTGCCGACCGAGGACTCCATAGTGGTCGAGCGGGTACGCAAAGCGGGGGCCATTGTCCTGGGCAAGACCAACACTCCTGAGTTCGGCCTGCTGGGCACCACCGAGAACCGGCTGGGCGACGCCTGCCGCAACCCCTGGGACACGCGCCGGACGACTGGCGGCTCCAGTGGCGGCGCCGGCGCGGCGGTGGTGGCGGGCCTGTGCTCGCTGGCGACGGGCAGCGACGGTGGCGGCTCCATACGCATCCCCGCCAGCTTCTGCGGCGTGTACGGCATCAAGCCCACCCAGGGCAGGGTGCCCCGCTACGGCGGCGCAACTGCCCCTGTACTGGCCAACCAGTTCAGCCAGTCAGGCCCCATGACCCGGACAGTGGAGGACTCGGCCCTGCTGCTCCAGGTGCTGGCTGGCTACGACTCCAGGGACCCCTCGTCCCTGCGAGAGCCAGTGCCCGATTTCCTGGCCGCCGTGGGCCGGGACGTCCGGGGCCTGCGTGTCGGCTGGAGCGCGGACTTCGGATACGCCGCCGTTGACCCCGAGGTGGTGGAGGTCACGTCGAAGGCGGCGCAGGTCTTCGAGGAGCTTGGCTGCGTGGTAGAGGATGCTCGTCTGGCCCTGGACTCGCCTTTCGAGCACTTCTGGACGTTGTTCAGCGCCAATGCCTATGCCGGCTACGGGCAACTGCTCAAGGACAGGGCCGACGACCTGACGGACTACGCCCGCGAGTGCCTGGAGCATGGCCGCTCGGTCAGCGGGGCCGACTACGCCAGGGCGCTGGGCCACGTAGACCGCCTGAAGGCCCGCTTCGCCGACCTGTTCGACCGCTTTGACCTGCTGCTGTCGCCCACCATGGCTGTGCCCGCGTTCCCGGTGGGAGAGCGGCCCAGGCAGATAGCCGGCCGCCGGGTACACCCCTTCTGGGGGTTCCTGCCTTTCACCTTCCCCATCAACATGATAGGCCACACGGCGGCCAGCATCCCGTGTGGCTTCTCCGCCGATGGCCTGCCCATCGGGCTGCACGTCATCGGCCGGAGGGGGGGCGAGGCCACAGTGCTGGCGGCCTCGGCAGCCTTTGAGCGAGCGCGGCCCTGGGCGCACCGCCGGCCGCCGGTATCGTAGCCACATGCTGGCCACGCCGGCGCTCGGGCCACGGAGACGTGACAGCCAGTCTGGCACTGCTGTTTTCTCGCCGGCATGGCTGAGTTGACGAGTACGTGTTTTCCCTTATAATTTGAAGATAATCCTTGAAAAGCTATATGTCCGGCTATTATCGGACGGAAAACATAAATGATTTGTTCACCTGCTAATCACGGAGATTCACCATAATATCGCCTTTTGAGACTGCCTATTCCCTTGGTTGTTCACAGGGCCGTTATAACGTCAAGGCATGATGTCTTACGCGCTTATCATTGGCAGCGACAGCGCTCTGCGGTTAACCACAAGCAGGCTCCTGCAGGAAGAGGGCATCGAGGTCAGATGCGAGGCTGAAGGCAGCGTTGCCATCGGGCAGGTAATGCAGCAGGAGCCTACCCTCATCCTGCTGGACGAGGAAACACCCCCCCTGGACGGCGTAGAGGTCCTTCCACTGCTGCGCCGCATCACCAGGGCTGGCATCATCGTCATCGGCGCTGGCGG
>DAOUAM010000090.1:0-11498 GCA_034433305.1 Dehalococcoidia bacterium | reverse complement strand
CCCCCTTGGGCTGGGCCTTGCTGGGCATCCTCAGCTCACCGCTTTCTTCACGAGCGAGGCAATCCTTGCCTCTTCGGCTGCGGTCAACTCCCTCAGCGCGAAGGAGGTCGGCCACATGGCGCCTTCGTCGAGGTTTGCCTCGTCGCTGAAGCCCAATGTGGCGTACCTGGCTTTGAACTTGTGCGCGCTTTGGAAGAAGCAGACGACCTTGCCGTTCCTGGCATACGCGGGCATCCCGTACCAGGTCTTCGGCGAGAGGGATGGCGCGCTGGCTTTGACGATCTCGTGGACCCGCCTGGCCATGGTGCGGTCGGGTTCCGGCATCTCTGCAATCTTCGCGAGCACGTCGCTCTCCCCGTCCGCCCTGTCCCCGCGCGCTTCCGCCTTCAGTTCCCTGGCGCGCTCCTTCATTGCCGCTCTTTCCTCGTCGGTGAATCCACTGGTACTATTGCCGGTTGCGGTGGTGCTCCTGGTGGACTTCTGTGTACCCTTCGTTGACTTCCTGGACGGCTTGTTGACCATTGCACCTTCTCCAACTGATAGACCGATTTATGACTAAGGGTACTTGATTCTGGACATGGTAAACAAGCAATCTCTGAGGGCAATACCATCAGACCCTGAGAAGCCCGTAGAGGTAGCACCGCCTCGCTCGAAGGCCCTGTCTGAGTTATACTTGGCGGGCGAGGCTAGCGCCACTGTTCCCAATGTTCCGGGGAGCTTTCACCCTCAGTCAGCCTAATCTTGTCTCTTCAGAAAATTCTCGTCTGACGTGTCGAATTTTCGAAGGCCCGTTCGACGTTATAGTAGAGCCAGGGCCTACACCCGGTTGAGACCGGACGGGGACTCTGCTCAGAACCTGTAAACCAGAGGAGGCAAGTCCATGAGGTTCATGATGATAGTCAAGGCGTCCAGGGAGTCGGAGGCAGGCATCCTGCCGACCGAGAAGGAACTCGCCGCCATGGCCAGGTACAACGAGGAGCTGGCCAGGGCCGGCGCCATGCTGGCCGGGGAGGGGCTGCATCCTACCTCCAAAGGCGCCCGCGTCACTTTCTCCCGGGGCAAGCCCACGGTCACAGACGGGCCTTTCACAGAGGCGAAGGAGCTGATCGCTGGCTTCTGGATGATCCAGGTAGGCTCCAGGGAAGAGGCCATCGAGTGGGCCAAGCGCGTGCCCTTTGAGGGCGGCGAGGTCGAGGTCCGCCAGGTGTTCGAGCTGGAAGACTTCAGCCCCAGCGAGGCAGTCCAGCGGCACGCCAGGCTCCGGGACGAGTTGGCCAACAGGTAGTCGCGGTCTTACAATACTGGAGGAGGCAAGTCATGCAACTGGTCCCATATCTCAACTTCGACGGTCAGTGCAGGGAAGCTTTCCAGTTCTACGAGAAGGTCCTGGGAGGCAAGATCGAGGCGATGACCACCCATGGGGAGTCGCCCATCGCGGGGGAAGTGCCCTCCACGTGGCGCGCTAGAATCCTGCATGCCCGGCTGGTAGTGCGCGGCCAGGTCTTGATGGGCTCTGACGCTCCGCCTGAGTACTACCAGAAGCCGCAGGGCCTGTACGTGTCACTCCAGGTGGAGACCCCCGCCGACGCGGAGCGGGTCTTTCACGCGCTGGCGGAAAAGGGCACGGTGACGATGCCTCTGGAGGAGACCTTCTGGGCCAGCCGGTTCGGCATGGTGGTGGACCGCTTCGGCACACCGTGGATGGTCAACTGTGAGAAGGGTCCCTAGACTTGGCGGCTTCCGACGCACATAAGGTCATTGACGCGGTCTGGCACATGGAGTCGCCCAGGCTCATTGCCGGCCTTGCGCGGATTGTGCGCGACGTGGGCCTGGCTGAAGACCTGGCGCAGGACGCGCTGGTAGCTGCCCTTGAGCAGTGGCCTGAGTCAGGCGTCCCGGACAAACCGGGCGCCTGGCTCATGGCCGTCGCCAAACGGCGAGCAATAGATAACTTCCGCCGCAGCCAGCGGCTGAGCCGAAAGCAGGAAGAGCTGGTACGCGAGCTGGGGGGCCAGGAGGCGATGGCCGGAGCAGACCTCGAAGCAGACCCCGACGATGATATCGGCGATGACCTTCTGCGCCTCATGTTCACGGCATGCCATCCGGTCCTTTCGACCGAGGCGCGGGTGGCGCTCACCCTGCGCTTGCTGGGAGGCCTGACTACTGAGGAGATCGCCCACGCCTTCCTCGTGCCGGTGCCGACCGTTGCCCAGCGCATCGTCCGGGCCAAGCGCACCCTGGCCGAGGCCCGCGTCCCCTTCGAGGTCCCCCGCGGGGCCGACCGCGCTGCCCGCCTGGCGTCGGTGCTGGAGGCTATCTACCTCATCTTTAACGAGGGCTACGCGGCTACCGCCGGCGATGACTGGGTGCGCCCCGCGCTCTGCGAGGAAGCGCTGCGCCTCGGCCGGGTGCTGGCCGGACTCGCCCCCGGGGAGCCAGAGGTCCACGGCCTCGTGGCGCTGATGGAGATACAGGCGTCCCGCCTGCGCGCGCGGGTAGGTCCGTCGGGCGAGCCTGTCCTGCTGATGGACCAGGACCGCGGGCGCTGGGACTACATGCTTATCCAGCGTGGCCTCGCGGCGCTGGAGCGCGCCCAGGAGCTTGGCGGCGCGCTCGGCCCGTACACGCTGCAGGCCGCCATCGCCGCCTGCCATGCCCGGGCGCGCACTCCAGAGGAGACGGACTGGGCGCGCATCGCGGCGCTCTACGACGCCCTCGCCCAGGTGGCACCGTCCCCAGTCGTGGAGCTGAACCGCGCCGTGGCACTGTCCATGGCCTATGGCCCGGAGGCGGGCCTCGAAGTCGTAGATGCGCTGACCCCGGAGCCTTCCCTCAAGGACTACCACCTCTTGCCCAGCGTGCGCGGCGACCTCCTGGCCAAGCTCAAACGCTTCGACGAGGCACGAGCGGAGTTCGAGCGGGCGGCCTCGCTGACGCGCAATGCCCGCGAGCGGGACCTGCTGCTGGGCCGCGCCGCCGCCTGCGCCCGCCAGGCGGCCCCGCCCCAGTCGCAGTAATGGACGCGACTACCAGGGGCCTGCATGTGCATCTTGAAGTGGAGCAGCGCAAGCGGAGGTCCATGTGTTCGGCACCAGTGAGCCCAAACCGTACCCTCTGAGCGATGAGCTACGCTCCTGGGCGGATGCTGTCCGCAAGGGCACCGACGCCGGGCGCATCCACGCTGACGTCTCGGGGCTGCCAGCTCCCCGGAGCCGCCTGCATGCGCCCGAGGCTATGCTCCAGGCAGACCACAAGCTTCTGGCAGCGTTCAACGATGCTGGCTGGCCGGCGGAACGGCAGCCCTTCTCCTTCGACAACGCCATGGGGTATGCGGACTACGGCCACTTCGGCCCGGTGCGCTATGCTCGCCTGGATGGGGCGAACATCGTGGCGGCCAGGGCCGGTGTCGCAGCGCCGCAGGAGGCTATCGCCGTGCTGGGACACCACGACACGGTCCGGGACTCGCCCGGCGCTGACGACAACACCGCTTCAGCCGCCGCGCTCCTGGAGCTTGCCCGGACCCTGGGGCCGTGGCAGTTCCGACGCACTGTTGTCCTGGCCGTCACTGACATGGAGGAGCTGGGCTTCTTCGGCGCCCGAGCGTTGCTGAAGGGCCTGGCTGGCCTGTACAGGACCATCGCCGCCATCAACTTCGAGACCATGGGCTACACTGACTCCGCCCCCGGGAGCCAGGCCTTGCCTCCAGGGCTGGGGCTGCTCTACGGCGGACAGGTAAGGCGCGTACGTGAGGGCGGGTACAGAGGGGACTTCACGGCGGTCATATACAATGGCGGCGCCAGGCCGCTGGCCAGCATGATGAGGTCAGCACTGGTCCACCTGGCCGGCCCACATGCAGCGCTGCTCTTGCGTGACCCCAACGACTTGCCTGTCATCGGCAAGCTGCTCAACAGGACAGTGCCCGCGGTCCGCAACTTCTCCCGCAGTGACCACGTACCTTTCTGGGAGGCAAGGGTTCCCGCTATCATGCTGACCGACACGGCAAATTTCCGCTACCGGCACTACCACCAGCTTACCGACACGCCTGATAAGGTGGACTATGAACGTGTGGGAGACATTGTGGCGGCTACCGCCACGGTGCTGGCGCTGACCGCCGGACTCGTCCGGACTCAAGGTACAGACAAGCAGTCTGCATGACCAGGGCGCTGGACACGGTGATGAAAGGGAATGCGAGCGGAGATGCAAAAACACGCGTAGGCAGGCCTCGCGCCAGGCGGTTGAGCAATCGGGGCCAGCAGGACGACTGCGACGGCAACTGCGACTATAAAAGACCTGGTCATATTCATACAACCACATATAGTCCTGGTACCTACATATACGGACGACGCCACGGACCTGCAAGAAGTTCCAGGGAGGACACCATGGCACCCCTCAAGCGGCCGCGCCATGAGATGCCAGACTTCGTTTATCAGGCACTGGTGGAGCATGGGCTTCTGGAGGCATACCAGGGCCGTCCTCCCTATCAGCAGAACGACTACATCGGCTGGATAACCAGCGCCAGGCTGGAGCAGACGCGGCAGAAGCGGCTACTGCAGATGCTGGGCGAACTGCGCCAGGGCGACGTGTACATGAACATGCCCTACCGGCCACGGAGGGCCACTACGCCATGAGCCAGGCCCCACTGGACCGCCTCGTCTTCCAGGAAGTGGACGCGGGCCGGTGGGCCGACCTGGAGCGGCTCTTCGAGGCCCCGGGAGGGCCGAAGCACTGCTGGTGCATGGTGTGGCGCTCCATGCCGCCGGGCCAGCGCCGGTCAGATAGCCAGGCCAAAAAGGCGGCGCTGGCGAGCCGCGTCCACGGCGGCGTGCCCGTGGGCATCTTGGGCTACCTGAACGGGGAGCCTGTCGCCTGGTGCTCCATCGCTCCACGGGACACCTACCGCGACCTGGGCGGGCCGGCCGACCATGCCGAGAACGTCTGGTCACTGGCCTGCTTCTTCGTGCAGCGTCGCCTGCGTCGCCAGGGCATCATGAAGCGCCTCATCGCGGCGGCGGTGGAGTATGCCAGGAGCAGGGGCGCCACGGTGGTCGAGGCCTATCCGGTGGAAGCCGACTCCCCCAGCTACCGCTTCATGGGGTTTGTCAGCGCCTTCAGGGCAGCAGGCTTCCAGGAGGTGGGCACCGCGGGCACCCGGCGGCACGTGATGCGCCTGGCGCTCCAGCACGGCTCAGGGGACCAATCGGGCGCGGCCCGTCCACCAGCGCCCTGACGGCCTGAGAGGGCATGGCCGAAGGCATGCTTTACCCCTTATCAGGGGACGTGATGCCCGTTGGCGCCGCGCCCCGTGCCCGGAGGCTCAGCGCCTGCCTGGCCTCAGGATGCTCCAGGCCAGGTAGAGGCCCAGCACGGCCACCAGCAGCCATCCCAGGCCAAACATTACCCTCACCCACCACTCCCAGCCGGTGGGCCTGAAGGCCGACAGCAGCACGGCCACGCCGTTGATACACGCCGCGCAGATTATGCCCAGCACCAGCCGGTTCATCAGCCGCTCCACCCTGCGCATGAGCGTGTCAACGTCGCCTGGCTGCACGCGAAAGGTGATGTCCCCGCGCTCCAGGGACCTGATGGTGCGCCGCAGGTGTCGGGGCAGTTGCACGCCCAGCCAGGCCAGGTCCTGGCTCACCCCCCGGAGGCGCGGCGCCCAGTAGCCAGGGGTGTAGCGCCTGTACATCACCCCGCGAGCGTAGGGCACCAGAGCAGCCGCCATCCTGAACTCCGGGTCCAGCGTGGCGGCCACGCCCTCCGCCATGCCCAGAGTCTTCAGCAGCAGGAAGACGTGGGTCGGCAGTTGCAGCCTGTGCCGGCGCAGGATGGTGAAGATGTCCCTGAGGGCCGGCCCGATGTGAAACTCTCCCAGGGCCTTTCGGTAGTAGCGGGAGACAAGCTCGTTGACATCCCGCTCCAGGATGCGGCGGGACACCCCTGCCCTGGGGGTGCAGACCTCCAGCAGCGCGTCCACTAGCTGCTCAGCATCCTCGCTGGCGACGGCCAGGACGATGTCCTCAAGCTGCTGCTGGGTGCGCTCGTCCAGGGTGCCCACCATGCCGAAGTCAATCAGGCCGATGCGCCCGCCAGGCTCCACCAGCACGTTGCCCGGGTGAGGGTCCGCGTGGAAGAAGCCGTGCCGGAAGACCATGGTGAGCAGCACCCCGGCGGCGCGCTGGGCCAGGGCCTTGCGGTCTATGCCCGCCGCGTCCAGGGCCTCGGTGTCGCTGACCTTGATGCCCCGAATGCGCTCCATGGTCAGGACGCTGCTGGTAGTCAGGCCCCAGTAAACGCGGGGGATGTGGACATTGGGGTCGTCCTTGAACATGCGGGCGAACCGCTCGATGTTCTCGCTCTCCCTCAGGTAGTCCAGCTCAGCGGTGAGGGTATCGGAGAACTCCCGGACGAGGCCCACCACGTCGTACTGCTCGGCCACGTCCCAGCGCCGGGCGGCAGCCGCCGCCAACTCGTGAAGTATCTGCAAGTCCTCCTCCACCTGCTCCACCGCGCCCGGCCGGCGCACCTTCACCACCACCTCGGTGCCGTCCAGCAGGGTGGCGGCGTGGACCTGCCCTATGGATGCCGATGCCAGCGGCACGGGGTCGAAGGCCGCGAAGGCCGCCTCCAGGGGCTGGGCCAATTGCTTGACCACCACCTGTTTCACGGTCTCGAAGGGTAGCGGCGAGACCGAGTCCTGGAGCCTGGCAAGCTCCTGAAGGTAGTCCTGGGGCAGCAGGTCGGCGCGGGTGGAGAGTATCTGACCCAGCTTGACAAAGGTCGTGCCCAGTTCCTCCAGCGCCATCCGGACATGCTCCGGCCTGGTGACGTGCGCGCGGTGCCTGAGGTGGAAGGGCACCAGCCTCCCCAGCCCCACCATGTGGGTCAGGTAGCCCATGCCGTGCCTGGCCAGCACCGTGGCGATCTGTCGGTAGCGCGCCAGATGGCGTCGCCGCCGCTTCGGCTCGGCGGGATGGCTTCCTGTCTCAGCCGTGGGTCTGGTCATGGCGGCACAGCTCGCGTCCTGCCTGGCCGCGTCAGCGCGCCGAGAGGAAGGCGGCGAACGCGGACAGCGAGTTTATCAGCCAGTGGGCAAGGGCTGGCGCGTAAATGGCACCTGTCCTGAGACGCAGGAAGGCGAAGAACAGCCCGCCGACTCCCGTGGCGGCCACACCACCCAGCACGGCCAGGCCCAGAAGCACGGGATTATCCAACAGGCCGGTGCCCCGCATCAACTCCAGGGTGGGCGTAACGTGCCACAGGCCAAAGGCGACGCTGGCTCCGGCGACCGCGGCCCGCACTCCGCGCCAGCCTGCCCAGACCCCATGCAGCACTCCCCGGAAGTAAAGCTCCTCCAGGAAGGCCGTGCCCAGGGGGATGCGCAGCATGGTCTGGTAGGCCAACGCCGCCATGGACACCTGGCCCCAGCCACGGGCGTCCACCATCGGCCCCACGGGCTGGGGCATGGCCAGCGCCAGGAACATGGGCGCGGGCAACACCAGACCAAGCCCCAGCCCCCACCTGAGGCTTAGCGCCAGCCGGTCCAGGCCAAGCCCCAGGTCCTTGAAGAAGTAGCCTTCCAGCCTGGCCCACGCCAGCAGCACGAGGCCCAGGGCGAGGTTCACAGGGATGTACAGCCTGTCGTGGACCGGCTGGGGCAACAGGTTGATGAGATTGTTGTACACCACCAGCAGGGCCGCCATCACCAGCGCCAATGCTGAGCCCCTCCCATAGAAGGGTGTTCAGTCCCAGTTTACCTGAACGGCGGAACATATCCCACTGCCTCACCCCTGGCCGGGCCGCTGGGGCATCCCTGCCGGCGCTGCCCATGCGCGCGATGTCACTTCTCGTCGTCCAGCGTTATCAGGCTCACCAGGCCAGAGTGCCACTCGTACCCATGAGGCCGGCGCCTGTGGTTGATGGCAGGGCTGCTCCAGTAGTACAGCACCAGCGAGCGCTGCGGCGCCGTGTAGCGCTGAAGAGTGTCCCCAAAGTAGTCGGTAAGCTCTCCCAGGAACTGGCCGCGCTCCACAATATCGCCCTCCTTGACCGCCGGGTGCCACACGCCAGACTGCTCGGCGACGATCTGGTAGCGCCTGCCGCGCAGCAGCTTCTGGGGCGGCCTGGCAGGCTCTCCAGGCAGCATGCCCACCGTCTGCAGGGCCGCCATGGCACCGTTGTAGTGAATGGAAACGTGCTCGGGAGTCGGGACGCCGTTCTTGCCGCACTCCACCCAGATATTAGCCACGCCTTCCTCCACCAGGAAGGCGGCCAGTGCCGGGATATGCCTGGCGTCGGTGCGCAGCTCAATATAGGGCACCGCGAAGCCCAGCGCCAGGCTGCGCGAGGCCTCCTGTAGCTGAGGCGGGCCTATCATGGGCACCGGCACCCAGGGGTAAAGGGCCTGGGCGAACTCGCCGGCGTGCATGTCAATCAGGTAGTCGGCGTCCCGCGCCAGGGAGAAGAGGCGGTCAATCAGGAAGTCGGTATAGCTGCCCTCGGGATGCCCCGGCACGCAGGCGTGGGCCTCCTTGTCGTCCACCGGCGAGAGCTGCATGTAGCGCATCATGAAGGCGCGGGTGGAAATCACCGGTATCACGACAAGCTGCCCCCGCAGCACCTCTGGTCTGACCGTCTGGATGAGCCGCTGGGCGGCCAGGATGCCGGCGTACTCGCCGGCGTGCATGCCCGCCATGACCACGAACCTCGGCCCCGGCCGGGTGCCGGTGATAGTAGCGACGGGTATCTCCACTTCCTCGCCGCTGTGGTGCCGCCACGACAGCAGCCTCTTCTCTGTACCAGGCCCTGTTGCCTGCGAGCTTGCGCCAGACACAACTGCCTCCTTCTACAGGCCGCACCGCCAGTCAGGCAGGTGCGACGTTCCAGTCCGCTTCCTGGCATGTTACAGGGAAGCCTGTCCACAGTAAACATCCGTGCCTGGCGGCGAGCGTTGGTTGACCAGGGGCAGCCAGTCCTGTAATGTATGGCGCAAGCAGGCGTGCCGCTGAACGCGGAAAGGAGGCACACATGGCTAGCCAGATGCTTACCGTCGGCAGTGCTCGTGTCTATGCCCTGCTGGATGCGTACCTCATCAATGATGGCCCCGGCTTCTGGGCCAGGGTGCCGCCGGATGCCAGTGACAGGTACCCCGATATCTTCTCCCCAGGCTCCAAGCTCCGCCACGACGTGACCCTGTACCTGGTAGTGAGCCAGGGCAGGCGCATGATTGTGGACATGGGCGTGGGTGCCAACTTCCCCCAGTACTTCCAGGGCCAGCGCGGCAGGCTGCTGGAGGAGTTGCAGGGCGTGGGTGTCGCCCCCGCCGACATAGATTACGTCTTCTGCACGCACCTTCACGGCGACCACATCGGCTGGAACTTCACCCTGTCCAGCGCTGGACAGGTGGTGCCCACCTTCCCCAGGGCGCGCTACTTCCTGCCCAGGGCCGACTGGGAGTTCTTCCGCGATCCGACGCGCTGGGAGCGCTACAGCTATGTGAAAGAGCTGGTCCTGCCCCTGGAGAAGATGATAGGCCAGATTGAGCTGATCGAGGGGGAGCACCGCATCAGCGCCGAGCTGAGCGCCTACCCTACTCCAGGCCACACTCCCGGCCACCAGAGCCTGCTGCTGGCCTCAGGCGGGCAGCGCGCCCTGTTCCTGGGCGACGCCGCCCACGAGCGGGCGCAGGTGCAGGAGACGGACTGGCAGCCCAGGGCCGACTCCCACCCAGACCAGGCCGTCCAGACCAGGCGCAGGCTCATGGAGTGGCTGGCCAGGGAGGGGCTGACCGTCTGCGCCGTACATTACCCCTACCCTGGCTTCGGCAGGGTGGTAGTGGGCGAGGGCAGGCGGTACTGGCAGCCGCGATAGCGTGGCGGCTGCTTGACGAATCTGGTACCATGTCCCCCACACCAGCAGGAGAGAGCGCAGATGGCGACTGGACTGAAGCCCAACTTCGTCACCGGCAGAAGCACCGTTTACACCACTGGCGGGATTGTTTGCTCTGTGTCCCCGCTGGCGGCTTCGGCGGGCATTGGAGTGCTGAGGGATGGCGGCAACGCTTTTGACGCGGCCATCGCCACCGCCGCCGTTGAGGGGGTCACCGTCAACGCCGGCTGCGGCCTGGGCGGCGAGCCTTTCGTCCTCATGTACGAGGCCCGCACCGGCAGGACCTATGGGCTTTCAGGCAGCGGCAAGGCGCCCAGGGCAGCCAGCCGAGACTACTTCGTCCGGCGCGGCTACAAGAACATGCCTCTGGACGGGCCGCTGTCCGTTGCCATCCCAGGTGAGGTGGACGCCTACGTGAGCATCCTGGAGCGCTTCGGCACCAGGCCCCTGGCCCAACTGCTGGAGCCTGCCATTGGCTACGCCGAAGAGGGCTACCCCATCCCGCCCCGCGCCTCCCGGGGCTACCAGTCCATGGTGGAGAAGCTGCGGGTCTATCCCGACACGGCCCGCATCTTCACGAAGAACGGCGCTCCCTACAGGGCAGGCGACGTCCTGGTGCAGAAGGACCTGGCCCGGACGCTGCGCCGCGTGGCCCAGGGCGGGGCCGACGAGTTCTACCGGGGCGAGACGGCCCGCGAAATGGTCCGGGCGCTCCAGGCCGCCGGCGGCCTGTACACCCTGGAGGAGTTCGCCCAGCACCGCACCGAGTGGTACGAGCCACCCCTTTCCACCACCTACCGGGGCTTCACGGTATATGAGACTGCTCTGCCCTCCCAGGGCTTCCTGGTCCTGGAGATGCTGAACATCCTGGAGGGCTTCGACCTGGCCTCCCTGGGTTTCTACTCGGCGGAGGCCGTCCATGTCATGGTGGAGGCCAAGAAGCTGGCCTTCGCCGACCGCAACCGCTACGTGGGCGACCCCGACTTCGTGGCCTCGCCCGTGGAGGAGCTTATCTCCAGGGAGTTCGCCGCGCGGCGCAGGGAGCGCATTGACCCTGGCCGCGCCGCCGAGAAGGTGGAGACCGGGCCGCTGGCCGCCTCCGTCCCCGGCGACGACAACACCAGCTACTTCTGCGTCATAGACCGGGAGGGCAACGCCGTTTCCTTCATTCACAGCCTGTCCAACGCCTTCGGCTCTGGCTTCGTGGCAGGCAGGACGGGCGTGCTGCTCAACAACCGCGTGGGGCGCGGCTTCACGCTGGAGGAGGGCCACCCCAATGTCATAGAGCCGGGCAAGCGCACCATGCACACCCTTAACGCCTACATGGTCTTCAAGGACGGCAAGCCCTACCTCATCGGCGGCACGCCTGGAGGCGACCGGCAGCCCCAGTGGAACGTGCAGGTTATCACCAACGTTATTGACCACGGCATGGAGCCGCAGCAGGCGGTGGAAGCGCCCAGATGGGTGAGCATACCAGGCACCGATCCCGAGACCATAGACAGGCCCTTTATGCTGGAACTGGACCACGGCATGCCGCCTGAGGACGTGCAGAAGCTGAAGGGCAAGGGCCACCGGGTGGAGGTACACGCGCCCGGCGCCGCCGGCGGCGC